>DGRE01000035.1 GCA_002389905.1 Hungatella sp. UBA4396 | reverse complement strand
TGGAAAGTACTTGCCGTTTACAGGAGTTCATAAGTCTCGGTTTTACCTCTTTAAACCTGCATCTATCATTTTGTCTTTGCTTATATCTATCTCACTTTTTATGCTAGGCCATCATATGCATCTGGATCATATTTTAACAACAGCTTTGTCAAGTGTTCAGCATGCCCTTTTTCTTCCAGCGTAACCACTCTTAAGACATCCTGGATATCCTTGTATGGAAATTTTAATATGTCGGCTTCATACAGTATAACAGCTTCAAATTCGCCTTTAATATCATCCCGCAGATTATTCAGTATAATCTGATTGTCAGGCTTCGGATTATAGCTTTGAATCGGTATTTGTGGCCCCGGATTATCAGTTTTATGTAATAAAAACTGCTGACACTGCTCTGGATCATATTTTCGAAGCAACTGCAATATCCATCCATAATGTTTTTTCTCATCAAGCATAATGCTGTGCCATGCATTGTTGATTTCTATTATGTTCGAATTGGTAATATGACTCTGATATCCATTAATAGCTATAATTTCACCAATTAATATCTCTCTTAGCTTATTGGTGAATTGATGAGCCATGCCCTGGGGCTGTCCATTTGGATATGTATAACTCATATTATTAATACCTCCCTTTTATTAAATTTTTATAACATAATATTCGTTATACTCACCAAATATGTACACTCATTAAATATCTCAGAGTCTTCCAACCTTCAGCCAATGTTTTCAGTGTATGAATATAGAACACCATCTCTTTTGATTGACATCAAAGGATTTGAATGATTACCTATTCTAGAGTTATCTTCTGCATTGCAAAATCCTTATTCTAATTCATCATTTAGCGCACTTATTTTTTTAGATACAACTCATATGGTTTTGGCAAAAACTTCTAGTACAAAATCTCCAACAAACATTGAAGTCGATAATAAATCTAACATAACTTCCTAATTTTTTAAATTTTGGAAATTCATATATAGTAGCAATAATATCGCAATCAATTGTGAACTGCATGTGCAAAACACAATATATCAAGAAGAAGCTGCTTATTATCAATATTGTCACGAATTTTAAAACAGGTGTCATCCAGATGTAGATTCTGTTGGTAGCATATTACAAATTTCTTATAACAAATTCCTCGTTTACAATAAAGTGGCATTAAGGCAATTATCTACATATATTATATTATCAATTCTGTTTAATTTGGAGGGTTACCTTATGAATTTATACTATCCTTATTTAGGTTACAAAAAAGTATGTCATCAAGTTCCAGTACAGTTTCCGCCGCAGCACCAGCCTGTGCAGCCCGGTTTGGAAACACTCATGAATCCGAAACCCATTTTCGATAATCCAGATCATATCGGAACCGGAAAGCTCAAAGGCAAAGTTGCGCTGATAACGGGGGGTGACAGCGGCATAGGCAGGGCTGTTTCGGTTGCCTTTGCCAAGGAGGGCGCGGATATTTCCGTTGTTTATTACAACGAGCATGAGGATGCGCAAAATACAAAAGCATATATAGAAAAGCTAGGCAGGAAATGTATTCTGATTGCTGGAGATGTGCGAGACGAAACGTTCTGCAGACAGACGGTTGCGGATACCGTTACATCCCTTGGTCGTTTGGATGTACTGGTAAATAATGCTGGTGTACAGTTTCCGCAGAATAGTATTGAAGATATATCTGCTGAACAGCTTCAACTAACCTTCCAGGTCAACATTTTTGCGATGTTTTACATGACAAAAGCCGCGCTGCCACATCTGAGAAGCGGAAGCACAATTATTAACACTACTTCCATCAACGCATACATTGGGAATGATCAGCTGATTGATTATTCCAGTACAAAGGGTGCGATTGTCAGTTTTACACGTGCAATGGCACATTCTCTTGTGTCAAAGGGAATCCGTGTCAATGCAGTGGCACCCGGCCCCATTTGGACACCGCTTCAGCCGGCAAGCTGGCCAGCGGAATATGTCACGACTCTAGGTTCGGATACCCCCATGAAAAGATCCGGGCAACCATGGGAGCTGGCCCCCACATATGTTTATCTTTCGTCCGGCGATTCCTCTTATGTAACAGGGCAGGTTCTTCATGTGGACGGCGGTGCCTCCATGCAATCGTAAAAGAAGGAGTGAGTATATGAACACCGAAACGTTGAGAAGTTCCTGTTTTCAAAGCTCTGAATGGCTGAAAAGCCATATATTCACCATTCTGAACTTTTATTACCCCCAGTGCATGGATGATAAAAACGAAGGCTATTATAACTGTTTTCTAGATGACGGAACTATTTGTGATTACAATACCAAGCATCTGATAAGCACCACGCGTTTTATTTATGATTTCAGCGTTGGCTCAATAATTGGAAATCAGCCAGGATGGTATGTCCGTGCACTGTCGCAGGGACTCAGCTTTCTTCAAAAAAACCATTTGGATCATAAAAACGGAGGATATTATTGGATTCTTAGAGATCAAAGGGTAGAAGATCCCACCAAATTCGCATATGGCCATGCCTTCGTCCTGCTGTCAGCTGCAAGGGCTGCTCAAGCTGGGATGGCGCAGGCCACCAAAATCATCGAATATACTTATAACGTGTTGGAAAAGCATTTCTGGGAACCCCGATACAGACTTTACAAGGACGAAATAAGCGCCGATTGGTCGGTGGTATCTCCTTATCGCGGGCAAAATTCGAATATGCACATGTGCGAAGCGATGATGGCTGCCTACGATGCCACATCAAACGTGAAGTACCTTCAAAGAGCCTATGATCTGGCGAAATCTGTGACTGTTAAACTGGCTGCGCAGTCCGGGGGCATGATCTGGGAGAACTTCTATCCAGACTGGACGATTGACTGGACTTACTACGAAAAAGACGAATCCCTGCAGCAATTCCGTCCGACAGGGTTTGTCCCAGGGCATCAAATCGAATGGAGTAAGCTGTTGCTGCTCCTGGAGCGGTATTACCATGAGGATTGGATGCTTGAAAGAGCAAAATATCTATATCATGCAGGATTAAGCAAAGGTTTTGATCCCCAATACGGCGGTGTGTTTTACCTTTTGTCCAGAGATGGTGCCGTTATCAATACAGATAAAATCTATTGGGTGCTTGCTGAAACCATTGGCGCTTCAGCGTTGATGGCCGTACGGAAAAATTCACAATACTATTGGGATGTGTATAATTCCATGTTTAGGTACTGTTGGTCATATATGATTGATACGGTCTACGGCGGCTGGTACAATATCCTAAACAGAGAGGGAAAAAGGTACAGCAATATAAAAAGCCCGCTTACAAAAACGGATTATCATCCCATTGCTAACTGCTATGAAACCATACGGGCACTCAGTCTAATATAAATACAATACCTTAATCAGTATTGTTAATGAGACTCAGCAATTAATTGATGAAAGTGGAATATCGCAAGAAACTATAATTGAATCAATGGCTATAGCTGATGATAAAAGAAATCCATCATACTTTTTTGTTGCGCAAGCTATCCTTGTTTATGCTATTCCTATTACGTTAAATTATATTGAAAGATATGAGATTGCTGCCAAGCAAGGTTGCCGTCAGGAGTTGTAATTGATCATGAAATACTCTCCTGCGATATGCTACCCCCTGAGTAGACAATACAAATAACAAAACTTGACCGAAAAAGTCTAAAACGCTAATTTAGAGAATTATCTCATATATTCGATGGAGAGATTCTATTCACAGCCCTTTTTGCGCTTATATTCATTCGATTTTTCGACAAATTGTGACACATTCCGTATGCTCCGTTCCCGGAAACATATCCACTCCCCACACCTTCTTTGCCTCATACCCTTTCTTCCTAAAATACCCCAAATCCCGAACCAAAGTCTCCGGCCCGCAAGACACATATACCACCTTTTCCGGCTTTATCTTTGCCACCGACTCAATAAACTCCTCTGTACTCCCGCTTCTCGGCGGGTCCATGAACACCACATCCACATGCTCCTCATTCTCCGCCATATTCACCATAAATTTGCCAGCATCATTACAAAAGAACCTAACATTCTTAATCCCATTAATCTTGGCATTTTCCACTGCGTCGCGGACTGCATCACGGTTTAATTCCACCCCAATGACCTCTTTTGCATGTTTGCTTGCAACAAGCCCAATGGTTCCGATTCCACAATAAGCATCGATCACCCGCTCATTTCCCGTCAGCCCAGCAGCCTTAATAGCCAGATCATACAACACCTCCGTCTGTACCGGGTTCACCTGATAGAAAGATTTGGAGGAAATTCTAAAACGGCAGCCACATAAAATATCCTCAATATATCCCTTTCCATACAAAATATTTTCCTTATCTCCCAGCACCATACTGGTATCCCGTCCATTGACATTCTGTATGATTGTAGTAATTTCCGGATGCATCCTTCTCAGTTCCTTTACAAAATTATTTTTAGAAGGAAATATAGGAGAAGCCGTCACCAAAACCACCATAATTTCTCCAGTAGAAAATCCTCTCCGTATCAGCACATGACGAAGCAGACCATACCCTGTATCCTCATCATAAGTACGGATTTTAAAAGATTTTAACATTCCGCGAATGCTTCCAATGATCTCATCCGCTTTCTGGTCCTCAATTAAACAAGACTCCACCGGAACAACCCGGTGGGAATTAGCCTCATAAACACCGGAAATAGGATTGCCCTTTTTGTCATGATCAAAAACTGCATGAACCTTATTCCTGTAATGATAAGGATTCTCCATCCCAATAATAGGTTCTACCTTGCAATAAGGCTTCAGCAATTTCTCCAGCTGCTTCTGTTTCTGCTCCAACTGTTTTCCATAAGGCATATCCAAAATCTGACATCCACCGCACTTATGAAATACTGGACATTTTGAGGAACGTTTCTGAAACCTTCTGCCCCCATTCTCTTCCTCATGCCTTTTTTGACCGAATGAATTACTTCTCATACCATCTTTCGGACTATTTGGGGTACTGTCTTTTGATCCAGCCCTTGAACTGCTTTTTACGCTATCCTTCGCACCATACCTTGTACTGTTTTTCGTGCTGCTTTTCAAACCGTCTTTTGCATTGCCTTTTACACCATATCTCGTACCGTCTTTCGGACCACCTTTCACACCATCTCTCATACCATCTTTCGTACTGCTTTTCACACCTTTTTTCGCCCTGTCTTTCGCACTGGCATTCCCTTTCCCTTCCTTCTCCCCACTGCTCTTCTTCCCCTTCCAATCATCACGAAATCTCTCTTTTTTTATTCTGTTATCTATCATCAACTCTCTCCATTCTTTTCCACTATAAATTTTATCTTATTACATAAAAATAAGCAGCATTCCATCAAAATCATTTTCCAGCAAAATTAATGCGCCGCTTATTCATCAATTCCACATTCTCTCCTATTATAATACATTATCCCCCAGAAAACCACAAAATTTCTCCTTCCTCCCCAAACATCACATCATCTCCCATAATCCCATAAAAATCCTTAATCCCATAAAAATCCCATAATTCCACTTTTTTCCCCGAAAACCCTTGCAATCTCCCACAACTCAGCTATAATAAGTCCTAAAAAGATCAAAAGGAAGTTTAACATCATGAATACCGAACAAACCACCTTCTATCTAGATAAAACCATATACCCCGGACGCCCTTTGGATATCTCCAGGCGGCTTCCAAAGGAAGTCAGAGCCTACGACCTAATGGATCAACTTAATATCCCCTATGTAAGACTAGACCATGATGCCCTCCCTTCCATGGAAGCATGCCGGGAAGTTGATGAGCTTCTGGAAATTGACATCTGCAAAAATTTATTTCTCCGAAATACCCAAAAAACAGACTTTTACCTTCTCCTGATGCCTGGACAGAAAAAATTCCGCACAGCCGTACTTTCAAAACAAATCGGCTCTGCCAGACTTTCCTTTGCAGAACCGGAATTCATGGAGAAATATTTAGATATTACTCCTGGCTCTGTTTCCGTACTGGGACTTATGAATGATAAAGACCATCAGGTCAGGCTGCTGATTGATAAAGACATTCTTTCTCATGAATATTTTGGATGCCATCCCTGTATCAATACCTCCAGCATAAAGTTTAAAACCAAAGATCTTATGGACAAGATCCTCCCCGCTATTGGTTATGAATACACCCTGGTGGATCTCTCATAATTACACAGACAATATCTTTCCACTATCCCCAAGCAATACATCTCCAAATTAATTTACATTTAAAACACCCAAAGCTCAAAAACAGGCAGAACCGCCACACTCCGGTTCTGCCTGTTTCCATCCCCTAAATTGCCCTGGTATTCTCTTTCAGCCATAACTCCTCTTCCTGAGAAAGATAAGGAGAAAGGTTTTCATAAACTGCCTTATGATAATCATTTAACAATTCCACATCCCTATCCGTCATAATAGACCTATCAAGGGCCTCCAGATCAATGGGAGCCATAGTCAAAAATTCAAATTCCATAAACTGCCCATATTCATTTGCTTCCGCCTTCTTACACACAATCAGATTTTCAGTACGGACTCCATGACTGCCTTCAATATACACTCCCGGCTCGTCAGACGTAACCATACCTTCCTCCAGAACACAGTTATCCTGCCGCTCCGGAACCATGCGCCAGCGTATTCCATTGGGCCTCTCATGAACATTCAGCAGATACCCTACTCCATGGCCTGTTCCATGATCAAAGTTAATTCCTCTGCTCCAAAATGGTTCTCTAGCCACATAATCCAAAGTAAGCCCCCTGCAGCCATACAGAAACTTCACCGCTCCCAAACGCAGCATGCTGATCACCGTCAGTGTGAAATGCTCCCGTTCTTCCTCTGTCAGCGGCCCCAATGCAACAGTTCTTGTCACATCAGTCGTTCCTTCATAATACTGCCCGCCGGAATCCACCAGATAAAGTCCTCTTGGCTCCAGCTTTGTATCATTTTCTTTACCCGCCTTATAATGACACATCGCCGCATTGGCTCCATAGGCGGATATGGTATCAAAGCTGATTCCCAAATTTCCTTCCTGCTCTGAACGCAGCCTGTCTAAATACTCCTGGGCGCTGACCTCAGTGATGACTTCCTTACCCACATTGTTTTTCAGCCAGTAAATAAATTTCACCAAAGCTGCTCCGTCTTTTTTATGGGCATTTCTCATATTTTCAATTTCCACCGGATTCTTCATGGCCTTTGCCATAACAGTGGGATTCATCTTGTCAATAATCTTGTTGGAATCATCAATGCTCTTATAAATAGCATAATTGATCTTACCAGTTTCCAAAAGAACCTTCTGCCCTCTCAACTGCCCTGCTGCCGTATAAATATCATTATAAGGGCAGACCGTAACCCCCAATCCCTTCAGATAAGCCTTTACTTCCTCATTTAACACCTGGTCATTGATAAATAAATAAAAACGCTCCAAGGTTACCATAGCATAAGACAATACTACCGGATTGCACTCCACATCATTTCCCCGGATATTTAGCAGCCACGCAATATCATCCAGCGTAGTAAGAATATGAACCCCAGCCTTTTCCTTCTTCATCTGGGTTCTCAAATCTTCTATCTTCTGTGCAGACGATTTTCCTGCATACTTTTCTACCAGAATCCATGCCGGCTGGGCTGATAAAGAAGGACGGTCCTTCCATATAACATCCACCAAATCCTCCTGGCAAGCCAACGTTACATTCTTCTCCTCCAACAGCTTCTCCAAAGCCTGTCCCATCTGACAGTTAACCACCCGTCCGTCAAAACCCAGACACCCGCCTTCAGGCAGAACCTGTTCTAAATATTCCTCAACAGCAGGAACCCCTGGCTGCCCCATTTTCTGTAGAGTAACACTGGAACCGTCAAGCTGTTTCCCCGCCTGAACAAAGTACCGTCCATCGGTCCACAATCCAGCTTCCTCTTTCGTAATAACAGCCGTTCCCGCGGAACCGGTAAAGCCTGTCACAAACTCCCTGCATTTAAAATAAGCTCCCACATACTCAGATTCGTGAAAATCTGAAGTAGGGATCATATAAGCATCTATACGGCGCTCTTCCATCAAACTTCTGAGCTGTTCCAATCTGTCCTGAATCATTCCCTGATTTCTCCTTTGGTTTCTAAATAATTTTGTATAGCTTCCGCAATTCCCTCGCTGTATGTGGGATGAGCCCGCATGGCAAGCATGAGCTGCTCTGCAGTCAGCCCGTTTGCAATGGCAGTGGCCATTTCGCTGATCATATCGGTGGCTCTTGGGCACATAATCTGAGCACCTACAAGAGTCCCGGAATACTCCTCAAAAACCAGATGAATAAAACCGCTCTGCTCTCTGGTAATAATAGACTTCCCATTTCCGCTCATTAAATAACGTCCGCAGCCCACTTTCATATTACAGGCGCTGGCGGCCTCTTTTGTAAGCCCCACAGAAGCCACTTCCGGTTCTGTGTAAATACATCCCGGAATCACCGGAAGCTCTACAAACATACCGTTTGGTACCACGGAAAGACGGATGGTATGCTTTACCCCCGCTATTTTTTCTACGACATAAGTGCCCTGAGCGGCAGCCACATGGGCCAGCTTTTTATGATCCACCACATCACCTATGGCATAAATCCCCGGCTCACTGGTACAGAAATTGGAATTTACCTTTAAATATCCGTTTTCCATTTGAAAATCCACATCAGGGCCAATGAGGCCTTCCATGTAAGGAGCCCGGCCCGCAGCTATGACGATCTGTCCGGAACGGAGAGTCTGTTCCTCTCCGTTCATAGTAAACACACATACCAGCCCCTGATTCGAGTCCTCACGTATTTCCTTAATCACCGTATTGCAGCATATGGAAATCCCCTTTCGACCCAGCTCGCCTTCCAAAGCCTGGGATACCTCGCCATCCATGGGCTCCAGCAAATGCCGCCCCCTTTCCAATATGGTTACATTGGAACAGAGAGCATTAAAAATAGTGGCAAACTCTACCCCGATCACGCCTCCGCCGATGATGGTAAGGCGGTCATAATTCCAAACCTCCGAAGTTAAAAGGCGGTCACTGGTCAGCACTCCCGGAAGGTCTGCTCCCGGGATATTGGGAACCACCGGCTTTGCACCTGTGGCAATGATAATATTATCCGCTTCGTAATAATCCTTTCCCTCAGGGCCGTTGACCTCAACAGTATGCCCCCGGCGTATGGTGGCTGTTCCATAAATAACCTGTATCCCGGCAGCCGATATAAGCTCTTTTATCTCATTCCGGTATGCCTTGACAGACCGTTTTTTGTAATGCTGCATCTTTTTAAAATCAAAAGAAATAAAATCTGTAGACACCCCGAATTCATCACTATTTTGAAGCGTATCAAAAATGCTGGAAGCATGAAGCAGCGCCTTTGCAGGAATGCAGCCCTTATTGACACAGGTTCCCCCCAGCTTCTCCTTTTCCACAATGGCAGTCTTAAGGCCAAGTCCTGCTGCCCTTAAAGCCGCAGTATATCCGCCCGGCCCTCCGCCGATCACAATTAAATCATAATGCTTTGCCATTTGACTCCTCCCCGTTTCCCCTGGGCTTTGGCCTTTTCCTAACGAATCATACCCAAATGCAGACAGGCATTTTTAATTCCATCCCGGTCAATGGCATCCGTCACATAATCTGCCGCCCGTTTTAATTCCTCCATGGCATTTCCCATGGCAATTCCTTTTCCAGCCATTTTCACAATGTCATAATCATTCATGCTGTCTCCAAATGCCGCTGTTTCAGAAAGAGGCACCTGGAAATATTCACAGAGCCTTACAAGTCCCATGGCCTTGGAAGCTTTCCGTTCCACTACATCGGCTCCTTTTTTATCTGCAAACATATGTACCTGAATTTCAGGGAATTGCTCCTCCATAGCCCTTGCTCCATGCTCATTCCCGATGTAGGCCATGGTTCTGACGTTCAATTCCATCAGCTTCCCCGGATCATCAAATATTCTTCCGCATTCTCCCCAGAGCCTTGTTTCATGTCTTACAATAACCTCTGGATTAACGTAATAATCCCTGTCCTCAATGGTGGCCCCAACGCTGTAGGGGGTATGTTTGGTATAAGCCAGTATTTCCTTTAAAAGCTGTTTATCAAACATGTGTTCATAAATGAGTTTATTTCCCACAGTTACCTTGGTTCCATTGAGATGAATGATGGCATCAGGCCTTACCGCATCCCGGATTTCTGTGCTATATACAGAATCCATATCCCGCCCTGTCGCTATAACGATAATATGATTCTCCCGCAGCTTTTCTATTGTCTCCAAAGCGCTGGCAGGAATTCTCCAGTCTTTATGATCCAGCAGAGTCATATCCACATCAAAGCTCACAATTGGTTTCATCTATTTTCACCTATTTTCTGCTCAAAATGAACTTGTCTTTACCATAATATCCTATATTTTAAAATTTTTCAACAAATATACTTTACCAATCCGAAACTTTCTGCTATAATATCATTCGTGTGAGACAAACGGAGTATGGCGTAGCTTGGTAGCGCGCTCGGCTGGGGGCCGAGAGGTCGCAGGTTCAAATCCTGTTACTCCGATTGGACGAGAATAGCTGGGAACCTTATTTTATAAGGCTTCCAGCGTTTTTATTTCGGAAATAGAAGTATCATATTTTGTTGACAGTTGTTGACAGTTTTTATTTGTGTGCAGTATAGATAATTTCTTGACCTTTTTCTGCGTCTCACTCTCTCTGAATGGATTATATATATACGTTAAAGTTGTAGATGTCATAGTGTGTCCAAGCCAACGTCTAATTTCATCTAAGGCCCAACCATTGACATTCATCCTACTGGCAACAGTTCGTCTGATACAGTGAGAACGTTTCATATTACCAGAATCTTTCCATCCCAATGCAATCTCGGCTTTTTCAAGACGATGAACAAATACCATTTTATCTGCTCGACTTCCATCTGCCTTCAGAAAAATATATTCAGATAATATGTTGCTGCTTCTCCTAATTTTCTTGAATATGTCTATCAGCTCATCGCTAAGATTTAATTCCCTATAACCAGTTTCAGCGTCAGATTTTACATAGTCTACAACCTGCCCTGAGCTATCTTCCATTCGTTGAATGAAGACAGTTTCATTTTGCCAATTAATATCTGACCACTTTAAAGCACATAATTCACCGATTCTTAATCCCAATTCAAAATTACCCTTCAGACCTAAATTGGCTACGTTTCCATTTAGTTCATAACCTCTGTCAAATTCTTCAATGAGTTCTTCTATTTCATCTGGGTAAAAAACCATATCAGCAGATGGTTTACGCCTGGCAGACTTGAATAGATGAGTATATTCTAATTCTTCTTTTTTCCAAGGATCATCTGGAATAACTCCCTGTCTTTTTGCATAACGAAGGGTGCCAGTGACAACAATCTTATGAGTATTAAAACCTTTTGCAGTCATAGGGGTATTGATAAGTACATCAATAGCCCAATTTTCAAGATCAATAGTCTTAATTTTATTGAGCTGCATTTGATCAATTTTTGTACCCTGTACATATTTTTGATAACTGGCTCTATTTTGCTTTATGGTTTCTTCTGTATTATTTTTCTTCTTACCTTTGTAGACAAGCCATTCTTCAAAGATATCACAAAATCTTAGTTGTTTTTCTTGCAGCCCTGTCCCAAAATAAAACGCATATAGCTTATCGATTAGAGCATCATAATTAGACGCCCTAACATTTCTCCTTCCTCTTGGCTTGGTTTCATCGGGTATCCAAGTAGTTATCCTACCATCTGAACATGGTGTAAATGCATATTGGTGGACTGATTTAACTTTCTTTTCCTTCATCATATTGACTTGTTTTAGCATCGTGTACGGATCAATTATACCACACTCCACTAAATCAAGCCATTTATTTTCTTCTAGTGCTGTTAGACCATAATCGATAATAATGTTATATATTTTATGTAATTCACGTTTCCTTTTTTCGGCAACAGTCAAACTATCCCTCTCTTATATCAATAACAATATGTATGCCACTTTGTTTTCAAATAAACCCCATTCCCTTGTTTACCTTTGGACTGCCAAATAACATAGTCGGGTAATATGCTTCCGTTTTCAAGTATCCATTTTGCATTTTCCCAGTTGCTCTCTGTAGGCTCCCGATAATATGTTCGTCTCGGTATACAATCGTATTGCCCCTTCTCAAATACAACATCTTTTATTGTATCGGCGAACTCCGGATGTTTAACTCTGTTTAGAACAACTGAGGCAACGTATCTTTGCTCTGCATCGTCACAAGGTTGAGCTTCACCTGCAATTAGATGGGCCATTACATATAAATCCTCCTGAGAGTAGGTAACTTCTTTATCAAACAAATACTCTGATTTTATGTACGCATATCCATCTTCAGTTGTTATCATACTCCAACCTCCGATATCAAGGACTGCCTCAAATGTAGTATTAAGAAGTGTTTGTCCTAATACGGTTGAATCTGTATTTGGTTCTTCTCTAATGTTCACACCATTGGCTGAATATTTGATTGCAATATCTGTTACATAAGGTAATGCTGCTTCAAACTGTGCCGTTGTTACGGTTTCTTCTATATTATTCGCCCATGTTGCCATGGGCATGGTAAGAGTGAGACATGTTGACAACATGCCTATAGTTAATAATTTATTCATAAATCCTCCATATTTTATTGTAGAGGATACCGGTATCCTTTTAATTGTATTATTTATCTATGTAAACTCTACGTTTGCAACCGTAGACAATAGATGGCTACTTTCCGCTACTTCCAAGCATTCCAGAACCACGATTACTCTCAATGGATTTTAATTCTTCATATGATATTTCTTTAGTGGTCATTTTGGGAACGGGTAATAATAACGCTTGACAGATTGCTTTGGTATATGGATAAATGATAGGAAGATCTGTGTCGTAATAATCATCGCCGCAAAATGCCAAAAACACCCTCCATTGTTCATGGTTAATATATGTATCGCCTTCTTCATCTGTTTTGGCATATTTTTTAATCAAATCATCAATAGTAATCTTGGAAATAATCAAATCCCGACTTGATACATTTGTGATTGGACACAACCATTCTCCTCTGAAATTACTATCAATTACGCCACACCTTTGAGCGATTCCTTTAGTTCCTGTAGAACCTCTTTCTTTTAGTACCATCACATAATCTTCAGAAAACGCACTTGTAATACCAGTAGGAATCATTTTTGTCTCATGCGATGGGATAATAAAATAATCCTCATCAAAACATGGGTAAATATCATATCCTGCGTCTTCATCTCTTTTTGTCGGAATAATTGCATCTGGTTTCACTTTTGCCCATATTAATTCGTTATTTAATACTCTCATTTGTCCTCCTTAATAATCTTATTCT
>DGRE01000062.1 GCA_002389905.1 Hungatella sp. UBA4396 | reverse complement strand
GTTATACTGGTGGCTGTGATTTCCATAATGTATCAGAAGCAGACTGCCTAAGTGTCGATGACAGTGTCGATACAAATGGAAATGATACTTTTTCCTATAAACTACTGATGAATACAGCAAAAGAGTGGCGAAATGTATAAAAGCCTATTTTATTTTTGAGGAAAATTTGTATAATGAAGCATATCAGGTACGCAAACACAGACAGGAGATGAATGTATGCTCAGCACCAGAGAAGAAATTTTCAATTATCTGGAAAAAATAAGCCGTAATTTTTCACTGCAGGATTTAAAACATTTTACAGCCAATGATATCAGTGAAACTCTGAACATATCCAGAAATCTTGCAAGCCAGTATCTCAATGACCTGGTAAAGGAGAAGCTTGCTATTAAGGTCAATTCACGCCCGGTATACTTTTTTCATAAAAGAAGTGTGGAACGAAGCTCTTTGGTGACTTTTGATACATGTATATTTTCAGGCCTCGATGAGTTCATGATCAAGAACCGCAGCAAGGAATCCAAAAAGGATTTTCAGAAGGCAGTGGGGCATTACCTGAGTTTAAGTCCCTGTATTGAGCAGTGTAAGGCTGCGATCCAGTATCCACCCAATGGTCTGCCTGTTTTGCTGTACGGCGCCAACGGCACGGGCAAGTCCTTTCTTTCCAGACTGATGTTTGAATATGGGAAGAATGAGAAAGTCATTGGGGAAGATAAGCAGTATATTGCAGTGGACTGCACGGAATATGCAGGTGACTTGGAAAACTTTGCAAGAAGCTTGTGCGGAGACCAGAAGGAAAAGGGATGGCTTGCCAGGGCTGATGGGGGAATTCTGTTCTTTGATGAAATTGACCATCTGCCGTCAGCAGGACAGGAGCTGATCTTTTCATTTTTGATCAGCGGACAGTATAAGACATTTCATTCTAATGGAGTGTGCAGCTCTGGGGCAAGGCTGATATTTGCCACTTCCAGGCCACCGGGAGAAACACTGTTTAAGGCATTTGCCAGACAGATTCCTATTGTAATTCCAGTACCTTCTTTAAATGAAAGAACCATTGATGAGAAGGAAGAGATGCTGGTTTCTTTTTTAAGAAGAGAAGGGCAGCGCATGGGGGTGGATGTGAGTATCAGCAAGAGGGCCTTTCACTGCATTCTGGAATATCCTTTTGAAAGTAATATCGACGAGCTGAAAGCCTGCATTACCAGCAGCTGTGCCGGGGCTTATTTAGGGAAAACTCCGGAGGGAATTGCTATAGGGACTTACAATCTTCCGGATTATATGCTTTCGGATTTAAAATTCGGAACCAATCTGGAAGAGGAGCTGATCCATATGAACAGCTACAATAAGGACACTTCCTTCGAGCAGATCGTCCAGTATTTCCAGTTGATTCTCGATGAATACCAGGACTTTAAAAAGGGAGCCCTCCGGTTTGATGAGCTGCTGAAATCCTGCCAGCTTCACTTAAAAGGCTATTATGACTACCTGATCTACAGTCAAAAACTGGTGAATATGAAGATATCCAATTACGAACAGATGATCAACCAGATTTTTGAGACAGTGGGGGAGACCTACGGCGTGAGTCTTTCCAGGAAATACAGCTATCTGCTGGCACGCTGTCTCTACATCCAGCTTCGTGCGGATCACATTGTCTCTAAATGGGTAAGGAGTAATGAGAATGAAATATTCTCTCTGCTCCAGGTGATGCGGCTGAATCTGGCAAAGGAGAGCATGATCAGCGCTAAGGTAGCTGGGCTGGTAAAGCAGAATCTGGATGTGGAGCTAGATAATTTAAACCAACTATTTCTTCTGCTGAACATTAAGAGCCAGAACGAATCCATAGAGGTTTTTTCGACAACGGGAATTATTTTAAGCCACGGCTATTCCACTGCCTCCAGCATTGCGGATGCGGCCAACCAGATCATTGGAAAAAAGGTGTTTGAAGCCATTGACATGCCTTTGGATATGCAGTGCCAGGATGTAGCCAGGGTGCTGGAAAAGCACATTGAGCGGTACGTTATATGCAGGGATATTGTTCTGATGGTGGATATGGGTTCTCTGGAGCAGATACACCGGGATGTGAGAGGGCTAACCGGAGTAAACATCGGAATCATCAATAATATTTCTACTGCTTTGGCTGTTGACATTGGTATAGGAATCTGTGCCAATAAGAGTATGGAGGAGATTTTAAAGGGTGCCAGCGAAAACAACACCTGTACATACCGGATTATCAGCAATGTGCCCAAGGAGGAGGCTGTTATTTTCAGCGGGGAAAACGGCATTGGTACGGCGGAGAAAATTAAGGAACTGATTCTTGCCAGCTCTGAAGCATGCATCCCGGTTCGGTTCATCGCTTACGACTATTACCGCCTGGTGAAAAACGGAAGCAATGACCAGATATTTTCCAACTATCGGGTGAGGTGCATCATCGGCCTCTTTAATCCGGAAATCGAAGGGGTTCCCTTCATCGCCCTGGAGGATATTATTTCCATGAAAGCCACGGAGCAGTTAAACTGGATATTTTCCGATTATCTGGATCAGGAGCAGATGGAAGTATTCAACCAGAACATGCTGAAAAATTTTACCCTTCAGAATCTGGTGGAATTTATCACTATTTTGAATCCTGGCAAGCTGCTTGATGAGGTGGAACAGTCGGTGACCCGCCTTGTGCGGATTACGGGACGCTCACTTGAAGGAAACATTATCATCGGACTGTATGTCCATCTTTGCTGTCTGGTGGAACGTCTGGTGACCAGGGCCGCTATTGAGAATTATCAGGATTTGGAAAGCTTTCAGGAAAAACACGGGGATTTTATCGGGATTGTGAAGGAGTGTTTTCAGGACATTTCGACCCACTACAAGGTAGAGTTTCCGGTCAGCGAAATTGCTTATATCTATGACTACATTAATTTAAACTTAAAGAATAAGTCCATGAACCTGGTTCCGGAAGGAAGAGGACAGGACGAATAGGAGAAAATGGTATGGGTATTACACTAGCAAGAATTGACAATCGTTTGCTTCATGGAATTGTGGCGACACAGTGGGCAGGCCGTTCAGGTGCTCACAGAATCATGATCATTGACGACGGAGTGGCTGATAATGAATTGACAAAGGCCAGTATGAAGCTGGCAAGGCCAACAGGCATGGCTATTTCCATTATCACAGAGGAGAAGGCTGTCAACAACTTTAAAGCGGGAAAATATGAGGATCATAACGTATTTGTAATCGTCAGAAGTCCTGTGACTTTGCTGAAACTGAAAGAGGCCGGGGTCAAAATTCCGGAGCTGGTGGTAGGAGGAACCGCCCACCCCGCTGAGGAAGAACACAGTGTAAAGCTTTACCAAAGAGCCTATGCAACGGATCATGAAATTGCGGCATACAAGGAGCTGGCATCGGGAGGAACAAAAATCTATGCCCAGTATGTGCCGGCAGATTCTGTTGTAAATCTGGATGATTTTTTAAGATAGGAGGATATGAGAGATGACATTAGCTACATGGCAGATCATTGCTTTGATTTTAGTGGCAGCAGGCATTAACTTAGACCGGAGGGGCCTTTCTCTGACCCATGCGAGGCCGGCGATTGTGGGTATGATCTGCGGTCTGATTTTAGGAGATTTAAACATCGGACTTTATATAGGAGGTACATTTACACTCATGTCCCTGGGTGTTGCGGCCATCGGGGGCTCTTCGGTGCCGGACTACGGTGTTGCAACCATCATTGCCTGTGCCTTTGCAAAAACCACCGGCCAGGGACCGGAAGTGGGTCTGACCATCGGTCTTCCCGTAGGAATGCTGGGGGTACAGATGGATGTGCTGTACAAGATATGCAATTCTTTTATTGCACAAAAGTCACAGCGTTATGCCAATGCCAGGGAGTTTAAGAAAATGTACCGGATTCTGCTCTTATGCCCGGTCATGGTTGCAGTATTCATGTCGTTTCCCACAGCGGTTGCGCTGACAGCAGGCGCTCCCATTGTTCAGGCTATTTTAGATGTGCTTCCTGCCTGGGTCACCGGCGGATTGGCGGTGGCAGGAAAGCTGCTTCCCGGACTTGGCATTGCCATGCTGCTTCATTATATGCCTGCCAAGAAATATTTTAACTATATTCTCATCGGTTTTGTGGTAAGCGCCTACTTAAAGATTCCGGTGCTGGGCGTGGCCCTGCTAGGAACAGCTCTGGCATATAAATTCTACACAGACAATGAAGCAAGAGGAACATTAGGCTTTGCAGGAGGATTGGAAGATGAATAGAGAACCGGTATTGACAAAAAAAGATTGTGTAAAGGGTGCGTGCAGATGGTCTTTGATGGCAGTTACCACATTTAACTATGATACCCAGCTGGCTCCGGCTGTGGTGTTTGGCATTGGTCCTCTTTTAAGGAAAATTTATAAGGATGACGATGAATATGTAGAGGCTCTAAATAATCATTTCCGGTATTTCAATACCCATCCATGGATCGCCAATCTGGTGCTCGGTGCCACTCTGGCATTGGAGGATAAGGAAGGAATTTCATCTGTAGATGCGGTTCAGAATATTAAAGTCAGTTTAATGGGGCCTTTGGCTGGCATCGGCGATACTCTGATATGGACACTGCTACCCACCATAATGGGGTCCATTGCTGGATACATGGCCTTAGAGGGAAATCCGGTGGGAACCATTCTATGGCTGCTGACCAATGTGGCATTTATCATTTTCCGGACCCAGCTTATGTGGATCGGATACAGAGAAGGAACAAAGCTGATCACAAAATTTGGAGGAAGGATTGCACAGATTACGGATGCAGCTTCTGTTCTGGGGCTTACTGTGGTAGGAGCGTTGGCTGCTACTGTGGTAACAGCCGGTACGCCCCTGACCTTCCAGATGGGGGAAGTCAATATGGCTGCGTCAGAGCTTTTAGACCGGATATTACCCTCCATGATCTCGGTGTTGACCGTGTGGGCTCTCTATAAGCTGATCGGGAAAAAAGGGATGAAGGTTACCACAATTATTCTGTTGGTCATTCTGTTTTCCATGGCTTGTTCTGCCTTTGGAATACTGGCATAAAGGCAGGTGAAGAGAATGGTTAAAGTAAGTGCATCAAAACGCATTATTACTCCTTTGTTTCCTATGTATATGAGAGGATATGCCATGAGGACTGGAAAGTCCATCGGAGTTATGGATGAACTGTACTGCAGAACATTGGTGCTTGAAGTTGATGGTGAAACATATGTATGGGTGACCCTGGATATCTGCAGGCTGGAACAGGCTATTACTGACTATATCCGCACTGCAATATCGGCAAAATATTCGGTTCCAATGGAACACATCGTCATTTCTTCCATTCACACACATTCCGGGCCTGATGTGAGTTATGAAAATGAAGGGGAAGACAGAAACTGGAGAAAGGCCGATTACCGGCACTATATGGTGACCCGGTTGTTTGAAGCAGTGGATGAATGCTTTGACCGGGGATTTCTGGAAGTGACACCATATATGGTAAAAGGCAGAATTGACGGTGTATATGGGAACCGGAATGATAAGGATAAGCCTGGAGACAAAGAGGTCAATATGATCCTGTTTCGCAGTGCAGGTCATGTTGCAGCCGGAATTTTTAACTTTTCCTGCCATCCCACGGTGCTGGGAATTCATAATATGAAGATTAGTTCTGATCTGCTGGGAAATATAGGAAAGGCCCTGGATGAGAAATACAAGACAACATTTATTACCATGCAGGGAGCCAGCGGCGATATGGGAAACCGTCAGTACAGGAAAGGAAATGATGAGAAGGAACTGCTGCGGGTGAGGGATGAGGTCATGTCCCAGATTGACCGTTTTGCGGAGACGGAACGCCCCTGCCATCTGGCGGCGGGAACGGTGAAAACCTTGGAATACACGGTGAGACACGTGTATAACAGGGATCAGATCATGGTTCAGATCCAAGAGAATGAGAAAAATCTGGAGGCAGCGGTAACAGAGGACAGTAAGAAGCTTTTATGGAGTGGAATTCGCCAGTTAAAGCAGAAGTTGGAAAAGGGAAGCATTGATGTGACCCTGAAAACCATTATTTGCCGTATGGGTGACTTAGATATGGTGACCATACCGGGAGAGCTGTTTTCTGCTTTTGGCATGCAGATCAAGGAGTCCATGGATGCAAAAATGCGGATTGTGTGTGGGTACGCCAATTGCAGCGTTGGATATATTGTAGAACAGGATGAATACGGAAAAGGTTATGAAAGCATGTCTACCCCATTTCCACAGGGAGAGGCGGAACAGTATGTAAAGAAAATCATTGACAGCTTGTAAGGAGAGAGTACATGAGAAGGTTTGTAATTGCATCGCATCATCTGCTGGCCTGCGGGCTCAAGGGTACTCTTGAATTCCTTACCTCCAAAACAGATATCATTGAAATCAGTGCATATATGGATGAAAGGGATCTGGAAGAGCAAATCAGGTGTGTGTTTGAAACTTTTTCCCAGGAAGATGAAGTTGTAATTATGACGGATATGCTGGGCGGAAGCGTGAACCAGAAATTTTATTCTTATATGAATGATTGCAGACATCTGATTTGCGGAATTAACCTGCCTTGTGCACTGAGCCTGGTGCTCCAGCCAGAAGACAGGCCCCTGACAAAGGATCAGATTGGAAGAATTGTAGAGGAATCCCGAAGTCATTTGATTTATGTTAATGAGTATCATGGCAGTGAGGATCAGGAGGATGAATAGCAGGGCTGTACAAAAGCCAAATGTTTTTTGTTGATTTCATGAAAAAGCCGTTCCATTTACCTTAATGTGTGGGGTGAATGGAACGGCAAATTTTGTATGTTTTTATTTTGTAGAAGGCTATTTTAAATCCAGCTTTAAATCTCCGAATTTGATCCATCCGGCTTTTCTCAGTATTTCACCGAAGAAAAGGGAAAGAACGGCAGGGAGAAGAAAGCAGATAAATAAAATTCCCAGCCACGTATTGAGGCTGTTTCCCATGGCGGTGAAAACTCCGATGGGGCCTACCAGTCCACAGGTTCCCATTCCGGAGCCGGCGGGGATATTTTTTAATTGAAATACCATGGTAGCAATAGGGCCGGTGATCATGGAGGCCAAAGTGGGAGGAATCCAGACCTTGGGATTTTTTACAATATTCCCCATCTGCAGCATGCTGGTCCCAAGCCCCTGGGCCATGAGGCCGCCTACTCCGTTTTCCCGGAAGGAGAGAACGGCAAACCCAATCATTTGTGCACAGCATCCGGCGGTGGCGGCGCCTCCTGCCAGCCCGTCAAGGGATAAGGCAATGCAGATGGCGGCACTGCTTATGGGAAGGGTCAGGGCAATGCCGATGAGGGCTGATACCAGAATTCCCATAAAGAAGGGCTGCAGTTCTGTAGAGGTTTTTACAATAGAGCCAAACCAGTTCATAAATCCGGCCACTCCCGGTCCTATGAATTTTGCAATGAGGACGCCGGAGATGATAGTGACGCCTGGAGTGACCAGGATGTCCAGCCGGGTTTCCTTTGAAACGATTTTACCCAGCTCTGCTGCAACCACTGTTGCGGCAAAGGCCCCTATCGGTCCTCCAAGAGCGTTTCCTGCAACACCCGCGGTTGCAGCGGAAAACAGAACCAGAGGCGGGGAGTGGAGGGAGTGGGCAATTGCAACGCCAAGGGCCGCCCCGGTGGCGCTTTTTGCATAATCTGCAATTACGTTGAACATGCTGACATTGAGCTGCTGACCCAAAGTACCGAAGATGGTTCCGATCAAAAGAGATGCAAAAAGGCCAAATGCCATAGCACCCAATGCATCAATGAGATAGGTCCGCACGGTAAGGGTGACGTTCTTCCTTTTAAGGAATTCTTTTACGCCGCTTTTTTCCATAGTGAAAATCTCCTTTAAATTGTTGGTTGCACACATTTGACCTTTGTCAAAGCAGTTGTCATGTATTTTACCACAATTTTTCAAAAATACAAGTTTTTTTGCCGAGATTGATAATTTTTAAACAATACGCGCCGCAAAAACCGCACCGCACGGCTTGACTTTGTACAAGGTTTATGACACAATGAAAGGGTTGTAGATTCGGATAAAATAAGTAGATTGGACTCATCTGCCGGAGGTGTTTTCTTTTAAGAAAGCTTTAGGGATTGTCTGGCAGATGGTGTTTATAGAAAGAATAGAGGTGTATTTTTATATGACAAAAATTGATATTATCTCCGGTTTCCTTGGAGCCGGAAAGACGACTTTTATTAAGAAGTTACTGCAGGAGGCCATTGTAGGCGAGCAGGTGGTTCTCATTGAAAATGAATTCGGTGAGATCGGCATTGACGGAGGTTTCTTAAAGGATGCGGGCATAGAAATCCGGGAAATGAATTCCGGCTGTATCTGCTGTTCTTTGGTAGGAGATTTTGGAAAGTCTCTGGAAGAGGTTCTGACAAAATACCATCCGGACCGGGTTATCATCGAACCGTCAGGAGTTGGGAAATTATCGGATGTCATGAAGGCTGTTATCGATGTGGCTTCTGAGCTGGAGGTAACCTTAAACAGTGCAGTGACCATTGTGGATGCGCAAAAATGCAGAATGTACCGGAAGAACTTTGGAGAATTTTTCAACAACCAGATTGAAAATGCAGGAACAATCGTTTTAAGCCGTACAGATATAGCGGATGCCGATAAGGTGAATCAGGCTGTTGAAATTATCCGTGAATTAAATCCTAAGGCTTCTGTTATAACAACTCCCTGTGAAGAACTGAGCGGAAAACAGCTTTTGGAAATCATTGAAAAACCGGATACAATGGCGGCAGATCTTATGGAAGAGGTGAGAGCGAAGCGTCACCATCATAAGGGAGAAGGCTGTGGCTGCGGTCATGGACGCCATCATGGGAAGGGACACGGCCACCATCACGGGAATGGAGAGGGCTGCGGCTGCGGTCACGGCCATCACGATCATGATGAAGAAGGACACGGCCACCACCATGGGAATGGAGAGGGCTGCGGTCACGGCCATCACGATCATGATGAAGAGGGGCATGGCCATCACCACCATGATCATGAGGAAGGCGGTCACGGCCACCATCACGACCATGAAGTGGAAAGCTGCGGCTGCGGTCACGATCATCACCATGCTGATGAAGTATTCAGCAGCTGGGGAGTTGAAAATGTACCGTCCATGACAAAGCAGCAGCTTGACGAGATTCTTGATGAGCTGGCTTACGGAGATGGTTTCGGAGAAGTTCTCCGGGCCAAGGGAATGGTTCCCGGAGAAGAAAAGGGCACATGGCTTTACTTTGACCTGGTGCCGGAGCAGTATGAAATCCGTAATGGAATGCCGGAATACACCGGAAAGGTTTGTGTGATCGGCGCAAATCTGAAGGAAGAAGAACTTAAAAAAGTCTTTGTAAAGTAAGAGGAATGGAGGAAGTCATGAGCAATATTAATGAAATGGAAGACGACTTTATGCCGGTATTCCTCATCAATGGCTTTTTGGAGTCAGGGAAAACCCAGTTTCTTCAATTTACCATGGAACAGGATTATTTTAAGTCTGATGGAAAGACACTTTTAATCGTCTGCGAAGACGGAGAAACAGAATATGATGTGAAGCTTCTGAAACGGAATAAAACAGAAGCCGTATTTATAGAAACAATGGCTGAGATGACTCCGGACAGGCTTTTGGAGCTGGAACTGCTTCACAACCCGGAGCGGGTTCTGATCGAATGGAACGGCATGTGGAACCAGGATCAGTTAAAGCTTCCTGATGACTGGAGGATTCACCAGCAGATCACATTGATTGATATGTCCACCTTTGATTTGTATTCTGCCAATATGAAGCCGCTTTTGTATGCCATGGTAAGGGATTCGGAAATGGTCATCTGCAACCGCTGTGATGGAATAGAAGATTTGTCCGGCTACCGGCGAACTCTTAAAGCCATGTGCCTTGGGGGAGAAATTATATTTGAGGATTCTGAGGGAGAAGTTTCCGAGATTGCCGATGAAGACCTGCCTTACGATATCAATGCCGATGTGGTGGAAATATCGCCTGAGGCTTACGGAATCTGGTACATTGACTGTATGGAACGGCGGGACCGGTACGAAGGAAAAACCGTAGAATTTACAGCTATGGTTTTAAAAACTCCGGAGTTTCCAAAGAATTACTTTGTTCCGGGCCGCATGGCAATGACCTGCTGTGAAGATGATATGACATTTTTAGGTTTCGTCACAAAGGCAAGAGAGGCAAAATCCCTGGAAACCAAGCAGTGGGTTCGTGTCAGAGCCAAGATCGCATATGAATTCTGGAAGGATTATGACGGGGAAGGACCTGTACTTCATGCAGATTCCGTGGTTCCTGCCCAGCCAATCCGCGAATCTGTCCAATTTTAACAAATGAAATCAGAAAAAACACAAAGATTCATTACGAACCTTTGTGTTTTTTTATGTTCTTTTGCTGATTTTACATCGGAGGCACCGGTGTGGGCCGTGCCGGATCAAATACCTCAGACACATCAAATAAATCCTTTAAGCCGTCAGGATAATAATACATCCGGTATCCGTCTAAATTCCTTCGTCCCTGGCGGAAATAGTCAGAGCCTAACTGAACCCATGCTGATTTGCTGGCATCCACGTTGCAGTAATAGCGGAAGCCCAAAGATTTTAAATAAGCAAAACGAGGGTTGTCCCCAGCATAGGGAGTCCAGTTTCCGATGTCGCTTCCAAAGGGGAAGAGGATGATATCGGTCGGGCCGATGAGAGATTCCACATTTCGCTCCCATTTATCAGAATCCGTTTTAAAGTGTTCCATGGAAATCTGTCCAAGATTCCGGTGACCCCAGCTATGGGAGGACAGTTCCCAGCCGTGATCCTTTAAGGCCTGGGCTACCTTTGCGGCCATTTCCCTGTCAGCCTCGTAGTTGGGATTGGTGTCCTTATAGGATTCGTCTGTCCGGTATCCCAGGATTCCGTTATATCCGGTAAATGCCAGGATTCCCCGGGCTCCCTTGTAGGAAAAGTCCGGATGCTCTTTGATGAAATTTTCAAGGATAGGAACCAGGTCATAATCACCTACGGAAATACTTCCATCTTCCATCTCCATTTCGCAGGTGGGGTAGCCGTCTTCTCCGATGATCATACGGGTGGCGAAGCCGTCTCCCTTCATGTATTCGTAAAAGCATACATCATCCTGGGAAAGAACAAAGGCTTTTTTTCCTTCCGGAAGCATAATGTCTCCGTATACAAATTTTGAATTTCCGTTCTCATCCGTTGTCTCATATGCCAGATCATGAATTTTCACCAGAACGTATCCCTTGTCATACATGGATTTCATGATTTTAAGAAATTCTGATTTTGTGGTCATGACCTGATTATAACCGGCTTCTTTGGCGTCCCCGTCAAATGCCTTTGACGTATCCATAACAAGAGAGTGGAAGAATACGTGAGTGACCTCCTGAGGATTGACCCGGACCAGGGTGCTTTTGGCGGATTCATAGGCACTGATGGCAGAAAGAACTTCCTCTTCTGCGGCATATGAAGAATCTGCTTTAAGCAGTTCCATGGCTCCGTCATAATCGTACTGAAGGGCAAGAGACTCTGCCTGAGCCAGAAGAGTATTCAACGCTTCCTTTGGGTCTGCAGTAGTTTCCTCTTCTGTTGCGGGGAGAGTGGTTTCATTTTCAGGGGGATTTTGTGAAACGGAAGAATCGACGGGCAATGCCTTGTCCTTAAAATTTTTGTTAAATGTAATGCCGCAGAAAACTAAAACAGCAATGATCAGAATTCCTATCAAAGTGATGGCTGCAACATGCAGCCCACGGCTGCGGCTTTCGCCAGGGTTCCGGTCACGGAAATCATGTAAATTCATAACTTAACCTCTTGATTTTTGTAATATTAGGGGAGGAGCAGACGGGCTGTTTTCCTTCCCTGTAACAGTATAGCACACTTTCCGGGAGGATGAAATCAAAAGGTGCCAATTTTTTTTGGAAAAAATGGCATATGTATATGAAACAATCCCATACAATGGTATAAACGAATTTATCAGGGGATCGTGTAAAACATGAAGAGAGTTACGGCAATTATCTTAAGCTGTTTTCTGCTGTTTTTCTATTTATGCCTGCCCGCGGCGGCACATGAGCCGGATCTGGCAGTAGCCTCGGACATGGTTATTTACGCACAGGAGGCAAACACTTCGGGCGGCCCGTCCCTGCAGTCTCCCAGCGCTGTTTTAATGGAAGCATCAACCGGACAGATCATTTTTGAAAAAGAGGCAGATGTGAAAAGGAGTCCGGCAAGTATTACCAAGATCATGACTCTGATCCTGATTTTTGACGCTCTGGAATCAGGTAAAATCAAAATGACCGATGAGGTTGTTACCAGCGCTTATGCAAAGTCCATGGGAGGTTCCCAGGTATTTCTGGAAGAGGGGGAAATCCAGACAGTGGAGACCCTCATTAAGTGCATTGTCATAGCTTCCGGCAATGATGCTTCCGTAGCCATGGCAGAATACATAGCAGGAACAGAGGATGAATTTGTGAGGATGATGAATGAAAGAGCAGCGGGACTTGGCATGGTTAACACCCATTTTGAAGATTGCTGCGGACTGACAGATTCCCTTTCCCATGTGACCACTGCCAGGGATATTGCAATCATGTCAAGGGAATTGATTAACAAATATCCTCAGGTCCATAATTATTCCACCATATGGATGGAAAATATTACTCATGTGACAAAGCAGGGAAGCAAGGAGTTCGGACTTTCCAATACCAATAAGCTGTTAAAAATGGCTACAAATTTCACAGTAACAGGCTTAAAAACCGGTTCCACCGCCCTGGCAAAATACTGTCTCTCTGCCACCGCGGAAAAAGAAGGGGTCCGCCTTATTGCCTCCATTATGGCAGCTCCTGATTATAAGATCCGGTTTGCCGATGCCCAGACGCTGTTAAACTATGGGTATGCCAACTGCAAGCTGTATGAAGATAAGGAAATGGTTCCCCTCCCTGAATTAGTTGTAGATAACGGCGTAGAGGATCAGGTTCCCTTGAAATACGGCGGTTCCTTTTCTTATTTAAGTCTAAAGGGGGAAGACTTTACTGCCATTGAAAAGAAATTGGAACTGCTTCCTTCTATTTCAGCTCCGGTAGAGGAAGGACAGAACGCAGGAGTTTTGGTCTATACTCTGGGAGGAGAAAAAATAGGAGAGGTGCCGATTCTGACGGCGCAAGAGGTCAGGGAAGCAGGGTTTATCGATTACTTCAAACGTCTTTGGAGGGCATTTAATCCGTAATAGGTTTTGGGGGTATAATTTTGAGGTTTTTTATAAAAAGGTGCTGCATCGGCAGTGCCTTTTTCATTTGTTAAAATATATGAAAACAGGAATATTTGTGTGGTGATTTTCTCCCTTAAAGGTGTTATACTGACTGTAGCTGAAAAATGATGAATACAGCGAACTTAAATGTTGACGTACTGGAGAGGAGTATATTATGTGGCAATGTCCTAAATGCGGAAGGAAATTTCAAAAAGACAATCAGGATCATTTCTGCGGTGAGCCTGTAAAAACCATTGATGAATATATTGCTGCACAGCCTGAAGAGGTTCAGGCTTACTTAAATCAAGTGCGTGATGCGCTGCGGACTGTACTTCCGGATGCACAGGAACGAATTTCCTGGCGAATGCCGACTTATTGGAGTAAGGGAAATATAATCCATTTTGCGGCATTTAAAAAGCATATAGGACTGTACCCAGGTGATAAGGCTGTAGAACATTTCAGAGAAAGTCTTACAGAATATAAGACAAGCAAAGGTGCGGTGCAATTTCCCTACGGTAAGCCGCTGCCCCTTTCCCTCATTGCTGAAATAGCAAAATGGTGTTGTGAAACCGGTAACCATCATTAATAAAACAACCGGAAAGCTAATGAAAACACTAGTACTGCATTGCACAAA
>DGRE01000069.1 GCA_002389905.1 Hungatella sp. UBA4396 | reverse complement strand
CTATCTCTATGTTTCAAACTTTCTTCCTCCTGGGTGATGGCTTTTTCTCCGTCTTTTTCACAGAATAACCAAAGCTTCCAAGCTTTTTCCCCAATTCAAAATATTCTCCGTGGGAATAAGCCACCAGCCCGGCCTGGTTGAGATGAAACTTATCCTTTTCATCCATATACCGGCCATCTACAGTCACACCTGTAATCTGGGCTAAAAACAAATCGTGGCTTCCCAAATGCTTTATTTCCGTCACCTTACAGGCCAGATTCACCGGACTTTCTCCAATTCCCGGCACCCGGCAGTTTTCCAGAGTGCAGGGAGTCAGCTTCATCTGGGCAAATTTATCCACATCCCGTCCTGATTTCACCCCGCAGTAATCCGCAGCCCGGACTAAGTCCCTGGTGACCAGATTCACTACAAATTCTTTTGTTTCCTTTATGATATCATAGGAATACCGTTCCCTGCGGACCGATATGGACAGCATGGCAGGGGTGGAACATATGGTTCCCGCCCAGGCCACAGTTATGATGTTAGGGGTCTGTCCCTCCCTGGCACAGGTCACCATAACCGCAGGCACCGGATAAAGCATGTTTCCCGGCTTCCATGGAATTTTTCGGGAAACCGGGGCCTTTTTCTTTTCATTAGAACTTTGTTTTTTCACGTGACCGGGGCCTCCTATTCCTGAACCGCCATCATAATGCCGGGGATCAGCTGCTTTTTCCTGGACACAACTCCAGGCAGGCTGATGCTGTGTTCCCTGCCCTCCTTCGGATCTTCCTCTGCCCGGAATGCCCCGGCAACCATCTGCCTGGCACCTGTGCCTTCACACAGCAGTTCTGTGGATTCCGTAAGGATGTTGGTGAGCATGAAAAACATCATATCCATGCCATGCTCTTCCCTGGCTTTTTTCATATAAGGAAGCATACGCTCCTCCAGCTCCAGCAGCTCCACCGCATTTAAGGAACTGATCTGTCCCACTCCAAAGGATATTTTTCCGGCTGTAAACTTCTTAAAATCCTGGTAAAAGATCTCTCCATCCGTCTTTCCCTTTAAGTTGCTTCCTGCCGCAAACATGGCGCTTGCATATCGTTCCAGTTCAATTCCCGCAATATCCGCAAGAGCTATGGCCGCCTGCTTGTCCACTGCCGTACAGGTGGGGGACCGGAACAAAAGAGTATCCGAAATAATGGCACTGCAAAGCAGGCCCGCAATTTGAGGCTCTATAGCAACATGGCTTTCCTGATACATCTGATAGACAATGGTGGCCGTACAGCCCACCGGCTGATTGCGGAAAAATACCGGTGCAATGGTGGACACGGTTCCAAGCCTGTGGTGATCGATGATTTCCAGGATATCTGCGCTCTCCATTCCCTCTACTGCCTGGGACTTTTCGTTGTGATCCACCAGAATCAACCGTTTTCCCTTAGCACCCAGCAAATTCCGTCGGGATATCATCCCCTTGTATTTGCCGTCTTTATCAAGGATAGGGAAATACCGGTGGCGCTTGCTTGCCATAACCTCCTTGATATCATCAATATAATCCTCTTCCTCAAAGGTAAGCAGGCCCTCAGTTTTCATGAAATAGCTGATAGGCATGCTCTGGTTAACCAGACGTGCCGCCATAAATGTATCATAAGGAGTGGTCATGACCGTACAGCCCCGCTCCTGAGCCAGCTTCTTTATGGTCATGGATACTGACGCACCCTCGCAGACAATGATGCAGGCAGCGTCCATTTCAATGGCACAGAGCTGGGACTCATAACGGTTTCCCAGAATCACCAGATCCCCTTTAGAAATATAAAACTCCATCATATCCGGGTTGGCAGCCGCTATAAGGACCTTTCCCTGATTGAAATATTCATTTTCATCTCCCACCACCATGACGCCTTCCAGAGTTTCCAGAATATTGGAGTACTGGGTGTTGGCCTTTGACAAAATGCTGCTGTCGTATACATTCATATAGGACTTAGCAATATCACCTACTGTAATCAGACCTTCCAGCATTCCGTCATCTGTAATTGCGGCTATGGTTTCCGCATTAACCTCCTGCATCAACTTCCAGGCATTCTTCAATGACAGGTTCTTTCGCACTCCCCTTGATTTCCTGATTTCAATATCACGGGCCTGGGTTTTCACATTTTCAATGAACTGAGGAGCTTCCACGTTAAAATAATTGAGCACGAACTGAGTCTCCTCATTGACGTGCCCTGCCCTTCCCGGCTGGTAGTCCTCTCCGGTCAGTTCTCTTTTCAAATTTGCATAGCAAATGGCCGAACAAATGGAATCTGTATCCGGATTTCTATGTCCTATGACAATGGTCTTTCTTTTGCTGCTTTCTCCCATTCCTTCCTCCTGTTTTCATAAACTGTTTACAACAAGTTCACATTCCGTTCACATGTGTTTTTTATACTAAATGCATAGAAATCACATATGACAACTTGATTTAACAATCAAATTGCACATAGATTTTTCATAATTACCCCGGTTGTTACCAACCGGGGTCTCCTCATGTTCTGAGGCATGTCTTTTAATCATGTACTCCATTATACCATAATTTATTGAATTGTAAATATAAGGGAATTGTTCCCCGAAGATGAAAAATCCCGCTGATACAAAAATCGTAAAAGCGGGTTTTTTTCATGCATCAATCAAGGATCAGACGGGCTGCTCCATAGATTCCTGCATCATTGCCCAAAGTCGCCAAAAGAATTTTGCTCTTATTCTGGGAAATGGGCGTAAATTTATTGTAATGCTTATAAATATTATCAATTAAAAACGGTCCTGCCTTTGATACCCCTCCGCCGATAACGAAAACTTCCGGGTCTGTTGTCATGGAAATATGGGCAAGGGTCAGTCCCAGGTAGCGGCCTACCACTTCCATAACCATACAAGCCAGTTCATCTCCTGCCTTGGCGGCATCCAGCACATCCTTGGCCGTCACATTGTCACCGTACTCCCTGAGTACGGAAGGAATGTCCAGAGCAGCCATTTTTCTTCTGGCCTCCCTTGCAATTCCTGTGGCACTGGCAACCTGCTCCACGCAGCCTACACCGCCGCAGTTGCAGCTTTCTGTCTCATCATCCCGGATGTGCATATGCCCGATTTCTCCTGCAAGGCCATGCTTTCCGGCAATGATCTTCTGGTCTATGATCACGCCTCCGCCTACTCCTGTGCCCAGGGTGACCATAACGATATCGTCATAGCCCTTTCCTCCGCCCTGCCACATTTCACCGAGAGCCGCCACATTGGCATCATTTCCGCTCTTTACGGGAAGGCCGTGAAGCCTTTCGCTCATTTCCCGTTCCGGGTACATATCCCGCCAGCCAAGGTTGACGCAGACCTCCACATATCCGTTTGGCATAACAGGGCCGGGCACTCCCATGCCCACACCCTCTACCTCATCGAGAGAAATACCCCGTTCCTCCAGAACCTTTAAGATGGAATTGGAAACATCTTCTATGATGTACTTCCCCCCTTCTTCCTTTCTGGTAGGAACCTCCCATTTATGGATCAGGGTTCCTGTCACTTCAAACAAACCAATTTTGACGGAGGTTCCGCCCACGTCAACACCAATGCACTTCATTCCCATGTTCCGCTCGCTCCTTCACCTTTTGTATTATGCCTCTGCTTCCCTTACAGAGCTCTTGCAGCCTCCGCCACACGCTCTGCAGTGAATCCAAAATGCTCAAACAACTGGTTTGCCGGACCGCTGGCTCCAAACCCTTTCATGGTCACATAAGCTCCGTCAAGTCCCACATATTTGCCCCAGCCAAAATCACTTAATGCTTCCACAGCCACACGCTTGCGGACTGCCTTTGGAAGAACGGATTCCTTATATTCCTCTGTCTGCTCCTCAAATAAGTCCATACATGGCATGGAAACCACACGCACTTGTTTGTCGGAAAGAAGACCCTTGGCCTTGACTGCCAGCTCTACCTCAGAGCCGCTGGCAATAAGAATCAGATCCGGAGTTCCTTCACAGTCATCAATGACGTAACCGCCCTTTAAAGCCTCCTTGCTGCTTCCCGGCATAGGAGTCAGGTTCTGCCTTGTGAGTACAAGGGCAGTGGGTGTATTTTTAGAAGTCAATGCAGAATACCATGCAGCCTCTGTCTCTGTTCCGTCACAGGGGCGGAATACATGGAAATTAGGCATTGCCCTTAACATAGCAAGCTGTTCAATTGGTTCATGGGTAGGTCCATCTTCCCCCACACCAATGCTGTCATGAGTGAGCACATAAGTGAGAGGCAGTCCCATCAAAGCAGATAAACGGGCCATAGGCTTTGTATAATCACTGAACACAAAGAAGGTTGCCACATAAGCCCGGAGGCCGCCGTGAAGCATCAGTCCGTTTCCAATAGCAGCCATGCCCAGCTCCCGCACTCCAAAGTGCAGGTTGCGGCCTGTCCTGTCTTCCCTGGAAAAGTCCCCCATATCAGTCATAACAGTCTTGTTAGAAGGTGCCAGATCAGCAGAGCCTCCCACCAGACCAGGCAGATAGGTCTTGATGCGGTTCAACACCTGACCGGATAAATTCCTGGTAGCATCAGCCTTTTCCTGTTCCTTCCAGAAATCAGCACATGCTTCAACTGCCTTTTCTCCTGCATCCGGATCGTGGTATGCACTCCACAGCTCTTCCATCTCAGGATACTCCTGGCAGTACGCAGCAAACATCACATTCCAGGCTGCTTCTGTTTCCGCCTTTTCCTCTGCAATCCTTCTGTAGTTGTCATAAACCTCCTCCGGCACATAGAATGGCTCCTTGGAAGGCCAGTTTAAATATTCCTTCAGCGCTGAAACATTTTCAGCTCCCAAAGGCTCTCCGTGAGCGCTGGCTTTTCCCTGCTTGTCCGGGCAGCCGTAACCGATCTGGGTTTTGATGGTGATAAAAGAAGGACGGTCTGTTTCTGCCTTTGCATCTTCAATGGCCTTTCCGATGGCCTCTAAGTCGTTTCCATCCTCTACGGTAATGGTCTGGAAACCAAAGGCCTCCATCCGCTTCTGGACGTCTTCCGTAAATGCAATGTCAGTGCTTCCTTCTATAGAAATCTTATTGGAATCATAGAACACGATCAGCTTTCCAAGGCCAAGAGTGCCTGCCAAAGACAATACCTCGGAGGTAATGCCCTCCATCATGCATCCGTCTCCTCCCAGCACATAGGTGTAATGATCTACAACAGGATATTCCTCTTTGTTAAATACAGAAGCAAGATGGCTCTCAGCCATAGCCATACCAACAGCCATGCCCATACCTGCACCCAAAGGACCTGTCGTAGCCTCCACGCCTATTGTGTGGCCGTATTCCGGATGGCCCGGTGTCTTGGAACCCAGCTGGCGGAAATTCATCAAATCCTCTTTTGATAAGTTCCCGTATCCAAATAAGTGAAGCAGGGAATACAAAAGCATGGAACCATGACCCCCTGATAAGACAAAACGGTCCCTGTTGGCCCACTGGGGATCTGCCGGATTATGATTCATATGGTTTGCCCATAGCTCATAGGCGGCTGATGCACAGCCCAGGGGAAGTCCTGGATGGCCGGAATTGGCCTTCTGGACGGCATCCGCAGAAAGGATTCGGATTGCGTTAATTGACATGGTATCGACATTGCTCATTGGTATTGTCCTCCTATTTGTAATCTTATTTCTTTCATGTGCTGGGGTCCTGTAACAATCAGAGTATTGGGATATCTTCCATTCCGGATTTTGGATACCGGAAAATCAAATGTTCCGGCAAATTTAAGACGTCCGGACATATTGTAAACTCTGCACGAATCTTCATTATACAAAATAACATGAGCTCCGTCAATATCAGCATAAGTATACGGATACTGGAACTCCTTGGAAAATACAAGGCTGCCGTCCGGCTTATAGATTTCCAGGCGGTAAGGGTTCTCTCCCTCTGAGTGGTTCACAATCAGCCCCACGTATTTATCGGAATAAAACACGCTTTTGATCTCCTCCTTCACTTCCACCTGCCGGACCAGCTCCGGAGAAAGGGCATTTTTCGTGGAGTAGAAGGACACGCTGTTATCTGCAAAGGCGCAGGAATAGGTGTCGCTTAAAAAATTGACCTCCGCAACAAAGGAGGCTTCGTAAGGCTCATCAAATCCGCCTACCAGCCTGTCCGAAACACTTTTGCCGATTTCTGCAAAATTATGAAACGCCACCCTGCCGTTTAAGGTTCCGTTTTTCAAATACGCATAGGCCCCCATAAGCTGGGTGCCGTCAGGAGATAAGCTGATATCCACAGGATAGCCCGATTCTCCGCCCAAAAGGGCCTTGATCTGCACATCCAGAGGGCTTCCATCCCGTTTGAAAAAATGAATATAATTTGACGTAGTATCTCCCAAAACCGCAGCCACCACTCCCTGGGAGGACACCGTAGCCTTTACAATGGGAAGCACCGTAGAGGCGATTCCCGTGTTTCCTGACTTATCAAAAATATAGATGGAGTTTCCCTGCTGGTCCGCAATGACCGCGTGATTTCCGTTAACGCTGGCTGAGGGGGACTTCATCTCATAGCTTTGTATCCACACCTCTTTGCCCTGGGAATCCAGATAGGAAGCCCCATCCTTGCTGTATTTCAACACATTGGAGCCGAATTTCAGATAGCCTACATAGCTGCCCTCGTTCATCTCCTTTTCCCAGACAACGCTGTAGCCTTTATACTGATAGAAAGTCAGAAAACCGTACAAGCCCATGGCTCCTGCTCCCACCAGGAGAAGCAGTGCCAGAAATATTTTAATCCTTCTCTTTTTTCCTCTTATCCGGGCCCTTTTTATAACTTCCCCGCTGTCTTCTTCCCTTCCGGGAGAGGAAGGAACAATCTGCCTCCGCAGTTGATTCTTTTTAATCTCTCTGTTCATAGAGTTCATATCACTCATGCAGTTTTCTCCTGAGAATGCCTGTAAAACACAGTTTATGTTAGTATACATCATTTTAAGGAGAAACGCATTATCTTTTTCTACGGAAGGAGCAATTTCTGGCCTGCAACGATCTTATTTTCATCGTCCAGTCCATTGATCTCACAAATTTCTTTTACTCTGTTGACAGACTTGTATTCAGCCAGACAGATTCCATACAGGGTCTCCCCCTCCTGTACTACACGAACCCGGTAATTGCCGCTTGCAGCCGCTTCTGTCTCCTTGGGGGCAGCCTGAGTCTCCTGAGGAGCCTTGGCCGCTTCCTGGGTTTCAGCCGCTGCCTGAGTCTCTGACGCCGCTTTTGTTTCCGCTGCCGCCTGAGTTTCTGACACTGCCTGTGTTTCCGCTGCCGCCTGGGTTTCTGAAGCCGCTTTTGTTTCCTCTCCCTGCCCCGGCAGTGTAGGTGACATAGTTTCCTGCTTTACCGCCTCGGTGGGATAGACTCCTCCCTCGGCTTCCTCCACAACCACCTGGGATTCTTTCCTGTTATCCTTCCCCGGACTCTGCTTCCCAATCAGAAGCTGTTCCGCCCTGGCCGGTATGGCGGAGGCGATCACACTTTCCATATCCCTCATACGCTCATAGTTGTTAAACATAACAATTCCGCCAGCTAATATGACGACTGACATGGCCATACACATGCCACGGAGAAGACTGACCCTCTGATATCTGCCTGTCAAATCTCCCTTATGCTCGTCCATCCGCTTGCGGAATTCCTCGATCACCTTATCATTAGTATCGGTTTCGATACGTTTTATATCCTTTCGCAGCACCATATAATCCTGCATCATCTGATTGCGTTCATAATAAATGCTGTAGCCCTTCAGCTTGTAAAATCCATCCTCCGATGTTATGTAAACAGTCTCATCACCGTCTGCCCCGCTGCTTAAATACATCAGCTTGTTGGGACCGCTGAAATACTGAACATGCTGTTTCCAGTAATTAAGCGGACTTAAATCATCTCCAGGCCTTCCACATAAGAACCAGCCCAGAACCGATCTCCTTGGAAAGAGCTGTTCCATGTTCTGGCAGGCCTTTTTCCACGCCAGCTCAGAAAACACCACCTTCTTCCCATACTCCGTCACGTCCTCCATTTCCAAGGCTCCGTCAATGAAAATGTAAGGCGTTCCGTCATAGATCTCCAGACTTCCCAGGAGAATTCCCACTCGCAGCTCTTGTCCGCCTGCAGGATACAGACGTTTCAAATAAGTATTTACATAATCTTCCACATACAACTTTACAACCTGGTCCCGTTCCCCGATCTGCCTGATATTTCTGGGCAGATTCGGCGACGGATTGTATAATTCACCCATTGGCTCACCCCGCTATTCTTTTTAATCCAATGAATCATAGCATATCAGGGGTGAGAAACATGTCAAAGCAGGGCCGGGTTTTCCCATAACTTTTCGACAAGACAAATGCTTCGGCTGATGCAGTCCGCCATGCGCATGACAATGGAAAGGCGAATGCTCTGCAGCATCAGGGGATCGTAGTTTCCGCAGCTTCCCACAATTCCCGTTATAAAAATATCCCCCACGGCCCGAAGCTCCTTGCTGACCCCAAGGCCAGGCTTTAAGGCGCCCCTTCCCAGGGTCACATAGCCTATGTGCTCCATGCTTCCCACGGAGGCGTCTACCGCCACTACCACGTGATTGGGATAGCGCAGCTTTAAAATGGTCTGGTAGGTTTCCAGGTTCATGGCATGTACCGGCCTCTCTAATGTTCCAAGGACCTCCATCCGCCTGGCACCGCTTTCTTTCAGTTTATACCCGATCAGGGGACCAAGACTGTCTCCTGTTGACCGGTCGGTTCCAATACATAAGAACAGCACTCCTGCTGCCTGCTTGATTTCCTGCTCCATGCTGATCATGTGATAAAGCCTGGAGGCAAATTCTTCTGCTTCAAAGGTCTGCTTTGTGTCATAATAAAAAACATCCCGGTTCCCTCGGATACCGATTCTTTCCCATAATTTCATAATATCCTGCCTTGCTGTCCTTATTTTCTCTGTTCTATTATAAGCCGGTGATTCTGGAATTATTCACCTGCAAGGCCAGGAAATATTATGAGGCATTTTTATATAAATATGATTTTAAAAAGTGCAGGTTGAGACCGTTTCCAGTCTCATCCTGCACCTTCCTGTTATTCCTTAGGGCTGTTATAAAGTAATTCTGCCTCACTGATGGTAGACGCCTTCCCAAGCCGTATCATATCAGCCAGCTCATCAAGCTTTTCCGGAACCATAAATTCCTTCCCAATATAAGAAGTATAATTATCATGAATAAACAGGGTCTGTTCCTTTACCCGGATCTCCGCCTCCTTCACATCGGCCCCGGCCTTTTCATAAGCTGCCTCCAGCCCTTCAATCCGCTCCCTGCTGTTTCCCGCAATCTCATCGGAAATAATGGTTCTGGTCACCTTGTCAAAGGTGTTTAAGGACTCCTTCTTTTTCTCAGCAATGTCGGCCAGATCCTGCTCAATGCGGGCGATCTCATCGTCGTATTTTTCCAGATTATATACGGCTTCATCCCGGTCCTTCTTAATGCTGCGGGTAATGGAACGGATCCTTTTCTTATTGGACTTCATATGGTCCCTTAAGCTTCTTCCCCTTTTTAAGGCCGCCTGATGTCTCACCTTAGTCCGGTTATTGACCAAAATATAAAGACCGCCGAAAAAAAGAATTGTCACAAAGTAAATTCCAACCAGATAAAGAGGTAATTGTTTAGGAAGCAGTAAATATACTCCATAGGGAATCGCCAGAAAACACACAAATATGGTCAGGAGCAAAAGGAAAAATTCTCCCATTCCCCTTGGAAGATACAGGGCGAAATACAGATTGCTTTTACAAAAGCCTGGAACCTTATCCTGCCGGAAGACTTCCTTCAGCTCCAGCTTCAGCTCCCGGATACTGTTGTTAAGCTCTGTCGTCTCCTCCTCAATCCGCTCCCTGACTCCCTGGTTTTTAGCCTTTTCCCGCTTGCTTCTCACCTTTTTTAAACGGTCCTGCTCCCTGGCTATTTCACTGTCATAAGTGCTGTTAATTTCTTCGATCCTCTTTTTTACCGTAAGGCTGATGGCATCTGTCACAGCCTTTCTCTCTGAATCCAATTCTTTTCCCAGACGCTTTTCTTCCAGACTGCATTCTTCCAATAAACGTTTGCTTGCAGACAACTCCTGGACAGCCCTGCATGCTTCTCCAAGAAAACCAACCTGATCTGTTATGGGTTGAGCCATCTTCCGTCTTCCTCCTTCGGTTTTTCCTATCAAGATTCTATCATATTTTTCACCGTTTTACAACGTTCCCCATATCACCTCTTGCCTTTTTCTATTCAATGATGCTATAATCGTTTCATTCATTACAGGAACCATAAATAGCCGTTTATTTTAGAAGGGAAAAATCCATTTATGTTTCGCATGTGGGCAAAAATAATCAAAGATACCAGAATAGAAAAAGATACAGTCATCTCCATTTCCGACTACAGCCTTTCCAGGACCTCTATGGTCTTTCAGGCTTTGGAGGACATTTGTTACCAGTTTGACTTGGAAAAACCGATGTGGCTGGATTCCACCGTCAAGGATTTTAAAAAACATTCCAAAACCCGGTTCACCCAGGATAATTTTATTGAACACATTGAATTTGATTTTCTGGAAGTTCAGGTCATCGAAGAATAGAAAAAACTGCCGCACCAATGATTTTTCAAATCACCGGTGCGGCAGCTCTATAAATATCTATCTTATTGATTCTGCAATGCGCTTGCATCCACTTCCTCATACCCCTCCAGATCGGGAGTTGTAACCTCCACTGTCTGGCCTGGGTTGTTATAGGTGGAATCCACATCCATATCCATGGAGATTGCCTCCCCCTGAAGTTCCATATCAAAGACCATTTTCACCTTCTGCCTGGAAATATAGCCGTCTTTGTTGACAACCGCTTCTCCGCTGGCCTCTTTGATGTTATAGGTCACGCCTTCTGCATCAGTTCCCATCTGACTCATAATATCCTGCAAATAAGAATCCATCTTAGTCGCATCCACCGTATAGGTCAGATTCTGATTCTCTCCATCCTTCTTTGCCTGAATATCCTTTAAGTAAGAAGAATCCATACTTGACCCTTCCGTACTCTGTTTGATCTGTTCCATCATGGCATCTAAATCCATGGCATATTTGATCTTCTGCCCCATGGCATCCATGTAGTAATAGCCGTTTTCATAGTACATGGAGAGTTCCTGATTCTGGCCCATCATGTTTGTATTGGCATCAGCCTGATATTTCATGCTGTCCGTATTGATACCGGAAATTTTCATATCCATATCCATAGAAATGTCTACTGTCTCTTCTCCCTGGGTCATTTTCATAGCAATGACAGAGCTCACATCCATGGAGTCCAGTTCTGCTGTTTTTTTCGCAGCGCCGTCATAAATCTTCTTTGCATTCTGGCCTCCGCAGCCAGCCAGAGACAAGGCCATGGCTCCCGTAAGTAACAGTGCTAAAACTTTTTTCATATCTTCCTCCTTAAAAATGGTGTTTTCAATTGCACTTTTGATTATACTATATAAACCCATTGTTTATTGCTGGGAAAAATCTTAAGGTTTTCTTACTTTCCCTTGTTTTCAGGGTCTTTCCCAGATAAAAGCCGGTGTTTTGTAAACACCGGCTCATTGATCAATGTCTTATAATCTCTTCAATAATTCTTCTCTTTCCTTTTCATATCCCGGTTTTCCAAGAAGGGCGAACATGTTCTTCTTATAGCTTTCCACACCCGGCTGGTTAAAGGGATTCACACCCAGAATGTATCCGCTGATGCCGCAGGCATATTCAAAGAAATAGAATAACTGTCCCAGACTGTACTCATCCTGACTTGGAATATGTACCATAAGATTGGGCACATTTCCGTCGGTATGAGCCAGAATGGTTCCGTTCATGGCGCTCTTGTTGACAAAATCAACGCTTCTGCCGGCCAGATAATTCATTCCGTCCGTATCCACCTCTTCCTCCTTAAGAAGAATCTCTGCAGGAGATTCCTCCACATTCAGAACGGTTTCAAACATAATTCTGGCACCATCCTGAATAAACTGTCCCATAGAGTGAAGGTCAGTGGTCAAGTCCACAGAGGCCGGGAAAATACCCCTCTGGTCCTTTCCTTCACTCTCTCCGAATAACTGTTTCCACCACTCGGAAATGTAATGAAGGCTTGGCTCATAATTTGCCACAACTTCAATGGCTTTCCCTTTTCTCAGCAGGATGTTGCGCACAGCAGCATACTGAAGGGCTCCATTGGACTCATAGGGGGCCTCCAGGGCTTCCTTCCTGGCGTCTTCCGCCCCTTCCATCAATTTATCGATATCAGCGCCGGATACTGCAATGGGAAGAAGACCGACTGCGGTCAGCACTGAGAAACGTCCTCCTACATCATCGGGAACCACAAAGGTCTGGTATCCTTCCTTGTCCGCCAGGCCCTTGAGTGCTCCCCTTGCCTTATCCGTAGTGGCATAAATCCTTTTATTTGCCTCTTCACGGCCATATCTTTCAACCAGCATATCCTTCAGCACACGGAAAGCGATAGCTGGTTCTGTGGTCGTACCGGATTTGGATATAATATTAACGGAGAAATTTTTTCCTTCCAGCACATCTGCTAAATCATGGAGGTACTTGCTGCTGATGCTGTTTCCAACAAAATAGATCTCCGGAGTTTTGCGTTTTCCTTTTGGCAATACATTATAAAAGCTGTGGGATAAAAATTCTATGGCTGCTCTGGCGCCGAGATAAGAGCCTCCGATACCTACTACGAGAAGTACGTCGGAATCGCGCTGAATTTTCTCTGCCGCTGCCTTTATTCTCTGGAACTCTTCCTTGTCATACTCCACCGGAAGATCAATCCAGCCCAGGAAATCACTGCCTGCGCCGGACCTGCTCGTCAACACATCCTTTGCACACATTGCTGTTGCCTTCATATTTTCCATTTCTTCTGCCGATACAAAGCCTGCTGCCTTGGAATAATCAAAAACTACATTTCCCATGCCATTATTCTCCTTTTCCTTTTGTTTCAGGTCCCTGACTGCCTGTTTATGGAAATTATATCATAAACCCCCTCCAATTGCGATATGATTTTCTTCTGCCTTCCAAACGTTCATGTCAGATATTCCTGGAGAATCTCCCCAATCAGCCTCAGCTCATCCGGGTTTAAATCCTTAAGCCAATCCTCTCCGTGTCTGGCCCCTCTCTCCTTTTCCCGTCCTGCTGCAATCTGCTCCAGACTGTGCTTTAAATAGTCCACATCACTTCTGGGAGCTGGAACTACCTCCACAGCGGGAGCTTCCTTCATCTCAACCTCTGCTTCTCCCTCCTGCCGCTTCTGGGAGACCTCTGCCGCCCTGACTCTCTGCCTTCCGGATCTCCTGGCCAGTCGTTTTCCCTGCTCCGGATCCTCGGAAGGAGGATAAATAGACCTGATGTTTTCTCCTGTCTCCGCCCTTCTCACTTCCACCTTGACCTCGTCTCTCTCCTGATCAAGACGGTAAATCAATATATTTTCTAAATAATTGTCCAGGCAGGCAAAAAGCTGCTGCCGTTTTTCTCCGATCCCTACCGCATGGTCCACCAATATGGTAAAGAGCCCGGCCATAATTCCCACAGACCCGTACAGCACAATGTAATACGGATCAATGCTGTACCAATAGGAGCCAAAGGATGCCGCCCCTCCTGCTAAAAAGCACCATAGCGTCATTTGGTTGGAAAACATATTCCAGCCATGGATTGTGACCCCCATATGTTTGAAATCGTACATCTGCCGCTCCAAATAGGGCTTGACCTTGGGAATCCCCTGATTCATCTGATATGTATTTTCTGTTTTCTGTTTAAAGTTCCGAAGATTCTTGTTTCTGGTCAGTGCCATGTTATCGGATTCCTTAATCAGTCTTTTGTAGAGGTTACGTGTCAGCCATCTGGTCAGAATGCCCACTCCGCATAATGCCGCCAGCACGTATAATGCTTTGCCTGTCTGTAAAAATTCCAGCATAATAATAGCTCCCCTTTCTTCCCGGCTTTGACCGGTGATAGATTTATTATAATCACCTGTTCTGTCTTTGGGAAGATGAGAGAGCCTAGAATCGTTCGTCAAATCCCGTCAGGATTCGATTCTCAACTTAAAATCAGTACTGTTTGACCATGGCTAAAATGAGATTTACGGAGTGTTTTACCGCCTTGGCTTCAAACTCGCTATAGTCCATATTTGCGCTGTCATCCGCCTTATCTGAGATGGCCCTGATAATTAAAAATGGGATGCTGTTTAAAGAGGCCGCCTGCCCAATGGCTGCACCCTCCATTTCCGTACAAAAGCCTCCGAAAGTTTCTGCAATCCAGTTCTTTTTAACCCTGTCAGAAATAAACTGGTCCCCCGAAACAACTCTTCCCATGTGAATTCCAACTTCAGGATTTACCTCCTGACAGCATGTGAAGGCCAGATTTCGAAGCCCTTCATCTGCCGAAAAGGAGAATTCCTTCATCTGGGGAATCTGTCCCGCCGGATATCCAAAGCCGGTGGCATCCATATCGTGATGAACCACATCCGTGGACAGCACCACATCCCCGATGTTGATTTCATTTTTTAAAGAACCGGCAATTCCGGTGTTGATCACGGCCGCCACATGATAATGGTCCGCCAGAATCTGAGTACAGATGGCTGCATTCACCTTTCCGATGCCGGAGCGGACTACCACCGCTTCCTTCCCTTCCAATATTCCCTTATAAAAATCCATAGCTGCAATGGTTTCCACCGTCACATCCTTCATTGCCTGTTTCACTTTTTCCACTTCCACATCCATGGCTCCGATAATTCCTAACATGATTTCTCTCCCTGCATTTCTTCTTTACTTTTATAGTTTCTTATGGTATATTCTACTTAGAGAGAGCAACCGCCCACAAGGTGGAAGCTTCCGGATGAGGTTATTTAGCTCTCAGTGAGAGCCGCCTATCCTGTTTGCTGACAGGGTAGGCATTATTTTTTTGGCTTGTTATTCCTATTATCCAAATAGGCAAGCAAAGCAATCAGGAACGTACCACCTAAAAACAATAATGTTAATATCTGATATGTATCCATTCGCTCCACCCCCCTTCTTTTGTTTGCCTTAACAGATAAGACAAAAATTCCGGAAGGTCAAACCACCCTGTACACGGTTACTCCTGCTGCTATTCTACCAATAAACAGCAGAGAACGCAATAAAAACATAACCGTATTTGGGGGTCAGCCAAAGGATACAGACAGACTATTGACAACTCCTCATAAACTTCGCTATAATTCTAAAGCTACATATTAATTTCAGATCGCTGCTAATGAGAGGATTTTTAAGATGAAATATAAAACACACGGTGTCTGCACCCAGGAAATCGATTTTGAAATAGAGGACAACAAACTGGTCCATGTTCAGTTTAAAGGCGGATGTGCCGGCAATACCCAGGGAGTTGCCCGTCTGATTGAAGGAATGGACGTAGACGACGCCATCAAGCGTCTGGATGGAATCCAGTGCGGCTATCGCCCCACTTCATGTCCTGACCAGCTTGCAAAGGCCTTAAAGCAATTCCAGGAAGCAAAATAAAACAATTTTTCATAAAAAACAGGGTTCCGGATGTCAAATCTCCGGAACCCCATTTTTATTATAAAATTCCCCATGTTATCCCTTGATACCTGTGGTAGAAATTCCTTGTACATAATATTTCTGTAAAAACAAAAACATCATAACCATAGGCAAAGCCGAAATCGCCAGGGCTGCCATAATAGGCCCATAATTAATAGGCTTTAATCCAAAAAATGTCTGAATTCCAAGCTGTATGGTCCTCTTATCACTTCCGGTTACCGCCAGCATGGGCCACATAAAATCATTCCAATGAGATACATAATCCAGGATAAATACTGTTGCATACACATTCCCTGATATAGGAACCACCACATTTACGAAGGTCCTGAAAGGACTGCAGCCATCAATAGCTGCTGCCTCAATCAGCTCATCCGGTATTTCCAGAAAGAACTGACGGAACATATAAATGCTAAAGCATTTAGACACAAAAGGAACGATTAGAGCCTGCCAGTGATTAATCCAGCCAAATGTGCTTACTACTTTATAAAGAGGAAGCATAATGGCCTCTGTAGGAAGCACCATCAAACTGATAATAACAGAAATTAAGACTCCTTTCCCTTTAAAATTCAGCTTTGCTAAAGCATATCCGCAAAGGGAATTAATAATCAGGTCAAATATAACGATAATGGTAACATAAAATATACTGTTTCCAATATACTGCAGCATGGGAACTCTTTGAAACACTTCTTTGTAATTATTCAAAGACGCTCCCTTGGGAATAAACGTCTTAATGGAATTCAAGTTGCTGAATAGCTCACTTTCCGGTTTCAAGGATGATGCAATCATCCAAAGCAGGGGAGAAACAAATATAAGTGCTATTATTGTATTACCTGTATAAAAAACGGCTTTTGCAATACGCCGTCTGTTCTCAACCGATAAATTCATATGATCTCCCTCCCCTAATTTGCTTTTATCACTCTCTTTAAAGAAAACGATAAGGTTACTACAATAACAAAGAATACCGTCGCAATGGCACAGGCATAACCGAAGTTCCTGCTTTGGAATCCCTGTTGGTAAATATAATAGACAATGGTTCTGGTAGCGTTCTGGGGCCCTCCCTGGGTCATTACATATGGCTGGGTAAACAGCTTCATAGCCTGAATTGTGGTAATCATAACCACATATTTAATAATGCTCTTTAAACCAGGAAGCGTAATATAAAGAAATTGCTTGAATTTTCCCGCTCCGTCAATAGATGCTGCTTCATACTGATCCTGAGGAATCCCTTGAAGCCCCGCTACAAAAATCATCATCTGATACCCTGCCGCCTGCCAGCCGGACATGAATATAATAGCATTCATGGCTGTCTTCGGATCTGTGAGAAAGCCCATGGGCTTGACTCCCATTTTACCTAAAAACGCATTAATCAGACCCTGGTTGGGATTTGGATTATAAAGCACCGACCATAAAATTGCAATAACAACCATGGAGGTTACCATAGGACTGAAATATGCACCTCTGAAAAGAGAGGAACCTTTAAACTTGGCATTGGTCAGCAAAGCCAGTGCCAGTGCCAATATACATTGATAAGGTACAACAATAACTGCAAAATAAATGGTATTCTTTAATGCCATCCAAAAGTTTTCATCAGAAAACAGCTTTTTAAAGTTACCTAATCCAGAAAAGGAAATATTATCCGGTCTCATGATATTATAATTTGTCATGGAGTAACCAATTGTAGAAACAGCCGGAACAATCAAAAATAAAGTTAGCAGAGCTACGGCTGGAAATACAAAGAAATATCCTACAGACTGTCCTTTTTTCATCTCCTTGCTCTCCTTTCAGGGCTGGTATTTTACCTCCGTTTCTGCTGAAACAGTAGAAGCGGAGGCAAATATTATAATTAAATATCTGATAGGTTTAATTTCCGTAGTTCATCTGATAATCTTCATCAAAGTTTTTTGCTGCCCTATCTAAAGATTCCTGAACATCTGCTCCTGTGAAAATGTTCATCATGGCTTCAGAAATCTGAGGAGATAAAACGGTATAAGAAGGAGTTCTCGGTCTTGCGGCTCCAGTATTCATCAGCTGCTCTTTAAAAATAGAATTTGGTGCCTCATTATAGTGAGGAAGGGCATCATAGCTGGATATTCTTGCCGGAGGCTTGCCCTGTGCATCTGCATAGGTAGCTGCATTTTCCTTTGATGTCAGGTAATTAAGAGCTACTGCTGCTGCTTCAGTATTTTTGCTGTCCTTAGTTATGGTCATAGTCCAGTCACCGGTTGGGGAAGCCGGTTTTCCTCCATCTGCCACCGGATAATAGGTGATTCCCCAGTTTAAGTCAGGATACTCCTCAAGAGCCCTGACCTCCCAGCTTCCGCTTAACATAGTAGCTGCGTTTCCTGTATGGAATTCCTTTGGAATAGGCTCAATATTTGCAATTTTATTCTGAATAAGAGAATTTAAAAATGAAGCTGCTTCCACGCCTTCGGGGCTGTTTAAATATCCATCTGCTTTGTCTCCCTCAGGACTTACAAAATCTGTTCCATTGGAAATCCAGAATGGTTCCAGACCATAAGGGATTCCTTCCCCCTTATCAATAATAATGTTGGTTCCAACAACAGTGTCAGTAGTAAGCTTCTTTGCATTTTCAAAAAACTCTGTCCAGGTCCATGCGTCCTCAAGCTTTTCCGGAACCGTAATGCCTGCTGCATCCAGCATGTCCTTATTGTAATACAGGGCAACAGAAGACTCTGAATTGCTCATGGCAAATAGCTTTCCGTCATATGTATTTTGGCTGCGGGAAGAATCACTTAAATCATTCTTGTCCTCGTCAGCAATATAATCATCCAAAGGAATAATAATGTTATTTGCCGCATAATTAGCCACATTAGGTCCATCGATCAGCAAAATATCAGGCAGATCGTTAGAAGTAATGGCGGAATTGACCTTGTCCTCATAAGCATAAGAGTTAGCTCTTACAATGGCCTCATAAGTCAGTTCATATTTTCCAGTATATTCCTCATTAAACTTTGCTACTGTTTCTTCCCACCAAACTTCTACTGCCGGATCTGAAGAAGGGCGCCAAAGAGTAATCTTCTCTGCTCCCTGGGCTCCTGCACCTGCCCCGGCAGCCTTGCTGCCTCCTTCATTATTTCCGCAACCGGCCAAAACAGATGCTGCCATGGAAACAAGCAATACAGAACTTAATAACTTTCTTTTCATGTGATTTTCCTCCCATTCATTTTTTACCAAATTGATTTCATTGTATATAGCTCCAAACCTTCCACCTCTTCAGGACTGACAAAGTCTGCTTCAAAGACTCCCTGAGTTCCATCAGAGTAAAAAAGTTTAGTACCTACCGACTCTCCATGATTTAAATATACCTCTACTACTCTTCTGTCCATAAATATTTCTATATAATGAACATCCTGGACCTGAGCTGGAAAGCGTATGCTTTCTACAGCCGTTCCCTTGGACACAATCTCTACCTTCCCGTTCTTTCTCATTAAACAAAGGGTCTTATTATGGTCTTTGGCAATCAGCATAGTAAAATCTGTATTGGAATTTTCCTTAAGAGAAACCTTTGCCAAATAGGAGTTTCCTGGAATTTCACTAACTTTAACCGATTTCCCTTTTTCCATCAATAAACATTGATCCTGTAAGGTATAAACATCAGGAACCGGTTCCATATACAGCTTGTTATTTTTTACTGATAAAATGCGAGGAATGGCCATACTTCCATAGGAACCGTTATCTGCTGCAACATGCTCTTTATAGAAATCTGAAATCCAGCCTATGAGAATTCTCTTTCCCTGGTGAAGAAAAGACTGGCCTGCATAATAATTACTTCCAAAATCAAGAAACTCGGAACATTCTACCTCCATATCAGATCCATTAAACTCTCCAATATAATATCTGGTCATCTGATATCTGCCACATTCATCATGATGGGTCATCCAGGCCCCCATTGCTACAAATTTTCTATCCAGTTCAAATGCATCCGGACATTCAAATGTGGAAATTCCCCTTGTTTCTTCTTCTAAGAGAGGTCCAATATAATTCCATTTATAACTATCCTCAGAACCGTATAATAAGATTGCCGCCTTATCCCTTATTTTAGATGCCAGAACCATGTAATAATATCCTTCAGATTTCCACACTTTAGGATCCCGGAAATCTCCTGGGTTCACTCCGGACGGCGGGGTCTCAATCACAGTCTTTTCCTCCGTAAAGTGAATCATATCGCTGCTTTCCATCATAGTCTGGTATTCATATTGTTCACTGCCTGGGATTCTGGGACCAATATGCCTTGTTAAGTAAAACTTAACCTTATCCCCTTCTACCAGAGCCGAACCAGAAAATGCTCCGCCCTTTTTGCTGCAATCCTGTAAAATTTCTTTCTGGGGCTGGAGAACAAAAGGCAGATGCACCCAATGAACCAGATCAAGGCTTACGGCATGTCCCCAGTACATGTTATTCCACTCCTGAGAATGAGGATTATGCTGGTAAAACATGTGATACCTTCCATTGAACCAGCAAAGCCCGTTTGGATCATTGATCCAATTCCTGAATGCCTGGAAGTGATACTGCTCCCGGTAAGGGGTGTCATATTGGGCTTTCATACAGGTGCTGTCCACCACAGCAGCATCCTTTCCCTCTATCAAATCCAGGAAACCAATCCCGGATGACATCACATCATCATTGCCGCTTAAGTAAGCCAGAGAAATCTCCAGATTATCCGCCGTCAACTGATATACTTCATCCTGTACCAAAGGAATCCGTACCCACTCATAATATTCAGAAGTGATTTCTCTCTCTTCTGCATCTGTTTTCCCGTTTCCCTTCCATGTTAAAAGGCTTCTGGAAGCCTTGGAGACAGGCCTTGCAAAAATTTCCAGCATGCGGTATTTATCGCTTTTCACAGAAAACATTTCCCCTCTCCTCCTTATTCTGATTTTTGTTATTTTGTATATATGGAATGGGTTCCATATGGTGATTATAGGTCACATATGTACAAATGTCAATAACTTTTCATCGACATTTCCTATTTTTTACTGGTAATTTTTTTCTATTCCGCCCTCTCCCTTTTCCATTCTGTTTTTGCTGCACAAAATAATGCAAATTAAATTGCATTTTATAGGGTTTGCTTATATAATTCCATTAATGGAGGTAGGAATATGGCAAGCATGAGAGAAGTGGCGGAGAGAGCCGGTGTAGGGATTGGAACGGTATCCAGGTATTTAAACGGGACAGGATATGTTTCAGAAGAAACAGGGAGCAAGATCAATGCCGCAATCAAAGAACTGGATTATACCCCCAATGAACTGGCAAGAAATTTATTCAAAATGAGCACCAATATTGTTGCCATCATTGTACCCGACTTATCCCATCCCTTTTTCTCCGAATTTGCAAGATATGCGGAAAGTGAACTATACGGCTGGGGCTATAAGACTATGGTGTGCAATACAATAAACAAAAGTAACCGGGAAAAGGAATATCTGGAGATGTTAAAGCGCCGTATGGTGGATGGAATCATAACCGGAGTGCATTCCCTGGATATCGAAGAATATTTAAAGGTTTCCCAGCCCATCATAGCCCTGGACCGTTACATCGGAGAAAATATACCATTGATCGGCTGTAACCATAACAAGGGCGGAGAACTTGCCGCCGGCAAATTCATACAGAGTAAATGCCGTTATGTGGTTCAGGTACAAGGTGCCACCAGTGTAAACACTCCTGCCCATGACCGTCATACAACATTGGAATCGGTCTTAAGGCGGGAAGGCATTCATGTGGAAACAAAAGAATTGCTGTGGAACCGGTTTGACTATGATTACTTTGAAAAAATAGCAGATGAAATTTTAGATGAATACCCTCAGATTGACGGCATGTTCGGCTCTGACCTGGCTGTTTCTGCCGTATTAAAGCGGGCCTTGGAACGGGGTATCCGGGTGCCGGAGGACTTAAAGCTGGTGGCCTATGACGGCACCTACTTGTCAAAAGCCGTATATCCTCCCATGACAGTAATTGCCCAGCCTATTGAAGAGCTTGCAAAAAAAGCGGTGGAATTAATTTTAGAATTGATAAAGGGAAATAAGAACATACCTGATAAGACCATTTTAGAGGTTTCCCTTCAGGAGGGAAAAACTACCTAGCAATATAAAAGCATTATTTATAAAAAGCTTCCTCTAACCTCTTTCAGGAGTGAGGGGTCAGGGGAAGCTTTTTGTGTTTTTCCTTTATTCTTCCAACATCATCAAATAATTGTCCAATCTTGCATTTACATATCCAGCAAATAACCTTTCCATCCCATTAAGATCATGTTTTACATGATATTTATCGAAAGCATTATAATAAGCAATCCGATCTGTAAATTTAATGTCAATCGGAGGATACCCGGCTTTCATCAATTCCAGATTCACAAGCAAACGTCCCACCCTGCCATTGCCATCAATAAAGGGATGGATGCTTTCAAATTCAATATGAAAACGTGCAAGACGAGGAATTATATGCTCACTGCTGTTCCTATAAGCTTCCAGCAATTGCTCCATTTGGGGCTGTATCAGATATGGCTGAACAGGCTCATTCTTTGCACCCATAATTCTTACCGGAACTCTTCTGTAAACACCGCGGTCATCTTTTTTATCAGCCAATACCAAATAATGAATCTGCTTGATGATACTCTCTGATAAAGGTGTTTGATTTTTCACAAGTTCCCTTACAAAATCAAAAGCCTCTTTATGCCCAACCGCCTCCATATGATCCTTCAACGGTTTCCGGTCAATCGTCAAACCTCGCAGTACCATATCCGTCTCACGCAGTGTCAGTGTATTTCCTTCGATGGCATTGGAATTATAAGTGTATTCAACAACGAATTCTTCTGCCAGCCTTTCAGCCTCCCCTTCTGTCAAAGGACGTCTGGAATCCAATTCAACTTTCTTTCTGTCGATAATATCCAACAGGCTTTCAGCTATTTTAAATCGTCCATCATCCGGCTTTCTTGCATCTACCGGAATCAGCCAGCTGCGTCCCTCACGGGTGACACCTGGAATCTTTCCTTCCGAACATAAGATACGCACTCGTCTATCTGAAATATTCCACTTCTCCGAAGCTTGCTTAACTGTCATATACATAAATCTACACCTCTCTTTAAAGAGTAGTATACCCTATTATCGGAATAATACCAACAGTTTCGGAATAACACTTTACCCTTATCGGAATAATACAGTCGTTTTCTCATACTTACTTTTAGAGGGCCGTTTTCTTATCAGGAGTTCTCCGCAGGAAAACATTTCTATGTAATAAAAACGTGCCGGATAAATCATTTCCCGGCACGTTTCTTCTGTTATACCAAATAATTCATAAGCATACCAGCCATAGCATAATTCAGCTGCGTCGTTCCATAGCGCCCCATAAACTGATAGGGATCATAGATGGAAAACTGACTGCTTTCCTCTGTCTCATAGTTGGTCAGGCTCTCCGGACTTGTCCGCATGGCACCTGCTGCCTTATTAAAGAGATTCTGTGCAATTCCATTGGAACCGGATATCAGGTCCTTGGTAAGCTTTGGCTCTTCCTTTAAGGACTTGTTCAGCTTCTCAGTATCCAGAGCCATAGTTCCATCCTTTTCTTTGGAAATCCCCAGCCGTTTTAAGGTGCTGTCTGAACCCAGATTCGCTCCGAGCCGGTCCAGCTGCTGCGATATTCCGGAACCCCGGTCAGAATTCTTATCAAGAAACTTCACTGCATCATTATAGCTGTCTACCAATTCTGACATGCTCTTTACGATCTTTTCTGTATCAGCCTGAAGACTGACGGTTGTTTTTCCCGTATCCTTCAGCTTTGCAGATATGCGTCCTGTATCCAGAGACACATCATTGGTCTGGGAAGTGTAATTGCGGGTCACATTTCCTTCCGTAACAGAATACTGTGCATTCTGTGCAGCTGTAACCGTCTTTTCCGCACCTGCCGCAGCTCCCATATCTCCCGATACCGTAAATCCATGATCCGTTCCTGTAGACTTGCTTTGAAGCTTCAGGGTCATAATCCCTTTTTCCTCAGTCAATGCTGCCGTAACACCACTGTTTCCGGCGTTAATCTGCCTGGCAGCCTCTTCAAGCATCTCCTTGTTGGTCCTTGTCGTTCCGTCAGCCTTTGAGGCGCTTACTTGAACCGACAGGGAGCTTCCTTTCTGGCTGACGGTAAAATCCATATCCGAAACAGCCTGATCCAAAGCCTTTGCTCCGTCACTTACATTGGTCTGGGCCTTTGCCACTGACTGCACGTCAAGAGTCATTTCCTTGGACGCTCTGGAGGAATATTTTAAAGCCGTTTCTGCCACCGCTGCGTCCGAACTGACAGCAGCCATCTTGTTGGCAACGCTTCCCGAATTTGCGCTCCGAAGTGAATTGGCTGCGCTCATCACGTCCGTCATGGTTGAACTGTAAGACTTTATAAACTCCAGTCCGCCGTTGTTGTAATAGGAACTTACTCTGGAAACAGGCTTTACTGCCTGAAGGCTCTGCTGGTATCTGGGATTCTTTTCTAAAGCCCTTTCAAGGCGCATCTGGCTGACGCTCTGATAATAATTATAATCACTGGAACCTACTCTTCCAACTGCCATCCTTCTCATCTCCTTTCCCGCAAAGCAGACGCTTTCCCTCCGCCCTGTACGCGTATTTTCAAACCCGGTTATCTTCTGTCTTCGATTATAGTTATCTTCATTATAATATAACTGCCCCTCCGTCACAATACCCTTAGGAAATTTTTTCCATATATCACTTTCTGTTCATCACCTTGCAAAATATAACTCCCACAATAGTAGAAATCAAGGTAGCCGCCAGAGCAGGCCCTACCACTGCCGTAGGATTGGGGCTGCCGTACTGGCTTCTGTAGGCAATCATGGTGACCGGAATCAACTGGAGGGAAGAGATATTGATGATGAGAAATGTACACATCTCATTGCTTGCCGTTCCTTCCGGAACTGCCCTTCCTTTATAAACACCTTTAGAGGATTCTTCCCTCCGCTTTTTCTCCAGATCCTTTAAAGACTCCATAGCTTTAAGCCCTGCCGGGGTCGCCGCCCAGCCAAGGCCCAGAATATTTGCAATAATATTGGTGGAAATATACTCCAGAGATGGATGGTTTCCTGGAATTCCAGGAAAAAGGAATTTAAGAACCGGTCCCATTTTCTGTGACAGCCTCTCAATGAGCCCCGACTTCTGCCCGATTTCCATAATTCCTGTCCAGAAGGACATGATTCCCAACATGGTGATGCACAGCATAACAGCTTCCTTTGCAGAGTTTATTGCCCCCTCTGTTACTGCGTTTAAATTTCCATGGAAAGCTCCCCATAGAACCCCCGCCAGCATCATAAAGGCCCAGATAATATTTAACATGGTCTTCCTGCTTCCTGCTTCTTTGATTCATCTTATTCCCATTTTAAGTCTCTTATGAGTTCTCATGGGATGAAAAAAGAAGACGCCTCTGGCTTAAGGCGCCTTCTTACATTATTTTTCTCCAACCAAATCCTTCATAACCTCTTCCACGGTTTCAATCCGCTCCGCCTTATATGCGTTGCTTCCGCAGAATATAAGACCATCCTCCATCCGTCCCTCTGCCGAGTCCACCAGGGCCTTTGTGATGCAGTAAGGAATGGTCTGCCTGTCACATTTCTCCAGACACTGGTAACAATGCTCCAGACGGAAGGGAATGTTCCCGACTCCATCTAAAAATCGGTTCTTAATGGCCCTTCCAGGCATACCAACCGGACTTTTTGTAATGACAATGTCCTCTTTCTTTGCGTTAATATACGCCTGCTTATAAGCTTCCGGCGCATCACATTCCACTGTGGTCACAAACCGGGTTGCTACCTGAACCCCGTCAGCTCCCAGAGATATCTGGTGAAGAACATCCTCATGGGAATAGATTCCTCCGGCGGTTACCACCGGAATCACCTTGTTGTATTTGTCTCCGTATTCCTTTACCAGACGTATGATGCCTCTGACTTCTTCATCATAATCCGCCTGCTTATAAGTATGCTCCACATCATCCGTATCCACGCCAAGCTCAGCTAAGTCTTCCTTGGAAAATCCCAAATGACCTCCGGCCAATGGTCCTTCTATCACCACCAGATCCGGGGCCTGATGGTATTTCCGGTCCCACATCTTGCAGATGACCATGGCAGACTTTACGGTGGAAACAATGGGAGCGATCTTGGTTTTCAGCTTGATTCCAGCCTCTTCCGCTGCCTCAGCCACATATTCCGGCAGGCTTACAGGAAGCCCTGCTCCCGAAATAATCAAATCTGCTCCTGCCTTTACTGCCTTTTTCACATAACTGGCATAACTTTTGGTGGCAACCATAATATTAAAGCCGATAATTCCCTCCGGCGCAATTTCTCTGGCCTTTTTCAGCTCCGTGCCAATGGCCCGTAAATTGGCCTCTAAGGGGTTGGTCAAAAAGTCAGGCTCCCGAAAACCAATCTGGGCCGTGGAAATAATCCCCACTCCTCCTGCCTTCGCCACTGCTCCGGCCAAAGAGGAAAGGCTGATTCCAACTCCCATACCGCCCTGAATAACCGGATTCTTTGCCACCAGATCTCCTATTACCAATGGTTTTAATGTTCCCATTACATTCTCCTAAATCTTTCATATCTTTGATTTGCAAGTTCTTCCTTGGTCATATCAAGGTATGTGTTAAAAAACTCCGTCATAGCCTTATCCATTTCCTCTGCAATAGCAGGAATTGTCTCTTCACTGGCAGGCTCTTCCTCAGAAATAATCCGTTCTATCAGCCCCAGATCCATCAAATCCCTGGCCGTGATCTTCATGACCCTGGCAGCATCATTTGCCTTTTTGCTGTCCTTGTAAAGAATGGAGGCAAAGCCTTCCGGAGAAAGAATGGAATAAATGGAATTTTCCATCATCCAGACTTCATTTCCCACTGCCATGGCAAGGGCCCCTCCGCTTCCGCCTTCTCCGATTACGATAGAAAGGACGGGAACGGTCAAATCCGTCATTTCAAATAAATTCCTGGCTATGGCCTCGCCCTGGCCCCGTTCCTCTGCCTCCAGGCCGCAGAAGGCGCCGGGAGTATCCACAAAGCAAACAATGGGACGTCCAAAGCATTCCGCCTGCTTCATCAGACGCAAAGCCTTCCGGTATCCGTCAGGAGAAGGCATTCCGAAGTTGCGCTTAATGTTATCCTTTGTGTTCTTTCCCTTTTCCTGCCCGATAACAGTAACCGGCATCCCGTGGAAAGAAGCGATTCCTCCCACAATAGCCCCGTCATTCTTAAAGTAACGGTCTCCTGCAAACTCCATAAAATCATCAAAAACAGCACGGATATAATCCGATGCAACAGGACGGTCCCCGCTTCTGGACAGCAAAACCGTATCCCAGGCACTTCTCTTGTGCTTTTTTAAATGGAAAACCTTCTTTTTTCCACCTTCCTGCTCTGTTTTTACCTCATTATCCACATAAGACTCCATTTTAGCCTGTGGATTGTGGAGACTTAAGATAGAGGATAAGGTTTCCCTCATCTCTTCCCTAGGCACGATTTTATCGATGAAACCATGATCCAGCAAAAACTCAGCCCTCTGAAATCCTTCCGGAAGCTTCTGCCCAATAGTCTGCTCAATAACCCTGGGTCCAGCGAATCCGATCAAGGCTCCCGGCTCCGCCAGGATAATATCCCCAAGCATGGCAAAGCTGGCAGTCACCCCGCCAGTGGTAGGGTCTGTGAGAACACTGACATAAAGCTGGCCTGCATCGTGATGGCGCTTTAAAGCCGCAGAGGTCTTAGCCATCTGCATCAGGGACACGATTCCCTCCTGCATTCTGGCACCGCCGGAACAAGCGAAGATAATAACAGGAAGCTTTTCCTCCGTAGCCCGTTCTACCGCTCTTGCAATCTTCTCTCCCATCACACGGCCCATACTGCTCATGATAAACCGGGCATCACAGACTCCTATGACGGTTTTCTGACCGTTTATCTCACATGTCCCCGTTACAATGGCTTCAGAAAGCCCCGTCTTCTCCCTGGCAGCCGCCACCTTCTTATCATAGCTGGGAAAATCCAGTGGATTGGCAAACTCCATCACCTTATCCCACTCTTCAAAGGTTCCCTCATCGGCAGTCATCTCAATCCTGCGGTAAGCATGAACCCGGAAATACCCCTTGCACTTGGGACAGATAAAATGATTGTTCTTCACATCTTCCGCATAAATAGGCTGGCAGCATTTATTGCATTTTCTCCACAGTCCGGCCGGAATATTAGGTTCCTCTGCCTTCTCCGAAGCCTTATATTTGCTGTCTATCAGTGTGTAAGTCTTCTTAAACATGGTTTTTAACATAAGATACGCTCCTTTGCCTGCTTACCGCACATAATCCGTGAAAAATTTAGGGATGAAATCCGTATCCACATCTCCGTCCCGGTAAGCCTCATGGCTTAATATCTCGAACTGGAAATCCACGTTGGTTTCAATTCCCTCTATGATCAGTTCCCCAAGGGCACTTCTCATTTTTGCAATGGCGCCCTCTCGGTCCTTTCCATGAACAATCAGCTTCATCAGCATGGAATCATAGTTGGCCGGAACCTTGTAGCCATTGTAAATATGTGTATCAACCCGAACTCCATTACCTCCCGGCACATGAACATTGGTAATAAGCCCTGGACTGGGCATAAAGTTCTTCTCCGGATTTTCCGCATTAATTCTGCATTCAATAGCATGACCCTTAATAGAAATATCTTCCTGGGAAAAGCTCAAAGGCTCTCCTGCTGCAATCCGGATCTGCTCCTTGATTAAATCCAGGCCGGTCACCATCTCAGTAACCGGATGCTCCACCTGAATTCTGGTATTCATCTCCATAAAATAAAAGTTCTTGTGCTTATCCAGAAGAAATTCAATGGTTCCAGCATTTTCATATCCAACAGCCTTTGCCGCCTGGACCGCAACCTGGCCCATTTTATTTCTCAGCTCCTCAGAAATAGCAACAGAGGGAGACTCCTCCAGCACCTTCTGATGACGTCTCTGTATGGAACAGTCACGCTCTCCCAAATGTACCACATTTCCATGGCTGTCAGCCATGATCTGAAATTCAATATGTCTGGGTTTTTCAATGTATTTCTCAATATACATGGTATCATCGGAAAATCCCTTTACCGATTCCATCTGGGCATTGTTAAAGTTGGCATCAAAATCCTCTAAGCCTCTTGAAATCCTCATGCCCTTACCGCCGCCGCCGGAAGAAGCCTTGATCATAACGGGAAAACCGGTTTTCACTGCCATTTCCCTGGCTTCCTCCACGTTATTAACCGCTTCCTTCCCACCTGGAACCACTGGAACCCCTGCCTCAATCATGGTTTTTCTGGCTTCCGATTTATTCCCCATCTTATTGATAATTTCCGCGCCAGGCCCGATAAAGGTAATGTTACATTTTTTACAAAGCTCCGCAAATCTGGCATTTTCCGAAAGAAAGCCAAATCCCGGATGAATGGCATCCGCCTTCATGGCAACCGTAGCCGTGAGAATCCTCTCCATATTTAAATAGCTCTGGGTGGAGGCAGCCGGCCCGATGCAAATAGCCTCATCAGCCAGCAAGGTATGAAGGCTGTCTCTGTCCGCTTCCGAATAAACGGCAACCGTCTTAATCCCCATTTCCCTGCAGGCCCTGATAATACGCACCGCGATCTCCCCGCGGTTGGCAATTAAAATCTTATCAAACATAGACATACCCCTATCCAATCATAAATGTCAGCTCTGCACTGGCAGCCAGCTTGCCATCTACAGTTGCCACCGCTTTTCCTACACCCACAGGCCCCTTGCGCTTGATGATCTCACATTCCAGTTTTAATTTATCTCCCGGAATGACCTTGTTTTTGAACTTGGCATTGTTGATTCCGCCGAAATAAGCCACTTTCCCCTTATTTTCTTCCAGGCTCAGCATTGACACAGCCCCTACCTGAGCCAAAGCTTCAAGGATAAGCACTCCCGGCATCACCGGCTCCTGGGGAAAATGTCCTTTGAAAAAGGACTCATCATAAGTCACACATTTATATCCGGTTGCCTTAACTCCCGGTTCAAACTCCTCAATATAATCCACCAGTAAAAATGGATGTCTGTGAGGAATGATTTCCTGAATTTCCTTAATACCTAACATCACACGTCCTCCTTATTATTTCCTGCTGCAGGGTATTTGATTTGAAAAGAGAGGCCCAGCCTCTGGACCTCTCCTTCGATTTACCGGATACGGAACAGAGGCTGACCGTACTCCACCACATCTTCATTTCCTGCCAGAATGGCTTCCACCACACCATCGTATTCGCATTCAATTTCATTCATTAACTTCATGGCTTCGATGATTCCAAGGACCTGGCCCTTTTTCACCGGATCGCCCACCTTGACAAAGGGATCACTGTCAGGGGAAGCTGCGTTATAAAATGTTCCCACCAGGGGAGAGGACACAATCTTATCAGAGGAAATTTCTGCTTCCTTTGTCTCCTTTTCCACAGCCGCGGAAGCCACAGGAGCCAGCACGCTGGGTTTAACAAAAATGTCTGTATCTGCTGCCGCCGCTCCTATAACCGGACCAGAGGACAGAGTTACAATCTCTTTTTCTTTTCTGATGGAAAGCTTTAAATTTCCCTCTTCCAACGTAAATCTGGTCAGGCCATTTTCCGAAACAGCCTGCATCAGCCTGATAATATCATTGATTTCCATAGATGCCTCCTACTGTTCAAACTTCTTTACAAGAATGCTGGCATTGTGTCCGCCAAATCCCAGGGAGTTGCTGATGGCGTATGTCACATCACAGGAAACGCCCTCTCCCTTGGTATAATTCAAATCACAGCCTTCGCCCTCTTCAGTCAAACCGGCAGTAGCGTGAACGAATCCCTCTCCAATAGACTTAACGCAGGTGATGAACTCCACACCTCCTGCTGCCCCTAGCAGATGGCCCACCATGGATTTGGTGGAATTGATCTTCACAGCCTTTGCATGATCTCCCAAAGCGTTCTTAATAGCCATGGTTTCAAACAAATCATTGTGATGGGTACTGGTGCCGTGAGCATTGATATAATCAATGTCAGACGGGGAAATGCCCGCATCTGCCATAGCATCTGTCATGGCCCTTGCCGCACCGCTTCCATCCTCTGCAGGGGAAGTGATGTGGTAAGCGTCACAGGTAGCGCCATAGCCCACAACCTCACCGTAAATAACCGCATTTCTGGCAAGAGCATGCTCCAGTTCCTCCAGAACCACTACACCTGCTCCCTCTCCCATAACAAAGCCGCTTCTGTCCTTGTCAAATGGAATCGAAGAACGGAGAGGATCATCCGAAGTAGTAAGAGCTGTCAAAGAAGTAAATCCAGCCACACCGATAGGTGTAACGCTGGCTTCTGCTCCACCTGCCACCATCACATCCGCCTCACCGTACTGGATAGAACGGAATGCTTCTCCAATGGAATGAGTTCCCGTAGCACAGGCTGTCACCACATTAATACACTTTCCTTTTAACCCAAACTGGATGCTCACATTTCCGGCAGCCATGTTGGAAATCATCAGGGGAACCAGAAGGGGATTGACCCGGCCCGGTCCTTTTTCCAGCAGCTTGGTATGCTCACGCTCCATAACCTGCAGGCTTCCGATTCCAGAGCCTACGCTGACTCCAACCCGGTAAGGATCTTCCTTTTCCACGTCAATGCCGGACATTTCCAAAGCCTCTTTAGAAGCTGCCACCGCAAACTGTACGAACCGCTCCATTCTCTTAGCTGCCTTTGGGTCCATATATGTCTTAGGATCAAAGTCCTTTACCTCAGCCGCCAGCTTTGCCTTATAATCCGTTGTATCAAACTGGGTAATGGGTCCGATTCCCACCTTTTTTTCCTTTAAACCATTCCAAAAGCTTTCTACATCATTTCCAATAGGAGTAATGGCTCCCATACCGGTTACTACAACTCTTCTCTTCATACCGTTCTCCTCTCCTTACATCGCCATGCCGCCGTCTACGCTGATCACCTGACCAGTTATATATCCGGCCTCTTCCGATGCTAGAAATGCAGCCATAGCCGCAATATCATCTGCTTCTCCAAAACGTTTCATAGGGATCTGCTCCAGACTGGCCGCCTTTACCCCTTCCGATAAAACCTCAGTCATTGCCGTATTGATAAATCCAGGAGCCACAGCATTTACCGTAATTCCCCTGCTTGCAACCTCTCTTGCAAAGGACTTGGTGATTCCGATAACACCTGCCTTAGCAGCACAGTAATTGGCCTGCCCCGGGTTTCCAAGAACACCGGATACAGAGGAAATGTTGATAATCCTTCCGCTTTTCTGCTTGATCATCTGGCGGGCCACATGCTTCATGCAGTTAAACACACCCTTTAAATTGGTATTGATAACAGCGTCAAAATCCTCCTCAGACATTTTCATCAGGAGATTATCTCTCGTAATACCCGCATTGTTAACCAGAATATCCAGCTTCCCGTATCTCTTTATAACACCGTCTAAAAATGCGCCTACGCTCTCATAATCCGCCACATTGCACTGAACAGCTTCCGCCTTGCCGCCTTTTTCCTCAATCTCCTTCACCACTTCCAGAGCCTGAGCGTCAGAGCCATTATAATTAATAACCACTGTAGCTCCCTGGCCTGCCAGCTTTAAGGCAATTGCCTTTCCAATACCTCTTGCCGCTCCGGTAACCACCGCTATTTTGCCGTTTAACATACTTGCTCCCTCCATCAAAGATCCGATAACTTATCCATATCTTCCAGTTTCTCTATATTAAAGACTTTTACATCTCTGGCAATCTTCTTCATAAACCCTGCCAGGGTCTTCCCCGGCCCGATTTCAATAAAGGTGTCCACCCCGTCTGCCAGCATGGTTTCCACGCTCTGCTGCCAGCGCACGGAAGAATACACCTGTTTTTCCAGTAAAGGTTTTACCATGGACTCATCTGTCACATACTCTGCGGTCACATTGGCCACGTAAGGAATCTTAGGGGAAGAAATCTCCACTCCCTTTAATACCTCTCCCAGCTTTTCTCCTGCGCCTGTGAGCATGACAGAGTGAAACGGCCCGCTTACATTTAACATCAGAGCCCGCTTGGCCCCTGCTGCCAGAAGCTTTTCATTGGCCTCTTCCACCGCCTCTTTTTTACCTGATATAACAATCTGTCCGGGACAGTTGTAATTGGCGATCTGGACTCCCTCCATACCGCTTAATACCTCTTCAATTTTAGAGGCATCTAAAGCCAGAATGGCAGCCATGGCTCCCACTCCCACCGGAACGGCCTCCTGCATCAGGATTCCCCTCTGCCTTACGGTCAGAATGGCATCCCCGTCACTCATGACACCTGCTGCTGCAAGAGCACAATATTCTCCCAGACTAAGGCCTGCCGTCACATCCGGCTTAATACCCTTTTCTGCTTCCAGCACCCTCATCATGGCAATGCCGGTAGTCACCATAGCCGCCTGGGTATATTCCGTAATGTCCAGCCGGTCATTCTTTTCAAAGCATAATTCCGGTACAGAAAAACCCAAAAGCCCTGAGGCCCTATCATATATTTTTCTTCCTATGGTTGTCTGCTCATAAAAATCCTGGCCCATTCCGCTGTACTGCGCACCCTGACCTGGGAAAATAAATGCGATCCTGCTCATATTCAAACTCCTCTTTAGCAGCCAAGCAGCTTTTCTGCCTGCGCTATCATCTCTTCAATCATTTCCTTGCAGCTCTGTTCTTTTCCGATCATACCTGCAATCTGGCCTGCCATAACAGTGCCGTTTGTAATATCTCCCTCCTGGACAGCCTTTCTCAAGGTTCCAAGGGTCATATACTCCAGCTCCTCAAAAGACTTGCCTTCCTGTTCCAGTCTGGCATACTCTCTCGTCATCTGGTTTCTCAAGGATCTTACAGGGTGTCCGTGGGACCGTCCCGTCACTGCGGAATCAATGTCCTTTGCCTTGATGATCCTCTGCTTGTAATTCTCATGTACAATGGATTCTTTGGAAACCACAAATCTGGTTCCAATCTGAACAGCCTCCGCACCCAGCATAAAGGCTGCTGCAATGCCTCTTCCGTCACCAATGCCGCCTGCTGCAATCACTGGAATGGATACCGCATCAGCCACCTGGGGAACCAGAGTCATGGTGGTCTGCTCTCCGATGTGGCCGCCGGATTCAGATCCTTCTGCCACCACCGCATCAGCACCGTAACGCTCCATTCTCTTAGCCAGAGCTACAGAAGCCACAACAGGAATTACCTTAATTCCGGCAGACTTCCACATATCCATATATTTTTCCGGGTTTCCGGCTCCGGTGGTCACCACCTTAATGCCTTCCTCCACAACTACCTTTGCCACTTCCTCAGCATGAGGACTTAACAGCATCACATTGACACCGATAGGCTTACTGGTCAGAAGCTTTGCTTTGCGGATCTCATCCCTGACAACCTCTGCCGGAGCATTGGCCCCACCGATCAGTCCCAGACCGCCTGCTTCCGATACAGCCGCCGCCAGATGATGCTCAGCCACCCAGGCCATTCCGCCCTGGATAATGGGATGATCGATTCCCAAAAGTTCTGTAATTCTGGTTTTCATTACGCTTCCACGCCCTTTGCTTTTAAATAATCCATAACCTGACCAACTGTGGTCAGCTTCTCCAAATCCTCAGATGGGATTTCCACAGAATACTCGTCTTCCAGTGCCATAACCAGTTCAAATAAATCCAAAGAATCAGCTCCTAAATCTTCTTTAAAAGAAGACTCTGCTGTAACGATATCTGCCTCAACATTCAATTGCTCTGCAATAATTTCTTTCATTTTCTCTAACATAATTTTAATCTCCTTTTATACTTTCATTTAAGTTTTTATGCTATTACTTTGAACTTCAAAGTATTAGTCAAAATCATTACCACTCCAAAAGAGTGGCTCCCCAGGTTAACCCTGCGCCAAAGCCAGCAAGTATCAGTTTATCTCCCTGCTGTAATTTTCCTTCCCGGTTCATCTCATCCAGTAAAATGGGTATGGTAGCCCCCGAAGTGTTCCCAAACCGTTCCAAATTGGTGGGCAGCTTCTCCATAGGTATCTTTAACCTTTTCGCGATGGATTCAAAAATCCGGTAATTTGCCTGATGCAGAATAAAATATTTAATTTCCTCTATGTCGGTTTCCGACTCAGCCAGCACCTTGTTAATGGATTCCGGTACCGTTTTAACGGCGAACTTAAAAACTTCCTGGCCATCCATTGTCATATATCCAAGCTCTGGTCCCTTTTCCGTCAAAAAGTTTCCTGTGGTCCGTCCCGGACACGCCAGAGCACTTCCTCTGGTGCCGTCGGCTCCCATTGTCATATGAAAGCTTCCGCTTTCCTCAGCCCTTACAACTGCCGCTCCTGCCCCGTCTCCAAAGAGAACACAGGTGCCTCTGTCATTCCAGTCAATGAGCTTGCTTAAGGTATCCGCTCCAATGACCAGTCCTGTCTTGTAAATCCCTGCCTTAAAAAAGCTGTGGGCCGTATTCAAGGCATAGACAAACCCGGAGCAGGCTGCACTTAAATCAAAAGCAACCGCACGGCTGGCTCCGATTGCCGCCTGTACCTCGCAGGCGCCGCTGGGAAAACAGCAGTCCGCAGAAGATGTGGCTAAAATGATGATATCCAGCTCCTCTGCCGATATACCTGCATTTTCAAGAGCTTTCCTGGCCGCCTCTGCCGCCATATGGGAAGTTCCGGATTCTTCCGTTGCAATCCGCCTCTCCCTGATTCCTGTTCTGGTCCGTATCCATTCATCGTTGGTTTCCACGACCTTTGCCAGATCGTCATTGGTCACCACTTGTTCCGGCACGGCAGAACCTGTTCCTATAATTTTAGTTGTCATAAATTCCCCCATCCATGCTGCCCTATTCTTCAAAATAGGGGCCTGCATACTGCGTTGGATTCGCTGGCATTTCTTTTTTTTATAATTACTTTGATTTTCAAACTAATTCTATAATAAAGAAACATGAATTGTCAAGAGAAATTTTACAATTCATTTTTTATCAAGTACTGATACACTTCCCTTTTACTGATTCCCCTGTCCTTAGCCACCATCCTCATAGCGTCCTTGTGGTCCATCCCCTGACCCTCATAACGGGCCATATGCTCCTCTATGGAAATTTCCTCAAAGGCCCTGGAACGGTCCTCCTTTATCTCCTGAATGCTCCTGCCCTCTATAACGATGACACACTCTCCCTTGGGAGTTTCCTCTTCATAAGCCCTTATAGCCTCCTCAAAGGTTGTCCGAAAAGCGGTTTCATACCGCTTCGTCAGCTCACGGCATACGGTAATCCTCCGGTTTCCCAAAGCTTCATAAAGTTCCCCCAGGGTTCTGACCAGACGGTGAGGTGCCTCATAGAGAACAATCGTCCTGGTCTCATTCTTCAACTCCTCCAGAATCCACTGCTTCTCCTTCTTATCTGAAGGCAAAAATGCCTCAAAACAAAAACGCCTTGTCCCAAGACCGGAAATAGTCAAAGCCGTAATACAAGCCGCAGGGCCGGGAAGAGAGGTCAGCTCAATTCCCGCCTCATAGCACTGCTTCACCAGTTCCTCCCCCGGATCTGAAATCCCCGGGGTTCCCGCATCCGTAATCAAGGCCACATTAACCCCCCGTTCCATCTGCTCCACCAGGTACTTTGCCTTTTCTACCTTATTATATTCATGATAGCTGGTCATCGGGGTCTTAATATCAAAATGATTCAAAAGCTTGATGCTGTGTCTGGTGTCCTCCGCCGCAATTAAATCCACTTCCTTCAAGGTATTTAAAACCCTTAAAGTGATATCTTCCAGATTCCCGATAGGCGTCGCACATAAAAATAACTTTCCTTTTTTCTCTTCCAATGTTCACTCCTGCTAATTTCTGCTCCGACCGTCTTCTCTGCCGGTCAATATCCTTAAATCGTTTTAATATCACAAACCCGATCAATCCCCAGAAACTATATCAATACCCATAAACCGTATAAATCTGTTCCGTATACACTCCAGGTTCCTTATATACAATAATCGGGGCCTCCACCTTGATCATGGATTTCCCTCCCCTCACCGCTTCAATAAGAACCATATTGGCTTCCCGGTCCACAAAGGGGTGAACCAGCTTCATCCTCTTAGGCTCCAGCTTCTGCTCCTTTAAAGCAGTAATAATCTCTATGAGCCTGTGAGGCCGGTGTACCATATAAAACCGCCCTCCTGGCCTTAAAAGCCTGGCAGCCTCCCTCACTACGTCTTCCAAGGTGCAAAGCACCTCATGCCGGGCAATGGCCTTTGGCAGATCCGGGTTCTTAAGTCCATGGGAATCATTCATATAAGGAGGATTTGACGTCACCACGTCAAAGGAAGCCGCACCAAGCAAACGGCTGGCTTCCTTTATATCTCCCGTTACAATAGAAACTTTTTCTTCCAGATGATTTAAGGCCACACTTCGTCTGGCCATGTCAACCATTTCTTCCTGAATCTCCAGGCCCGTATAATGAAGCCCCTCATATTTAGCCTCTAAAAGAATAGGAATGATTCCAGTGCCTGTCCCAAGATCTACCGCCTTTTCCTCTGCCTTTACCTGAGCAAAGCCGGAAAGAAGAACCGCATCCATCCCAAAACAAAACCCATCTTTTTTTTGAATAATCTGATACCCATTTCTCTGCAAATCATCAATGCGTTCATTTTCTTTTAAATCAATTATCATCTAGCTTGGACTTTCCTTCTCTCTTTTCCAGAGCCTCCAAAGCCCGCAGCTCCGCATCGTTCACCTGGTTTTTATCCCGGCGTCTTCTGGGCTTAAATTTAAGCTGCTCCACCTTGTACTCCCTGATTTCCTTTTCATCCTTAATGGTGACAACCACCTTTACAAGCTGCCGCAGGACGCTGACAGAATGAACTTCACCCTTAAGTCCGTCGTCTGTAGTAACAAAATCTCCTACGCTGGGAAGCTTGCTGTTTAAATCTTCATAAGTTTCCTCTTCATTTTTCAGACAGCACATCAGCCTTCCGCACACACCGGAAATCTTAGTGGGATTTAAAGAAAGATTCTGCTCCTTTGCCATCTTAATGGAAACCGGTATGAATTCAGACAAATAAGAGTGACAGCACAAAGTCCTGCCGCAAACTCCGATCCCTCCCACAATTTTAGTCTCATCTCTTACGCCTACCTGGCGAAGCTCAATTCTGGTCTTGAAAACCGAAGCCAAATCCTTTACCAGCTCCCTGAAATCAATTCTTCCGTCTGCAGTAAAATAAAACAGAACCTTATTGTTATCAAAGGTATACTCCGCATCAATCAGCTTCATCTGAAGCCCATGCTTGCGGATCTTTTCCTTACATATCTTAAAGGCTTCTTTTTCCTTTTCGTGGTTTCTCTTTTCCACATCATCATCCGCCTTGGTAGCCATCCGGATGACCTGCTTCAAAGGTTGTACCACCTTCTCATCCTCCACCTCCCGGCAGCCCAAAACCACGTAACCATATTCAATTCCCCTTGCAGTTTCAACAATCACATGATCCCCTGCCTTAACTTCCAGGTTAACGGGGTCAAAGTAATAGATTTTTCCTGCGTTCCGGAACCGGACTCCAATTACTTTTATCATTAATTAATTCTCCTTCATAACAAGCAGCATCAGCTCCATAGCCAGCTCCATATTCACATTGGCATCCAGACGAATCCTGGCCTTGTCAATGGCCTGTAATATTGCCTCTATTCCTTCATAGGCGCTGGCAGAGCCCATCTCCCTGATTGTATTGTATTCTTCTCTAAAAACCAGAAGATTAATGTCCTTTGTCACCTTATACATTAAAATATCCCGATACCAGATCTGCATAAAATCAAGACAGCTCCGGATATCCAGGTTCTCATCCTTCATTTTCTTAATATAGAAAAGAAGCTCTGTAATATCCATACTCCTTAAATGCTTCAGCATGTGAAGAAGCTCCGTGTACATAAGCTGGAACTCCTCAGAGGAAGCCAGATAAATGGCCCTGCCCAAGTTTCCCCTGGCAAATGCTCCGTAAATCTCAGCCCTGCTCTCCTTAATACCCAAAGACCCCACTAAATAAGATTTGATTACCGAATCCTGCAACGGCTTTAATTTAAGCTGAATGCACCTGGAAAGAATGGTGGGAAGAAATACTTCCTGATTGGTAGTAAGCAGCATAATCACCACATAGGAAGGTGGCTCTTCAATGGTCTTTAAAAGAGCATTCTGAGCCTGTACCGTCATCTTCTCCGCCTCATCCACAATATAAATTTTATAATAACTGCTGTAGGGCCGTATCATAATGGTATCATGAATCTGCTCCCTCACGTCATCAACACCAATACTGCCTGTCTTCTCATGAGTTACATAAATCAGATCCGGATGATTTCCGCTCATCACCTGCTTGCAGGCGTGGCATTCCATACAAGGTTCCTTTTTCCCCTTTTCACAGAGAAGTGTCATAGCAAATGCGTTAGCTATGGATTTGCGCCCCATACCAGCCTCTCCTGTAAGAATATAGGCATGAGAAACGTGATTCGATTCAATGGCCCTCTGCAAATGTTCTTTAATATTCTCATGGCCAATGATGTCCTGAAATCCTGGCATAGAGACACCTCCCCCGCTATAAGTAAATTTTGTCTGCTGTGTTAACTCCGCAGTGCAGCCAGTGGAGCCTTCGGCCCCACTGGCTCACGGGCATTCGCCCTATGAAACAGGGCAATTAAAATTTTTCTTATGCGCAAGCACAACGTAAAATTTTAATTGTCCTGTTTCGCACTGCTCACCGCTTTCGTGAACATTATAACACATAACATTTACAGTCACAAGAAATAAGTATTGACAATTTACCCCTTATGACAATGATTCCTCTACAGCCTTTGCAATTTCCTCAATACACCCATCCAGCTTATCATTACAAAACCGCCTCTCAATTCCACACCGCTTTAAATTCTCTTCCTTAAAATCCTCTTCATCTGCCAGAAACCGCCTGCAAAGCTCCTTATACTTAGGAACCTTCTGAGTCCGTTCCCTTTCAAGAGCACGCAACAGCCTGTCCCCATCCTCAACCTCAACATAAATAGGAATCAAATACTCCTCCCCATAATAGGACCTGGTCTTCTCATAAGATTCCAGGGTTCCTATCATCAGATACCCCTCTTCCCCTTCCAGATCAATCTGCCCGTCATCCACCGTAAAATAACACCATGGTCCATAAACAGTCTCATAAGTCCTCTCTTCTATAATCTTATTAGCCTGCCTGAATTCCTCCAGCTTCTCCCCTGCCGTAAAGTAATATTCCTCCCCATTCTTTTCTCCATCTCTGATAGGTCTGGTGGTATAAGGAATAACCCGTTTTAACTGAGGAAGCCGCTCCAAAAGCTTTTTATAAATCGTATCCTTGCCAGATGCGCTTTTTCCCATTACATAAAATATTTTACCCATTTTATCTGTTCCATCCCGTTATTCTCTAGTTTACCGCTGATTCTTTTGTTTTCCAGTCATCATTTGGCCTTCCGACCATCCTTTCATTCCTCATCCATTATTTATCTTTTCAAAAACTCTTTTATTTCCCACTTATTATTTATTTTCCATTAATTTTACAGTAATTGTTTGGTCTTTCAGCCATTCTTTAGTCTTCTACTGGTCCATTGAGCTTTAACCCATTATTTTATTTCCTTGATCACATAAAGATATTTCCCGCTTTCATCTTCCATCCCCTGAACAGGAAGCCCCAGCTTCTGATATATCATAATCAGGTCAATAATTTCCCTTTTCAACACCTCTCCCGGTGCAGCAATGGGAATTCCCGGCGGATATACATACACAAACTCCCCAGATACCCGTCCTGTTCCCTCTGAAATAAGAACTCTCTCCCTGGCTCCATCCATGGCCCGTGCAATGGTCATCCTGCTATCTATGGTCATATCCCCTACCGAAAATAACTCCTCTCCCTTTTCCTCTTTTCCTCTCAAAGAAAGAGCAGAGTCAATTTCCAACAAAGCCTCACAAAGCCGGTCCAGCCCCTCCCGACTGTCCGCCAGGGTAGTTATAGCCGTCACATAATCCGGACCGCACATTTCCATTTCCAGGTGATATTCTTTCCTCAGTCTTTCATCAAGCTCTGCCCCTGAAAGCCCTGTTCCCTTTGTGAAAATGATAATCTTAGAACAATCCACATCATAAACTCCATACTGCCCTTTTTCTGATCCCGTAAACAGCCGGAGCCCCTTCATATCAGCCAGTCGTCTTCGCACCCCATTGATTCTCTCATAAAAATTCCCCATTTCCTTCAAACCTTCTTCTGACATGTACTGAATGCAATTTTCAATTCCAGCCATCATCACATAGGAAGGACTGCTGCTTTGATATATATGAACATAGCGGTCCAGCCTTCCCATATCCACATACCCCTCTCTGACATGCATCAAGGCAGTCTGGGTAAAAGAAGGCAGGGTTTTATGAACACTCTGAATCACAATATCAGCTCCCATCTCCAAAGCCGACACCGGAAATCCAACTTTTTTCCCAAAAGGGAAATGAGCCCCATGAGCTTCATCCACAATCAAAGGCAACTGAAAACGATGCACCAACTCAGCAATAGCCCGTATATCCGATACAATTCCATCATAAGTAGGAGATACCACAAGAACAGCCTCTATCTCTGGATGGTTTATCAACAGTTTCTCTACCTGTTCCGGTAATAATCCACCCTGAAGCCCCAATTCCCCTATCAATTGTGGATAAATATATTTTACATTCAAATCATTGAGGAAAACTCCGTGATAAGCAGACTTATGACAATTCCTGCTCATCAGAATGGTTCCTCCCCGTGATACAGTCCCGCTTATAGCACTCAATATTCCGCAGCTGCTTCCATTTACCAGATAATAAGTCTTATGGCTTCCGTATACTTCCGCTGCCCATTCCATGGATTCCTTTAAAATGTCCTCCGGATGGTGAAGATTATCAAACCCGTCAATCTCCGTAATATCTATAGAAAAAGGATTGGGAAAACTTTCGGTAAAAGACTTCTTAAACTGCCTTTTATGACCCGGCATATGAAAAGGGTAAAAGTCCGATTTCCCATACTCGATTAATTTCTTTAATAAGCCTGGTGCTTCACTCATAGTATAAACCACCTTTCCAACGATCAATCTAAAAAACCTGATTTTCAGTATAGCATCCTTATCTTCTCTTTACAACTTCTCACAATACAAAAAAGCCCTGAAACATTTCTGTTTCAAGGCTTGTCCTGAGACATCGGGGATTCGAACCCCGGACAACTTGATTAAAAGTCAAGTGCTCTACCGACTGAGCTAATATCCCATATGCCCAAAGCCGGAATCGAACCAGCGACACGTGGATTTTCAGTCCACTGCTCTACCAACTGAGCTATCTGGGCGTATGCACTTGTAAGTACATCACTCATAAAATACTCACAAAAAATTGCGGGGGCAGGATTTGAACCTACGACCTTCGGGTTATGAGCCCGACGAGCTTCCAGACTGCTCCACCCCGCGCTATTATTTAATTATATTATATGCGGTGATCAGAATTTTAATCACCTAATGGATGGAGATGGATTCGAACCATCGAAGCTATCGCAACAGATTTACAGTCTGCCCCCTTTGGCCACTCGGGAACCCATCCATAATTTAATTTTTGTGATGCAAGCCGATGATCGGACTCGAACCGATAACCTGCTGATTACAAATCAGCTGCTCTGCCAATTGAGCCACATCGGCACAAATCTTCTCATATACCTATCTTGCATACGGAATGGGACCTATAGGGCTCGAACCTATGACCCTCTGCTTGTAAGGCAGATGCTCTCCCAGCTGAGCTAAGATCCCATAAATTGCTGAAATTCGACTTGCTTTCGCTCATCAAGCGGCTAATCTTCTGAGAAAATTATACCAAACGACCCGGATGGGATTCGAACCCACGACCTCCGCCGTGACAGGGCGGCGCTCTAACCAGCTGAGCCACCAGGCCAAACCTTTTTGAAGGTTTATACATATACCCTCAAAACCACACA
>DGRE01000034.1 GCA_002389905.1 Hungatella sp. UBA4396 | reverse complement strand
TAGTGCCATGCCTGGCACACATTCAAAAGACCCCCGGCAATCCCATGCCGAGGGTCTTACATCCTTTTTCAAAATCCGGTTGTCCGCTAATTCATTAATCGCCAATTATATTGACAATTTTTACAGGCGCCCTGTAATTCCAGGGAGAAGTTTTAATACCTGTTTTATATGTAGAAGAGTGTACTACTTGTCCATTACCGATGTACATAGCTACATGGTTGATCGATCTTCCGCTTCCGTAGAAAATCAAATCGCCGGGACGCATCTGGTCAGCACTTATGGATACTCCCTGGGAAGCCTGTGCAGTGGAGGATCGATTGATAGAAATACCAGCACCATGCTGCATCACATACCTGGTAAATCCGGAACAGTCAAAGCCTGTACTTGGATTGCTTCCTGCGTCAGCATAACGTCCGCCTACAAACTGTAATGCATAATTAACAATACCTTGTCTGAAATCAGCTGCTGCATCTGTCTGGGCTTGTACCTCCAGGGCAGCTAAGGTAGCCTCATCTGTGGAAGAAACCGTTGCATTGCCATCCACTGGAATATAGCCATATGTATCATTTACTTTAACCTTTAAGAATCCGTCTCCCATGTCCTGAACAACTTCAAAGGCACTTCCTTTGGATACAGTCATCAAAGCTTCTTGTCCATCTTCATCCTTGTTGATTGTAACGCTGTCAGCATCAACTGTCACCATATAGTTCCCATAACTCAGGCCAGGGCCTGATATTTCGTCTGCTCTCACTTCAGAAGGGCTTGTAAGCACCATTGCGCCGCAAAAAGCCATAAGACCTAATGTTTTCCATGTATTGTTTATCATCGGGAATTTACTCCTATTTTCATTCTTTAAATGTTACGTAAGTATTAAATTCATTACGGTTATTATACATTTATTTTATCTTTTCGTCAAGTATTATTTAAAACTACACCAATTTCCAAAGGTTAATTTAAGACGCTGACAAATTTCACAGGCTTACGGTACATAACGTTAGTTACAATAATTCCTGTCTTTTCTGTGGAAGCGTGAACGACCCTGCCTTCTCCCATATAAAGGGCCACATGATTGATGGAACCGTTCTTTCCGTAAAACACCAGATCTCCGGGACGGGCTTCTTCATAACTCACTAGCCGCCCTTCTCCTGACTGGGCTCTGGAGCTGTGGCTTAAATTGACGCCTGCCGCATATTTCAGCACATATCTGGTAAAGCCGGAGCAATCCACTCCCTTGCTCGGATTCACACCGCCGTATACATAGCGGCCGCCCACAAACTGCAGGGCATAATCCACGACCTCACGTCGCTGCTTCACGGACTGGTCCACCTTTTCCTGAGTCTTTTCAATAAGGGTTGCACTGCTGCTTGGTATGTATCCTTCTCCCTGAGAAGTCCTGATCTTTAACCATCCATCCTTTGAGGTCTCTGCCACCTCATAAGACTGGCCCTCAGGCACCTGGGTTAAAACTTGTCCGCCTGCAAGAGGCATGTCCTTAACCGCGGCTGAAGAATCTATTCTGGCGTAAAGGGTTGTACTGGTTTCCACTGCGATCTCCGCGGCCTTTGCCTCTGCCGGAACTCCCAGGGTCAGACAGGTGCAGATCCCTAAGACCCCCATGGCCTTCCACACTTTATTTATCATATATGAAAATCTCCTGTTTTTACGTTTCTCTGTCAAATCCGTAAGCATTTATTTCAAATGTTACATAAGTGTTACATTTCAGAGTATACACGTTTTCACAGGTTTTGTCAAGAAAGTTCCATATATTTTTCTCAAAGAATGGCTGATTTGCTGCATTCATGGCGTTCCTCCCCCGTTTTACAAGGGAACTTCAGCCATGAAAAAAAAGCAGCTACGGCTGTTTTAAGCCATAACTGCCTTTACAATTTTGTAATATTTACCGTTTCATTCCCCGTATGAACCAAAAGATGAGCAGAACCAGAAGCACGGGACCCATAAGAGGCATCAAAAGGCTGAAAATTCCGGTCACAATGCTGGCCACCAAAAAGAAGAAAAGGATAAACACCGCCACTCCAAGCAGCTTCCAATACCACTTATTCAAGTTAATATAATGGATGCCGCGATGGCGGGAGCTGTCCGGCTCCTCATAAACATTTTTGCTCTGTCCGGAATAAGAATCGTAATAAAACTCTTTTTCCGCACTGCTGCCCGTATTACCGCCCACCTCTATAATCGTCTTGGCAATGAGTCTGGGGTCTCCGATAGAAGCGATTACCTCTTCCTCCCCGGAGCCCATTCTCATCTCCGTGCTGATATATTCATCATAATACCTGATATTTTCCTCGACTACGCTGCCAGGCACTTCCCCTGTCAAAGCTGCCCTCAGCCGCTGTAAAAATTCCTGTCTGCTCATCCGAGCCTCCTTCAATTAAGTAAATAACTTTCATCATTGTACCATCCGGCAGGGATATGGTAAAGAAACCTTCTCTGAAAAAAGTGTTAAAATTTCATAATGTGACAGACTACTCTACCTTTTCCTTTAGAATTCCTTCCCGGTAAGCTGTCACCAGTTCCTTTAAGTCTTCGATGTGCACAGCCAGCTCTGCTCCCTTATCCGTATCCGCCACCATGACCCGTTTCTTCATGTTTTCAACTACCGAAACCCGGGGAGTGCTCTCTTTATTGGGATCAAAGGGCTTATGCTCTGCAAGGGCCAGATGATTGGAATTATAAATCAGGGTATATCCCGCAATTCCTGTCTTTGACTGATAAGCCTTTGACAAGCCTCCGTCAATGATAAACAGTTTCCCCCCTGATTTGACCGGTGATTCCCCTTCCTTGATCTTCACGGGAACGTGGCCGTTAATAATGTGGGAGCCTTCCTTGGAAAGTCCGAACTCCTCCAGAATCTTATCGCAGTATTCTTCCTTCACGCTCAGCTTGTAATAAGGATTCATAGGCTCCTTGTGAGCTACAGGGCTTTCTATGAAATAATGCTCAAAGGTGGTCATCTTTCCTTTTCCAAAGACCGGAGACTTGGCTCCGCACCACAAATACCACATGAAGTCAATGGCTTCCTGTTTCTCCTTCGAACTCTCCGGCAGAAAATATGCGTTTTGAACCATCTGGTCCACATAGTCCATAAGGGCCTTGCCGGAATAAGACCGGCTGCCCACCTGAATTTCATCAAAAGACCCATCCTCTTTCATGGGAATACAGCCGTGGTAAAGGAGGTTGGAGTTATAGCATTTATACATGCTGCCGTGAGAATACAGGAAGCGGACATGCTTATGGAGAAGCTCATTGTGCTTAAAGGAAAGCTGCAGAGTATGAATAAGTTCCTCTTCCTCCGGATTCAGCTTTAAGGGATCAGCCGGATCAACTGTGGGAAGGAACATATCCAGCATGGGATATTCCTTGCCTTCTGCTGTCACCGTGCCCTGCTTAAAATCAATGGATTCCATAAGAATCCTGTCAGCCATATCATATTCCGGGCGGCGTTTGATGATCTGCCCTTCCACTTTAAATTGGATAATGGCAATGGCCTTATGCATCTTGGCTGCCAGTCCAGGGTCTACGGCATCGTAAATGTTCTCATCGAGAATCTTTGGAGAAAAACGGGTACAGGGGTCATCCCGGTAAACCCTGGCTGCAAACATGGACAGGGGCCGCAGATTGATGCCATAGCCCTCTTCCAGCACATCAAAGCTGTTGTAGCTGATGGCGATTCGAAGTACATTGCAGATGCAGGCCAGATTTCCCGTGGCTGCTCCCATCCAGGATATGTCGTGGTTTCCCCATTGGATGTCCACATCGTGAAATTGAAGCAGCTCATTCATAATAATATCTGCCCTGGGGCCTCTGTCAAAAATATCACCGATGATATGCAGGTTGTCAATGGTCAGGTTTTGGATCAGTTCACACAAAGCTATGATAAACTTATCCCCAACCCGGATGTCGATGATGGAACGGATGATTTCACTATAGTATATACGCTTATTGTCATCATTATAATCCACGTGAATAAGCTCATCAATGATGTAAGCAAATTCCTTAGGCATTTTCTTCCTCACCTTGGATCTGGTGTACTTAGAGGACACCACCTTGCAAATCTGCACCAGCCGGTAAATGATCACCCTCTGCCAGTCGTCGTCTGCCTGGCCGTCCATTCCCAACTGATTCAGGATGCGCTCGGGATAGTAGATCAAATTGGCTAACTCTACTTCCTCTTTCTCCGGTATGATGTGACTGAATGTTTCCGTAATCTTCTCCCGGATAATACCGGAAGCGCTTTTCAAAAGATGTACAAATGCCTCATATTCGCCATGCAGGTCACTGAAAAAATACTCTGTTCCCTTTGGAAGCCCCTGAATAGCGGTCAGATTAATAATTTCGCTGGAAGCAGCCTTAATAGTAGGATACTCTCTGGCCAGCAATTTCAGATATGACAGTTCTCTCATGATGAATCCCTCCCATTTCATGAAACACAATAATATATAAGAACATAATAACACAAAACATACCAGTTTGAAATATATTGTCCTTAACTTAAAGCAAAAACTTCCAGGGAGGCTTGATTCCGGGGACCCTGCCTATACAAAAAAATCCAGTCAGATATCTTATTCAGATAACATGACTGGATTTAAGTTATTATTTCTTGATCAGCGTAACTTCTACTGGTATGGATTTCTCAACAGTCTTTCCTTCCATGATTGTTACAGCGGTTTCAATAGCTGTCTTTCCCATCAGTTCCGGCTGCTGTGCGACTGTAGCTGCCAATGTACCGTCTTCCACTGCTTTTTTAGCATCATCTGTAGCGTCAAAACCAACTACTACGATATCTTTTCCGGCTGATGCAATTGCTTCAATCGCACCTAATGCCATCTCGTCATTGTGTGCAAACACGCCTTTTATATCACCATCAGCCTGAAGGATATTTTCCATAACTGATAAGCCTTCTGCTCTGTTAAAGTTGGCTGTCTGGCTGGAAACCACATCTAAGTCCTTGTCTGCCACTTCGTGGAAGCCCTGTCCTCTGTCAATAGCGGCAGATGCTCCCGGAACGCCTTCCAGTTCAGCAACTTTTGCTCCGCTGCCAACCAGCTCTTTTAAATATTCTGCCGCCATTCTTGCACCGGCCACATTATCAGAGGCAATCTGGCACTCTACTTCGGCTCCATTTACCGCGCGGTCAACCGCTATAACTTTAATTCCCTTTTTCGTAGCTGATTCTACAGCAGAGGCTACCGCATCAGAATCCACCGGATTGACAATCAGAACTTTGATATTTTTTGATATTAAATCTTCAATATCGCTGATCTGCTTTGCGCTGTCATCTCCTGCATCTACTACTGTAAGTTCAATTCCTTTCTCTTTGGCAGCATTTTTTGCTCCGTCTGATAAGGTTACAAAAAATGGATTATTAAGGGTTGAAACAGAAAATCCAACCGTCTGCCCACTTCCTGCCTCTTTCTTGTCACCGCCGCCTGCGCTGCAGCCAACTAACGCACTTACTCCTAAAGCCATAACCATTGCCAATGATACCACTTTCTTGATTTTTTCACTTTTTATTTCCTCCTTTTATTTTTACCGTTTTCTGTCTGACAGAACGGCTGTCAGTATTACTAATCCTTTGATTACATCCTGATAATACGAGGATACGCCAAGTATGTTGAGACTGTTGTTTAATACTGCTATTATGAGTACTCCGATAAATGTTCCATATATCTTACCCCGGCCACCGCTCATACTGGTTCCTCCGAGAGCGACAGCAGCAATGGCATCCAGCTCATAACCGGAACCCAGCGTAGGCTGAGCGGAATTAAGACGGGATAAAAGAATAAGACCTGACAATGCGGCCATTACACCGGATATAACGTAAGCTGTAATCTTTGTTTTACGTATATTAACACCAGCCAGTTCGGCTGCTTTCCAGTTACTTCCGGTTGCATAGATATAGCGTCCAAACGTGGTTTTTGTAAGCAGAAACCAGAAAAGCAAGAACATAAGTATCAATAATATAACCGGTACCGGAACTCCAAAAACATCGCCTTTTCCAATTGATTTTAAAAGCAGGCTCTCACCCAGCCTGGATATGGGCTTTCCATTGGTGTAAATCATTGTCAGCCCCCGGTATGCTGTCATTGTGATCAGCGTAGCTATAAACGGCTGTAATCTTCCTCTTGTCACCAGCGTACCGCTTATAAGTCCAAGAAATGCTCCGATCAGCAGGGAAGCCAGCATGGCAGCTCCTGCCGGCACTCCTGAAGTTATCATTCCCGCACAAAGTGCGGCAGACAACGCCAGAACTGAACCAACTGACAGATCTATGGCACCTGTAAGTATGACAAAGGTCATACCAAAAGCGATAAAACCATTGATGGAAGACTGTCTCAAAAGTGAGAGAAAATTACCGGACGTACGAAATTCCGGGCTTATGATACTGATCAGCGCCACAATAAAAATCAGAGAAATCAGTGCGCCATAATCTCCCATATAATTGAACCATTTCTGTTTCTTATCCTTCATCACAGTGTTCCTCCCGTTGCAAGAGTCATGATTTTTTCCTGATTCGCTTCTTCCTTATTAAGAATACCGCGGACCGTACCTTCCCTGATTATCATAATCCGGTCACTCATTCCCAGAATTTCCGGAAGTTCAGAAGAAACCATAATGATTGCGACTCCTTTTGCTGCCAGATCATTAATAATGTTATAGATCTCTTTCTTTGCGCCTACATCAACTCCCCTGGTTGGTTCATCAAGGATCAATATTCTGGGATTGGTATATACCCATTTGGCAAACACGACCTTCTGCTGGTTTCCACCGCTTAATTTTCCACATTCCTGAGTCTGATGAAAGCAGCGTATTTTCAATTCATTAATTGCATTTGCGGCAAAATCTTTTTCTTTTCTATGATTGATTACATGGTACCGGTCGGATATAGAGGCCAGATTTGTCAGGGAAATGTTGTCTTTTATGCTGTCTTCCAGCATAAGCCCCTCGGTTTTTCTGTCTTCCGTAATAAAGCCGATTCCATATTTTATGGCTGCAGCCGGACTGTCTATGGTACATTTTGTGCCGTCAATAAAGATGTCGCCTCCATCATACGGCATATTTCCAAATATAGACCTCATGATTTCTGTGCGCCCTGCTCCCATAAGGCCGGATACACCCAGCACTTCGCCTTCTTTTACTGAAAAACTGACATTTTCATATATTCCTTGTTTTGTAAGGCCCGATACCTTTAATATTTCTTTTCCAATAGAACTTTTTCTTTCCGGATACCGTTCCCCGATCTCACGTCCAATCATCATTTTTACAATATCTTTTTCATTGGTATCTTTTGTTTCTTTTGTTCCCACATACTGCCCGTCTCTTAAGACCGTAATCCTGTCACACAGCTCAAATATTTCCTCCATGCGGTGGGAAATATAAATGATGGAAACTCCGTCTTTCTGCAATTTTTTTATTACTTTAAAAAGAATTTCCGTTTCACTGGCCGTAAGTGCCGCCGTAGGCTCATCCATAATAATCACTTTAGCCTCGCACATAAGCGCCCTGCAGATTTCTATCATCTGCTGCTGCCCTACAGCCAGCTCTGCCATTCCTTTATTCACAGGTATTTTAACCCCTAATTTATCCAGAATAGCTTCTGCCTGTTTTTGCATTTCTTTTTTATTGCAGATTCCCCCACGAGTGGTTATTTCCCTCCCAAGGAAGAGATTTTCTTCTACTGTCAGGTCAAAAAGTACATTCAGTTCCTGATGGATCAAGATGATTCCAGCTTTTTCCGCTTCTTTCGGAGTTTTGTATACAACTTCTTCTCCATCGATCAAAACCGTTCCGGAATCTTTCTCATAGATACCTGTCAGTATCTTCATGAGAGTGGATTTTCCAGCCCCGTTTTCTCCCATCAGTGCGTGGACCTCGCCGCTTTCCAGACTGAAACCGGCATCAGTCAGTACTGCATGTTCACTGAACGATTTACAGATTCCTTTCATTTGAATTTGCATAGCTCTTCTCCCTCCCCTTAACCCTGGGTTGCAAAAATGCAGGCTGAAACCAATATAATGTTTGAAAACGCAGTTATCTCGCCGGTTCTTATGACTGCCTTGCACGTTTTTGTCTGCTCTTTCAGGTTTTCATGGGATGTAAAGCATTCCACTGCATTGGGAAACTTTTTATTCATCATGGTTCGTATGCTTTCCATCATTTCCGGATTCTGGTCTTTTATTTCCTCCGCCAAAATATAAGATTCTACTGCCATATCATCAGTAACCGCATCTAAAGTTTCCAGGAACGAAGGGATATTAAAACGCAAAGCCAAATCAATCCGTTTTGTCTCATCTGGTATGGGAAGCCCGCAATCTCCGATGCAAATCAAATCCGTATGCCCCATGGAAGAAAGCACACTTGAAATGCTGCTGTTTAAAATTCCATTTCTCTTCATGGTTTTCCTCCGATCCGGTAAGTATCACCTGCATTGCAACCGTCAAGCCGGCCTTCCAGCTCTCCGATTACAGCCTTAAGTTTTGGCATACCGCCTTGAGCACCAAACTTCTCCACCGACAAACCGGAAGCCAGGACTGCAAACGTCAGCGCCTTTTCCATGTTATTGTATAATCCAAGTGCTACGGCAAATGCGCCGTTAAATGTATCACCTGCTCCCGTAGTATCGACTACGTTAGATTTTCTTGCCGGCAAAGCCACTGCTTTTTTTTCATGATCCATGTAAATGACACCTTTTTCCCCTTGGGTAATAATGAGTTTTTCCGGATATTGTTTTAATAAAGACTCCGTATCAGCCATATCTCCAAATATGATCCTGGCTTCATGTTCATTTGGGGTAATATAATCCACTGATTCTATCAGTTCTCTTTTTATCTCTCTGGCCGGTGCCGGGTTTAATATGACCTTTACTCCATGACTTGCACATAAATCAATGACATATTCCACGGTTTCCTGTAAAATCTCCTGCTGCAATAATACAATGTCGCACGTTAATAAATTTTCTTTGATGCCATTAATGTACTCAATATCTACAGTATTATTTGCTCCCGCTAAAACTATAATACAGTTATCGCTTTCCGCAACCGTTATCACCGCCAGCCCTGTCACCTGATTTTCACGTGCTTTTATATATTCCGTATGAATACCTTCATTTTTCAGGTTTTCAATCAGGGCTTTTCCATGGTCATCGCTTCCCACACAGCCAAACATCGTTACATCTGCACCTAACCTCGCAGCTGCAACTGCCTGATTTGCACCTTTTCCTCCTGGAATATAGGAAATGGCATCGCCTGTAATCGTTTCGCCTTTTCCCGGAATCCGCTGTGCTGTAACAGTCATATCCATATTGATGCTGCCTACAACTCCGATTCTCATTTCTGCCACACCTTTCCTAAACCCAAAATTGTCCCGCTTCGTTTGTAATATAGGTTTATCCTTGATAAAACGTTTTATCTATCTTGTAAATCCATATTATCATTATTTTCAATTCATGTCAATATAAAATATTTAAATGATAAATCGTTTTACCTAATATGAGTTGCTTTTTTATGCAAAATACGGTATTATTGTTCATATCAATACATCAGAGGTCAAATACTATGTCCATAACAATAAAAGAAATAGCCAGATTAGCGGGAGTTTCTCCCAGCAGTGTATCCCTGGTTCTAAACAACAGGCCAAATAGAATTTCCGAAAAAAAGAAAAATCTTATCCTGCAGATTGCTGATGATAATCAATATATTCCAAACGCGGCCGCACGCAGTCTGGTAACCAGAAAAAACAATACATTCGGGCTTCTGATCCCTGATATAGAAAACCCCTTCTTTTCCAAATTGTCAAAAACTTTAGAGCTGCAGCTGAGAGCGGAAGGATATTCATTGATTATCGTCAACTCCAACGATACCTTTGAAGGAGACATGATTTTAATTGACCTTCTTGCGGCAAAAGGAATTGACGGAATATTTGTAGTCATTTCCAATGAATCCTATCTTCATCAGAATATTATTGAACAGAAATTATTACAGCTTAACCTTCCATTTGTAATGGTTGACCGCATATTTGATTCATTTTCATGTAATAAAATATATTTTGATAATGTAGAAGGTTCCTATATTGCAACAAAGTATCTTCTGGAAAAAGGCCACAGAAAGATTGCCTGTATCTGCAATACTTTCATTTCCCACAACTCTCTTTCCCGTATACACGGATACCGGAATGCAATGATGGAATATGGAATCAAGGTGCCGAAAGAGTATATCATTCCTGCAAATTACCGGATAGAAGGCGGATATGAAGCCGCAAAGCAAGTCCTTGACACGGACTGCACCGCCATATTTGTATGCAATGACATGATGACCCTGGGCATTTTAAGATACTTTTCAGAGCAGGGTATCCATGTGCCTGAAGATTATGCCATAGTAAGCTATGACAATCTGCTGTCTGATTATTTGTTTGGAATAAAAGTATCAAGTGTGAACCAGGACGTGGAAGAACTTGGAGTAAAGGCCTGGAACATTATGAAAGAAGCAGTCAGACAGGACAAGAAAAAAGAGATAAAACAAAAGGAAATATGTTTAATGCCCACACTGGTCATTCATTGAGGAACTTTCCTATTATATCAAAAAGCGGGCCCCGGAATACCGGATACCCGCATTTTTTATTTATTCACATCCACAATCATCCTCACTGCGGCCATCCCGTCCACAGGGAGCATTTCTGCAGCCATCTTTAAAACCGGCGCAATAAGCGTCCTTTAATTCCTGTTCTCTACGTTTGCGCTCGCATTCATCATTTCCGCGATTACCTCCGCAGTTACATCTACAACTACACCTGCAATTATAACCACTCATCGTTTCTCATCCTTTCAGCCTTAATTATACTATATTCTATGGGTGAGGCAGACAAGATGTGAATTAAGGGAAAGGACTCACGCTCGTCCCCGCAGATGCATATTATATAACAATAGAAAATAAAGGAGTCCCTGATATGTGCTGCCCAGGCAATTTTTGTCCCTACCGAGATGTAAACTGCAAGGATCTGGCCATCTTTCATGAAGCTACCAAGGATCTGCGCGGCACTACCTATAAACCCTATCTGGTATCCATTTGCGAGTCCAGGGGAATCCACTTTCGTTTTGTCTGCAATTCCACTATTATGACCCGGCCTCCCAAAAACGCCATAACCAGGGTCTCCATTTTCAAGCCCTTCTGCAAGGATAAGGAAAAGGAAAATCCCAGGGCCGTTGTAACCGATATATGCCGGATGGGATGCTTTCGGGATTAAGGCTTATACCCAATAAAATAAGCAGGCTGCCAACTCTTTAGAGGGGCAGCCTGCTTTCACTGTCAGGCGGATATTTGCAATCTAAAATGCCATTTTATAAACTTCAATCATTTCTGCTTTTCCCAAAGCCTTGATTCCGGGCAGAATCCTTGTATTGCCGGCGGAGCATTTCTCTGCCATCGCTTCAAAATCGTCTTTCTTTATTCCCGCTTCCAGTTCTCTTAAGGTTACAGGCATTTCCAGGCTCTTAAAATACTTCTCCAGGCTGTCGATGCCCTTTAAAGCTGTTCGTAAGGGATCTTCAAAATTCATCTCTTCCTTTAATACTCTTACAGCAAGCTGGGCAAATCTCATGGGATCTTCTTTACACACATATCTGGCCCAGGAACAGAACAGGGCTGACAGTCCTGCGCCATGGGCAACGGAAGGATACATACCGGATAACTCATGCTCCAATTGGTGAACCTGCATCATGTATTCTCTTCCAAGACCTGTCAGGTCATTGTGGGAAAGGCTTCCCGCCCACATAAGGGCTGCCCTGGCTTCATAATCCTCCGGGTTCTTGTCGGCAACAACTCCTGCTTCCATAACAGAAATCAAAATGCTCTCTGCCAGACGGTCCGTCAAATCCGTATCCCTGGTTTTTCCGCCCAGATACCGTTCCAGAGTGTGCATCATAATGTCCACAGTTCCGCATCCTGTCTGGAACTTATTGACCGTAAAGGTCAGCTCCGGATTGCAGATGGCAAATAGCGGGCGGTGGGTTGGACTGTTAAAGCCCCGTTTTAAGCCGGATTCTTCATTGGTGATAACACAGGATGCACTGCTTTCGCTTCCTGAAGCAGACAAGGTGAGAATACATCCATGAGGAAGGGCCTTCTGGGGAAGTGCTTCCTTCATAAAGAACTTCCATGGGTCAGTTTCCGGGTTCATGGCTCCATCGGCTATGCACTTGGCTGAGTCAATGGCGCTTCCGCCTCCTACTGCCAGGATGAAATCTACCTGCTCTTTGATACAAAGATCAATTCCCTCTTTTGCCAGAGACAGGGTGGGGTTTGGCTGGGCGCCTCCAAAAAGGACATAGCCGATTCCCTGTTCCTTTAAGGAATCCGTCACCTGATCAAGCAGGCCGGTTTTCTTTACACTTCCTCCGCCATAGTGGATCATGACCTTTTTAAACCCGTATTCCCGGATTATGGCTCCTACCTGCTTCTGGGTGTCACGACCGAAAATTATCCTTGTGGGTACATAATATTCAAAGTTATTCATTTTCGCATCTCCTTCCGATGGTTGTGGTTCTGCTGCATTTACTGCCATATTGGAATTGTATCAAATATCCGTTATAATGGCTAATACTCTGATTTAATTACTTGCCCTGCCACTTTCCTTGAAGGCCTAAGTAGTCCATCAAAGCAGTTTCAAGAATCCTGGAATAGTTAACTTTATTTTCTTCCGCAATTTGCTTTAACCAATTGGGCAGAGTTATATTAGTTTTGACCCTCTTATTATCCATTTCATTTTTAATCATGTCTGGATACACTGTTATGGGTGTAACTATACAGCCAGAGACATCTTCTGTATCTAAGGTTTTAGAAGGTATTGGAATCTCTTCTCCCTCCTGCTCCATCGCATAAATATGGAGCCCTGCCGCCTCTTCTGCCATCTGTTGCGCTTCTTCTATGGTTTTTCCAAAACTGATACAGCCAGGAATGTCCGGAAAAAACACACCATATCCCTCATCGGCTGGTTCTAACACTGCAAGATAAGTTAATTTACGCATATATCTCACTCCTTTTTTATAGACAGAAACATTACTTTAATCCCGCCTGTTTTAAGATACTATTTAATGTTCCCCTCGGCAAGTCCCCTGAATGCATGGGAACTGTGACTTTGCCCGGTTTTGCCGGATGTTTAAAATTGATATGAGAACCTCTTTGATTTACCTCTATCCAGCCATCTTTATAAAGCTCTTTCAGAATTTCTTTTGCTGTCACCTCAGTATCCCCCTTATATCTATATATTATACGCCCATTTTATACGCACGTCAATGGCTGTATTTATTCCGCAGGTATTTAGTCCTTGAATATCATATTCCTCAGCCTTTTTGCATATCTTATAAAGTGAAGCCTAAAAAACCTGCTTTCTTTTGGTATGTGCATTTACAGGAACGGCAAGGAGAACGCTTATGAACCTATTAAAAAAAGATACACAACTTTCCCAGACCTCCAGGCATCAATACATCATTTACATAGAAGTCATCATTCTGACCTTTCTTTTGGTCTCTCTTTTTTTTCTGCCGGGCAGCGGAAGATTCTCATTTCCGGTTATCAGCCGAAACGAAAATGCCAGTTCCTCAGAAGCAAAAAAATTTATTAAATGGGTGGATTTTGATGTGTCTGCCAAGGCCATGAAAGAAGCTTTCCGGTATGATGTGGATACCTGCCAGTCAGAGATTCATTTAAACTGGGTGGATTTGCTGGCCTTTCTGGGCGCTAAATATGGAGGAGATTTTTCCAAGTATTCCACCAAGGATTTAGATAATCTGGCAGAACAGCTTCTTTCAGGCAAAACCATGGAGGAACTGACTGCTAAAATGAAATATTATTCTTATTACAGGGAAGCCTACGGCGCTGTGCTCGATGGACTTACAGGCCAATATGAAATACAGATTCCCGCTGAAAATGCACCTCTTTACGCCGCTCCTGCCCGTCTTCCCGACGGCAGCATTGACCCGGATAAGGTCTGGGTTACAAAATATGGACTTAAGGGATTTTCCCCCATTGCAAAAGGCTATCCCTACAACGAATTTGATGATTTCGGCGTGTCCCGGTCTTATGGTTATAAACGCCAGCATTTGGGCCACGATATGATGGGCCAGGTGGGAACCCCCATTATTGCAGTGGAAAGCGGTTATGTGGAAGCCATCGGCTGGAACCAGTACGGTGGATGGCGGCTGGGGATACGAAGTTTTGATGGGAAGCGGTATTATTATTATGCTCATCTGAGGAAGAACTACCCTTATCATAAATCCTTGGAACAGGGAAGCATCGTCACTGCCGGGGATGTGATCGGTTATCTGGGACGCACCGGGTACAGCAGGACGGAAAACACCAACAACATCAACCAGCCTCATCTTCACTTCGGGCTTCAGCTTATTTTCGATGAATCCCAAAAGGAAGGGAATAATGAAATCTGGGTTAATTGCTATGAGCTGGTGAAATTCCTCGCCATGAACCGTTCTGAAACATTGAAGGACCAGGAGACAAAGGAATATGACCGGATTTATGATATGAAAGACCCGGCAATTCCGGAGAATTTCGTTCCTCCGGAGCCGATTGAAACGGTTAACTATTAAATTAATAATAGGGTAGAGAAATAATTG
>DGRE01000001.1 GCA_002389905.1 Hungatella sp. UBA4396 | reverse complement strand
CCGTCTAAGAGGCGGGGGAATTCTCGGCTAAAATCTGTTAAAGTATTCAATGAACCCGGTGCCTGCTTTCTCGCAGAAAAGCTTTTTCAACTGGGAGGTACTGATTAAATTATCCCGGCTGATCTGGTCAATGGTCAGCTGAACACAAATATTCTTTTCAAAATAATAAAGAATCGTTTCATAAACATCTTCTGCAGAAGGCGTTTTCTGAGAAACAAGAGGCACCTGACGGGCGGGAAGGGAACGGCGGTACATTTGTATCAGGAACTGCTCCAGATATATTTTTATCATCTGTTCCGCTCCAAAAGGCCCCTGGTCCTTACGCACCAGGACCTCCTGATAAGGATTGTCAAGCCTTCCCTTAAAGCCCAACCGGGCTTCTGCAATGATCCGGGCCAGAAGCTCCTGCTCCTCATGCCCCACCTTCAAAACCTTTTCCTTAAAAGAAGCCATATGGGGTGACTGGCAGTCAAACCCAATGACCACCAGATTGGGAGCGATGACCCCGTTAGCCAGAACCCGGTGAAACTCATTGGGCTGATGAAAAATTACCTCCCCTTTTTGAAGGGTCATCCGATCATGATCGGCAACTACATCCACTTCTCCTTTATCTACACAAAGCAATTCCCAAAACGGTGAAAACGCATTTAAGCTGATTGAGTATATTACCCAGGGTGAATTTGACAAAAAGATGTCTGAATTGTCAATGGGCATTCCGGCAGATTCCAGAAATACAAAATGGCCGGCACAGCTTGCCAGCGTAAAACCTGTCATGGACAGCTTAAGCGTACGGTACCCATGGGCAGCCGGAGCAGAGGCCAATGCAGACTTGACCCCCATCATCAAAGAGAACTTTATGAAGCTTTGCGGCGGCGCTATGACTGCAGCAGAATTCGTAGACGCTCTTACGGCAGCGGGCAAATAATCCGGATCAATAAGATTCTATATGGTGGCACCGTTTTGACGGTGCCACCATGCAATTAAGGAAAGCCGGGGAGGTATTTAACGTGAAGAAGAATAAGACCATGATTGCCGTATTTCTGACACCGGCAGTCCTAATGTTTGTCCTTGTATTCCTTTATCCCATTGTCAGGACAATTTTAATGAGTTTTTTCAAGATCGGGGGAATTACGGATTCTATGGCAAAGTGGCAATTCACCGGACTTGCCAATTACCAGAAGCTGGCTGAAACCAGCTTATTCCGCATATCCATGTGGAATCTGTTCCGCATCTGGCTCATAGGCGGGTTGGCTGTCATGTCTCTGGCTCTTTTGTTTGCGGTCATCATTACCAGCGGAATACGCTTTAAAAGCTTTTTCAGGGCTATGATCTACCTTCCCAACGTAGTCAGCGCGGTTGCCCTTGCGACCATGTGGCTTCAGTATGTGTACAGTCCAAAGTTCGGACTTTTAAAGGATGTGTTTACTGCCCTGGGGCTTAAGCATTTAGCCAAGGTCCAATGGCTTGATAATGATCATAAATTCATGGCCCTTCTCATGGCTTACTGCTTTGGTATGGTGGGATACCATATGCTGATATTTGCCAGCGGAATTGAGAGGATCGGTGAGGATTATTATGAGGCAGCAACACTGGATGGGGCAAATAAGCTGAATCAGTTCCGCTATATCACATTTCCCCTTTTAAAAGGTGTGTTTAAAACCAATATCACCATGTGGAGCGTCACTTCAGTGGGCTTTTTTGTCTGGTCCCAGTTATTTTCAACGGTTACGGCGGATACCCAGACCATTACTCCCATGGTCTATATGTATATGATGATCTTTGGGGCGGGCAACAGCATGACGGAACGGAACGCAGGCCTGGGTGCGGCAATCGGCGTGCTCTTAAGCATCTGTGTGGTGGCCGTCTTCATGATATGCAATAAGCTGATAAAAGACGATGATCTGGAATTCTAAGGAGGGGGAATCTATGGCTAAAAAGAGAGTGTTTGCGGAGCCGTTTAACTGGAAAAAAGAGCTTCGGCTTTTTCCGGGATATCTGCTCCTGAGTATTTGGATTTTATTTACGGTTGTATTGCTGGGCTGGGTTGTGGCGGCCAGTTTTTCCACCACTAAGGCGATTTTTTCAGGTAATATTCTTTCCCAGGGGATTCATTTTGATAATTATATAAAGGCGTGGACCAATTCCAATGTATCCTCTATTTTCTTCAACTCCCTGATGTATTCGGTTATTTCCTGTACATTGCTGATTTTGATCTGTGCGCCTGCCGCATACGTTTTATCCCGTTTTAATTTTATGGGCAATAAAATGATTCAGGCCAGCCTTGTATCTGCCATGGGAGTTCCGGTGGTCATGATTGTGCTTCCGCTGTTCAGCCTGATTGCAGGCATGAGTGTGCTGAATCATTACATTGCCAATAAGGCGGTGCTGATATTCCTCTATGTTGGAATCAATGTCCCTTATACCACCATTTTTCTTCTGACGTTTTTTGCCAATATTTCCAGGGCCTATGAAGAAGCGGCTGCCATTGATGGCTGCCCTCCTATGAGGGCTTTCTGGCTGATCATGTTTCCTATGGCTCAGTCGGGAGTTATAACGGTTACAATTTTTAATTTTATCAATATATGGAATGAGTATTTCATTTCCCTGATTTTTGCCAACTCTGACAGGGTACGTCCTGTTGCGGTGGGGCTTTACTCTATGATCAATTCCATGAAGTATACGGGAGACTGGTCGGGCATGTTTGCTTCGGTTATCATCGTATTTTTGCCGACCTTTATCCTTTATATATTCTTGTCGGAGAAGATCATTGCAGGCATTACCGGAGGCGGAGTTAAAGGGTGAATTGTGAAAAAGGGGCATAGCCGGTGTGACTATGCCCTTTTGAAATGTGAATGGGGATCAGGCTAAGCGTATTACCGTTAAGGTAGCGCCTGCGCCGTCTTGGAGCGTTGCTGTTCCTGCAACACCGAAGAATTGAAGGGAAAGCTGATCTCCGGCATTCAGGGTGAGGATGGTGGTCGCAGTATAAGCAGAAACCGAAACTGCGGGTGAAAAAACAGATCCGGGAATTGCTGTTCCGTTTCGGGTCACCCGTGCGGACATGAGCAAAGCTAAAGTGACATTGAGCTGGTAAGTTACCAGATAGGTGCCCGTACTGGGTACGGTAAAAATGGTGTTTGCTCCATTGACAGTAAAGCCGTCAAGGTTTTGGTTGTTGGGCAGAGGAATAGCGGTACCTCCAAGTAAAACAAGAATGGCGGCTCCGGTGGTATTCTGCGCGTTCATCGAGTTGCTTGTGACAGAAGGCCCGGTAGGTCCGGTGGCTGCCTGTATTTTATGACAACGCCGGACAAAGCTTTTCGATGAACTCCGCCATGGGTTGATGCTGGTCTGTGAAATTGAAATGTATGGTTATATCACCGCCCTCGTGTATATAGATAACTTTAACTAACTCAGCAACAATACCGCGGTTTAAGCTGCATATATTTTTGTGTTTGAAAAAAGCAGTTAGGTAAGGGGCATCGAAGCTCTCTGCCAGTGTCATGTTCTGATATTCTTTTTCGAGGCTTTCAATCTCTTGTTTTAATTTTTTCTCTTTTTCCCCAAATTCTTCTTTCATGCAGTGGTATTCTTCACGGGTAATATCGCCGTTTTTCCAATCCGCGTAAAGCCCTGTTCTCAGGCTGGAAATTCTCTTAAGCTCTTGTTTTCGAAGCTTAATGAACGGGGCTGCCCCCTTTGAAACGGTGCGGGAGGCGGGGGTATTATTAATATCCTCCATAAGCCGGTCCAGATCATCAATCAGAGATATATGCTTTTGAAGAACTTCTAAAACCATGGCTTCCAGCTTATCATGCCTGATGGAGTGGCGGGTGCATAAGCCCTGGGAGGTGTTTGTCCGGCAGGCATAGTAGGAGATATTTTTTGATGTTCTGTGGCCCATGGCTTTCCCGCAGTCAGCACAGCGTAAAAAGCCGGAAAAGGTGTACAAGTGCCCTGACCGGTTGACGGTTCTTGTGTCCCTTTGCATCAACTCCCGGGCTTTGTCAAAGGTTTCTTTGTCAATAATGGCTTCGTGGGTGTTTTCAACAATAAACCATTGATTTTCCGGTACATTAATCCGCGTATGAACCTTATAACTCCTAACCTTCTGTCTGCCCTGGACCATGTGGCCTAAGTACATTTGATTGGTAAGGATGGCAGTAATGCTGCGGGCAGACCACAGCGGTTCATGGCTTGCAATAGAAGGATTATGATATTTCATGCCTTTTTGACGCTTATAGGCAGATGGGCAGGGAATTCCCAGGCTGATCAGCTTTCTCACAATCCCATTTTTACTCATTCCATCCCGGACAAACCAATGGAAGATGTCCTGTATAACAGGGGCTGCATCTTTATCTACGAGAAGGCGGTGTTTGTCGTCAGGGTCTTTTAAGTATCCATAGGGGGCAAAGGCTCCGATAAATTCCCCCTTTTTGCGTTTCATGTTAAAGGTTCCCCGAACCTTGACAGAGGTTTCCCGGCAGTGGTTTTCATTGTACATGCTCTGGATGGAAACGCCCATTTCGTAAACCTCATCAGGATTTTTATAACTATCCAGCCTGGGAAGTTCCAGGGAGATAAAACGCACATTTTTTATGACAAACAGATGCTGCAGATACTTTTTACACTCCCAGTCGTTACGGCTTAAGCGGGACAGGTCTTTGACTATGACACAATTGACAAAGCCTTTGTCAATGTCTTCAAGCATGTTCTGAAAGCTTTCCCGGTTGCTGTCTGTGCCGGTGCAGCCGTCGTCGATATATATGTCTGCAAGCTGTACTTCTTCCCCGGAACTGAGGTTTTCCAGGTACTCCTTTAACCGCTGCTTCTGATTTTGTACGCTGTAGCTTTCATCATTTCCGTCCTCTCTGGATAGACGTATGTATAAAGCCGCTTTCCACAGAGTGCGGTCTTTTTCAGCTTTATCAGGGGTTTTTCTGATGCGGGCCATTATCGTTCACAGTCCTTATAATCACATTTCAAGGCAGTAAAAAAGTTTTTTAACCTGGTTTTCAGCTCGCCGCCTTCCGGATCAAACTTTATGTGGACGGCACTGTTTCCACATAAAAAGCAGCAGGGATTTTTCACCTGATCCAGATAATCCGTCATTTTCTGTTCCGGGGGAAGGTTTGTATCAAGCATTTGTTTCCTCTTATTCATGAATTCCGTACAGCATATGTCAAAACCCTTGTACGGTATGCGGCAAGAAAAAGAAGCTGTGCGCTGATTTTCAGCGCGACAGCCCTACTTCTAATTGCTTCAGTGCATTTTCAAAGTTATTACGGGAAATGAGGATTTTTCCCTTATCGATAGAAAACAAATCCTTATCCCTCAGCTTGGAAATGGTTCTGTTCAAGGTTTTAATATTCATGCCGATTTCTTCGGCAATCATAATTCTTGTGTCCTCGATTTTGATATATTTTAAGTCTTTAATGTTATTTTGAGATGCCTTTTTAATTAAATAATCAATAAAAATGTAGTCGGAAGGATAAAAGAACTTCATACCGTTTTCGATGGAGGAACGGTATAGCTTGTAGGCCACCCTGGCTGATAATCTCTTTAAAAGAGCCAGATCCTCAAAAATCCATTTTTCTGCAAATTTCCTTGGAACGAAAAAGATAATGCTGGGTTTCGCCGCTTCGATGGATACGCTGGTGAGTTCCTGGTTGGCTAGTATGGTAACCTCCCCGATGTAATCGATTGCCTGATTTGATTCAAGCATGTAAATATTACCGTTTTCAAATTCATTGATTACTCTTGTTTGTCCGGTGACCACGATACCAAAGCTTTCTAATTTTTCATATTTTGAAGTAATTTGCTCCCCCATTCTGTATTTTTTTGTGAAATAGCTGTTTTTAATGTAATCGGGCATATTTTTCGTAAAAAGCTTAAAATCAGGGTTCAAATTCTCCAAATCTTCTAATTTCATAAAAAAATCTCCCTTCAAAATACCCATTTGTCCTTTTTTGTATTATAGCAGGGTGATAATATAATGTAAAATAAAGAAATCTTTAGGAGGAGGAATTATTTTGAGCGGGAACAAGAAGGTAAATTATGTTTACAAAAGCGTAGGTGAAAGATTCAAGACAGAATGGGTGATTTTTGCTTTGGCGTATGTTTTTCTCGTGATAGCAGAATTAATCGGAAGAAAGGATTTTAAAATTGGAGCCGGAATGTTTATATTATTCCCCATTTTTTACACCATTATTTTGGGGGTCATATCGGGTCCTCACGTAGCCAAGATCATAAAAGATAAGCATGTGAAGGCTGCTTCCGGGCTGGTAATCATCGGCATCTGCCCGTTTATAGCAAAGTTGGGGATAACGGCAGGATCAAATATTGACATTATTATCAAAACGGGGCCCATTCTGCTGTTCCATGGATTTGGGAGTCTGTTATGCATTTTCCTGGCTATGCCGGCTGCAATATTGCTGGGAATGAAACGGGAAGCGGTAGGCGCATGTTTTTCATTAAACAGAGAGTACCATATGGCATTGATCAATGAAAAATATGGTCCTGATTCCTTTGAAGCCAGAGGAAGCCTTTCTGTATACATCGTAGGCGGAATGATAGGAACCATATATTTTGGATTTCTGGCAACTTTAGTATCTATGACCGGTCTGTTTACTCCGGAAGCCTTGGGCCTGGGATCAGGTGTGGGAGCCGGAATTATGATGGCCAGCTCAAGCGCCGCATTGTCCGCAATTTACCCGGATATGGCGGAAACCATTAAAACCCTGGCATCAGCAGGAGAAACAATCGCAGGTATTACGGGAATTTATATGTATATGTTTATAGGAATTCCCCTATATAATAAGATGTATACAATTTTGGAACCGAAGCTCAGGAAATTTGCATTGAAAAAAGACTTTTAATCCAGGAGGAGCGTATGAGATACATAGAATGGCTGTTATTATTTGCATTTGGGGCGGTGGGAATCGCATTATCTAATTTTATTGGTTATGGAGCAAGCTTTATGGAATCCCTTCCGGGACTGTTGATTTTAATGGGAATAAGCATGACGGCAGTTGTCTGCACAAGGGTGATTCCCATAAGGATGCCTATTATTGCTTATTGCTCTCTCATTGGGCTGGCACTTGCAAGTCCTATCAGCCCGGTAAGGCAGGCGGTGATCAGCTACGTGGGTGCTATCAATTTTACGGCTCCCTTTACCATTGTAGGCGCATTTGCCGGTATGAGTATCAGCAATCAGCTTAAAACATTTTTAAAGCAGGGCTGGAAAATTTTAATCGTAGGTTTACTGGTAATGACAGGCGCATTTGTAGGCTCTGTCGTATGGTCAACCATGCTGCTGAAAATCTCAAGCTTATTTTAGGAGGGGCGTATGATAATTCGAAATACCACTGTCATAAAGGATTATGAAAATGTAGTGAACCATGTATCTGTGGTCATAGAAAATGATGAAATTAAGGACGTTGATGATTATAAAATCATTGATGAGAAATACAAGGGGCATGACATCATCAATGGAGAACATAAATGGTTTATGCCCGGACTTGTGGATTGTCATACCCACACGGGGCAGCAGCTTTTAAAGGGAAAGGTTCTGGATGCAAAGCCTATTATCTGGACGCGGATCATGCTGCCATTTGAAAGCACACTGACTCCGGAGAAAATGAAGTTTATGGCGGAATTATCCGCTTTGAAAATGATAAAGTCAGGAACCTTGGGCTTTATCGATGCAGGCAGCTACTTTATGGAGGAAGCCTGCAAGGTGTATGAGGCCTCGGGGTTAATCGGCAGAATCACGGCTTCCACCATGGATGACCCGACTCTTCCGGAATCCATAAGAACCGATTCATCAGAAGCCTTAAAGGTCTTAGATGATTTGTATGAGAAACACAGTTCAGAAAAAATAAAAATATATTATTCCCTCAGAGCTTTAAACAATTGTTCCGATGACTTGATTGTCAAGGTATTTGACCATGCAAGAGAGCGGAATACCTTTGTGGAAAGCCATATGAATGAATATCAGCAGGAAATTGACGGTATTGTTGAACGGTCCGGGAAAAGACCCTATGTATTTTTAAATGAATTGGGGGTTCTGAGTGATAAATTTATCGGCGCTCACAGCCTGCTGCTGTCTGAAGAGGAAGAAGAAATCATAAAGGAAAAAGATATAAAAATCTGCCACTGTCCATTTTCCAATTCAGGAAAAGCGGTGGCGGACACACCAAATCTGTTAAAGAAAGATATTACCATAGGATTTGGTACAGATGGTGCAGCTCATGGAGGATTGTCTTTGTGGAATGAAATCAAGATTTTCAGAAATATCATGAACATCTACCACGGCGTTCCTAACCGCATTTATAATGTCATGCCGGCAGAAGACCTTTTAAAGATGGCATCTTATAACGGGTATCAATTACTGGATGAAAAAGGCGGGAAAATTGAAAAGGGATATAAGGCAAATCTGATTGGAATCAATGCCAATACCGCTGCCTTAATGCCTACCGGAAATGTATTGCATACCCTGGTGGAGTCCGTTAACGCTAATGATGTTTCCGATATGATTGTCCGAGGTAAATTTGTGATGAAGGACAGGGAAGTTAAAACATTAGATGAAGAGGAGATTTTAGCAAAGGCTAAAAAATATATGAATCAATGATAATAGTAGGAATTGTTAATCTCATTGTCGGACTTCTTGTAGGAGTAAGCGGAATCGCCGGATTTCTGCTTCCAATATTTTATGTATCTGTCATGAAGTTAAATACGGTTGAAGCCCTGGCACTCAGTTTTTCGGCGTTTATAGTATCCGGAGTGCTGGGCAGCATCAACTATTACAAAGCCAGATTGTTAAACGTAAGAACAGCGCTGATCATCAGCGCTGGAAGCTTTATTGCAAGCTTTCTGGGAGTAAAAGCTAATTTGCTGATTCCGGAATACATAATGCAGAAGGTGCTGTATATCGTAGTGCTCCTTTCCGGATTGTCCATATTGCTTCGAAAAAACAAGGATAAAGGGGGAAGCGGTACCCACAACATGCTGGTTTTAACAGCAATCGGATTTGTGACAGGATTTATCTGTTCCATTTCAGGTGCAGGAGGGCCTATCCTTGTCTTACCTGTTCTTATTATGCTGGGAATAGGAGTGCATGAAGCAGTGGCAATCGCTTTATTTAATTCCATATTTATTGGGATACCGGCTGCCTCCGGTTATATGTTGAATTCAAACTTTGAGATCATAAAACCAATATTGCCGGTTTCCCTTATTTCACATGGGATAGGGGTGCTGATCGGAAGTAAAAACGGAAACAAGATCAATCAGAATATATTAAAAAAATCAGTTGCTGTTTTTTCTATTTTAATAGCGGCTTACAAATTGTTGTTTTAGAGAGGGAGATAAGTATGATCGATTTATTGATAAAGGATGCGAAATATTTAGATGAAAAGTTCAACGTTCAGAGAGGTGATATTGCAATCCATAAAGGATATTATGTGGAATATGGCGGAGAAGAAGCGAAATGCACCGTAACATCAGATCGATTATGGATGCCCGGGCTTTCAGATAATCATATTCATATCAGCCAGCAATTTTTACAGGGGAAATTATTATTTGAAAAGCCAATTGTATGGAAGAGAATTAATGTTCCGTTTGAAGCTTCTTTGGATGAGGAAATGGTGAAGCTGTCAACATTAGCTGCCGCCGCAAATATGATAAAAAATGGAGTGACATCTTTTGTTGACTCAGGCTGCCCCAAAGCAATTTCCATGGCGGAAGTTTTAACTGAGGTGAAGGTCAGGGGAAGCATAGGATATCAGACCACCGATATGACGCCTTTTGAGACATTGAGAACCAATGTAAAGGAAGCGGTGGAGCGAAATGATGAGCTGGCAGAAAGCTTAAAGGGAAATGAACTGATAAATCCGATTTTTGGAGTGACCAATCTGGTGGCATCTACAAGAGAGCTTCAGGAGGCAGTGCTGCTGGAGGGCAAAAAAAGGGGCTTTATTACCTCCTGCCATATGAATGAATATGAGTCTGAAATATTGACCGTTATTGAAAAGGAGGGGGTAAGGCCCTTCGAATATTTAGACAGTATGGGCGCGCTGCATGATAAATTTGTAGGGGCACATGGATTGTTTTTGTCGGAGAATGAAAAGAACCTGATTAAGAGCTATAACTCCAAGATTGTTCATTGCCCATATTCCAACAGTGCGAAGGGAATCCCGGAAACAGACAGTCTGCTGAGCAGGAATATATCCGTATTTTTAGGTACGGACGGAGCGGGTCACGGCGGGCTGGATCTGTTTGCTGAGGTGCGGTTGTTTTCAGCTATGGTACAGTTATTGGCAAAAGCAAAGGGTGATTATGCGCTGGTGAATTCGGAAGATATTCTGAGAATGGCAGTTGGCACTGTAGATGAAAAGTTAGGTAAAATAAAAGTTGGATATAAGGCAGATTTAATTTCTTTGGATGTAGATGATTTAAGATACTTATCCGGAGATATCTGTAAAAATACAATTGTAGAGGTTACAAACGGCTCTATGGTAAAAGACTCTATTATAAACGGAGAATTCGTTATGAAGGACAGAGAGCTTTTGACAATTGATGAAGAAAGGCTAAAAAATACCGTACGCAGCAGTTGTCATTAAATACACGGTGCGGTAGGTCCGGTGGGCCCTTCAATGCCGTCAGGTCCGGTAGGCCCGATAAGTCCCTGAGGTCCGGTGGGCCCGGTAGGTCCTTCGGCGCCAGCGGGTCCGGTAGGTCCGATAAGTCCCTGGGGTCCGGTGGGCCCGGTAGGTCCTTCGGTGCCAGCAGGTCCGGTAGGCCCGATAAGTCCCTGAGGTCCGGTGGGCCCGGTAGGTCCGGTAGGTCCGATAAGTCCCTGTGGTCCAGTGGGCCCGGTAGGTCCTTCGGTGCCAGCAGGTCCGGTAGGTCCGATAAGTCCCTGGGGTCCAGTGGGTGACTCTGTTATAATTGGACTAAGTAAGTGAAAGCCGCTAAATCAAAGGGTTTTTCGCTAATCTTAGTCCAATTTTTTTACCCTATTTACCCATTACCCAAATCTTTTACCCAAGAAAGGAGAGCGCCGATGGCGAAAATTATTGCAATTATCAACGAGAAAGGCGGCGTGGGCAAAACAGCCACGGCCACCACCCTTGCGTATCTCTTGTCCAAGAGAGGACACCGCACCGCCTTGCTTGACTTTGATGGTCAGGGGCATTCGAGCATCATCTTTGGTGTGAAGAACCCCAATAAACTGGAGGTGACAATAAACACCCTGTTACGCAAGCTGGTTGAGGACGAGCCTTTACCCGAACCCGAAAGCTATATCATCAAAACCGGGTGCGGTGTTGACCTGATCCCATCCAATACTCAGCTTTTCACCCTTGAACGCAATCTCTGCAATGTAGATTTCAGAGAGAGGATACTGACCCAATATATTGACACCATCAAGGACAGCTATGAGTACATCATCATCGACTGTATGCCGCAAATGGGTACGCCGATGATTAACGTGATGATGTGTGCCGACAGTATTATCATTCCAACACAGGCGGAGCTTTTGTCCGCCCAAGGACTTGCGGAGCTGCTCAAGCACCATCAGGCCATTCAGAGGAACAGCAACCACCGCCTTCATATTGAAGGCATCTTGATTACCATGGATTCCCCCAACACGATACTTTCCGCACAGGTGAACGACCTGATACAACGTGGTTTTGCTGACAAGGTTCCTATTTTCAAGACCCATATTCCAAGGTCCATCAAGGTTGCGGAAGCCGTGCTTCACCATCAGACCATTTGTGAATTTCTGCCGGGAAATCCTGCGGCAATCGCCTATGGGCAATTTGTGGACGAACTGCTTTCGGGTGAACACGGTAAAATTGCGGAAAGGAGCGTTTAGCCTATGGCAATACCAAAACCCAAGGTTTCTTTGATTGATTTTGATGAAATGCTGGGTATAGAACCCCAGCAAGATGCCACCCCTGCTCCTGTGCAGGGTGGCATCTTGGATATGGATTTCAGTTTGATGGAGTCCTTTCCAAATCACAGGTTCAAACTCTATGAGGGACAGCAGCTTGACGATATGGTGGACAGTATCCGCCAGTTTGGTATTCTGCTCCCCATTATCCTGTGGTACACTGAGGACGGACGGTACATTATTCTCAGCGGACATAACCGTAAAAACGCCGCCCAGCTTGCCGGGTTTACAAAAGGCCCTGTCATCATCAGGGAAAATCTGACCTATGAAGATGCTGTCCTGATTGTAACAGAAACCAATTTGCGCCAACGTTCCTTTGGCGATATGAGCTATTCAGAACGTGCTTACTGTCTTGCCCAGCACTATGCGGCACTCAAATCACAAGGCAAGAGAAATGACCTTTTGGCAGAGATTGAAATGCTCTTGAACCCGCATGATACCGAGGAAAATTCAACTTCGTCTGAGGTTCAGACGAAGTTGAGATCAGATGAAAAACTCGGACAAAATTACGGTCTTTCACGGGACAAGGTGGCAAAATACATCCGTATTTCAAACCTTATCGAACCTCTCATTTCCCGTGTTGATAGTGGTGAGATTGCCTTTCTTGCCGCTTATGACCTTAGTGTTAGTATATAAGTATG
>DGRE01000037.1 GCA_002389905.1 Hungatella sp. UBA4396 | reverse complement strand
AGTTATACTGGTGGCTGTGATTAAAAGAAAAGGAGGAATCTATTATGAGAAAAATGGGCAAAAACGTGATAGCGTTAGCAATGGCAGTGGTTTTTGTATTGAGCGGCTGCGGGGGTGGAGGCAAACCGTCATCTTCGGCAAACAGCACAGCAGCTGGAACAAGTGGGGGAACTGAGGCGGCAATAGATCCTTCCGCAAGCTATAAGGAGGATCTGCAGATAGCAGTCACACAGCAGGCTCCTTCCCTGGACTTACATAAAAGCAGTTCTCTGATTTCCAGGCAGATGTGTGATGGAACCGTCTGGGAGAAGCTGGTCACATTGAACAGCAATGCAGAGGCGGTACCGGAACTCAGTGAGAGCTTCGATGTCAGTGATGATGGAACGACCATCGTTTTTACCCTGAGAGAGGGAGTCAAATTCCATGATGGAAGTACCATGACTGCAGATGATGTAGTGGCTTCCATGAACCGTTGGATCGAAGGATTTAGTTCAGCGGCAGCCATGGTCGGCGATGCAAGATTTGAAAAGGTTGATGACAAAACCGTACAGATCGTTGGCAACAGCCCCCTGATTTTACTGCCGGCCATGATCGCCGGATCAGCACAGCCGGCCTCAATCACTACGGCTGCGGCGTGTGGGAACGAAGATGATAACGGTTATCTGAAAGACTATATAGGAACCGGTCCCTATAAATTTGTAGAGTGGAAGCAGGATCAGTACGTGAAGTTTGAACGCTTTGATGATTACTCTGCTTATGGAACAGAAGGTCAGCCCATGGACGGCTGGAGCGGATACAAAGGCGCACCTTCCAAGATTCTGCAGTACAACATCGTTCCGGATCAGGCAACTGCAACCGCAGGGCTGGAAGCAGGACAGTATGATGTAATATTTAACGTACAGGATGAGGATTATGCAAGACTGGAAAGCAATCCTGATCTGGTCACCAGCAAAGGCCAGTCCGGCTCCGTGGCCTTTATCTTTAACCACAAGACAGGAATTGCCTCCAACCAGTATTTCCGGAATGCGGTAAATACAGCCATTGACAATGATGCAGTACTGATGGCAGCTTACGGTTCGGCATACGAGCTTGGTTCCGGCTATATGGATGCCGGGCAGGTATTTTGGCAATCTGATGCCGGAAGTCATTTATACAACCAAAAAGACCCTGAAAAAGCAAAACAAATCCTTGCAGACGGCGGCTACAAAGGAGAATCATTTAAAATTTTAGTAGCTTCCCTGAACCGTATGGACTCCATGGCAATTGTATTAAAATCAGAGCTTGAAGCAATTGGAATTCCGGTTGAACTGAGTATTGTAGATTGGGCCACACTGATTGATTACAGAAAAGATCCGGCTAACTTCGATATGTACATTACCAGCTTTGCAGAGGTGCCTGTACCTTCCCTGAAGCTTTACTTTGGCAAGGACTATCCGGGCTGGTCAGATGATGAGAAACTGGCTGAGCTGTTTACCAACATGACCTCCGCAACCACTCTCGATGACGCCAAGAAAGCCTGGGATGAACTGCAGGGTTATTCCTGGGAGTATCTGCCGATCATCTGTCCCGGACATTATATGGGTATGTTTGCATGGCAGAAGGACGTAAGCGGTATCAACATGTTCAGCGGCGGCCCGAAATTCTGGAATGCAGGAATTCAGCAATAAAAGCATTGTAAGTAAACGGATGCAGAAAGGATGGGCGTATGAAAAAATTCCTTGCTAAAAGAGTTCTGTCTGTGATACCGGTATTATTTGTGGTATCGATTATTATCTTCTCTCTGGTTCATCTGGTGCCTGGTGACCCGGCATCGGCAATGCTGGGAGATATGGCTACTGAGGCTGATGTGGCGGCGCTGCGGACACGGATGGGACTTGACCGTTCTTTACCCGAACAGTATGTTGTCTGGATTGCCAACATATTCCGGGGTGATCTTGGTTCCAGTGTGGTCAGCAATGAAACCGCAGCCTCCATGATTATCAGCCATATACAGCCGACGGTCTCGCTGGCATTGTATTCGCTCATCATTGCAGCCGTTATTGCAGTACCTCTGGGCATGATTGCAGCACGTTACAAACGTTCCGCTGTGGATCATGGGGTCACAGTTTTATCACTGGCAGGAATCTCGCTTCCGAGTTTTCTGCTGGGACTGTTCCTTATGTTGGTATTTGCAGTAAAGCTTCGCTGGTTTCCGGTTTCCGGGTTTAAGGAACTGAGGGATGGATTCATTCCCCATATCCGTTCCCTGACACTTCCGGCTGTCGCACTGGGCTTCATGAATGCGGCACTGATGATGCGTATGACCAGAGCTTCTATGCTGGAGGTTCTAAACAGCGATTATATCAAGATGGCGAAAGCCAAGGGCGTCAGGGATTTTATGATTCTTGCAAAACATGCCCTGAAGAATACATTGGTAACCCTGATCACAGTATTTGGCCAGAGTATTGTCGCAGCGCTTTCCGGAGCAGCAGTGGTTGAAAGCCTGTTTGCAGTTCCGGGGCTGGGGCAGTTGATGGTTAACTCCATTGGCAGGCGGGATTATTATGTGATTCAGGCCATTGTACTGTTAATTGCCGTATTCAATGTACTGATTAATATGTTGATCGACATTCTTTACGGAGTTGTAGATCCGCGGGTCCGTGTGAATTAGAGCAGAAAGGTGGAATAAATATGACAAAGTCAGAAACTCTGGAGATATATGATTCCTTCTATATGTCATATAACAGTGACAGCATGGAGACCCTTAAGAAAACTCTTGCAAAAGAACAGAGGGATATCCGAATCCGCAAATTCACCAGAAACAGGGCTTCTGTCTTTGGGCTGGTGGTGGTGGTTCTGATGGTTTTGCTGGCAATTCTGGCCCCCGTGATCTGTTTGCATGATCCCCTGGCACTGGATGTTGCCAACCGGTTAAAAGGCAGCAGTGCCCAGCACTGGTTCGGAACAGACGGGATGGGAAGAGATGTGTTTGCCAGAGTCATCTATGGTGCCAGAATATCCCTCGCCGTTGGTTTCAGTGTAGGAATCATTTCCGGTGCAGCAGGGCTGATTATCGGCCTCTATGCCAGCACCAACAAAGTTGCCGATAACATCCTGATGAGAATTTGTGATGGCTTAAAGGCCATTCCCAGCACCCTTCTCGCAATCACACTGATAGCGGTACTTGGTGCAGATATTAAAAATGTTATTATCAGCCTTACAATCGTCAATATCCCCAATATGGCCCGTCTGGCACGAAGCCAGGCACTGGTGGTAAAAGAGCAGACCTATGTGGAAGCCATGCGTTGCCTGGGTGCCAAAAAGTCCAGAATTTTATGCCGGCATATTGCACCGAACATTCTATCCCCCCTCATCGTACAAGTGACCTTTGTATTTGCTTCCTCAATCATCACCGAGGCAGCCTTAAGCTTTCTGGGGGCTGGTGTACCTGCACCGGCTCCCAGTTGGGGCAATATTTTGTACGAGGGGAAATCAGTCATTTACAATGCGTGGTGGATGATTGTGTACCCGGGTGCATTTACCGCCCTTACCGTACTGGGACTGAACCTGTTAGGAGATGGGGTCCGTGATTTTATTGATCCCATGAGCAGTTAAAGGAGAAAGGAGAGCACTATGGGAGAGATGCTTCTGGAAGTCCGGGAATTGACAACGCAGTTTAAAACAGAGCGTGGGTATTTAAAGGCCATCGATGGTGTTTCCTTTGATGTATATAAAGGGGAGATGCTTGGAATCGTGGGCGAGTCGGGATGCGGGAAAAGTGTGACTTCCCAGTCCATCCTGCGTCTGTACGATGAAAAACAACTGGCGCGATACCATGGAGAGGTGTTATTTCGGGGAGAAAACCTGTTTGATCTTTCTGTCCGCAAGATGCAGGATATCAGAGGTGAGAAAATCTCCATGGTATTTCAAGATGCCTTAAGCTCTTTAAATCCGGTGTTTACAGTGGGAAATCAGATTATGGAATCCTTGTTTATCCACCGTAAAATATCAAAAAAAGAGGCGAAAAAGAAAGCAGTGGAAATGCTCCGGCTGGTAGGAATACCAGATCCGGAAAGGAGATTTTACCAATATCCGTTTGAACTTTCGGGAGGCATGCGCCAGCGGGTTATGATTGCAGTTGCTCTGGCGTGCCGACCTCAGATTCTCATTGCCGATGAGCCGACCACGGCACTGGATGTGACGATTCAGGCCCAGATCATGGATTTGATTGTGGAGATGAATCAGAAGCTTGACATGGGCGTTATGCTGATCACCCATGACCTGGCCGTAGTTGCGGAAACCTGTAAACGTGTCATCGTTATGTATCTGGGGCAGATTGTGGAAGAGGGGCTGGTTGAGGATATCTTTGATCATCCCCTCCATCCTTACACCCAGGGCCTGATGTCTTCCATACCGAAGCTGGAGAGCAAAAAGGGGGAGCGGCTCCATCAAATCAAGGGAACAGTACCGCTGCTTAACCAGATTCCGGAAGGCTGCCGGTTTGCTCCGCGCTGCCCCCATGCAACGGAACACTGCCGCACTGTAATGCCGCAGTTAGCCGCTGCAGGGAATATGCAGAAAGTCCGTTGTCACTATGCAGACGGGACTCATAACTTATTATCTTAACCGGGCGGATTGGGAATATCCGCTTGATTTGGAAGGAGGCACACAGATGGAAACAGCAGAGAAGAAGCGGGTTGTTCTTCAGGGAAAGCAGGTAAAAAAATATTTTCCGGTTCATGCCGGGCTTGGCAGGCCCAGTCATTATGTGAAAGCTGTGGACGGTGTGGATATTACTCTGCATGAAGGCGAAATCTACGGTCTGGTCGGTGAAACCGGGTGCGGAAAGAGTACCCTTGGCAGGACGCTTATCCGCTTGCTGGACCCCACGGACGGTGTGCTGGAAGTGCTCGGTAAAGATATCACCAAGACAAAAGAACAGGATATGACAGAACTGCGCAGGAATATTCAAATGGTATTTCAGGACCCGTACACATCCTTGAATCCACGTCAAAAGGTGGGAGAGATTCTGATGGAGGCACTGGAAATACATAAAATAGGCACCAAAAAGGAACGGCTGGACATTGCTATGGAGATCATGGGAAAAGTCGGGCTGCGGCCGGAACATTTTTACCGTTATCCCCACGAATTTTCCGGAGGACAGAGGCAGAGAATCGGGCTTGCCCGTGCACTGATATTAAACCCCAAGGTAATTGTCTGTGATGAACCGGTCTCCGCTCTGGACGTTTCCATTCAGGCACAGATCATCAATCTGCTTCAGGATTTGCGGGAAAAAGACAATATATCTTTTTTGTTTATCGCTCATGATATGAGTGTGGTAAAATACGTTTCCGACCGGGTTGGAGTCATGTATCTGGGACATCTGGTTGAGGAAGCGGAGACAGAAGAGCTGTTTCAAAATACCAGACACCCCTATGCCAAAGTACTTCTTTCAGCGGTGCCCAATCCGGACCCGAAAGTGAAGAAGGAGCGTATTTCATTGGAGGGGGATCTGCCGTCACCGATGAATCCCCCCTCCGGATGTGTTTTCCATACACGCTGTCCTTACGCGACAGAGGCATGTTCCCTAGTGATACCCAGTATGAAGGAAGTAGCTCCGGGGCATAAGGTGGCGTGTCTGCTTTATGAAGACCACAGCACAGTGCAGGAATAGAATGGGAGGAATAGAAAATGGATTCAGACTTAATGCGTTATCTGGAGGTGATTGATGCAAAATCAGATGCAATCAATCAGCTTAGTGATGAAATATGGTCATACGCTGAGACAGCCTTTTCTGAAACACGGTCTGTAGAAGCACTGACCGCATTTCTTGTAAAAGAAGGATTTACGGTAAAGAAGGGTGTGTACGGTGTTGGGACAGCATTTACTGCAGAATATGGAAGCGGCAGGCCCAGAATTGGATTCTTAGGTGAGTTTGATGCTTTGTCAGGAATGAGCCGGGTTGCGGAGGCAGTGGAGAAAACAGACCTTGTTCCGGGGGACAACGGTCATGGCTGCGGGCACAATCTGCTGGGTGCCGGTTCTGTGGCAGCCGTTATGGCAATGAAGCAGTATCTGGACGATGGGCATGAGGGCACTGTTGTCTATTACGGCTGTCCCGGGGAAGAAGGGGGATCCGGCAAGGCATTTATGGCCAGAGAAGGGGCATTTCAGGACCTGGATTTTGCAATAACCTGGCATCCGGCATCTGTCAATGAAGTGTTTAAAGACAGTTCTCTGGCAAATTTCCAGGTGCTCTATTCGTTTACAGGGCGCAGTGCCCATGCGGCTGGCTGCCCTGAGATGGGGCGGAGTGCTCTTGACGCACTGGAACTTATGAATGTGGGAACAAACTTTTTGAGGGAACACATGCTTGATCAGGCACGGATTCACTATGCCATAACCAATACCGGAGGGTATTCCCCCAACGTAGTCCAGAGCCAGGCCAAGGCGATTTATCTGATCCGTGCACCCAAGGTCAAGCTGGCTTATGAGCTCTATCAGCGAGTCAATAAAATTGCGGAAGGGGCAGCACTTATGACGGAAACAACGGTGGAGTCGCAGCTCATAAAGTCATGTGCCAATGTTATCCCCAACCGGGTTTTGGAGAAAGTGCTGTATGAGGCCATGAATGAGATCGGCGTTCCGGAATATACAGAAGAAGAATACGGGAAGGCTGCCGTTTATACCAAAACAGCACCGGAAGGTGCGGAGCAGAAATTCAATGAATTAATTGACGATCACCTGCTCCCGGAGAACAAAGCTTTCTTAAAAGCCAACCGCCACAACCCCATTGCTGATTTTATTGTCCCCTACGAGGAGATTCACATTGTCAAAACTGGGGCGGGATCTACTGATGTGGCAGATACAAGCTGGATGTGTCCTACCTCTCAGGTCCATACGGTCACATGGGCGCCTTACACACCGGCTCATTCCTGGCAGGCAGTTTCCCAGGGGAAATCCAGTGTTGCACATAAAGGGCTGCTGTATGCCGGAAAGGTGATGGCCCTGGCCGCTATGAAGATGTTGGAACAGCCGGAAAAAATAGAGTTGGCGAGAGCAGAATGGCAGGAAGAACTGGAAGGACAGACGTATATCCCCATTCCGGCCGGTATTAATCCAAGACCAATCAGTGATATTGGATAAGGGGGTATATATGGAAAACTATGTGGTAACAATTGCACGCAGTTTTGGCAGCGGAGGCCGTGTGATTGGTGCAAAGCTGGCTGATGAGCTGGGAATTCACAGTTATGAGAACCGGATTCTGACGCTTGCAGCCAAATACAGCGGTCGGGATGAGTACGACTTCGTGGAGGTGGATGAAAAACTCAGAGGAAGCTATCTCCACTCCCAGCTAAGCAAAATACAAAAACGCTTTACTCCCCATCCCAAGTCGGAAGAGTTTAAATCTGATGACCGTTTGTTTGAATTTCAGGCACACATTATCAGAGAACTGCCGAAACTGGAGAACTGTATTATTGTGGGTAAATGTGCAGACTATGTGCTGCGGGATTACAGCCGGTTACTGAGAGTTTACATCGGTTCCCCGTTTGACTACTGTGTCCGCCGGGTAATGGAACGGATGAATGTCTCGGCAGAGGAAGCGGAACATATCGTATTGAAATCCAACCGGTATCGAAAAGATTATTATAAATACTATACCGGCGGCCGGAACTGGAGAGACCCGGATAATTATGATATCATGCTGAATAATGCAGAATTTGGAGATGATAACTCAGTTGAACTGATAAAAGATGCACTGTGCAGGAAACTTAACATAGAACTTTAAATGCATGAATAGGTTACTGCAGTCAAGGAATAGTCCTTAATTTCACAAGAATCCAGTTTTCGTATGGCAAATCCAGGGTACTGACCTGCAATAAAAATATGTTTGATTAATTGAAAATGCTGTGATAGGATTTGAGAGAAGGATCTTTTTCTTTCGTATGTATAATTAGCATATAGGCCGCATACATTTTCCTGAAACAAGGCTGAAAAGCGGGGAAATGAACGTGGCGGATTATGGACTGGTATTGGGCGGCGGAGGTGCCAGAGGAGCTGCCCATGTAGGCGTACTGACGGCATTGGAGGAGGAAGGACTTCTTCCTGACCGGATCGCAGGAGCCAGCTCCGGCAGCATGGTAGCAGGGCTTTATGCTGCGGGTCTGGGAATCGGAGAGATGCGGGAAGTGATCCGGTGGCTCACCAGACACGGGAGAAGCTATCTTGATCCTGATATTTCAGGAATTATCCTGTTCTTACCCCAGATGCTCATGGGAAGAGAAACCAGCTTAAAAGGTCTCATAAAAGGAAACAGGCTTCAGAAGCTTCTCTGCGGACTGACAAACGGTCTTGGAATCGAAGGAGACTGCAAGGGGCTGCTGATCCCCACCGTGGACATTAACAGTGGAAATACCGTGGTTTTTACCAATCTGTTTGGAACTGACATGCCTTTTTCTGCTTTAAAGCAGGAGCATGTGCGATGGGAACACAAGGGCCTGCTCTGTGATATCATCATGGCCAGTTCTTCGGTTCCCGCCGTATTCTGTCCCAGGGAAATGAACGGCTGGCTGCTGACAGACGGCGGGGTGACAAACAACCTTCCGGTAGATCTTTTGGCAGCAGCAGGGGAATCCCGGATCATAGCCGTGGATGTGGGAGAAGAATATGAAAAGCCTCACGACTATTCCATTATTGAAACCGCATTCCATTCCTTTTCCATTATGAGCCGGGAATTAAAGGACTGCCGTTCCAAAGAAGAAATATTGCTGTTAAAGCCCCCTCTGCCTAACCAGGCAGGGCTTTTGACCTTTGGGTGCATGGAAAAATGTATGGATGACGGATATATTTATGCGAAGAAAATGATGCCCCGCATCAAACGGGTATTGGAAAAACATTGACAAATTGAGATCAGGAGAAAGTGAAATGGAATTGACATTCAGATATGCGCAAAAGGAAGACACAGCCTTAATATTAACCTTTATCAAAAAACTGGCTGAGTACGAAAAGATGTCTGAGGAAGTAGTAGCCACAGAAGAACTGCTGGAGGAATGGATTTTTGACAAGAAAAAGGCAGAGGTGATCTTTGCCGTAGCCGACGGAAAAGAAGCGGGTTTGGCCCTTTTCTGCCACAATTTTTCCACATTTTTAGGCAGGGCCGGAATCCATCTGGAGGATTTATATGTGGATCAGGAGTATAGAGGCAAGGGAATCGGTAAAGGCTTGTTAAAAAAATTGGGAGAAATCACAGCAGAACGGGGCTGCGGCAGACTGGAATGGGCATGTCTTGACTGGAACAAACCCAGCATTGACTTTTACCTTTCCATGGGAGCAGAAGCCATGGATGAGTGGACCACATACCGGGTGGCTGGAAAGACCCTGGAGGATTTTGGGAAGAAATAAAATGATATGTGAATAAGCAGTTTTTAGAAAAGCCGCAGGATTTTAACGTTCTGTGGCTTTATTACGTCAGTTTTTTCCGACAACCACCGGCACATTCGTCCGGAAGATGTTTTGGATTATGATATTAATCCATCTGAAACAGCACGCTGCTTTTTATTATTCTGTATCAACAAATTATAAGCCTGTTGTATCAAGTATTCTCCTATGATATACTATTAATAAGCAATGATTTCTAAATCAATACATCTAAAATTCTCATTTATGCTGATTTTCAGCAGTCTGTAATATTCAAGAACTCCTTGCTTATACCCAGAAAAAACAGCAGGGAGGGCAGATTGTTCTTCCTGAACAAAACGAAAGGAAGAACAAATATGGAATACGAGAACCGCAATGATATTTTGCCGGAAGATGATGAACTGAATCTAAGTGATTTTGCACTGTTTCTGTCAGTGATGAAAAACAGAGAGGCATATGAATGTACTTTAAGCATTATTATGAATGAACCGGATTTAAAGCTGGCAGAGGTAAAAGTGGAGCAGGTGGTGCTGAACCGGTCTGGGAAACGGGCAATACGAATGGATGCCTGGGCAGTTGGAATGGATGACCGTCAGTTTGTGACAGAAATGCAGAATGATACCAGCTCTGATGATGTAAGAAAGCGAGCGAGATATTATCAGGGTCTTTTGGATTCACCTGTATTAAAATCAGGAAAGAGCACAAGGTATAAGTATCTGCCTTCATCTGTCATTATATTTATAACCCAGGAAGATATATTTGGAAAAGACCTGGCAAAATACACGTTTACGGAACAGTGCAAAGAATTACAGGGGCTGGAATTAGAAGATGGAACCCAAAAGCTATTTCTTAATATGAAAAACTCAAAATTAAATAACCCGGATATCATGGTGCGGGATGAGAGAATTGTAAAACTGGATACAATTGTTGCTGAAGTAAAGCAATCAGAGGAATGGGAGGTTGTGAATATGAGTATTTATGGGAAAGGAATGGAAGAGGGGAAACACAGAGAAAGAAAAAATATGGCTTTGGAGATGCTGCAAAATGGGGAGCCGTTGGAAAAGATTATGAAGTATACAAAGCTTACAGAGGAAGAAATAGAGGATTTAAAAGAAGCCTGTAAAACTCCTTAGAAAGAATCTGTCTGGTAAAATAACAAAAAGAGAAGAAACCTTGCCTAAATGCCGGGTTTCTTCTCTTTTTGTGTCTGACATTTCTTTTATGGGAAATTTCCTTTTTTTCGATGGAATATCACATTATTTCCCGCTGTTTCCCTTTTCTGCTTCCTGCATCTTCATAGCACGAACCTTTAACGGTAAGCCAAAGAGAGTGATAAAGCCGTCAGCATCATGGTGGTCATAAAGGTCACCGGTTGTAAAGGAGGCCAGGGACTCGCTATATAAGGAGTATGGAGAAGTGGTTCCGGCCTTGATGATATTGCCCTTGTAAAGCTTGAACTTCACTTCACCGGTTACATATTCCTGAGTGGATTCAATGAAAGCCTGAATTGCTTCCCTCAGCGGAGTGAACCATTTTCCTTCGTATACGATCTGTGCAAATTTATTGCCCATATCTTTCTTCACTTCCATGGTGGCACGGTCTAAAACCAGTTCTTCTAACTGCTGATGTGCTTCCATCAAAATAGTTCCGCCTGGAGTCTCATAAACGCCTCTGGACTTCATACCAACGACTCTGTTTTCCACAATATCCACGATTCCGATTCCATGCTTGCCGCCCAGTTCATTTAACTTGGCAATGATATCGGAAACCTTCATCTTTTCACCGTTTACGCTGACCGGAATGCCCTTTTCAAAGGCCATGGTCACATACTCGCCTTCATCAGGAGCCTTTTCCGGAGAAACGCCCAGCACCAGAAGGTGATCATAATTGGGCTCATTGGCCGGATCTTCCAGTTCCAGACCTTCATGGCTGATGTGCCATAAGTTTCTGTCACGGCTGTAGCTGTTGTCAGAAGAGAACGGAAGGTCGATTCCGTGCTGCTTGCAGTACTCGATTTCATCTTCTCTGGACTGCATGGTCCATACATCGGTCATTCTCCAGGGAGCAATGATCTTTAAATCAGGAGCCAGAGCCTTGATGCCCAGCTCAAAGCGGATCTGGTCATTTCCCTTTCCTGTTGCGCCGTGGCAGATGGCGGTAGCGCCTTCCTTCCTTGCAATTTCCACCAGCCTCTTTGCAATAGCCGGACGTGCCATGGAAGTACCTAATAAATATTTATTCTCGTAGACCGCATTTGCCTGAACACAGGGAATAATGTAATTGTCACTGAAATCATCAACCAGGTTTTCAATGTATAATTTGGTAGCGCCGGACAATTTTGCTCTTTCATCCAGTCCATCCAGTTCGTTTCCCTGGCCGCAGTCGATACAGCAGCAGACTACGTCATAATCAAAATTTTCCTTTAACCATGGGATGATGGCGGTAGTATCCAGTCCGCCGGAATAAGCCAGTATAACTTTTTCTTTCATTTATAAATCCTCCTCAATTGTATATGGTTATTTTCTGTTGAACTTTCATAAATATACACCAAAAGTGGTTAAAATGCAAGTGTTAAATAAAAAAATGTAAAAATAACTTGCATAATATACAGTTAGGATGTATAATTATGAAATCTTGAAAAACAAAAATACAGGAATTATAAAGATAGGAGAGATGATCATGATAAAGGCGGGAATAATTGGCTCCACCGGATATGCAGGCGGTGAATTGGTAAGACTTTTGCTCCAGAGAGATGATGTAGAGATCCTATGGTATGGCTCTAAAAGCTATACCGGTCAAAAATACGCTTCTATTTACCAGAACATGTTTGAGATCGTGGACGACTCCTGTCTGGATGATAATATAGAAGCTTTGGCAGAAAAGGTGGATGTGATTTTTACGGCAACGCCTCAGGGCTTTTTAGCTTCCCTCATGAAGGAAGACATTCTGTCAAAGACAAAGATCATTGACTTAAGTGCAGATTACCGGATTAAAGATGTGGATATTTATGAAGCATGGTATAAGATGGAGCATAAAACGCCTCAGTTTATAAAGGAAGCAGTTTACGGTCTGCCGGAAATCAATAGGGAAGAAATTAAAAAGGCCAGGCTCATTGCCAACCCGGGCTGTTATCCCACCTGTTCATTTTTATCCATTTACCCCCTGGTAAAAGAAGGGCTGATTGACCCAGCCACCATCATCATTGATGCCAAGTCCGGTACCTCCGGAGCGGGAAGAGGGGCTAAGGTGGATTCCCTTTACTGCGAGGTCAACGAAAATATCAAGGCTTACGGAGTAGGAGTTCACAGACATACGCCGGAAATCGAGGAACAGCTTTCCTATGCGGCTGGAAAGCCTGTCACCATAAGCTTTACCCCTCATCTGGTTCCCATGAACCGTGGAATTTTAATTACGGCCTACGGAACCCTTGCCAAAACAGCTTCCTATGAAGAAGTAAAGGCAGCCTATGACAAATATTATCAGGATGAATATTTTGTCCGGGTACTGGAAAAGGACGTGGTTCCCCAAACCAAATGGGTGGAAGGAAGCAATTTTGTAGATGTGAATTTTAAAATCGATCCAAGGACCAACCGGATCATCATGATGGGAGCCATGGATAATCTGGTAAAGGGGGCTGCCGGTCAGGCAGTCCAGAATATGAATATCATGTTCGGGCTTCCGGAGAACAAGGGCCTGAAGCTGATTCCCATGTTTCCGTAGACAATATGAATAAAGGAGGTCCGGCCGGTTATTATGATTATTCGTACCATGGAATCAGAGGACTATGATCAGGTTTACGAACTCTGGTCATCAATCAAAGGATTTGGAATCTACTCCCTGGAGGATTCCAGACAGTCCATAGAAAAATTTATAAAGAGAAACTCCGGCCTCAGCGTAGTGGCAGAGGATAAGGGCAGAATCGTCGGAACCATTCTCAGCGGCCATGACGGACGGAGGGCCTTTTTCTACCATGTCTGTGTGGCGGCAGGATGCCGTCAGCAGGGACTGGGACATCAGATGGCTCTGGAAGCCATGAAACGGCTGAAGGAAGAAGGCATCAGCAAGGTCAGCCTGGTTGCCTTTAAATCCAATGCAGTGGGAAATGAATTCTGGAAAAAGGCAGGCTGGATCTTCCGGGAAGACTTAAATTATTATAACTTTGATTTAATAGAAGAAAATATTGTAAAATTCGTTCAGTGAGCGGGAGGAGTAACCATATGAGACAGATCAACGGAGGGGTAACGGCGGCAAAGGGCTTTAAGGCCGCCTCCACAGCAGCAGGAATTAAATATAAAGACCGGAAAGATATGGCTATGATTTACAGCGAGGTGCCCGCCAAGGCAGCAGGAACCTTTACCACCAACGTTGTCAAGGCTGCTCCGGTAAAATGGGATAAGGATATCGTAACAAACTCCCCCTATGCCCAGGCAGTAGTGGTTAACGCAGGAGTTGCCAATGCCTGTACCGGAGAAGAGGGCCTGGGTTACTGCAAGGAAACAGCCCAAAAGGCGGCAGAATGCCTATCCATCCCAGTCAATTCCGTTTTGGTGGCTTCTACAGGAGTCATTGGCAGACAGCTTCCCATGGACAGGATTGCAGCAGGAGTTGCTGTCATGGCGCCCAATCTTGACAGCAGTGAGGAAAGCGGAACAGCCGCAGCCACAGCCATCATGACCACGGATACGGTGAAAAAGGAAGTGGCGGTTCAGTTTGAAGCCGGAGGAAAGACCATTACCATAGGCGGCATGTGCAAGGGCTCCGGCATGATTCATCCCGATATGTGCACCATGCTGAGCTTTGTCACCACAGATGCGGCCATTTCCAAGGAGCTTCTGACAGAAGCCTTAAAAGAAGACATCAAGGACACCTACAACATGATCTCTGTAGACGGAGATACGTCCACCAATGATACAGTCCTCCTTCTTGCCAACGGCATGGCCGGAAATAAAGAAATTACAGAAAAAAATGAAGATTATCAGGCTTTTTGCAAGGCCCTGAATTTTATCAATGAGACTCTTGCCAAAAAGATGGCAGGAGACGGTGAAGGCTGTACCGCCCTGTTTGAAGTGAAGATTATCGGAGCCGAAACAAAGGAACAGGCAGTAACCCTGTCAAAATCCGTTATCACTTCCAGCCTGACCAAAGCGGCTATTTTCGGCCACGATGCCAACTGGGGCCGCATCCTCTGCGCCATGGGTTATTCCGGGGCCATGTTTGACCCGGAAAAGGTGGATTTATATTTTGAAAGCGCAGCAGGAAAGCTGAAAATCATTGAAAATGGTGTAGCCCTTGATTACAGTGAAGAAGAGGCCACCAAAATCCTGTCTGAGCCGGAGGTGACTGCCACCGCTGACATCAAGATGGGAGAAGCCTCTGCAACAGCCTGGGGCTGCGACCTGACCTTTGATTATGTAAAAATCAACGCAGATTACCGCTCTTAACCGGAGCAAGGAGGGATAGATATGGAATTGGATCACAGCATTATGGAAAAGGCGGAGGTGCTGATTGAGGCCCTTCCTTACATTCAGCGTTTTAACCGCAAAATCATTGTAGTAAAATACGGCGGAAGCGCCATGGTAGATGAGGAACTGAAAAAACATGTCATTCAGGACGTTGTGCTGTTAAAGCTGGTAGGCTTTAAACCCATCATCGTCCACGGCGGCGGAAAAGAAATCAGCAAATGGGTGGAAAAGTCAGGCATGGAGCCCCAATTTATCAATGGACTGCGGGTAACGGACGAAGCCACTATGGAAATTGTTGAAATGGTGTTAAACCGGGTCAACAAAAGTCTGGTTCAGCTGGTCAATGAGCTGGGAATCAAAGCCGTTGGAATCAGCGGCAAGGATGGCATGATGTTAAAATGCAAGAAGCGCTATTCTAATGGAGAGGATATCGGCTATGTGGGAGAAGTTACAGAGGTTGACCCCGAGATCATCTATGACCTTTTGGAAAAGGATTTTCTTCCTATTATATGTCCCACCGGATTTGACGATGAATTCCAGACCTACAACATCAATGCAGACGATGCGGCCTGTGCTATTGCCACTGCCGTAGAGGCGGAAAAGCTGGCTTTCTTAACTGACGTAGAGGGCGTGTACCGGGATTTTAAAGATAAGGAATCCCTGATTTCTGAAATGTCTGTGGAGGAAGCCCAGGAATTTGTAAACAGCGGCAACTTAGGCGGGGGAATGCTGCCCAAACTTAACAACTGCATCGATGCCATGGAAAAAGGGGTGTCCAGGGTACATATTTTAGATGGAAGGATTCCTCATTGCCTCCTTCTGGAGATATTTACTAATAAGGGAATCGGAACCGCCATCGTGAGTAAGGGAGAGGAGCATTATTATCATGGGAAATAAGCAGGTGCTGATTGACAAAGCCGAAGCAGGATTTTATAAGACCTATAACCGTTTTCCCGTGGTTTTTGACCATGGAGAGGGAGTATACTTATACGATACAGAGGGCCAGGAATACTTAGACTTTGGAGCCGGAATTGCGGTTATGGCCCTGGGATACAATGATCCGGAATTTAACGGAGCATTAAAGGCTCAGGTAGATAAGCTTCTCCATACCTCTAATTTATTTTACAATGAACCTGCTGTAGAGGCAGGAGAAAAGCTGTTAAAAGCATCGGCCATGGACCGGGTGTTCTTTACCAACAGCGGAACAGAGGCCATAGAGGGAGCTTTAAAGATCGCCAAAAAATATGCCTATAACAAGGAGGGAACCCATGACCATGAGATCATTGCCATGAACCACTCCTTTCACGGCAGAAGCTTAGGCGCCCTTTCCGTAACAGGAAACGATCACTACCAGGAACCGTTTAAGCCTCTCATACCAGGAATTAAGTTTGCTGATTTTAACGATTTAGACAGCGTAAAGGCTCTGGTAAATCCCAAGACCTGCGCCATCATTATGGAAACGGTTCAGGGAGAAGGCGGTATTTATCCGGCAACGGAAGAATTTTTAAAGGGAGTAAAAGACCTTTGCGATGAACATGACATACTGCTGATTCTTGATGAGATTCAGTGCGGGATGGGCCGGACCGGAACCATGTTTGCCTGGCAGAAGTACGGAGTGAAGCCGGATGTGATGACTGTGGCAAAGGCATTGGGAAACGGAGTTCCCGTAGGCGCATTTCTGGCTTCAGGAAAAGCGGCAACAGCCATGGGACCGGGAGATCACGGAACCACTTACGGAGGAAACCCCTTTGTGACGGCAGCGGCTTCCAAAGTACTGGATATTTTTGAAGAGAGGAATCTTACGGACCATGTAAAAGAAGTGGGAGAATACCTGGAACAGAAGCTTGCAGAATTGACAGACCAGTACCCTGCGGTAACCGGCCGGAGAGGAATTGGACTGATTCAGGGCCTGGAATTTTCAATTCCTGTTTCTTCTATTGTAAGTCAGGCATTGCTGGAGCAGAAGCTGGTATTGATCAGCGCGGGAATCAATGTAATCCGTTTTGTTCCCCCTCTTGTGATCGCTAAAAAGGATGTGGATGAGATGATCAAAAGGCTGAAAGCATTGCTGGATCAGCAGTCATAAAAGATAGTATTCCTGCATTTGACTTAAGCCGGAGCTTATGGGATTTCCATGGCTCTGGCTTTCTTTGTATTATTGGAATAACCTTGTTTTTTTTGGTAAATCCCTATATAATGAAAAACAAATATTCTACTAAAAAGGGAGACAAGCATGATACAAGACCTTACTGTTTATACATTCTTAAAAGAATTATCCTCGAAAAGCCCCACTCCGGGCGGCGGCGGGGCGGCGGGCCTTGGGGGCGCCGTGGGAGCTGGGTTGGGCGAAATGGTAGTCAATCTGACCCTTGGCAAAAAAAAGTATGCTGATGTGGAAGAGGAAATGCAGTCCATTCTGGAAAAGCTGGAGATTTTAAAAACAGAATTTATCAGGCTTGCGGACGAAGACGGGATCGTATTTGCCCCTCTTGCCGCTGCCTATGGCCTCCCTTCTGCAACAGAAGAAGAGAAAAAACATAAGGAAGCTGTTTTGGAAGAAAACCTGCTGAAAGCCTCCTTAGTCCCGGTTTCTGTCATGGAGCGTGCTGTAGAAGCCCTGGGGCTTATGGAGATTCTGGCGGAAAAAGGGAGCCGCCTGGCTGTCAGTGACGTTGGAGTGGGAGTTCAGTTCATCCGTTCTGCCCTGCTGGGAGCAAAGATGAATGTTTCCATTAATACAGGGCTTATGAAAAACCGGGAAAAGGCCGTTTCCCTCAATGAGCAGGCAGAAAAGCTGGCTCAGGAAGGAACCCGCCGGGCCGATACCATTTACGCAGCAGTAGAAGCTGTATTGAGAAAATAGCCAAATGCGGGAACGCCTGCATTTCTGTGCATGGCTTCGTTGCTTACGGGAATAAAGAACAAGGGAAAAGGAGACAGAGCAATCGTGATAGCATTAAAAGGTGCGGCAGTGTCTGCAAAGATCAAAGAAGAAGTAGAAGGACTTTTAACCGGACTCCATGGCAGGATACCAAAGCTTGCCATTGTGAGAGTGGGAGAGCGCCCCGATGATTTATCTTACGAGCGGGGAGCCTTAAAAAAGATGGAAAGCTTTGGGCTTCAGGCCGAAAGCTTCGCCTTTCCGGAGGATATCACCGACGAAGCGTTTAAAAAAGAATTTGAAGCAATCAATTTAAATAAAGATATTGACGGCATCCTCCTGCTGCGTCCCCTGCCAAAGCAGATCAATGAAAAGGATATCGAGCATATGATTGGTCCGGGCAAGGATTTAGACGGTATATCTCCTGAAAACATTGCAAAGGTATTTGCAGGGGATGACACTGGCTTTGCCCCCTGTACTGCAGAGGCTGTCATTGAGGTCTTAAAGGCCAATGATATTGCCCTGTCAGGAAAGCGGGTGGCTGTTGTGGGCAGAAGCATGGTAGTGGGACGTCCTTTGTCCATGCTGATGTTAAAGGAACATGCAACCGTCACCATCTGCCATACCCGGACAGAGAATTTAAAGGAAACCTGCAAACATGCAGAAATCCTGGTTGCAGCCGCCGGACGTGCAAAGATGATTGACGCTTCTTATGTGGGAGACGGTGCGGTGGTGATTGATGTGGGAATTAATGTGGACGAAGACGGAAAGCTGTGCGGTGATGTAGACTTTGAATCCCTGGAAGGAACAGCCTCCATGGCAACTCCTGTTCCGGGAGGCGTGGGCGCAGTGACTACCGCAGTTTTGGCCAGACATCTGGTGAAGGCATCATTGGCCAGGCAGTAATCAATACAAAAAGGTATTATTTAAAATATTCAGACAATTCTTTAAGGAAACCGTAAGTTTTGCTGAATTGAAAATGATACCTTTTTTTGTTATAATAAAACCAGTTATATTTTACTGATAAAAAGAATAGGATTTTGAAGGACAGAAAGGAGTATGCAGGATGAGTTTTGGTACAGAATTGTTCACCATCATTCTGGTGATCGCTCTGGCCGCCCTTGTTATTCTGATTTTTATAACAGGATACATAAAGGCTCCGCCAGACATGGCATTTATTATTTCCGGTCTTCGCAGAAAGACCGTGATCGGAAGGGCCAGCATTAAGATACCTTTTTTAGAGAGAATTGATAAATTGAGCTTAAAGCTGATTCCTATTGAAGTCAGAACCTCCAATGCGGTTCCCACCGCCGATTACATCAACATTCAGGTGGATGCGGCTGTCAATGTGAAGATCAGCAGCGATCCCAAACGTCTGGACCTGGCGGCCCAGAACTTTTTGAACCAGAATACAGAATACATAGGAAGAGTGGCAAGAGAAGTTCTGGAAGGAAACATGCGTGAAATCGTAGGGCGCATGAGGCTGGAGGAGATGGTCAGTGACCGTCAGAAATTTGCCGACTTGGTAAAGGAAAACGCCATGCCTGATCTGGCAGCCATGGGACTGGATATTGTAAGCTTTAATGTACAGAATTTTTCCGATGCCAACGGAGTCATCGATGACCTGGGTATTGACAACATTTCCCAGATCAAGAAAAAGGCGGCCATTGCGAAAGCAGAGGCGGATAAGGAAATCGCCATTGCAAAGGCGTCTGCCGATAAGCAGGCCAACGATGCCAGAATTAATTCAGAGCGGGAAATCGCCATTAAGAATAACGAGCTGGATATTCAGAAATCAGATTTAAAGAGGCAGGCTGATGTAAAGAAAGCGGAAGCAGATGCAGCCTACCAGATCCAGCAGGAAGAACAGCGAAGAACCATTGAAGTCACATCGGCAGATGCTGATATTGCAAAGCAGGAAAAAGAAGTTCTGATCAAGCAGAAAGAGGCAGAGGTTATGGAAAAGTCCCTTGATGCGGAAATCAGAAAAAAGGCGGAAGCGGAAAAGTTTGCCAGACAGCAGAAGGCAGAAGCCGAGCTTTATGAACGCCAGAAAAATGCAGAAGCCAAACGTTTTGAGATGACCCAGGAAGCCGAATCCCAGAAAGCCAGGGCAGAAGCAGAACGGTTTACCAGGGAACAGGAAGCCCAGGGAATCCGTATGGTGGGAGAGGCAGAGGCCGAAGCCATCAAGGCCAAGGGTCTGGCGGAAGCAGAGGCCATGGAAAAGAAGGCTGAGGCCTACCAGAAGTATAACAATGCGGCAGTTGCCGAGATGATCATTAAAGTTCTTCCCGAGGTGGCAGGAAAGATCGCAGAGCCATTATCCCAGATCGATAAAATCACCATCATCGGAGGAGGAGATCAGGGCGGAAGCCTGGATGCGGTATCGGGAAATGTGCCTTCTGTCATGGCAAAGCTCTTTGAGTCCATGAAAGAAACCACAGGCATTGACTTAGGCGAAATTGTAAAAGCAGGCACCTATGATGCCAAGGTCAACCGGAATATCAACATCACCGGAGTACCGGAAATCACTATTAAGCCGGAAGAAAAACCAGGCCCCAGCCAGGAAGGCCCAGTTATATAGAAGAAAAAACAAGCGGTTCACACGTTGAATGCGCTTGTTTTTTTGTGCTCAGATAAACCTTTTCCGGGAAATACAGTATTCCAATCTGAAAGGTTGACTGAGAAACAACTTGTCTGGTACAATAAAGTTGTTTCTTTTTTTATTCAAAAATATGGGGAAATATCGAAAGGAGAAGGTACATGGAGAAACACACAAAAAGACAGATATCAATAGAAAGGGCAAAGGAGTTAAAGGGCCGGATTGAGGACTTTCTGGAGGCAAAAAAGGAAATTCCCAGGGGGATGGACCGGGAAGAGGAAATATTAAAAAGAAAAAGCAGAATCTTAGAGGTGCTGAATGGTACCGAAGAGGACTGGCAGGATTACCAGTGGCAGTTGGATCACCGCATTACAGATGCGGAAACCTTAAGCAGAATCATCAATTTAAGTGAGAAAGAAAAAACGCAGATAGAACGTGTTGAGAAGAAATTCCGCTGGGCCATTTCTCCATACTATTTAAGCCTGGCTGATCCTGAGGATAAGTATGATCCCATCCGTCTGCTGTCCATTCCCAGCTATCAGGAATTGGAGGATATCTGCAGGGATTTAGACCCCATGGGAGAGGAGTTCACCAATCCGGCAGGCTGTATCACAAGACGGTATCCGGACCGTTTGATCATCAATGTGACCAATGAGTGCGCCATGTACTGCAGGCATTGTCAAAGAAGGAGAAATATCGGGGAACAGGATGTTCACCGGTCACAGGACCTGCTTCAGGAATCCATTGACTACGTCAGGGAAAATGAAGAAATAAGGGATGTCCTGATCACAGGAGGAGACGCCTTATGCCTTTCCGACGAGGACCTGGAATGGATCATTAAGCGGCTAAAAGAAATCCCCCACGTGGACTATATCCGCCTTGGGACCAGAACCCTGGTGACCATGCCTCAGCGCATCACCGACAGCCTGTGTTCCATGCTTAAAAAATACCATCCTATTTATATCAACACCCATTTTAACCATCCCATGGAAATAACCCCGGCCTCAAAGGCAGCCTGTGATAAACTGGCCGATTCAGGCATTGTTTTGGGCAATCAGGCAGTGCTGCTAAATGGAATCAACAACGATAAATTTGTGATGCGGGTCTTAAACCATGAATTGTTAAAATGCAGAGTAAGGCCGTATTACATATTTCACGCGAAACACGTCCAGGGAACCAGCCATTTCAATACCTCTATTGAGGATGGAATTGAAATTATGGAATATCTGCGGGGTTATACTTCCGGCATGGCTATCCCCACATTTATTGTAAATGCCCCCAAAGGCCAGGGAAAAACTCCTATATTCCCTAACTACATTGTTTCCAGAGGACCGGGTTACGTGAAGCTGAGAACCTGGGAGGGTAAAATCGTCCGGTATGAAGATCATCAGACAAAGGATATCCGGGAAATTCTGGATTCCTGATATTTTGCAGAAAAATACTCCGCTGGAAGTTCATAAGTATAAAAAAGCGAATAAAGCACAACCTAAATAAAAATCGGAATCGGGAGGTTGTTTTTTATGACAGGTTTTATTATAGCTCTCATATCGGGAGCGCTTATGAGTATCCAGGGCGTTTTAAATACAGGTGTGACAAAGCAAACCAGCATATGGGTATCCACCGGCTGGGTTCAGTTTACGGCATTTTTGACCTGCCTGGTTCTGTGGTATTTTTCAGGAAGAGAAAACGTTTCTGCCCTTTTTGAAGTGCAGCCCAAATACATGCTTCTGGGAGGTATCATCGGTGCCTTCATCACCTATACAGTAGTAAAAAGTATGGGAACCTTGGGACCTGCCAAGGCAGCTTTAATTATAGTAGTTTCCCAAATTATTGTAGCCTATTCCGTGGAAGTATTCGGATTATTCGGCGTTGAAAAAGTAGGATTTGAATGGAAAAAGCTGATCGGCGCAGTGGTGGCTGTCATCGGCATCATTATATTTAATTAATTTGGAAAATGTGCTTGTGTTTCACTATTTCTTTAGGTAGAATAGTAACATAGGCTGAAGATGGTATCCTTTTTTGTCATTTTTTGTAAAAGGAGGGATATCATGAAATACCAAAAAATAAAAATTGCTGTCATTGTTTTCCTGGTTGTGATTGCAGGCTTGTGTTATGGTCTGAAGAGCAATTACGGAAACAGGGAAAAGGGGCTTCTTTTAACGGAGGCCGCCTCTTTTCCTGAGTCAGAAGAAAATTCCTTTTCCGGCCAGTCAGAGGAAGAGACTCTTCCTGCCTGCTATGTACATATTTGCGGTGAAGTGGCTGCTCCTGGTGTCTACGAACTGGAAGAGGGAAACCGGGTTTTTCAGGCTGTGGAGATGGCCGGAGGCTTTACAGAAAAAGCCGCCCCGGAATACTTAAACATGGCGGAAAAGATCCATGACGGCATGAAAATCACAGTTTTAAGCCAGGAAGAAGCCAGGGCAGGAGGTACGCTTTCTGCAGTTCCCGGCGCAGCTTCCCAGCAGAAATCAAAGATAAACTTAAATACAGCAACAAAAGAAGAACTGATGACCCTGCGGGGTGTGGGAGAGGCTAAGGCCGCTGATATCATAGGATACCGGGAGAGCCACGGAGGATTTCAGAAAATTGAGGATATTATGAAGATATCCGGCATCAAAGAGGCAGCATTTCAAAAAATAAAGGACGATATAACGGTTTGACATAAAAGGCAGAGGTGTAAAATGGCGAGTGTTTTAGTAGTGGATGATGAGAAATTAATTGTAAAAGGAATGAGGTTCAGCTTAGAGCAGGACGGAATGGAAGTGGATTGCGCCTACGATGGAGAGGAAGCTATTAATCTGGCAAAGCAGAAGGAATACGATGTGGTGCTTCTCGATGTGATGCTTCCCAAGTATGACGGCTATGAGGTCTGCCAGGCTATCCGGGAGTTTTCCGAGATGCCGATTATTATGGTGACAGCCAAGGGAAATGACATGGATAAAATTCTGGGGCTGGAATACGGAGCAGACGACTATATTACAAAGCCCTTTAACATTTTGGAGGTAAAGGCCAGGATCAAGGCCATTATGCGCCGCAATGCCAAGAAGAACCGGGGAGGCCGCAATGAGGAAAACCGTGTGGTGACTGCAGGAGATTTAAAGCTTGACCGGGACAGCAGGCGGGTGTTTATCGGTGAAAAAGAAATCAATTTAACGGCAAAGGAATTTGATCTTTTAGAACTTCTCACCTGTAATCCGGGCAAGGTTTACAGCAGGGAACAGCTTCTTACCTATGTATGGGGCAACAAGGTCATGGAGTCCGGAGATGTCCGCACCGTTGACGTTCATGTAAGGCGTCTGCGGGAAAAAATCGAACCAAGTCCCAGTGATCCCAAGTATGTACACACCAAATGGGGCGTGGGATATTATTTCCGTGTATAAAAACGGGGAAAAGAGGCACTGTCAGGATGAAACGAAGCCCTCAGGGAGAGAGATGGAGAAAACTTGACAATACGGCAAAACTTTTTCCGGTCATAGCCAATGAGAATTTAAGCAATGTGTTCCGGATTTCCGCATCATTAACAGAGGAAGTAGATCCGGGAACCTTGCAGCAGGCCCTGGAGGAGATCCTCCCTCAGTTCGAAAGCTTTTTGGTGAGACTGAGGAGAGGATTTTTCTGGTATTACTTTGAAAACAACAAGCGGATGCCCGTGATCGAGAGAGAGACTACTTATCCATGCAAATACATCGATCCCCGCAGCAACCAGCTTTTTTTATTCCGGGTCAGTTATTTTGGCAGACGGATTAATTTAGAGGTATTTCATGCGGTGACCGACGGCCTTGGCGCAGTGAATTTTTTGAAGGCCCTGGTCTATCGGTATCTGGATTTAAAACGGAATTCAGGAACCGGCCGCAAGCCCTCCCAGAAAATATCCTCGGATATTTCCATGAATGTGGAGGACAGCTATGTCCGTCATTATAAAAAGACGGTAAAGCGCAAATACAGTTCCCGGATGGCTTATAACCTGACTGGAGAGCGCCTTCCTCTTGATGAGGAAAACATCCTTCACGGCTATATTCCATTAAAGGAATTAAAGGCAGCCAGCAGGGCTTACGGGGTCAGCATCACCAAGTTTTTGACGGCTTCCTTAATCTGGGCCATCTATCAGGAATATCTGGAAGGAAAGGCCAGTGACAAGGCTATCGGAATCAGCATCCCTATTAATTTAAGGTCATTTTTCGGTTCAGAAACCATGGCTAACTTTTTTGCCGTGACTTTGGTGGAATTCTTATCCACCGGGGAAGAGCATACCTTTGAAGAAATAGTGAACGCCGTAAGCAGCCAGATGGATTTAAAAATCACCAGGGAAAAGATGGAGGAGACTATTTCTTATAATGTTTCCAATGAAAAAAAGTGGTATTTAAGGATTACTCCTCTCTTTATAAAATGGTGTGTCTTGAACCTTGTTTTTTTAAGAAATGATAAGTCCTATACCATGACCTTGTCAAACATCGGCCCCATTGAGATTGATGAGGAGTACCGGGAGGAAATAGAACGGTTTCACATGATGATTGGCGTTTCCGGCAGACAGCCCATGAAATGCGGAGTCTGCGCCTGCAAGGATGAGGTGGTAATTACCTTTTCCTCTGTGTTTCAGGATACCAGGCTTCAGGACCGTTTCTTCGGTTTCTTAAAAGAAAATGGAATTCCGGCTGAGCTGGAGAGCAACGGAGTTCCGGATAAGCGGGATGACAATGGTATGTATCCCCAAATCCGCTATGACAGGGAGAAGTTCAAAAAACTGGCTAATATTTTCTATGGCCTGATGTTTCTGGTGGCCGCGGTTCTGGGCCTGGTCAATTACCTGGTTTATCCCGGGTCCTTGTGGTCTGTCATTGCCATTGATCTTGTGGCTTATGCGGTTCTTACCATCCGGTATTCCATACTGCGCCATTCCAATTTGGCGGGTAAGATTCTGGTTCAGACAATGGCAGCGGGAGTACTTTGGGTGATGATTGATTATTCCATGGGTTACAGCGGCTGGTCGGTGAATTACGGAATTCCCGGAACCATTCTCTTTGCAGACCTGGCGGTGGTGTTTTTAATTCTTGTGAACCGGATGAACTGGCAGAGCTACTTTATGTATCAGATCTCCATTACTGTGTTCAGCTTTATTCCTCTGGTTCTCTGGGCTACAGGCTTACTTACCAGGCCGCTTTTGGCTGTTGTTACCATGGTGGTGACGGTAGCAATTCTGGCAGTTACCATTGTGCTGGGTGACCGGAGTGTAAAGACGGAGTTAAAGCGTAGATTTCATGTGTAAAAGTCAGTGGTTTAAGGAGGGCTTTGTAAATGAGAGGAAAAAAGGTGAGCGTGCGGGGAAACCTGGTGCGGGATATGATGCAGAATGTGATGGAAACTTCATTAAAACAGCCCATACAAACCGGAGAACTGAGAAAAACTCCGGTGGAGCCAGCCTGGGTGCGTCCGGCTGGATATGAATATGAGATTATAGAAATGGGTCATTTGAGGATGGAATATTTACGGCCTGTGGGAGTGGTGACAGGGCGGGTGATCTTACAGCTTCACGGAGGCGGATACATTGGACCTATGAAAAACATTTACCGGAGATTTGCAGTCCGCTATTCCAAGGTAAGCTATGGAGGAGATGTGCTGACTCTGGACTACCGGGTGGCCCCGGAAAATCCCTACCCTGCGGCGTTGGAGGATGCAGTGGCCGCTTATGAGTGGCTGGTAAAAGAAAAGGGATACAGCCCTGAAAATATTGTGGTGGCAGGAGATTCGGCAGGAGGCGGCTTAGGACTGGCCTTAGGTCTTTATTTGAAGGATCACGGCATGGTCCTTCCCAGCGGCTTTATCACCATGTCCCCCTGGACTGACTTGACCAACAGCGGGGAAAGTTATGTGTCCAACTATGAGACGGACCCTCTGTTTGGCAATTCCACCGATAATATGCTTTACAATTCCTCCTATATCGGGGAAGGCGACCCCAAGGACCCCTACATGTCCCCCTTATTCGGAGAATATGAGAATTTCCCCCCGGTGCTCATGCAGGTGGGAAGCTACGAGGTGCTTTTAAGTGACACCTTAGGCGTGGCGGAAAAATTAAAAAAGGCAGGTGTAAAACGCCGCCTTTCCGTATACGAAGGGATGTTTCATGTATTTCAGATGGCCATGGATTTAATTCCCGAAAGCCGGGAGGCATGGAACGAGGTGGAAGAATTTTTAAGGATCATCTACCATATCAATGTCAAGCCTGACGGCAAGGTGGTGCGCAAGATAAAAACAGAGAATAAAGGATTGGCGGCGGATATGATCAGACTGGTGATAGCTGCCATGAAAAAAGGACTGGACGGATAGAGGAGAATGAAATGAAGATAACCCTGGCAGTGGTGGGCAAGATCAAGGAAAAATTTTATGCTGATGCCATTGCAGAATACAGCAAACGGCTAAGCCGTTACTGCAAGCTGGAAATCCTTCAGGCAGCAGATGAAAAGACTCCGGACAATGCCAGTGAGACTGTGGAACGGCAGATTAAAGAGAAGGAAGGGGAGCGGCTTTTGGCTTCCATCAAAGAAGGGGCCTATGTGGTGGCCCTTGCTATAGAAGGGGAAATGCTGGACTCTGTCAGATTGTCTGAGAAAATAAATGCTCTGGGAGTGGGTGGAACCAGCCAAATCGTATTTGTGATCGGCGGTTCCTTAGGGCTTTCAGATGCCGTTTTAAAACGGGCTGACTATAAGCTGAGCTTTTCCCCTATGACATTTCCCCATCAGCTTATGAGGGTGATTTTGCTGGAGCAGATATATAGGAGTTACCGGATTATTTACGGGGAGCCATATCATAAATGAGAACATAGCAGTCGGGCTGCGGAAAAATAGCAGGGAATACAACCGAAATACGACTGGAGGTACGGACATGGAATATGCAGATTTGGAGCGGATGCTCATTAGCTCCATAAAAGAAGTACAGATAAAATTAGGATACGAAGAAGAGGTCATAAGGTTTTATTATCCGGAAAAGGCACTGACAAAGCTGCTGGGCATCAGCGGAGAATCAGACCGGGAAATCAAGCCGGCAATTGAAGGCTTTAAAAGTTATGTCAGAGAACGGTTAGGAGATATAAGAATCTTAAAAAGCCGGGAACGGTTCTGTTTTGAGATACCGCCGGAAGGAGTAAAATATGTGTGGGAAAATATAGAGGATAATGGATTTTTAAAAGAATTCATTGAAACCGTGGAAAGATCCCATACATCACTAGAGGATATTTTAAATGTATTTCAAAAATACACCGATGGAAGGGTCTGCTGCTTAACTTCCAAGGACGAGGAATGTGACTATATCATATTTTTTGAGGACCCATCTGTTGATAACTACCGGTATTATGTGAAATTCCATGGAAATCATATCACTTACCACAGGTTTTTGTCCGATGATGCCAGAGATATGGGGCTATAGCCATATCTGTGAGTATCTGGAAAGAGGCCTTATCCGTTAATGAATGGAACACATAACAGGGAAAAGGAGAAAAATGGCTGGAAAGATTCTTGCTCCCATACATCCGGGAGAAATGGAGTGGGTTCTGGAGGAAGAGGCCCAACTATATAACAGAAAAGACGAAGAAGAGACGGTTAAGGATGCACTCATAAGAAACCTCCGGGTGGAGGGAAGGGACTTTTCCTCCATGCGGTTTTCAGCGGTGTTATTTGAAAACTGCGTTTTTCAGGACTGCAATTTTGAAAGAGGGGAATTTGCTGATGTCATATTCCAGTCCTGTGATATTTCTAATTGCAGCTTTGAGAACAGCTACTTTAACCGGGCTTTATTCCGTTCCTCCAAAGGAATGGGAGTAAAATTCTGCGGAAGCACCATACTCCATACATCGGTAGAAAACTGCAATTTTAATTATGCCAATTTCGATTCTTCAAAGCTTGAGCACCTCCGTTTTTTAGAAACTCAGCTTCAAGGAAGTTCCCTGTCCCAGTGTCGGTGCAAAGCAGTGGAATGGAGCCGGGTCAACCTGGAACATGCCAGTTTTTTTCAAACCATGATGGCAGGAATGGATTTTACCGACAGCACCATACATAGCCTGGTACTTTCCGAGAACTGCCATGAGGTGAGGGGAGCAGTGGTGGATTTATATCAGGCCGCAGAACTGGCAAAATATCTGGGCATAGTCATAAAAAACAGCTAAATCCAGGCCATAAATGATTCTGGAATAAAAATGAGGTTTTTCCCAGGGATTTCCTATGATACAATGGAAAAAGCAGCGTTGAAATCGGACAGGTTTAAGTTAAGGAGGCGAACTATATTATGATGGAACCCGCAAAAGCCGCATAGCACAGGTTATGCAGTGAAAATAGAAAAGTAATTGTATAGCCTTTGCTATTCCGGACAGAAAAATATGTTTGGGAGGCGGCAATGCGCTATCAAAAGGCAAATGAAATTCTGCCGGAGGAACTGGTGGAATTAATTCAGAAATATGTGGATGGAGAATACGTTTACATCCCAAGAAAACAGGAAAATAAACGAACCTGGGGGGAAGGCACAGGTGCCAGAGAGGAAAGAAAGACCAGAGATTTATCCATTTATAGGGATTACATTTCCGGTATCTGTGTAAAGCTTCTGGCAGAACAGTATTACCTGTCGGAAAAAAGCATTCAAAGGATTGTACTTCAGGAAAAGAAAAATAGAAAATCAAGAAAAGGCAGCACACCGGAAAACTGATGTGCTGCCTTTTCTTCGTTTCATAAACGAGTATGAGGTGGGAAGAAAGGGAAAGGGATGATACCGTTATTTCTGAAAAGACAGAAAAGAACGGAGATCAACCATGAGCTTACATGTTCAAAAACAATGGATTATTACCCCTTCCCGCCTTCCTTCCGTCATAAGAAGATGTCCCAAATGCGGAATAAAGACAGAATTTAAAAACAGCAGAAAATTCAGGGTCAATGCCAATGGGCGGCTCATCTATATATGGCTGATATACCGGTGCAGCAAATGTGAGACCTCCTGGAACATGACGGTATGGGAAAGGGTGGAAGCAAGCCGCCTTGATGAAGAGGAATATAGGGGCTTTTTAAGCAATGATCCGGTCCTGGCAGAAAAATATGGAAATGACCAGGCTTTGTTTGCCAGAAATAAAGCGGAGACAATGGCTGAAAAGTCAGAGTATTCCATAGAAGAAAGGGATACCCTCTTCCCTTGCAGCCTGGAATATCAGATGGAAGTCCAAATAAAAGTCCCGGCAGGTTTTGACTTGAGGGTGGATGCCTTACTGGTCCGGCAGCTTGGAGCTTCCAGAAACAAAGTTAAAAGCTGGTGTGAAAAAGAGCTGGTTTCCAACCAGGGACAACTGCTGTCTCCCAAGACCAGGGCAAAGGACGGCATGATTTTACAGATAAAAAAGGAAGTCTTGACATGCCCAACCGGCAACAGTATAATTCAAATTAAGTGAATATGTACTTAACCAATGAAAAACATACCACAGGTTTTTGCCTGATAATAAACGACCCCAGGAGAAAAAAGAAAATGCACAGGAAAAAGGTGACAACAGCCTTACTTACAGGCCTGATGATCGTACTTGGAAACGGATTTTCCGCTAAAGCAGAAACAGAAATCCCAATTGTGGCCCCGCCTCCTCCCATTGAGGAATCCGCTGTCTCCGGACCCGGAGCGAACATAAAAACTCAGCCGCCCCAAACCACTTTTACCAATACAGCCTTAGGAGAGCAGGTAGTGGCCTATGCCAGGCAGTTTATTGGAAATCCCTATGTATACGGAGGCTCCAGCCTTACGGAGGGCGCTGACTGTTCCGGTTTTGTGATGAGCATTTATCAGAACTTTGGAATCAACTTGCCAAGGACTTCCAAGGATCAGGGAATTACAGGGATTGATGCAGGCGGCTTAGAATATGCACAGCCGGGTGATCTCATATCTTACATAGGCCATATTGGCATTTACGCAGGAAATAATCAACTGATTCATGCAAGCGGACCAGAGGATGGAATAAAAATATCTCAGGTAGATTTCATGCCTGTCCTTTCCATCAGACGGATTTTAAATGGAAGTGGAGAATAAGAAATTCACAGCATCGTCGGAAAGACGGTGCTTTTTTTCGTTTATCCATAAAATCTCCACAATCTTCTGGTACAATTTCAAGGACTATACAATAATTAAAGGTTTACATAGAATCGGAAGGAGGGACTGACTATGAGAAACATCGGCAGAGGAAGATCCAGAAAGAGGTCAAAAACTGCTTTTATAATACGCATAACGCTTTTGGTAGGCTTATTTGTCATTTTAATCGTTTTATTAATGTCCTCCATTTCCAGGGGGAAGGAAAATAATAAAGGGACAGACTTAAATGCAGCAGGCCAAAGCCGTGAGACGGATATTGAGGAAACAGAAACAGTGGGGCAAATAGAAGAAGATGTATGGGTAGACGACATCTCTATTACCGGATTGACAAAAGAAGAGGCCATGAAAAAGATCCTCCAGATTTACTCCTGGGATATGAAGCTTATATACAATGATAAAACAGAGCCTTTGCAATATCCCTTACAGGAAAAGATAGACCTCCTGTTAGAACAAATCTATTCTGATTCCCAAGGCGGCGTATATCCTCTGGAGTTAGACGATCTGGAGGAGCATATAAAGCCACAAGTGGAAAAAGCTGCTTCCAATTGGGACAAAACTCCTGTAAATTCTCAATTGACAGGTCGGGATAAGAAAAATAATCAATGGATTTACTCTGATGGTGAGCCTGGAATCGCAGTAGACCGGGAAAAAGCAATCCGGGATATTATGAATCTGGTTCAGGAGAGAAAGTTTGACGGAGCAGTTCAGGTTTCAGCAAACTCCATTGCCCCATCCACAACATCCGCCCAGGCAAAACAGGAATACAAGGTTATAGGAAAGTTTGAAACCACCGCAACCAGCAACCAAAACAGAAATAACAACATCGATCTGGCTGTCCAGGCTTTGGATGGATTGGTACTGTTTCCGGGAGATGAGTTTTCCTTTAATAAAACCACAGGAAACCGCACTCTGGAAAGGGGATATAAACCCGCCGGAGCTTACCGGAACGGAAAATTTGTCGAAGAACCGGGAGGCGGTGTCTGCCAGGTTTCTTCCACTCTTTACAATGCCATGATTTTTGCCGGAATTGATGCCACAGAGCGTCATGCCCACAGCTTTGAACCGTCTTACGTCACTCCCGGAGAGGATGCTATGGTCAGCTATGACGGCTACAGCGGGCCCGACCTGCGTTTTGTCAATAAGGCTGATACCTCCGTTGCTATCCGTGCTGTCTTTGAAAACAGAAAAATCACCATATCCATTGTCGGAAAACCGATTCTGGAAGAAGGCGTGACCCGGTCCATGAGATCAGAAAAGACAAAGATCTATGACCCTCCTGCTCCGGAATATGAAGAAGACCAGACCTTGCAGCTAGGACAGGAAGTGGAAATAACCAAGGCAGTAAACGGCACATCCTGGAGAACCTATCTGATCACATCAAAGGCAGGAACAGTGATCAAAGAAGAATATTTCCATACCAGCACCTATAAAGGAAAGCCGGCTGTCGTGAAACGGAATACTTCGGGAGTTGTAATTCCAGGAGAAACATCACCATCAACTCAGGAATCTTCACCCCAGGAAGAAGCTCCATTGCCGGAAGAAACAGCAGGGAGCGGAGAAGAAGACCAAGGCGGCAATGAAACAGAAGGGCAGGCAGCAGGTCCCGGCGCAGGGCCAGGAGAAAGTAAACCAGTGGAAATAGGCCCCGGAGTCTCGTAAATCTTTTGCAGTCATTAGTTTTCAGTACATATAGAGAGAATAGAATTCGGATGATCCATACAACTACTGTGTTTTCGATATAGATATGAACAGCGAAATTCTCAGCCAGTAATTTCACATACATAAAAGATGTTTCATTTAGAAGGGAGGGGAGACAACCCCTCTCCTTCTGTTTCATAACAGTATGAAACAGAAGCTATAGATGTGTTTCCGGCCTTGGCAAGGTTATACTCCCCCAATCGGCCAACTTCCGCTGCGCTTATTTTATGTCCCTTTTTTCGACGGATTATAGTACTGTCATGTCCTATAAATGTGGGAAATACAGCTCCCTTATATAGAAGGAAGATAGTAAGGTAAAAAACATGTAAAAAAATAGTGAAAAAAGTGTTGACATTTGTCTCCTCCTTTGTTATGATATAACTCGCCGCTGAAAACGGCGGCAAAAAACTTCTTTCAAACACATCGGTGACTGATGAGAAAGTTTGGAAGAAAA
>DGRE01000027.1 GCA_002389905.1 Hungatella sp. UBA4396 | reverse complement strand
TTGACTTTTTATTTGCAGGCTAGAAAGATAAGAAGCCATTGACTGAACTGCCACACAATTTAACCAAGGCGTTAAAACAATTCTTAGTGTACGGACTCGTAGTACCACTTATTCGTGCTTGAAGAGGCAGGACTTACACTGATTAAAATGCTGTCTAAAACAAGAAAGAATTTACAACTCCTCCCCCCCGTGCTTTGTAGTGTAGCTTCTTGAAGCTATTATCTCATGGAGCAGAGGTTTTGAAAATCTTTCATTACTATTTGTGCCGCGCCCAAAGGCGCGCGGAATGGAGATTAAAATGAAAAAAAGTCTTATTGTTTCAGTTTTTTTAATACTGTCAATGTTATTAGCTGCATGCTCCTCTGCACCAAGTGGTTCTCAGACACCAGAGCAGTCTAAGGAGTCATCTGCTCAAGGCAGTAATAAGATTACGGTAGAGGATATGAAGGGTACTGTTGAAATTCCTGCTGATCCAAAACGAATCGTAGATGTTTCAGGCTCTGCAGATGAACTCATTATTCTTGGAGTTCCTTTTATTGCATCAGCGAATACAAGCATGTTTGACGGAATAACTGTTCCTGACTACCTTAAGGACTACTTTACTGAAAATAATGTGGAAACTGTAGGAAATTATTCCGGTGCTTCAGGAGATTTGAATCTTGAAAAGATTGCAGAGCTTAAACCGGATCTGATCATTATGAATATTCGTCATGACAAGGTCTATGAGCAGCTTAAAGCAATTGCGCCTGCGGTTATGTTAAATGATGACATTAATTTTGTAGACTGGCAGGGACGTTTCCAGCAGCTTGGTAAATGGTTTGGAAAAGAAGAAGTTGTCTCTGATTGGATCAAAGGTTATGAAGCAAAAGCCCGGGAGCTTGCTGCAAAAGTAAAGGAAGCGGCAAAGGATGAGACATTTGCAGTGCTTGAAGCCAATTCCGTCCATTTCGGTTCCTATTATGTTTACCGTACAGGAGGACCTGGAGATTTGATCTTTGGGGCTATGGACCTTCCCGTTTCTTCCGGTGTTCCTGAGGGTGTTTGGGGCGAAGTGGTAGATGCAGAGTACTTTTCAAAAATTGATGCGGATCATATCTTTTTCTTCAGCGATGACGGGAAGGTGGGAGATACTGCCAACAGCCCTGCCTGGCAGAATATGAAGGCTGTAAAAAATGGAAATATATATTATGGCAGAAACCACATGCAATATGATATGGCTTACACCCCTAATGGAAAGCTGATTTATATGGAGAAACTGGCAAATGCCATCATCAATAATACCAATGTTGAGTAATGAAGAAAAAAGGAAGAATAAAGGTGTGAAGAAATTAATTTACGCGGTGCAATGGGTTCGCACAAAAAAAGGATATAAGATTTTCCTGTTCATCCTGTTTTTAATTTTGCTGTTATCCATCATGATTTCCTGCAGTATAGGCGTTGGGGGAGGAGATTTTAAAACATTGATTTATACCGTAATTTATCCAAAGGAACCTTCTGAAATTGGAAGAATCATGGTTGAAATGCGTATGCCAAGAGCGGTTGCTGCCTGTTTTACGGGAGCAGCCTTTGCTCTTTCCGGCTGTGTCATGCAAGGTGTTACAAAAAATCCTCTGGCAGATTCAGGTCTTTTGGGAATCAATGCAGGAGCAGGCTTTTTTGTTGCCCTTACTGCAGTTGTCTTTCCTTCTATGCCGGCCTTGGGGACAACGGTTTTTGCATTCTTAGGGGCAGCTATGGCGGTTCTATCGGTATACGGACTTGGAATGGGTAAGCATAAAACAGGATCTATCAGATTGATCTTAGCCGGTTCCGCAGTCTCTGCATTTTTGACCGCCCTAAGTCAGGGAATCTCCCTTACATTTGGAATCTCCAAGTCTCTTTCTTTTTGGACTGCGGGCAGCTTATCTGGTATCACCTGGCAGCAGCTGATTTTTATTATTCCCTGGATTATAGGTTTTGGATGTGTAAGTATATTTATTTCTGAACATTTATCAGTGCTTGCCTTAGGGGAAGAAAACGCAATTGGTCTGGGGGTCAATGTACAGGCCATTCGTTTTATAGGGATTGCTGCAGTATTAGTTATGGCAGGAGCCAGCGTTTCCCTGGTAGGCGGAATTTCATTTTTGGGGCTTATTGTTCCTCATTCTGCCCGTTTCATTGTGGGAGAGGATTACAAAAGACTCTTGCCAATATCTGCATTATTGGGAGCAATATTGCTGGTACTTGCGGATATAGCTGCCAGGATGATTCATGCTCCTTTTGATACTCCCGTAGGCGCACTGGTAGTTGCCATTGGCGTTCCTTTTTTTCTTGTGTTAACCTACCGGAAGAAAGGAGCGGTTTTATGAAGAAGAAAGAAAAGATAAGGCTTGTATTAGGAGCTCTATTAATCGGAGTAATGGTTGTTGTATTGTTTTCAATAAATACAGGATATTCAAAAATACCGTATGCAGATATTTGGTCAAGCTTGATGGCTCCAAAGAATCCTGATTCTTCGGTGGTTCTTTTACAAATCCGCCTTCCGCGGATTATACTGGCTTTATTGTGTGGAATGGGATTGTCATTATCAGGCTGCATCCTTCAGGCAGTGACAGAAAATCCCTTAGCCGATCCGGGAATTTTAGGGATCAACGCCGGAGCAGGGTTTATGGTCATGCTGTTTTTAACACTTTTTCCGTCTCTGCATATCAAAACTATGGTCTACCAGCCTGTTTTTGCTATGGTAGGAGGTCTTTTGGCAGCCGGGATTTTATATGGATTTTCTAAAAGAAACGGTAAGGTCAGGCCGCCTTATCTTTTGCTTGGGGGAATCGGTGTTTCTGCCGGCTTTTCTTCCATTATGCTGATCATGGCTTCCGATATGGAAAATAGCAGTTATCAGTTAGTGGCCAGATGGCTGGCGGGGAATATTTGGGGCAGCAGCTGGCACCAGGTGAAAGTGCTGATTCCCTATCTGCTGTTTCTTATTCCCTTTGTTCTTACAAAAATGGATATTTTAGATATGCTGTTGCTTGGAGAAGAGGCCTCTATGGCCTTGGGGGTACGGGTGGAAAAAGAGCGGAGAATTCTCTTGATTGCTGCGGTAGCACTGGCAGCCAGCTGCATTTCTGTCAGCGGAGGGATTGGATTCATTGGACTGGTTGCTCCCCATATGGCAAAAAGAATTGCAGGTGTGCGCCACAGGGTATTGATGCCTTCGTCCATGTTGGTTGGCGGATTATTTTTGCTTTTAGCAGATACCATAGGGCGTTCCTTGTTTCAGCCAATAGAAATACCGGTGGGGATCGTTATTTCTATCTTGGCAGCTCCATATTTTCTCTACCTGCTTGGCAGACATACATAGGAGGTGAAATGATTGTGCAATCTTGCATAACAGCCAGTAATTTATCTGCTGGTTATAATGGCACACCTGTTTTTCATAATATTGATATAGATATTCCGAAAGAAAAGATAACAACATTAATCGGGTCTAATGGCTCTGGGAAATCCACTATCCTTAAAACAATGTCCCGTCTGATTGTTCCAACCCAGGGAGCGGTCTATTTGGAGGGCAGTTCCATTCATACCATGCCTACCAATCTTGTGGCCCGAAAGCTGGCCCTTCTTCCTCAAAGTGCGCAGACGCCTTCCGGAATCACTGTTGAAGAGCTGGTGGAGTATGGGCGTTTTCCATACCGGAACCGGATAACAGGTATTTCACCAAAGGACAGGGAGATTATCAAGTGGGCGTTATCCAGCACAAATATGACAGAACTTGCTGACAGGGAAATGGATCAGCTCTCTGGCGGGCAGAGGCAAAGAGGCTGGATCGCTATGGCCTTGGCACAAAAAACAGGAATCTTATTTTTGGATGAGCCTACTACTTATTTGGACATTTCTCATCAATTGGAAATATTACAGCTTTTACGAAAGTTAAATGAGGAGCAGGGCGTCACAATCGTTATGGTTTTACATGATTTAAATCATGCCATCATGTTTTCCGATTATCTTATCGCCATAAAGGACGGAAAGAAGTATAGCTCAGGTCTGCCGGAAGATGTGATCACAGCCCAAACGATTTTAGAGGTTTTTCATGTAAAGGCGGAAGTAATCAGGCATCCGGTTCTCAATGTTCCTGTATGCCTTCCCTATGATGTGGGATAATAACTATATAACCATGAATATGATTGAAGTCAAGGAGGAGATATATAATGAAAAAGATAATAACAATGGCAATGCCGGTATTATGTACAGTTGCTCTGATGACAGGATGCGGCAGTTCTTCGCTGTATAATGAGGGAACTTATACAGCGTCTGCTGAGGGTTACAATGGAACTGTGACTGTAGAGGTGGAATTTAATGAAAAATCTATTGTTGCTGTTAATGTTACTGAGCAAGATGAAACGGCTAAAATTGGTGAGCGGGCTGTCGAAGAACTGCCTGATAAAATCGTTAAGGCCCAAAGTAATGAAGTAGATGCCATTACTGGGGCAACAGTGACCAGTAATGCTATCAAATCGGCAGTAAAGGATTGTATGGATCAGGCTAAGAAAAAATAAATTTAGCTTTAATTCCCATTATGATACTTCCGGTCATACAAAAAGGCCGCATTTAATACAACCAGCACCGATCCTGCATTATGGACCAGTGCGCCGCTGACGGGGGTGAGCACACCTGCCACTGACAGAAGAATAGCTATAAAGTTAATAGCCATGGAAAGAACGATGTTAAGCTTTATGGTGCGGACCGTGGAATTGGACAGCTTCTTTAAATACGGGATCTTGGCAATATCATCACCAATCAAAGCGATATCTGCTGCTTCGACGGCAATATCGCTTCCCATTCCGCCCATTGCCACGCCCACGTCTGCTATTTTCAGCGCAGGGGCATCGTTTACTCCATCACCGATCATGCAGACCTTATGTCCCTGGTCTTTAAGCTCTTTAATTCTGTCTACTTTGTCGGATGGGAGCAGTTCTGCTTTCACCGATTTAATGCCAACCCTTTCTGCAAAATATCTGGCAGTTTGTTCATGATCACCTGTCAACAGAATAATATTGGTATCCATATCATGCAGTTCTTTCACCATATTTTTTGCGGTATCCCGCAGAGTGTCCGAAAGGGCGATTACTCCGGCCAAGGATTGGTTCCTGGAAACGAGGATAATCGCCTTTCCTTGGGACTGAAAGTGAACTATAGTATTAACGGCCTGATTATCGATCTGTACCCCATTTTCTTCCAGGTACGCCGGATTGCCGCACAGCAATGCTTGTCCGTCTACCGTCACCTGGATTCCTTTTCCCGGTGTCATCTGAAAATCAATTGCACTTTGGATTGGTATACCCTGTTCTCTGGCATAGTCCACAACCGCCTTTGCCAGAGGATGCTCTGAGTATGCCTCTGCAGAGGCAGCCAAACTCAATAGATAATCCCTGTCTATACTTTCATTCAGTGTATGTATATCGCTGACAACAAGCGTTCCATTTGTCAGAGTGCCTGTTTTATCGAATGTAATGCAATCCACCTTACCCATGTTTTCCAATGCTTCTCCGGACTTGATGATGACTCCGTGCTTGGTGGCCTGTCCGATTGCCGCCATAATGGAGGTGGGAGTCGCCAAGGCCAGGGCACAGGGGCAGAACACCACCAATACGGTAACGGCCCGGATCAGTTCTCCTGTAAAGATAAAGGTTATGACAGCAATAGCCAAGGCAATGGGAACAAGCCATGTTGCCCATTTGTCTGCAATCCGCTGCATAGGAGCCTTGCTGTTTTCAGCTTCCTGCACCAGATGGATTAACTTTTGCAGAGAAGAATCCTCTCCAACTTTGGTGGTAATGATGTCAACCGAACCGAAGCGGTTAATGGTTCCGCTGAACACCCTGTCTCCAACCCCTTTATCGATAGGCAGTGATTCGCCGGTCATGACAGACTGGTCCACTGAGGTATTTCCTGCAATAATTTCACCGTCAACCGGGATAGTTTCACCGGGCAGTACCCGCAGGATGTCATCCCTTTGAATTTGCTCTACAGATACCATCTCTTCATGGGTTCCTGCTGGGTTTGTTCTTAGTCTCCTGCCCTGAGCAGGGACAAGGCTGATCAGTTGTTTTAATCCTTTTTTAGCGCGCTCCACTGTCTTGTCTTCCAATATGGCACCGACTGACATAATAAAAGCGACCTCACCTGCGGCAAACAGCTCCCCGATTGCAACAGAGGCTATCATTGCAATGGAGATCAGCAAAGCAGATGAAATCCATTTATGAAAAATAAGCCGTGTAACAGAAAGATATAAAAGAGGGAAGCCGCAGATTACTACGGTAACCCAGGCAGGGTCAACGGGAAGGCTTATGCCGTTTAAAAGCAGTACAAGGCTTGCCGACAGAAATACGGCAGCCACAATGGTCATTGGGATACCGCTGAATAAATAATTGACTTTTTTTATCATGTTGCACCCTCTTTCTTAAGCAATTATTTTAAGAATTTTTCGATTGCATTATTTAAGTCTTCCAGAACCTTTTTATCTCCGCTTTCCACGGCATCCACCACACAGTGGTCGATATGGTCCTGTAAAATGATTCGTCCTATGCTATTGATGGCGGAGCGTATTGCGGAAAGCTGGATGAGAATTTCGCTGCAATCCCGGCCTTCCTCCACCATTTTTTTTACAGAATGCATATGTCCGGTCACCCGTGAAATACGGTTGATAACAGCTTTGGTCTGAGTATGACTGTGGTGATGTTCGTGTTCTGCAGGTTTCATAAATAAATGATCTCCTTATCTCAAAAGTCTAAAAACAGCATATTCATATCCCCCCATGGGGGATATGAATATGCTATAACATGAATCAGAGTTTGTCAAGAAAATAAATATTGGCGTTAAAAATCAAACCATATATGTTATAACACGCAAGATAGCACTCGTCAAAATAGAGTGCTGATAATTTATAGATTATTTATTTTTTTAAAAATCTCTTTATGCTTTTTCCTGCTATGTTTCTGTTAATGGTTGACAATAACCTACTCTTATAGTATGATAATACGAGGTTAGCCAAAACTAACAAATGCTAATCAAAACTAACCAAATACATATATTCCATGAGGAGAAGATTATGAAATTAACCAGATTTTTAAATGCAACTGCTATTGTAGCAGTTACTGCTGTCATGTTATCAGCCTGCTCAAACACATCAAATCAAAGTACTACAGCTGCAGAAACTACTCAGACTGCTGCTCCAGCAGAGAGCACAGAAGCTGCAACATCAGATACAGAGGCAGCTTCAACTGTTGAAATTACGGATATTCATGGAACGGTTACAGTTCCTGTAAATCCTAAGAACGTGATTGCTTTGGATAACAGAACCTTTGAGACATTATCCGATTGGGGAATTGAATTGGCAGCAGTTCCAAAGGGAGTAATGCCGGCGGATTCACCTTACGTACTTGATGAGTCAGTTCTGGATATCGGGAATCATGGTGAACCAAATCTTGAAATTATAGCAGCCGCAGATCCTGAACTGGTAATTGTTGGTCAGAGATTTGCTTCCTTTTATGAAGACATAAAAGCTTTGGTGCCAAACGCAGCGGTTATTGATTTAAACTTTGATGTTTCTGAAAAAACCGACACACCTGGAGAAAACCTGGTTAATGGACTTAAGAATTCTACAATCGCTTTGGGAAAGATTTTTGATAAAAATGAAGAAGCTGAAAAATTAGCAGCTGATTTTGAACAGTCCATTGAAACTGCCAAGTCTGCATATAATGGAACCGATACGGTTATGAGCGTTGTGGTTTCCGGCGGAAATATTGGTTTTTCAGCTCCTCATTCCGGACGTGTTTGGGGCCCTATGTATGAGGTGTTTGGCTGGGTTCCCGCATTAGATATTACTGATGCCACTTCTAATCATCAAGGAGATGAGGTTTCTGTTGAAGCGATTGCACAAAGCAATCCGGACTGGATTTTTGTGTTGGATCGTGATGCTGCAGTATCTTCTGTAACTGACGCGGTTCCTGCTCAGGATGTGATTGATCATTCACCTGCTCTTCAAAATGTAACTGCTATTACAGAAGGAAACATCGTTTACGCACCAGCTGATACTTACACAAACGAATCCATACAAACTTACCTGGAGTTGTTTGAAGACCTTGCAAAAGCTTTGGCTGAGTAATAGCAGGAGTATAGGATAGTGTCTAAAAAAAATATGAAGAAAATAATTGAGGCTGAGAATTCTCAGCCTCAAAGATATAATTACAATAAAATATGGACAATACCCTTTGTGACAGCGATGATTGTTGTTGCTATTTTAGGTATTATATCATTGTTTGTGGGTGTTTACGATATATGGGGCCAGGCAGATGGAATGGCTATGTTTTTTATAACCCGCATTCCGAGAACCGCTGCACTCATGCTTTCCGGAGCCGCCATGTCAATGACGGGTCTGGTCATGCAGCTTATTACACAAAACCGTTTGGTTGAACCTACCACAACAGGTACGATTGAATGGGCAGGTCTGGGACTTCTTCTGGTGTACTTATTTGTCCCGGCACCAACTTTAGTATTGAGAATGGCTGGGGCAATCGTGTTTTCTTTTATAGGAACCATGATTTTCTTTTTATTTTTAAGAAAAATCAAGCTGCGCTCGTCCTTAATCGTTCCGATTGTCGGAATCATGCTTGGTGCAGTTGTTTCAGCATTTTCTACTTTTATAGGATTGGTCTTTCAAATGATGCAAAACATACAAAGCTGGTTCGTAGGCTCTTTTGCGGCAGTTCAAATCGGCAGATACGAATACTTATGGTTGATTATTATCGTTACGGTTTTGATTTTTATTTATGCTGACAGGCTGACTTTAGCCGGTCTGGGGGAAGATGTTGCAACAAGTCTTGGTGTTAATTATAATAAAATGATTACTTTGGGGACTAGCCTTGTCTGTATCGCAGTTGGAATTGTTACGGCTGTCATTGGAAACCTGCCCTTTTTAGGTTTAATCGTACCTAATATTGTTTCAATGTATAGGGGAGATGACTTGAGAAGCAATCTGCCTTGGGTATGTATATTGGGGATGGGTACAATCACTCTTTGTGATATCATCTCCCGGGTCATTATCATGCCATTTGAGGTGCCTGTCTCTTTGATTCTTGGAACAGTGGGAGCGGTTGTATTTATTATTATCTTATTGAAACAAAGGAGGCCCAAATGAACAGATCAGCGAAAGCCTTCCGCTCTAAGAAAGAAGAAAAAAGATATTGGATTTTGCTCACAACACTGATTATTCTGGGCTTTTTTGCTTCATATGGACTTTTGGTCTATAAAAACCCTGTTCCAATTGATTCTCCTTCTTTTATCCCGGTTGTCAGAAGAAGGATGTTTGCCCTTACGGCAATGATTATTTCGGCTGTGTGCCAGAGCTTAGCCACAGTCGCTTTTCAATCTATTACCAGTAACAGAATTATAACCCCTTCTCTTTTGGGCTTTGAAGCGCTTTACTCGGCCATTCATACCGGTACAATGTTTTTCTTTGGTGCCAGTGCGTTTATAAATTTCAGCGGTATCGGATCCTTTGTATTTCAAGTTGCTGCTATGGTGCTGCTGTGCTTGATCCTTTATGGCTCCCTGCTTTCCGGAAAGTATGGCAATTTACAGCTTATGCTTTTAATTGGCGTTATTATGGGAAGCGGGCTTAGGTCTTTGTCATCTTTTATGAAAAGGCTTCTGGAGCCGTCAGAGTTTGATATTTTACAGGCAAGATTGTTTGGCTCTGTCAATAATGCGGAATCAGAATATTTTCCTATCGCAATTCCAGTTGTAATAATTGCAGCATTCCTTCTTCTTGTTTACTCTAAGAAGCTGAATGTAGTGTCACTGGGAAAGGACTGCTCGACTTCTTTAGGAATCAAACATCAGCCCAGTGTCATTTACAGTCTTATATTGGTTTCTGTTTTGATGTCAATTTCCACGGCCTTGGTTGGGCCCCTGACTTTTTATGGTTTTTTAGTTGCAACCTTGAGTTATCAGGCAGCCCCAACCTATGATCACAGATATGTTTTTCCAATGGCTCTTGCGATTGGATTTTTAATCATAACAGGTGCATACTTCTTCATGTATCATGTATTCAATGCTCAAGGCGTGGTTTCAGTTATTATTGAAATGTTTGGCGGAATAACATTTTTAATTGTATTTTTAAAGAAAGGTAGCTTATGATAATTATTGAGAATGCCAGAAAAGCATATGATGAGGTAGAAATAGGGCCTTTGAATATAAAAATACCCAAAGCCGGCCTCACTTCCCTGATTGGCCCCAATGGTGCCGGAAAGTCCACAACACTTTTGATGATCGGAAGACTTTTGAATATGGAAGAAGGTCACATCACGGTGGCGGATATGGATGTATCCGAAGCAAAATCAGAGGACCTGGCAAAGGTTCTGACCATTTTACGGCAGGAAAATCACTTTGTGACAAAACTCACTGTCAGGCAGTTGGCCGGATTTGGACGTTTTCCTTATTCAAAAGGGAGATTGACGAAAGAAGATGAGGCTATCATTTCAAAATATATTGATTTTTTAGAATTAACTGATCTGGAAAACAGATATTTGGATGAGCTTTCCGGCGGCCAAAGGCAAAGGGCATATGTGGCAATGGTTTTGTGCCAGGAGACGGAATATGTACTTTTGGATGAGCCTTTAAATAACCTTGATGTTGCCCGTTCTGTTCAAATGATGGAGCATTTGAAGCATGCGGCTGATGAATTTGGAAGAACAATTCTGGTTGTCTTGCATGATATAAATTTTGCGGCGAAATATTCTGACCGGATTTGCGCGATGAAAAATGGACAAATTGCTGCTTTTGGTACAGTGGATGAAATCATGGATTCAGATGTTTTGACAGACATTTTTGAAACTAAAATAGAAATTATTGATGGACCCCATGGGCCAATTGCGATTTATTAAATCAGTGTTCTCCAATATGATATAAACAACCAAAAAAGTAATATGTTAAGGCTCCAAAGAATCCGCTGCTTGTGGTATAATTTAATCCTGAGTTATATGAATGTGGAATGATAAAGAAAATAAAATTAAGGAGAAGGTGCAGATATGATAAGACATATTGTAGCATGGAATCACAAGGAAGAATTCACGGAAGCTGAGAAAAAGGAAAACGCTGAAAAGATAAAAACAGAGTTAGAAGCCCTGACCCAATGCATGGATGGAATCATTGAATTAAGAGTGCATATAAATACAATGCCTTCAGGTAACAGGGATGTTGTCCTTAACAGTCTTTTTCATAGTGAAGAAGCGTTGGCGGCCTATCAAATTCATCCGGAACATAAAAAAGCGGGCTCATTTATTGGTGCAGTTATGCAGGACCGTATTTGCATTGATTATTATGAGTAGCCAGCATATGGAATTGGATAAAAACGGTAGAGTCAGAGTGGAAAAGATTCATAATTATACAATAACGGATCAGGAAATATTTGAAAATATTTTTAAAGATGAAAAGCTTCTTATGAATCATGTGGTTATTCCGCCGGGCAAAGTATTTCCAAAACATCCTACTGATGCAACGGTGTATGCGTTGATTGCTCAAGGAGAGCTAAGCGTAACAATTGAAGATCATGAGACTAAAACCTTTAAAGCAGGGCAGTTAGTCAATATTCCTAAAGGGGTTATCTCTGAATTGGGCAACAGATCTGATGCAATAGCAGAGTTATTCGTTGTCAAATATGAATATGATCTCTAAAAATAAAGGCTGGAGCTGCCGTTACCAAAAGAATCTAATAAAATTTTTGGTTAACTAAAAAATTTTTAGAAAAACATATAGCCAAAGTGAAGAAAGCCTGCTATAATGCAAATAGAGTAACCATTTGGGGAGGTTACATCGCAAAAAATATGAAAAAGGGGAATCCTATCATGAGCGGTTATAACGCAGTATTAGCAAGAAACACAGAAAATGCTCCAGCAGGTATTGGTCCATACTCACAAACAGTAGCTTTCTCTCACTACAACAATCTTTCAGCTCAATTACCAATCGATCCGAAATCCGGTAAATTGACAGCCGGCGGTGTAAAAGAGCAGGCTGAGCAGTGCTTTAAGAATATCAAAGCAATTGTAGAGAGCATTGACCATGTTATGAGCGATATTGTCAGAATCACTGTATTCGTTACGAATATCAAGGCTGTTGATGCTGTAGACGAAGTTTACAAGACATTCTTCCCAACTTATGTTCCTACACGGACAACAGTTGCAGTTGCAGCTCTGCCAATGGATGCTTTGGTGCAGGTTGAAGCACTGGTTTCAAACGGTGAAGGTACAATTCCAAACGCACCACAGTCAGGCGATCTTATCAAGCTTACAAATAACACAGCCAATGCACCAATAAGCGCTCTGTCCGCACAGGCCGTGTCTTTCTCTCATTACAGTAACCTTTCGGCCCAGTTACCGATCGATCCAAAAACCGGCAGACTGGTAACCGGCGGTGTAAAAGAGCAGGCTGCACAGTGCTTAAAGAATATTAAGGCAATTTTAGAAAGTATCGACGTTCCTTTTGATGATATCGTTAAAACTACTATCTTCCTTAAGGACATTTCCGATATGGAAGCTGTAAACGAAGTTTATACAACATTCTTCCCGGATTCTGCTATTGCCAGAGCTGTAGCTTATGTTCCGGCACGGACAACCGTTGAAGCTGCAGCTTTACCCATGGCTGCACTGGTACAGATTGAAGCAGTGGTATCATACGGAGACGGTACACCTCCACAGCTTGTTGAAGACAGACATGGAATTATCATCGAAGCCAACAATACAGAGAATGCGCCAAAAGACCCTCTGTCCACACAGACTGTAGCATTTTCTCATTACAATCACCTTTCCGCTCAGCTGCCGATCGATCCAAAGGCCGGCAAGTTAGTAGCCGGTGGTGTAAAAGAGCAGGCTGAACAGTGTCTGAAGAACATCAAGGCAATTGTAGAAAGTGTTGATCACGCATTAGCAGATGTGGTTAAAGTAAATATCTTCCTTAAGAACATCGCAGATATTGATGCTGTAGATGAAGTATACGCAACATTCTTCCCGGGCGGCGTTCCTGCACGCAGAACTGTTGGTGTATCAGCTTTACCTGAAGGCGCTTTAATCCAGATCGATGCGGTTGTAGGAAACGAAGAAGGAACACCTCCAATCGTTAAATAATACAGATAAGAGCATTGGGATTTCAGCCGTGTGAGGCAGAAATTCCAGTGCTTTTCATTTTTGGATAGTTATATAAAATAATCCCGTTATAAAACGATTTTATTATCAAAATGTACCAAAAATCCTACCGAAAATTTAATAAAAATACAAATGGAATTAAAATTTACTAGAGTATATAATAATAGAGCCAATTAAATATTGTTATTTCCATTATGTATATCCTGGGGATTGGCCCAGAGTTTCTACCAACTACCGTAAGAGTTGACTACATAGATTTGTCTCAGTGACAGGTCTTTTGCCAGCTCTTTTTTTGTTGCGCAAAAGTGGGAAAATCAGGTTTTGTGTAATAAAATAAGGAGTAAGGAGGGGAGTACAGTATTCACGTTATAAGGGTGGGAAAGAATAGGGATAATGTAGTATATTACGAAATAACGGAGGATTACAATGAACACAGAAAGCAAAACAAATTTTTTGGATAAGTATTTTGGCATTACAAACAGTAAATCTACTATCAGAACAGAGGTCCTTGCAGGACTGACTACATTCATTACGATTGCTTACATTTTGATATTGAATCCGCAGATTCTTGCAGATCCATATATGATTATGGGAGATACCGTAATGGCAGGAAAGGTAGCCAACGGCGTATTTATCGGTACATGTATTGGCGCATTTATCGGAACCTTTCTATGTGCAGTATACGCTAAGGTTCCATTTGCTCAGGCACCGGGTATGGGACTCAATGCATTCTTTGCATATACAGTTGTGCTGGGAATGGGCTATACTTATGGACAGGCGTTGGTTATCGTATTCATGTCAGGAATTTTCTTTATTGTTATCACAGCTGTTGGTTTGAGAGAGGCGATTATCCGTTCCATTCCAGATGCTGTAAAGACGGCCATAACACCTGGTATTGGTTTATTTATCACTATCATTGGTCTTAAAAATGCCGGTCTGGTTGTTGGAAACCCTGCTACACTTGTCAGCATGGTAGACTTTGCCCAGTGGAGAAATCCGGAAGCAGATATGAGTCTGATCATGGGCGCAGTAGTAGCATTAATCGGTTTGATCACCATGGGCCTCCTTCATGTAAAAAAGGTGAAAGGTTCTATCCTGATCGGTATTGTGGTAGCAACTATCGTGGGAATTCCCATGGGTGTAACTCATTTATCAAACTTCAGCCTGGACATTGGAACGAAATTTTCTGATTTTGCAGAAGTATCTTTCATGAAAATGGATTTTGCCGGCCTGTTCCAGGGCGGAAACATGCTGAATACAATTTTCACCGTTACTATGCTGGTTATCAGCTTTTCACTTGTAAATATGTTTGACTCCATCGGAACCTTGCTGGGAGCAGCAAAACAGTCAGGTATGATCGATGAGAACGGCGAAGTTATCCGCATGAAAGAAGCTCTGATGTCAGATGCTATTTCAACAGCAGCAGGCGCTATGGTTGGTACTTCTACAGTTACCACAGTTGTAGAATCCAGCGCAGGTATTGCAGAAGGCGGAAGAACAGGAATGACCAGCCTTGTGACATCATTATTGTTCCTGGGCGCAATTATCTTTGCACCTGTGGTTGGTCTGGTTCCGGCAGCAGCCACAGCTCCGGCATTGATCTTCGTAGGAATTTTAATGTTAGGCAATATAAAGGATGTTGATTTCAGCGAAATGTCTGAAGCGCTTCCTGCATTCTGTACCATTGTCTTCATGCCGTTTACCTACTCAATCGCAAATGGCGTTGCACTTGGACTTATCACATTCTGTCTGATGAAGATCGGCGGCAAAAAGTTTGCAGAAGTGAAGCCATTAACGTTGATCGTATCAATTGTATTTATTATCAGATATACATTTATGACACTTGGATAGATCTGTAATATCTTCAGGCTTCTTGTCCTGAAGTTCTCGGAATATAGAAAAGGCTCCGGCATTTACCGGGGCTTTTTCTATGCCAATCCCAACATGATGGAAACAATCCCGAAAATGATCAGATGCCGGAGGAATAGCAGATAGGCTGAAACGCCTTGTATAAACCGCTCAGCTTTGCTATAATATCAAAAATACACTTGCTTTGCATTTCATTTGCAAAGCAGATGAAAAGAAGGATTTACGAAACTAATATGAGAAAAAATCAACCTTTTCCTCAAAAAGCAAATCCGCTGTACGTATCCCTGGCTGCGGCAATTGCCCTTTTTTCCGTCTGTCTGTCTTTTATTCTGATGCTGCACAATAATGTCAGGCAGAGAGCCGTTCTGGAAACAACAGACCGGTATATGGTGTTTGAAAGCAGGGTCCAGCGGCTGATTTACTCCAATGTCACACTGCTTCAGGGTTACGAGGCTTATATCAAGCTTCAGCCTGATTTAGACGCGGAGATCACCTACCGTTATATGGACGAGCTTCTCTCAACTAACTCAGAATACATCCGCAATGTGGGTGTTCTCAGGGATACGACTATTATATGGAATTATCCCCAGGAGTCCAATTCTGCGGCAATCGGCGTGGATTTATCCAGGGTGACAGGGCAGCAGGATCTTGTGATGAAAGTGAAACGTGAGCTGAAACCGATTTTGCAGGGCCCGGTAAACCTGGTGCAAGGCGGGAGAGCTTTCATCGTCAGGCTTCCTATTATTATGGAAAACAAGGAATATTGGGGGCAAATTGCGATTGTGCTGGAGTATGATAAAATCCTCGAGGAGATTAAGTCCTATGCCGTAAGTTCAGGGCTGAATATTGCAATTTATAATCAGGAGAATAAAATCACTCCATTTTTTGGCGTGATTGATTCTGATGTAAATTCCAAGCTGGAATTTGCCGTGGACCCGGACTTCATCAACTGGAGCATTACCGTCAGTTCGTCAAACGGCTGGGAGGACAATCTGCCCTTATTTGTGCTGCTGCTTATTTTTTCCGTTTGCTTCTGTGCTTTTACAGGTCTTTTAGTGTTTAAATATATAAGATCCAACAATAAGATCATCACCATGTCAATTTATGATTCCTTGACAGGCCTGTTCAACCGTCACTTTCTGAACAGCTATCAAGCCAATGTTTTCGCCGCGGCAAAACGAAAAGAATGCAAAGTGGGAATCCTGCTGCTTGATCTGGATTATTTTAAGAAAATCAATGATACCTATGGACACAGCGTGGGAGATATGGTGCTTGTTGAAACAGCCCGTATATTAAAAGCCAGCACCGGGGCAGATGAGATGGCCTTTCGCTTGGGCGGAGACGAATTCCTGCTGATACTGCCGGAAATTGAAAATATGGAAAGCCTTCTGTACGCCAAGGAACAGCTTCTCAATCGTTTTGAACAGGAGTTTCATGTTTCCGGTTATCCCATTAAAGTATCACCAAGCATTGGCTGCGCCGTATTTCCGGAACACGGCGATGACCTTGATATCCTTCTTCATAGGGCGGATAAGCTGATGTACCTGGAAAAATCAAAAAGGCGGTCCCATACCCCATAAGCAAAAAACGGCAGAGGATGCATTCCTCTGCCGCTTTTTATAAAGTTTTTATCAATTGATTACTTCAGAAGGTCAAGACGGCCAGGATCGTTTGCAAATGCTTCTTTGGCATTGTCTTTTGTAACTACAAGCGGAGGAAGCTCATAAACGCCAACATCCTTCTTGCCATTGTTTACATTAGTATCAGGAGCGGGCATACCCTTGCCTTCCTGAAGAGACTTGATAATCTCAACTGTTTTGCCTACAAGAACATCGGTTGGTTTCGCTACTGTTGAATACTGTCTGCCGGACCAAATCCATTCAACAGACTCATTTTCAGCGTCAAGACCTGAAACAACAGGAATCTTCTGGCCGGCCTGCTCAGATGCAGTGATAATAGCGCGGGCAATTCCGTCGTTAGGAGACAGAACACCATGAATTTCCTTGTCTGCGTAGAAACCGGAGAGCAGGGAATCCATACGGGCCTGTGCCTTGGAGTTATCCCAGTCAAGGGTTGCGCACTGGGTGAAATCAGTCTGTCCTGATACGACTACAAGTGTGCCGTCATCAATCTTTGGCTGAAGTACTGACATAGCGCCTTTGAAGAAGTTAGGAGCGTTGGGGTCAGCAGGGCCGCCGCCGAATAACTCGATATTGTAAGGGCCTTCGCCTTTTTCTTTTGCCAATCCGTCAAGAAGCGCCTGTCCCTGTAATTCTCCGGTCTTGATACTTCCGAACTGTACCACGCCTTCCACACCGGTGGTGTTCTCAAGGAGACGATCATATCCGATAACGGTAATTCCTGCGGCTGCAGCTTCTTCTAAAACTGATCCAAGCTGTGAACCGTCAACAGGACCAACAACAATAACTTTAGCTCCATTTTGGATCATGGACTCAATCTGCTGCTGCTGCTGGGGAACTTTGTTGTCAGCGGCCTGTACGATTGCCTTAAAGCCAGCGGCTTCCAACTGGGTCTTGAACATTTCGTCAGCTTCTTTCCAGTTCTGGGTGCCCAGCCATGGAAGGGAAACACCGATGGTTGCACCGGCCTCAAAGCCAGTGGCTGCTTCTGCAGCTTTTGTTTCTTCGGCTTTTGTCTCCTCAGCCTTTGTCTCCTGTGCAGGAGCTGCTGTTGTGGTCTCCGGTGCTGCCTGGCGTCCGCCGCCGCAGCCCGTCATCGCTGCTGTCGCAACCAATGTTGCCGCCATAAGCAGAGATAATCGTTTCTTCATTTTCATAAATAACCTCCTTTTTAAAGTCATTCGACTATATAAGGCCCAACCATGCAGTTTATTGCGAATCACTGCCGGTCGGCTTACCTTCCTTGGGTTTAATTTCCTTTTCAGGAAACAGCGTTCCTATGATGGAACGGCGGCCATGTGCTTTGTTGTAAACATCAAAAGCAACAGCGGCCAATAATACAAAGCCTTTAATAACCTGGGTGCGGTCGGCTCCAACACCCATGAGCATGAGTCCGGAGTTGAGAACAGCCATAACCATACCGCCTACCATGGTGTTGAGAACCGTACCGATACCGCCTGAAACGGCTGCACCACCAATAAATACCGATGCAATGGCATCCAGCTCCCAGCCGGTACCGTCAGAAGGGCCGGCAGCCGTGGAACGTCCCACGAACATGATTCCTGCCAAAGCTGCGAGAAATGACATGTTCAGCATGGTGAGAAAATAGGTTCTCTGAACATTGACACCTGAGAGAGCGGCTGCGCTCTTGTTGCCTCCCACTGCGTAGATGTGGCGGCCGAACTGAGTGCGCTGGGTGATGGTGTGGTATATGATGACTAAAATGACCAGAATCAGACCTGGAACAGGGAATGATGTTCCGGGGCGTCCGGTGCCGAACAGCCAGGTAAAATAGCCAATAATACCTCCGCCCAGGCCAATCCTTACCGCAACCGGCCAAAGAGGCTCTTTTGTCCCGGTGAGATTGGCGGAACGGGTGTGCCGCCGAAGCTGTACGTATGCGAGAGCAGCGATTGCGATGATTCCCATCAGCAGCGTGGAATTGTTCATTCCGGTAAATGCAGGACCCCATTCCGGCAGGTATCCGGCACCGAACCATTTAAGCTCCGGTGGTGCGGGCACTGAAATGGATTTTGATATCCAGATGACACCTCCACGGAAGATCATCATGCCGCCCAATGTGGTGATAAAGCCGGGGATACCCAGCTTAGACAGCCAGAACCCCTGCCATGCTCCGGCTGCAACGCCGATTGCAAGGCTGACAAGGACTGCGAGCCACCACGGGAAGTTTAAGTCTCTGGCTACTAAAGCCATAACCATTCCGGAGAAACCTGCTACAGAACCGACGGATAAATCAATCTGTCCGATGACAATAACCATCAGCATTCCGATAGCCAGCACCAATACATAGGCGTTTCCGGACAGCAGGTTCTGGAAGTTAGAAGAAGTAACCATTCTTCCGCCTGAAGTGATATTGAAGATGATGATAAGCGCCGCCAGGGCGATCACCATGGTATACTGACGAAGTTCACCGCCTAATACTTGTTTGATATATTTCATGATGCATTTCCGTCCTTTCCTGATTCAGATTCTGACGCAGAGGTATCTGTCATCATTCTCATGAGCCTTACTTGATCGGCCTCGCTGCGCTCTACCTCGCCTGTTATGCTTCCCTCGAAAATGGTGTATATCCTGTCTGCCATACCCAGCAGCTCCGGAAGCTCTGAGGAAACCATAACCACCGCTTTTCCCTGATCCGCAAGTTCATGGATCAGGCGGTAAATCTCATATTTGGCGCCCACGTCAATTCCGCGGGTAGGCTCGTCGAGAATCAGGACGTCCGGCTCCGTAAACATCCACTTGGCCAGAACAACCTTTTGCTGATTTCCTCCGGACAGGGTGTTCACGCCGATGCCGGCGCTGTGGGCCTTGATTCTTAAGGACTGGCGGTACTTTTCGGCAGCCTGGAACTCCTTATCCGGGTCCAGCAGGCCTCCCCGCTTAATTGCCTTTAAGTTTGCCGACACAATAGTCATGCGGATAGAGTCGATCAGATTGAGTCCCAGGGTCTTCCTGTCTTCAGGCACATAGGCAATGCCATGTTTAATGGCGGAGGCAACAGAGGTGATGCGAACCTGTTTTCCTCTGATTTTAATGGTTCCGCCAAGGTGGATACCATAGTTGCGTCCGAAGATGGACCGCATGAGCTCTGTTCTTCCCGCACCCATAAGACCTGCAAAGCCCACGATTTCACCGGCTCTTACATAGAAGCTGGAGTTCTTGCACACCAGCCGTCCCGGAATATGGGGGTCCTCAACCCGCCAGTCCGACACCTCAAAAATGACATCTCCCGGGTTGGATTCGTGGTCGGGATACCGGTTTTCGATGGAGCGTCCCACCATGGAGCGAATGATGCGGTTTTCGTCCACCCGCCCTGCTTCCACGGCATAGGTGTCGACGGTGCGGCCGTCACGGATTACGGTGACAGCGTCAGATACTGCTGCAATCTCATTGAGCTTGTGGGAAATCATAATACACGTGATGTCCCGTTTCTTTAAGTCCCGCATGAGATCCAGCAGGTTTGCGGAATCGGCCTCGTTGAGCGCAGAAGTGGGCTCGTCGAGAATCAGCAGCTTGACATTTTTGGACAGTGCCTTGGCGATTTCCACCAATTGCTGCTGGCCTACGCCCAGGTGCTTGATCAGGGTATCGGGATTGACCGTCAGCCCGACCCGTGCAAGCAAATCCACAGTGCGGTGCCGTGAGGTGTCCCAGTCGATCAGTCCGTGTTTTACCACCTCGTTTCCCATAAAGATGTTTTCCGTGATGGACAGCTCCGGAATCATGGTCAGTTCCTGGTGAATGATTACGATGCCGGCATTTTCCGATTCCTTGATGTTTTTAAAGGTCATTTCACTGTCCCTGTAAATAATCCGGCCTTCATAGGTACCGTGAGGGTAAACACCGGACAAAACCTTCATCAAGGTTGATTTTCCGGCACCGTTTTCACCGCAAATTGCGTGAATGTCGCCCTGGCGTACTTCCAGAGTTACATCATCCAGCGCCCGCACTCCCGGGAATACCTTGGTAATGCCTTGCATTTGAAGGATTAAAGGATGTTCCATAACTTACCTCCCTTTATGCCTGCTTTTGGCAGGCAAATATTGTACTATATAAGTTCCTTCTCTTTTCCTACCCCTTTACTGCTAAAAATGCACTGGGCATCTGCAGCACCTTATCCGTGGCTATGGCCGCGGCACCATACAGAGTGGGATCGACCTTTAAGCTGGATATTTTAATCTGCACCCTGGAGCTTAGCTCAGAGATAACCCGCTGTCTGACCACCTCCTGAATGGTAGGAAGCAGCAAATCCCCTCCCTGGGATACAATGTCACCGATGACAATAATATCGGGGTTATAGGAATTGATCAGGGTAACACAGCCATAGCCGATGTATTCCGCCACCTCCTGCACCACCTCCAGCGCCTTGGCATTGCCCTTACGGGCTGCTTTAAAAATGGCATTGCAGGCATCTAAGCTTTGCTGATGGCTTTTGGAAAGGCACTCCGGCACGCGCTGCTGGGCCATCTTTACCATAGCAGGAACTGAACAGTACAGTTCCAGACAGCCATAGTTGCCGCATTCGCAGCGGGGACCCTTCACATCCACGCTGATGTGTCCGATTTCACTGGCAGCGCCCTGTACGCCCAGCAGCAGGTTGCCCCGTTCGATAATACCGGACCCCACGCCTTCCCCTACCAGGAAATAGGCCAGTGTATGCAGGGGCCGGGCATGGTCCCCGAACCACCATTCCGCCAGAGCTCCGGCATTGGCATCATGTACGAAGAAAAATGGTTTGTTAAACTCGTATTTAAATTCCTCAATAAAGTTGATGTTGTGCCAGGTGGGCATTTGGGTCACTACCGCAATACGCCCTTCATCCTGCAGAAACGGACCAGGTAAGGCGAGGCCGATCGCCACTACATTTTTATATTTTTCCAGCATATCGTGTATCTGCGTTTTCATGGCAGAGAGCACTGATTTCTGGCCTTGTTCAATGGAGTATTCTATTTCTGAATGGGTGTATATTTTTCCCGAAATATCGAACACACCCACTGAAAACATATGCCTTGAAAATTTCACCCCAATGATCTGGTGCCTGTCAGCATTCAGCTTCAACCCGATTGAGCGGCGGTTTCCGCTGCCCTTTATGCTGCCCACCTCGGACACGATTCCCATTTCCATCAGAGCTGCCACTATTTTTGTAATGGAGGCCTGGGTGAGGCCCATTTGTTTGGCGATATCCGCCCGGGAACAGACCTCTCGCTGTTGTAATATCTTTACAACGGCGGAGCGGTTCATCTCAGTCAAATCGCTGTTGTTGCTGCCTATTGTGTCTCGCATGTTCATTGACCGTCCTCTTCCTCTGCTTTAAAACAATCATTCCAGTGTTAATTCATTAACTCTGTTTATATATTAATCTATAAGTGCAAAATAGTCAATTATTTATATGAAATAAGGTATATTTGTATATTATAACAGAGGCGTTTGTTATTACTTGGTTAATATGTTATATATATCACGTTAATACAGCACTTAAATACAGCACATAGGTCAATGGTGCCTTGAGTGCCCTATGGAAAGAAAATACTGTTCATTTGCAAAAAAAAGTAACACCAGAACTGAGTCTGGTGTTACTGTATAGAACCGCTTATGTGGGTGGTAACATGAAACGCTGATCATGAAATCAGAGGAAAGTTACAATTCCTGTTCTAATAGGAATAGACATATCCCTCTACCTCCTCTGCAGGAGTAATCTTTACTGCCTGAATCTGAGGATCATTATATTTCTGTCCTTCATATTCGTATTCTGCAATAAATAAAGTTCCTTCAACCGTTACCCATGAGTCATTTTCCAACTGGGAGACCTTGTCATACTTACATATCATTCCCCCGGGAGTTAAGTCTGCAACGCAGCAGGACATGATCAGGCGGGCAGGTACAAACTCATCCTCCTCAAGCAGTTCGGGATCCTTAAAAACAAACCCTGTCATGACAATGGTATAGCCTTCATACTTTTCCATATTCATATATATTTCAGAAAGCCACATGCCGAAAGAGTCATCGGAAACGGTGATTTTCTTATTTGCCGTATCCAGGCCGGGCAGATAGGTTAAAGTGCCCTGATCTGTTACATCGGTTTGAATATCAGGGACAGTGCTGTCTATAGAATCTGACGGCTCTGTATCTGCCGGAGGAACATCGTTTTGGCTGTCTGCCGGATCAGTGGCACTTCCGTCATACTCCTCTGCCGGAACAGCCGCCCCACCACTTTTTCCGGCAAAAGTATTCCCGCCAATATAATTACTGGAAAAATCCGAGGTATTCAAAGAGCTGTGGGGAAGCAAAAGCAGCAAAACAGGCAGGGCCAGTACAAAGCAATGGGAGGACCGCACGATATGCTGGGGGCGGAACAGCCTGAAGAGGCTTACGCAAACCCATATCAGCATGACGGCTGCTGTAAAATAAAGATACGGCTTCATTCGCGGTGTAACATAAGAAAGGTATTTCCCGCTCTTCACCAGATACAGCATCAATCCCCCAAAGAGGCAATAACAAAATAGTTCCAGAAAAACCTGAGGATTAAACGCTCTCGCCCGCATGTCACATCCCTCCTAAACCGGTAAACAAAAAGACCACGGCAAAGCATACGATAAATGCCGTAAACAATAATTTCACAATAAAGCTTTTAGAAAATCCTGAAGAGAGCATCATCACATTTTTAATGTCCATCATGGGCCCAAACACGAGAAAGCCCATAATCGCCCCCATTGGAAACTGATTGGCAAAGCTGCGGGCAATGACGGCGTCAGAGGAGGAGCACAGGGAAAGCACAAATGCCATGGTCATCATAATGATAATAGAAACTGCCAGTCCGGCTCCCTTCTGGGCGGAGGTAAATATTCCGGTTCCCAGAACCTGGGAAACAGAAGCGATAAAGGTTCCGATTACCAGATATTTCCCCACGCTGAAAAATTCTGCTTGGGAATGGCGGATAAACAGGCCCAGCTTCCCGGACAAAGTGGTGATTGAGTCCACATCTTCGTAACAGCCGCAGCTGCACATCAGACGGTCCAGCGCTCCCCCTGATAATGCGCTGCCTTTGGGCGGCCAGGCGGCAAAGAACAGCCCGATGATAACTGCGGCTATAATTCCAAAACCAACCCGCCCAAGCACAACGGCCATATTGCCGCTGAAGGCATAATAAGTGGATAAAATAACCACCGGATTGATCACCGGTGTAGCTGCCATAAAGGTAACTGCCGCAGGCAGAGGAATCCCTTTTTTAACCAGGCTCCTGAAAATCGGGATAGAAGCACAGTCACAGACCGGAAGGCAAAAACCTCCCAGAACAGCCACCAGCATGCCTGCGCCCAGGGATTTGGGAAACCTGCGTTCAATAAAGCTCTGAGGCACAAAAATCTGAATGGCAGATGATAAAAGAACGCCGATCAGCAGGAATGGAACAGCCTGCAGGATAATCCCTAAAAATACGTTGATAATCATATTAGCAGGAATCCGGTATGCCTCAAAAACAGGCCGTGTGACAAAATGAAGGACTGTCAGCAGAACAATGATCAGGAAAAACAGGTTGACAGGCCGCTCCCGCCTTCTGAAAAGCGGTCTGTATAAGTCTTCATAATCGTCTGTTTCATATATTTCAATGCCCGGATTGATTCCGTTCAGCAGGCGGCTGATTCGTTTGCGGTCAGCCCGGGTATGAACATTGCGGACCAGAGCAAAATCACTGCCTGCAATCTGTTCAGGCAAAGCGCCTCCCGTCCTGCCCAGCAGCCCTTCGATTCCTGCCCCATCCGCAACATGTATGACTTTTTGAAGCTTGCATAAGCTGCGGAGAGGTTCCTGTAACAGCATGGCCTGAAGAGTGGAAAATGGGACTACACCGTTCCATTCCATCCAGATTTCATCAAAATCATAGGTTTGAAGGAGTTCCTGAATTTGCTCCACCACCTGCATGGGCTGCTGATCCAAAGTCTTTTTTGGAAAAGAAATGCTGTAACAGTTATGGTGCTGGCTCTGGAAATCTTCTTCACCGCTTTCAAACTGTATAACGAGAATATTAACATCCTTCCAGTCCTGCCGGTTCAGCAGGGTATTGAGGAATGTGGTTTTTCCGGCATCGAGAAATCCGGTCAAGGCATAAACTGGTATCTCCATCTATTGTTCCCCGCCAAACAGAGTACACAGCTCCTGCCTGTTTAGATCCCGGCCGATAATACACAGCATATCGCCTTTTGCGGCACACTCTGTCATCTTAATATCTCCGGGCAGATACTGTAAATTTATATATCCGGCGGGACCGCGGACAATGCCCTTTGCACGGAGAACCGTTCCTTCAGAGCCTTTTTCCATAGTGGATACCCTTGACTTCAAATCCTCCATGCTGAATACCTGATTTGTCCTGATGGTCACCGTATCGAAAACATCTTCCGCAGCATGATTATGGCCGCAGGAGCAATTATGGTCATGACTGTGTTGGTGGTTTAAATGGCCGTGGGCACCGTGGCACCCGCATTTACAGCCATTTGTATGTACATGTCCCTGGAGTATCTGGGCTCCATTGATCTGGTCCCAGGGCTTTGAGAAGATGGCTGCATGAGGATTTAACTCTTTGATAATTTCCCGGGCAGCATTTATTTTGTCAGGGAATTCATCTGTACGGCTGAGCAGGACTGTATCAGCATTTTTTATCTGATCCTCAAAAAATTCACCAAAGTTGTCAAGGTACATTTTACAGCGCTTTACATCTGCGATTGTGATTTTAGCCTTAACTTCAGCAAGGGGCAGGATGCGCGGGTCCGAGCAGGCCTTCATAATATCCGACAGTTTGCCCACACCGGAAGGCTCAATGATGATTTTGTCGGGCTGAAAGCGGTTTAAAAGCTCCTTGAGGGCTTTGATAAAATCACCGGAAAGGCTGCAGCAAATACAGCCGGAATTCATTTCTCTCACTTCAATACCGCCTGATTTCAGCAGGGCGGCATCGACGCTGATATCACCGAAATCATTTTCAATGAGGACGATCTTCTCATTGTGAAATGATTCTTTCAGAAGTTTTTGGATGAGAGTGGTTTTTCCCGCTCCCAGAAAGCCCGATATTACAAATATTTGTGTTGACATGCGATTCCTCCTAAAAATAAATACTGGCTCAGGCCGTCAACGGTCACATAGGCCTGCAATCCTTGCAGAACCCGAATACCTCCAGGTTATGGCCCGTGACGCAGAAGCCCTCGTCTTCAAACTTTGGGATAAATTTCTCCATAGGGCAGTTATCCATTGAGATGATCTTATGGCAGCTGGTACAGACCGCATAATGTTTGTGCTGGAAGCGGTTCAGCTCATACATTGCCATTTCATTGTTCATCATATTGGTTTTAATCACCACACCCTTTTTTTCAAAAGTGCCGAGAATCCGGTAGACGGTGGACATCCAGGTTCCATCCCCGCCTTTTTCCATTTTTGAGCATATATCAGCGGCGGTTAAGGGCTTCTCGGAATTTTCAAGTACGGAGAGTACACATTCGCGCTGCCGCGTTCTCTTTATTCCCGCAGGCCAGGTGTTTTGTATTTCATTCACTGTATTCACCTCATTTGATTTTTGCAAGGGCCTTCCGGCCTCTTGTGGTTTCGTGTAAGTTTACGGAATATAACGGCAGTGCGCTCTCAATTTCGTATATATGATGCGCAAATGCGTTTTATTCGCATTTAGGTTCATTATAAAAGGCTGATCCCATGAAGTCAAGTTTTTTGAAACCGTATCATTTATTCCGGGCGGCACGGATAGAAGAGTGCACCTTCTTTCCAAGGAGGACCGACACCAGGACGAAAACGGAAACCAGGGCGGTAAATCCGCCGGGAGCCACATTGAGATAATAGGAAATAAACAGCCCCAGCATGATGTCAACCACACTGAAAATAATTGAGAATATCAAGGTTGTCTTAAACCCTTTCTCAAGCTGCAGTGCGGTGGCGACAGGAAGGGAAATCATGGAGCTGAGTACCAGTACGCCTACGATTCTGATGGATACGGAAATGGCGGAAGCCACAAGGATAGAAAAAACATAATTGATCAGCCGGACCCTTACGCCCGCCACCTTAGCGGCCTCTTCGTCATATGCAATATAAATCATCTGATGGTACAAAAGAATCAGGGTCAGGACGGAAACAGCACTGAGAATCAGTATCATGATCATATCCAGCCGGGTTACGGTCAGAATGCTTCCGAACATAAAGGAATCCGCGTTTGCATGAAGCTTTCCGGAGCTTATAATGGTAATGGCGGTTCCCACGCTTAAGGAAAGTACAATGGAAAGAATCAAATCCGTGTGCTTTTTAAAATAACTGCGCAGAAATTCGATCAATGCGCCGCATATGGATGTAAAGATAAACGCGCCCAGTATGGGATTCTGCCCGGTCAGCAGACCAATTGTGACGCCTGCCAGCGATGCATGGGATAAGGTGTCCCCGATCATGGAGTAGCGCCGGAGCACCAGAAAGATTCCGATGCAGGGGCATAGAATCGAAATAAACACGGAAACGAAAATTGCATTTTGCATGAAGCTGTAACTAAATATTTCCATCGTTTTCCCTCCTGTTTTTCAAAAACTCGTCTGCATACTTATGAGGGGAGCAGAGGTGTCCCTGGCCGCCAACCAAATGATAGATCAGGGTTGAGTTTGAAATGGCGGCATCCAGATTGTGTTCCACGGAAACAATGGTCATTCCCTTTTCCTTGTTTATTTTCTTTAAGAAGCCATAGATTTCCTTCTGGCTGCTGATGTCCACTCCGGTTGAGGGCTCATCCAGAACCAGAAGCTCCGGCCTTCCCATGAGCGCCCGTGCAATCAGTATTTTCTGGCTTTGTCCTCCGGAAAGATTTCCCATGAGAGCTCCTGAAAAACCAGACATTCCAACCTGCTCAAGAGCTTCCCATACTGTGTCCTTGTTTTTGATTTTTAATAATCTGCGGTATGAATCCAATACCTCATATACGGTAATGGGAAAACCTGAATTTGAAAAATCATTTTTCTGCGGAACGTATCCGATCCGCTTTGCCTCTGTCACAATGCTGCCGGAGGCAGGTTTTATAAATTTCAAAATCAGCCGCATCAGCGTACTTTTTCCGCTGCCGTTTTCCCCCACAACGGAAACATACTCGCCGTCCCGTATTTCCAGATCCATGCCTCCCAGAACATAGGGCGGTGAACCTGTATAAGAAAAAAAGAGCTTTTCTGCTTTAATCATAAATAATACCCTTTCTAAATGAGAATTAATAACCCTTTTGTTGTTGCAAATGCGATTCATTTGCACTTGACAAATATATCCTGAGTCGTTATCATATATTATAAATGCAAATAAGAACCATTTGCAAGTGAAATTTAGGAGGGATATAATTATGTTAAAAAAATGGGCAGCTATGCTGCTATGCCTGATTGCCGCGGTGAACCTTTCAGCCTGCAGTAATAATCAGGGAAGCACCCCCGTAGCCACAACGGCAGCAGAAGAGAGCAGTACGACGGAGAGCAGTGCAGAACAGACAAGTGCAGCGGAAGAAAGCAAGATAAAGGTTACTGTCACCTTTGATGCCATGAAAGAATTTGTTGTGGCTGTAGGCAAAGATAAAGTTGATATTTCAACCGTTATTCCTGCAGGAACGGAAGCACACGATTTTGAACCAAAGGCTCAGGACCTGGCAGGCATAAGTGATGCAAAGGTTTTTGTCTACAATGGCCTTGGAATGGAAGGCTGGGTAGAAGAAGCACTTTCTGCCGTCAATAACACAGATCTGATTGTTGTGGAAGCATCCAAGGGAGCCGATGTTATTGAAAGGGAAACTGCTTCTGAAGACCATGAAGAAGATGAGGATCATGAAGAAGAGGCAGGTCACGAAGAGGATGGAGAGGACGAAGACGGACATTCTCACGGGAAGTATGATCCTCATTTGTGGCTCAGCTTAAAGGGCGCACAGACTGAGGTGAAGAATATTACGGCTGCTCTTGCCCAGGCGGACCCGGACAATAAAGAGTATTACGTGCAGAACTGCAATGATTACATCTCCCAGTTGGAAAGTCTTTACAACGAATATATCGGTAAATTCCAGTCTGCAGAGAAAAAGACCTTTGTGACAGGGCACGCTGCTTTTGGTTATCTCTGCCGGGATTTCGGTCTGGAGCAAAACAGCGTAAGAGATATTTTTGCAGACGGAGAACCTTCCGCCCAGCAGTTGGCCCAGCTGGTTGAATACTGCAGGGAAAACAACGTAACCACCATTTTTGCAGAAGAAATGGTAAGCCCAGCAGTGTCCCAAACTCTGGCTAATGAAGTCGGTGCGGCAGTGGAGACCGTCTATACAATAGAAAGTGCTCAGGACGATATGACATATCTGGAGCGGATGGAAAGCAATCTGTCTAAGATTTATGACAGCCTGACTGGAAATTCATAAGCAGGAAGTAATGATAAATATACATGTGCATAATAAAAATCGCAGTCCATTATCATGTGGGCTGCGGTTTTTTATTTACAGGTGTTCCCCTATTTCCAATCCGAAAGCCAGGTTTTATCATTTGCAATAGCATTTACCACTTCCTCACCGGATTTGAAATCGTCGAAGGAGCCCGTGTTAATTTCACTGATGGCTTTGCTTAACAAATTTTCATAATAGGCTTCCGGTGAGATGTCTGCTGTGCTTTGCTGGAAATTTTGCCGGGATTCAAAAGAGGCCTTTCGTGCATACTCGTCTTTTACCTGGTCTATGAGTTTATCACGGTTCATTTTATTTTCTCCTTTGCATGGAACGTTTATTATTTATCGTTACCGGGTTTGTGGCGGCTGCCGGACTGTTTCTTATTATTCCGGCTTTCTCCGTCTAATGCGCTTTCAGCCATGGTAGGACCGCCGTTAGCTTTTTGCTTGCGAATTGGTTTTGGGTCAAGCTGTGAATCTTTTGCCATAATCATTCTCCTCATCTCATATTGATGGGATTATTATTTGCAGGCATAGGAATATTATTCAGAAATGAAATTACAAAGTCCCAGTCATAAAAATACCCCTCTTTCTGCAAGACAAAAACGAGATGGGAAATCGTTATATAAGAATTGTATTTCCGGTTGCAAGTTGGCGGTGATTTCCAGTATAATAAATATGCTGAAAATACAAATATACCAAAGCAGTGGTTTGCCATTTTATATAGAAACCCGCCGTCATACCACTGTCAGGTTAAAACGCCATAAGGAGTCAGAGAAATGAATCGAATCATTGTTTTAAATATAACATTCACATTTGGAGAAGTCCAAGAGACAATTCACCCGGTTGTATTAATGGATGATAAAAACATGGTCCTGGTTGACTGCGGATATACCGGTTTTTTCCCGACAATCAAACAAGCCATGGAAGAAAACAACCTTAACTGTGCAGATTTAACCCATGTTTTAATAACCCATCAGGATCACGACCATATGGGCGGATTATGGGAATTAAAACAGGAATATCCCCACGTACAGGTTGTTGCAGGTAAAAAAGAATCCCCCTATATTTCCGGCAAATTAAAGTCTCTGCGGTTGGAACAGGCAGAAGCAATGCAGTCTCAGCTGCCGGAGGAACAAAAGCAGTTTGGCCTGGAGTTTTGTAATATCTTAAAAAGTGTCCGGCCTGTTCCAGTGGATTTGGAAGTATGTGACGGAGATATGTTTGACTGGTGCGGAGGCTGCACCATTGTGGCAACACCGGGTCATACGCCGGGTCACATTTCTGTATTTGTAAATGAGAACGAGATCTTGATTACAGGAGATGCAGCAGCACTTGACCATGGGGAGTTGGTAGTTGCAAATCCCCAGTATGCATTGGATGTAAAAGAAGCGGAAGCCTCTCTGCAAAAAATAAAAACATACGGAGCAAAGGAAATTATCTGCTACCATGGAGGTGTCCTGATTCCTTAATCCTCTCTCAGTATGAAGATAATTGATAAAAAGGAGAAAGAAGCATTATGATTGATGAAATACTGCAATATAACAAAGCCTTTGTTGAAGATAAAGGCTACGAAAAATATATCACCAGCAAATATCCAAATAAAAAAGTTGCCATAATCACCTGCATGGATACCAGATTAACCGAGCTGCTGCCCTGCGCCCTGGGGATAAAAAATGGTGATGCCCAAATCATCAAAAATGCAGGCGGGATTATTTCCCACCCATTTGGAAGTGTCATTCGAAGCCTATTGATCGGTATTTACGAATTAGATATCCAGGAAATTCTGGTAATCGGTCATACGGATTGCGGAGCCATGTATACGGACAGTGAGAAAATGATAGAAAAAATGAAATATCATGGGATCAAGCAGAAGAGCATTGATATGATAAAATACTATGGAATTGATTTCGATTCATGGCTGTCCGGCTTTAAGGATCTGAGTGTTTCTATTAATAGGACAGTAGATCTGATCCGTAAGCATCCTTTGATTCCGGAGGAAATAAAAGTATATGGCCTGACCATAGATTCCGTAACGGGAGAATTAAAAAGAGTTTGAAAACTTAAAAAGAAACAAAATGCAAAGACCATTTTTTATAAAGACAGAAAAGATGGTCTTTTTGTTTTCTGCAAAGCAGTTTTTCTTGTAACAAAACCGAAGAAAACAATTTTAGCTTTCAGTATATGTAATTATAGCTTATAATGTAAACAGTATTGCAAAACTTAAGCATAAAGGCGAGGAGTTATAAGATGAGCTTAAACTTTCATGTAGAAACTCTTATATTCACCATTGTTTTAGGACATCTTTTTTCCGGAATATTAGGCATTGCTTACATGACCCAGCATAAAAAGGATTCTTCCTTATATGTTTTTTTATTTGCAAGACTGTTTGACACCTGTGCATGGATTCTCCTTGGTATGCGGGGAATGATCAGTACATTTGTATCCATTTCAATCGGCAATTCTTTCCTGATTATTGCCCAGGTTTTGCAGAGTACTGCCTTTTTGAGTATAAAAGAACGCTATAGCAAAGTGATAAAAAGGAGATATTTTATCATTGCTGCTATTTCGATTATTATGCTTCACCTGGCCTTATTGCTGCATGATATAGCCGGTGTGAGAGTTGCTATTATGTCCATCAGCGGGGTCATACTGTGGTTTTACCCAATCTATATCTTGTTAACGGATAAAAATTCCTCTGTTCTGCAAAAGACGGTTGCCTTTATTTATACGGCAGAGCTTGTTTTGCTTGTTGTAAGAAGCTATATGGGATTTAAGCTGGGAGAGTCCATGCAGCTGATGTCTAATAACATATACAATGTTTCGTTTTATATCTTTCTGTATCTGATTATGCTGATCGGAAATATTGGTTTCATCCTTATAGCAAAGGAAAAATCAGATTTGGAATTAATTAAGGTGGCAGCCTATGATGAGCTGACGGATATACTTACCCGCAGGGAGTTCTTATTGCAGGCAAAGAAGACTATTGCACTATGCTCAAGGAAAAAGGAATCCCTTTCACTTTTCCTTATTGACTTAGACAATTTTAAAAAGATAAATGATGTTTATGGTCATTCCACAGGAGATCAGGTGCTGAAAGAATTTGCCATGCTCATAAAAGACCAGCTGCGCAATTACGGTCTGTTTGGAAGATTTGGCGGAGAAGAATTTACGGTACTGCTTCCGGGAATCGAAGAACAGGCGGCTTTTGAAACTGCGGAGACATTGAGAAAGGTCATAGAAAATGCCTCCATTGATGTTGGTGCAGGCCAGATTGTAAAGTTCACCATAAGCATAGGTATGGTCACGGTTACGCCTAATGAAAACACTTCTATATACACATTATATAAACTGAGTGATGATGCCCTGTATGGGGCCAAAAGGAATGGACGCAACCGGGTGGAAATGGCGAAAGAGGGAGATTCGGAGCCCTGAATTCATTTGCTTTTTCCAGCAGCTTTAGTATAATAAAGGTAATTGAGAATAAAGACAGGAGAACGAAATTATGAAAAAATATGATTATGTGCTGGTGGGATGCGGCCTTTATTCCGGCGTTTTCGCATACCTGGCTAAGCAAAAGGGAAAGAAGTGCCTGGTGGTGGAGAAACGGAACCACATGGGAGGCAACATTTACTGCGAGGAAATAGAAGGAATTCATGTTCACACCTACGGAGCCCACATTTTCCATACCAGCAACAAGAAGGTCTGGCAGTTCGTCAATGAGCTGGCGGAATTCAACCGCTACACCAACAGCCCGGTGGCTAACTTTAAGGGTGAAATGTATAACATGCCTTTTAATATGAACACTTTCAGCAAGATGTGGGGCATTTCCACTCCGGCCCAGGCAAAAGCCAAAATTGAAGAGCAGAAGGCATCCGTTTCAGGGGAACCGCAAAACCTGGAAGAGCAGGCCATCAGTCTTGTTGGCGTGGACATTTATGAAAAGCTGGTAAAGGGGTATACGGAAAAGCAGTGGGGAAGGGATTGTAAGGAACTTCCCGCCTTTATCATCAAACGCCTTCCCGTGCGTTTTACCTATGATAACAATTACTTCAATGACTTATATCAGGGAATTCCCATTGGCGGATATAATGTGATTATTGAGAAGCTGTTTGAAGGCTGCGACATAGAGCTGGGAGTGGATTATTTAGAAAATAAAGATCATTACGACAGTCTGGGGGATAAGGTGATATATACCGGAACCATAGATGCGTATTATGGATATCAGTTTGGAAAGCTGGAATACAGAAGCTTGAAATTTGACACTGAGGTAGTGGATACGGATAATTACCAGGGCGTGGCAGTGGTGAATTATACGGACCGGGAAACTCCATATACCAGAATTATTGAGCATAAGCACTTTGAATTTGGCACCCAGCCAAAGTCTGTCATCACCAGAGAATATTCCGTGGACTGGAGCGAAGGCATGGAGCCTTATTATCCTGTCAATGATGCCAAAAACCAGGAACTGTACCAGAAATACGCCCGTCTGGCAGAAGAAGAGTGCAAGGTGATTTTTGGCGGACGGTTAGGGGAATATAAATATTATGATATGGACAAGGTGATTGAATCGGCTATGAAGACGGCGGAGGCTTATTTATAGTGATGAAAACGATTGACTATTACGTGAATCTGCCCTATAAAATGGAAGTTGTGGAGGACAGTGACGAAGGCGGATATGTGGTGTCCTTTCCGGATTTAAAAGGGTATGGTTAGAGGCAGCAATAGAAGAAGGCTGCGAGATACCGGAGCCCGATGATTTGGATAAATACTCCGGCCAGTTTAAACTAAGAATACCTAAGTCATTGCACCGTCAGTTAGCAGAACATTCCAAAAGAGAAGGAATCAGCATGAACCAATATTGTCTATACCTTCTCGCCCAGAATGACAGGGCGTCAAGAAGCTGAAAAGAGCGAAGCACTTAAGCCCGGACAGGTTTAGGTGCTTATTTACTTTTCCCCCTGAATATAGTACAATACAACGGAACTGAACCGTTAAAATTGGAGGAACCTATGAACGTTGTATACGCTTCCAACGACAATTATGCCAGGCATCTGGCCGTATCCCTTTATTCCCTTTTGGAACATAACAGGGAAATTCCAGATGTCCAGATTTATATATTATCCATGGGATTATCCCCCGAAACCAGAGCCTGGCTGGATCAAGTTGCGGACACTTTTGGACGGAGCCTGACCATCATAGAGCTGGGAGATTTAAGGGAGCGTTTTTCCTATGAAGTGGACACCGGAGGCTTTGATTTAAGCATTATGGCCCGCCTGTTCATCGGGGAGGTCCTTCCTCCTGATACAGACCGGGTCCTGTATTTAGACTGCGACACCGTAGTCCTTGCCTCTTTAAAACGTCTGTGGGAAACAGAGCTGGACTCTTCTATTTTAGGTGCAGTCATGGAGCCTACCATATATCCGTCCATTAAGGAGGAGATCGGCCTTTTGCCGGATGAACCGTATTTTAATTCCGGAGTCCTCTTAATTGATATGAAACGCTGGAGAACTGAATATGCAGGAAAGCTGCTTCTGGATTTTTACTGTTCCAGAGGAGGAAAGCTCTTTGCCGGTGACCAGGATACCATCAATGGAGCGCTGAAGGGTAAGATCAAGCCTCTGCCTCCCCGGTATAACTTTTTCACCAATTACCGCTACTACCGGTACAGCCATTTGACACGGCTTTCCCCTGTCTATGGAAAAATTACAAAGAAAAGCTTTCAGGAAGCCAAACGCCGTCCTGTCATTCTGCATTTTATGGGAGACGAAAGACCCTGGAAAGAGGGAAATTTAAACCATTACCGCAAAGCTTATGAAACTTATCTTTCCCGCACTCCCTGGGCCGGAACCCCAAAAGAAAATGGAACCGGCCTTTATATGGCTGCCTATCACCTGATGGATTACGCCACCTTTTTATTCCCTCCGGTCCGTGATTTTGTAAGCCGCAGGTTTGGGATGCAGGTGATTAATTCCAGGAAAAATGTCCAGAAGGAAACAGATCAAAAGGAGAAGGCATGAATATAAGCTGTATTATCCTCAATTATAATGATCCTGAAACCACGGAAAATCTGGTGAAGTCCATATTTGATTATGAAGTTTTGGATTCCATTGTCATCGTGGACAACCACTCCACCGACGATTCTTTTTCCAGATTAAAAGCCCTTGAAGGGGAGAAAATCCATCTGATCCAGGCGGAAAAAAATGGGGGCTATGGCTATGGAAACAATCTGGGAATCAGGTACGCTTACCAGAACCTTCACGCCACCCATGGCCTTATTGCCAATCCGGATGTGAAGGTTTCGGAAGAATCCATAAAGGCCATGAAAAAGGCTTTTTCCAAGATAGACAAGCTGGCAGTGGCCGCTGCGGCCACCACCGATGGGACCGGGGCCATAGCGTTGTCAAGCTGGAAGCTAAACGGCCTTCTCGGAGATATTCTTGATACCGGACTTATTACAAGACGGCTTTTTGCACCTTTGCTCAATGGAAGGCCGGAATTAAAAGCCGACTTTTCAGCAGTGGAAAAAGGAAAATACGCATATGTGGGTGCAGTGGCAGGCTCGCTTTTTATGGCTGATCTGAATGCTCTGATGGAATGCGGACTTTATGACGAGGAGGTCTTCCTGTACTATGAGGAAAAGATACTGGGATTTAAATTAAGGGAAAAGGGATACAGGACCGCCCTTCTTTTAAATCATTCTTATATGCACCTTCATTCTGTTTCCATTGATAAGAGCGTGGGGTCTATCCTAAGGAAACAGGCTCTTCTTCATGAGAGCAAGCTGTATTATTACAAAAAGTATTTAAAGATCAACCGGTTCCAGGAGTGGCTGATAAAAGCATTTCTGGGAGGCCTTATGGCCGAGATATGGTTTTTGACTAAAATTGTGGGACTGTCCTGGTAAAGCGGCACCCTTTCTGGAAGGAGGAGTAGAGTATGGTGTCGGTGCTTCTGGCATCCTATAATGGAGAAAAATATATCAGAGAGCAGATGGATTCCATTCTGAACCAGACCTTTCCGGACTTGAAAGTAGTGGTTTCCGACGACCTTTCTACAGACAGAACCCCTGACATTATCAGGAAATATGAGGAACAATATCCCGACCGTGTAAAGAGCCTGAAAAATGAAGAAAGCTCCGGCAGCGCCCAGAACAACTTCTTCCGCCTGCTGTCAGCTGTATCCGACGAATACATTATGCTCTGCGACCAGGATGACGTATGGGTAGCCGATAAAGTGGAAATTACCCTTAAGGAAATGAAACGGCTGGAAGATGATTACGGAAAGGATATACCCCTTCTGGTTCACAGTGATCTGTCAGTTGTCGATGAAAAAGGCCGCGTTCTCCATAAGTCCATGGCAGAGTATCAAAAGATCGCAGTCCATGATAACAGGCTTAGCCATTATCTGGTTGAAAATAACATTACAGGCAATACAGTTATGATTAACCGGGCTTTTCTTCCCTTTCTCACTCATAAGCCGGAAGAAAGCATGATGCATGACTGGTGGCTTGGACTTTTGGCAGGCTGTTTCGGGAAGATTTCCTACATTGACCGGCCTCTGGTTCTCTATCGCCAGCATGGAAGCAACCAGCTTGGTTCCCAAAGCGGCATGGAACAGTATGCAAACAGGTCCCATAACAGGGAAAAGGTTCGGGAAAATTACAGGAAAATGTTTAAGCAGGCGGAAGTATTCTTAAACTGCTATCAAAAAGATTTGTCCATAGAACAAAGGGAGATTCTGGAACACTTTATCCAGATTCCAGATAAAAGCCGTGGGGAAAAAATTTATACCATCTGGAAATACAAGTTCATGAAAAGCACCTATATCAGAACCTTAGGGCAGATGTTTTCTATCTAAACTCCGTAAAAGGACTGAACATATACTTACAGTGACAGGCAGATCTTTACGATCCAGTATGGGAAATAAAGAGGAAGCACCCTGCGGGTATACCGTGATGCCCAAAGGGCGTGGGCAAGAAAGATGAAGCACCCTGCGGGTATACCATGATGCCCAAAAGGCACGGGCGAGAAAGAGGAAGCACCCTACGGGTATACCATGATGCCCAAAGGGCGTGGGCAAGAAAGAGGAAATTAAAGGAGATTGGCATATGACACCGGAAGAAAAGGAAATATTGGTAACGAGGGCTTCCATGCCTTCTTACGAAGAATTTATAGAAGAGATCAAACCGATCTGGGAAACTGCCTGGATGACCAATATGGGAGAATTCCATGACAAACTGAAAGATGAGCTGAAGGACTATTTAAATGTCTCCAATCTTTTGCTGTTTGTCAATGGGCACATGGCTCTTGAAATGGCTCTTCAGGCCATGAACTTAACCGGAGAAGTAATCACAACCCCATTTTCCTTTGCTTCCACCACCCATGCCATCATAAGAAACAACTTAACCCCTGTGTTCTGTGATATCAGGGAAGATGATTACACCATAGACGTTGATAAGATCGAGGCTTTGATTACGGATAAGACCTCCGCCATTTTACCGGTTCATGTATATGGAAATGTCTGTGATGTTGAAAGAATCCAGCAAATCGCGAAAAAGCATAATTTAAAAGTAATTTATGATGCTGCCCATGCTTTTGGTGTGGAGATTAACGGAAAAGGAATCGGAACCTATGGAGATGCCTCCATGTTCAGTTTCCATGCCACAAAGGTTTTTAATACCATTGAAGGAGGAGCAGTCGCCTTTCATGATCCTTCTCTGGAGGTTTTGCTTAATTATTTGAAAAACTTTGGGATAACCGGCAAGGAGTCTGTGGAGTACATAGGCGGAAATGCCAAGATGAACGAGTTCCAGGCAGCCATGGGAATCTGCAACCTCCGCCATGTGGGTGACAACATAGAGCTGCGCAGGCAGATTACAGAGCGTTACAGAGAGCGGCTGTCAGGAACCTCCGGAATACGCCTGATTCCTCCGAAGGAAGGGATAAGACAGAATTATGCTTATTTTCCGGTGGTATTTGACGGCTTTGTCCAGACCAGGGATGAGGTATATGAGCTGCTGGCCTCCCACCATGTTTTTGCAAGGAAGTATTTTTACCCCCTGATTACTGATTTTGAGTGCTACCGGGAGAGGTTTGCCGATGTATGTCTTCCAGTGGCAAAAAAGGCGGCCCAAAATGTGCTGACATTGCCTCTTTACGCTCAGCTTTCTTTAGAAGAGGTGGACCGTATTTGCGATATTATTATAAGCGGAAAATAGGAAGCGCCCTGCGGACATACCATTATGTCAAAAAAGCATGGATGAGAAAGAGGAGATTATGAACACAGCATTAGTAACCGCGATTGGGTCATTTTCTGCGGATATTGTGATTAAAAATTTAAAAAAGAATGGAATCCGCGTCATTGGATGTGACATTTATCCGGGAGAATGGATTGCTGATTCCTCTAACGTGGATTCCTTCTATCAAGTCCCATACGCCACAGAAGGACAACTATATGCGGATAAGATTCGAGAAATCTGCGTACAGGAAAAGGCGGAGGCTATTCTGGTTCTGACCGATGTAGAAGCCGATGTATTAAATGGTTTCCGCAGGGAATTGCAGCAGTCAGGAGTCATCTTGTGCCTGCCTTCCGAAGAAACCTTAAGCATATGCCGGGATAAGAGAAAGCTTTTCCATTTTTTAACCTCAGAAGGTATCGGAACTCCGATTCCTACCCTGGATTTAAAAGAAGCTGACCCGGAGGCACTGACCTATCCGGTGGTAGTAAAGCCTTATAACGGTAGAAGCAGCCAGGGACTTTCCTATATCCATTCAAAAAATGAGATGAAAGCATTTCTGGAACAGGAAGGCCTGGAGGACTTTATCGTTCAGCCATTTTATAAGGGAAGCATCATCACTGTGGATGTAGTAAGAAAATCCGGTACAGGAGAAACGGCAGTGGTCTGCAGAAAAGAGCTTTTACGGACTCCTAGTGGTGCAGGAACCTCAGTAAAGGTGTTTTCTAATTCCAGCCTGGAGGAAATGTGCAGAGAAATCGCCTCCAGCCTTGGAATTAATGGCTGTGTGAACTTTGAATTCATCGAAGGAGAGGACGGAACCCATCACATGCTGGAATGCAATCCCCGTTTTTCCGGCGGAGTGGAATTTTCCTGCATGGCAGGATATGATTTCGTCACCAACCATTTGAGGTGCTTTACCGATGAAGCTCTGGACGCAAGAGAGCCCATCAGGGAAATGTACATTGCCAGAAAGTACGAAGAATACATCACAAAGATTGAGGAAGAGAAAGGCAGAGACCAATGAGCGGTTATTCCGATTCCACCATCATGGCCAGCATAAACTGCGTTACCTACAACCACGCAACTTATATCCGTCAGGCCCTGGACAGTTTTCTGATGCAGAAGACAAACTTTGAATACGAAATCCTGGTCCATGACGACGCTTCAAATGATGGAACTGGGGAAATCATAAAAGAATATGCTGAAAAATATCCTGATAAAATAAAGCCCCTGATTCAGACTGAAAACCAGTATTCCCAGGGGATTGACAACATCAGTGGGGCCTTTAATTTTCCTCGTGCCAGAGGCAAATACATCTTCATGTGTGATGGAGACGATTACTGGATATCTCCGGATAAGCTGCAAAAGCAGGTGGACTACATGGAAGCCCATCCGGAATGCACCCTCTGTATCCATAGCGCTAAAATCGAACTGGTGGGAAAGGCCGTGACCGAAGGCCAGATGCGCCCTTACCGGGGAAACCGTATCATCACACCTGAAGAAATCGTGGATAAATCCTCCGGCTACGCCATGTCCTCCATGGCATTTCCTGCCCGTTTGGTAAAAGAGCTTCCGGATTACTATGTGGACTGTCCCGTAGGGGACACCCCCCTACAGATGATGGCCGCCGCAGCCGGATACGGTTACTACATGGATCAGCCTATGAGCGCCTACCGTGTGGGAGTTGCAGGATCCTGGACTGTGGAGGGGAAGAGCGGAGATTACAGAAAAAAGCAACAGCTATACTGTGAGCGCATGAAAAAGGTATATGAAGAATTTGACATTGCCACAAACGGGCGCTTTCATAAAGCTTCTGAAAGTGCCATGAAAAGGACTTATTACCATACCATGGTCAATACCAGGCAGTTTAAGGAGATTGTGAATCCGGAATACAGAAGGTATTATAAGGAGCTAACGCCCAGAACCCGTTTTTTCATCCAGCTTCAATCCCGGGCCCCATGGCTTTATAAGGCCCTCAGAAGGATATTTCTGGAAAAAAATAAAAAGTAATTGCAGCTTTTTGCAAGCCGTGTGATGCTCTGATATGATAAATAATACAACAATTGAATTTCAGATGAGCAAAAACCCAGGGAGCGATGAAGAAAACCGCTCCCTGGGCCTTTTTTACTGTTGTTTGTTATTTCAGTTTCTAAGATATTCTCTGTTCAAATTCCTCAATGGTATTCGCCCTTGCAGCAAGTATCAGCCAATCCTCTAAAACCTTAAGATTGCTTTGATTTGAGATTTTCTCTTTTAACCCCATTGGTATATCTCCCAATTCCTCCAGTAACTTTATCACGGATTCTGCCTTGCCTTTTTTCATTCCTTCCAATCTTTCTTCTTCTAAAGTTCTCATTAATGCCTCAGACATATCGATCCTCTCCTTTTTCTCTTCTATTTGTCTCAATATCTCATTTTCGTAGGTTTGAAGCGTCCCTGTGATGGAAGCAGCCGCACAAGCCACCTCTATGTCCATGTATCTCAACTCCTCTGAGAGGTTTTTTATAGATGAGTGCGTTGAACAGATCTGCAAAACGGCTGTTGCGCCGCCAAAAATCCTTTGCCAGCACGTCTGGGGATAAGTTTTGAAGTCTCTTATGTTTTCCCATATTGGAATCTCCTTTGTTTGTTTTCTGCCTGTTAAAGCAGCAGGAGATTTGTGCATGGGAAATAATAGCAATACCGATATAATAATTATACCAGTCCTGCTCCGGCCATGCAAGGATGGGAACAAACAAAGTCTCCTGATTCTTTAACAGAACGAATCAATTGTTTTATAAGGGGGCGTTTCTGTGAATACAGAAATAAAGAAAATAACTCTGTTGCAAGTATAATATAGCTTTCTGATTTTGTAAACAAAGAAAAAAGGAACGAATCAAATCCGTCCCTTTTCTACCGTGAGAATCTTTGAATCCTTCCGGATTCAAAACAAAATGTTATAAAAATTATTGTGCAACAGTAGGATCTGTCGGATCCCAGGTCTGGGTTTCCGGTATAATCTGCTCAATGGCCGGACGCTCATAAGGTCCAGGTACCGGTGAATTGTAAATCGTCACCGTAGTTCCAATAGCACAATGGTCATAGATCCACTTGGTATCCATTGCCCTCAGGCGGATACATCCGGCAGATTCGGCAATGCTTAAAAAGTTATAGGTAGAAGGATCCAGTGTCATGTTATTAGGCCTGCTGTAGAGGAGGGAATGAATCAGAAACCCTTTCCAGATACGGGTAGCATACTGGGTAAAGATTCCGTGGTTCATATCTCGCCACCGGTGCTTTTCCGGTGTTTTCCAAGTCCCCAGAGGGGTGTCCGGTCCGGTGGAGGCCAGGAAGGTCTTTACCGGAATGATAAAGCCGTTGTCCCCGTCCTTGCCAAAAACAGTCATGGTGTTCATCTCTTTGTTGATGCTGATAAGAAACGGTCCATTTGTACCTACAATAGGCTCTAAATCTGAAAGCATTTTCCCTGATTCATCAAAATAATACTTAAAACCGTCAATGTACTGCCAGCCGGTGACCGGATAAGTGTCCTGGAAGTAATAACGATCATTTCCAGACCATGCCCAGCCGGTGAAAGGAGTTTTATCCCCGTTGAAATAACGGAGTTCTCCGTCGATATCCCTCATTCCGTCAACGTCTGCGGCAATGAGAGGTCTTTCCATGGCATAGGGAAATTCTGAATTCTTGGCAAAGAATGCCATCCGAAGCCCTGTTATGTAATGGCCGGTTCCCATAGTTCCGGCAGTTGCGCCGTTCTTGGCCCAGTCAGTGGTGGTTCCATCCTCTAACTGCGTGGTATAGTAAATGTCAAACTGGTTATTCACATAACCGGAAAAACGCATCTGCACTGCCTCGATGTTTACGTCATCGGGGTAGTTGGTGGTCTGCTGGCCGTTCATGACCCAGGGAGACCAGCCGGTGCTGGACGTATAAGTGCGGTAAAGTACATTTCCAACAATATTCGTTAAAAATGTGGATAACCCGTGAAACCCTTGTCCCTCATTGGTGATCCAGGCATCATTGACAAAAGGCTGTGTCCAGTTGCCGCCTCCTGTCATGGCTGTGGTCTGAAGACGGGGGAAATTGGCCTTTAAGGCTTCCTGGGCTGCTCTTGCGGCTTCGTCTACGACACCATCTTCGCCGCCTCCCTCTGCTTCTTTTTCAATAACGATCCCTGCATTTGCCAGGGCGCTTTCTGCATCTTCAGTTGTTATGCCTCCTACGGTACCTGCAGGCTGGTCGGCCTGGTCAAGGGGCTTGCCATTTTTAAATCCCGGTCCATATGCTTCTTCCGCCAACGCAATGGACGCTTGTCCGGAAACAAGGGCAGCCGTCAGACAGAGTGCTATAAGGCGGCGTGTCAGTTTACGCATAATTTAAAACCTCCTGAATTCTATAGATAAAAAATATACAAGATTACTTTAACATAATCAGGGCCAAAATGCTATATAAGATTTACAATTATTGGGGGATATAGTACAATAAGGTGAAAATGCCAAAAGAAAAAATGAGGTTAAAAGCCAGTATGTATCAGGAAAATATGAAAAAAAAGGTACTTTCCGGCCTGTTCTGGAAAGCAATGGAAAATGGGGGAACCCAGGGGATTCAGTTTCTGGTATCGGTTCTTCTGGCCAGGATGCTGACCCCGTCAGAGTCCGGAGAAGTCATGCTTATCATGATATTCATTTCCATTGGAAATGTCTTTGTCCAAAGCGGAGTTAACACCGCCCTGATCCAGAAATACCGTGTGGATGAGACCGATTACTCCTCCGCGTTTTATATCAGTGCAGCCATCGCCGTGATTCTTTACGGGGTTTTATTTTTTTGCGCCCCTGCCATCGGCACATTTTACGGACAGCCTGTTTTCTCGCCGGTCCTCCGGATCCTTGCCGTGACTCTGTTTTTCGGGGCGGTCACGTCAATCCAGTCCGCAGTAGTCGCCAGAAATATGGAATTCCGCAAGCTGTGCATGGCAAGTCTTTTAGCCGCCTCCGGCTCCGGTGTGATCGGCGTTGTTATGGCTGCCAATGGCTTTGGGCTTTGGTCCCTTGCCATGCAGCAGTTTTTTTACAGCTTTTTTCTCATGGTGGTTCTTGGTGTTCTGGTAAAATGGCGTCCTAAGCTGATTTTTTCCATGGATAGGGCAAAGGGCCTGTTTTCCTATGGCTGGAAGATTCTCTGTTCCGGCCTGATCGATACCGTATTCACCAACCTATACGGCCTTGTCATTGGAAAACAATACAGCTCCTACATGATGGGCCAGTATACCAGGGGAAACCAGTTTCCGGCTCTCATTGCCAACAACCTGGGGGCTGCCATTCAGTCAGTCATGCTTCCTGCCTTTTCCGCCTGTCAGGATGACAAGGAAAGGCTTAAGAGCATGGTCCGAAGATCCATTGTCACTAGCTCCTACCTGGTCTTTCCCATGATGGCTGGACTTATTGCAGTGGCGGAACCTATGGTAAAGCTGCTTCTGACAGACCGTTATCTGCCTTCCGTTCCCATGCTTCGCCTCCTGTGCGTGGCCTATGCCACCTGGCCTCTTCATGTGGCTAATTTACAAGCCATCAATGCACTGGGCAGAAGTGAAATATTCCTGAAGCTGGAAGTTGTGAAAAAATGCGTCAGTGTAATCGCCCTTATTATCAGCATCCCCTTCGGCATTTACGCCATGGTGGGACTTCGGGCAGTGACTGATTTCGTCTGTACCTTTATCAATGCCTACCCCAATAAAAAGCTGCTGGATTACAGCTTTTCCCAACAGTGGAGGGACGTATTTCCTTCCCTTATTCTATCTGCCATTATGTGTGCGGCTGCCTATGGAGTTCAATATATAATAGAAGGAACTCTTCTGACCCTGCTGGTTCAGATTCTGGTGGGAATCTTGGTCTACGGAGGCCTTTCCTGGCTCTTTAAGCTGGAAAGCTTTGTGTATCTATGCACTACGGTGAAGAATTTAAAACCTTAGACCAGGTCCAAGGTAATAATATTGTAAGTAAATACACAATAACGTAATAAAAATGTTATTGTAAATATGGCAATACATGGGTATTATGGTAGAGTACATGAAATATGGCAGCATGGAGGGAACAAGAATGAATCATAAGAAGATAGGAAAAGGAATTGCAGGAATCCTGTTAATGGCTTCTATGTGTCTTTTAGGCACATCTGTCTTATGGGCGGATACAGCGAATACGGCGAATACCGCAGATACAGCGGAAGAAAAGAAGCCGGCGGTAGAATCTACTATCACTTCCTGTCTGGTGAACCCGGACAAGACAAGTGTGACAGTGAAAGCAGTCACGGAAGGAGATATGACCGGAACGGATGGAATGCTTTATCTGGTGGAGCAGCAGCCCTATCAGAAGGATTTAAACGGAAGAACCGACTATGCAGGAGCCAAGCCCTTTGGAAAAGAGGTTACCTATAGTTTTTCCTTAAACCAAGGGACAAAAGATGATCGTTTATACAGCAGGTTTGTGGTAGCAGTGTGGGATGGAGAAAAGTATATTGAGGTCAGCAAGCCTCATTATATCACCAATCCTGAGGCTGTTGCACCAAATACTAAGCCATTTAACGATCCCCTGACCAAAAAGGGTCTGCAGATCGAGCTGAATATGCTGGCAGATGCTTTTGAACTGGGAGTAAAACATGCGTCAACTAATATCGCATTTCACCAGATTCTGGGTGAGGGAATTGAATACCAGTATGATGGAAAGACATATCACTTCAGCAAACAGGTCATGGAAGGATATGACAGCACCATCAGTGCTCTTTCTAATAAAGGAATGACCATAACAGCCATTATCTTAAACGGCTGGAATGATGCCACACCGGACTTGATTTATCCTGGTACTAAAAAGTCCTCTAATGCATTTTATTACTTGTTTAACCCCGCCACGGAAAAGGGATTTGAGCAGACCAGAGCCATTGCTTCCTTCCTGGCAGAGCGTTACAACGGTTCCAATCCAAACCAAGGAAAGGTTTCCAACTGGATCATCGGAAATGAGATCAATAACCAGCAGTGGAACTACACCGGCTCATGGGATTTAAACAGCTATGTCCAGGCTTATCACGATGCATTCCGTATTTTCTATACGGCAGTAAAAAGTGTCAGTGCCAATGACAGAGTATATTTCTCCCTGGATTATAACTGGAATAATGAGATTGATAATAAGTTAAAATACGGCGGCAAGAATATTGTGGATACCTTTAATTCTATCACCGCTTCCCAGGGACAGATGGACTGGGGCCTGGCCTACCATCCTTATCCGGCTCCTATGATAGAGCCTGAATTCTGGGATGATGCAAATACAGGCTGGATTACCAATGACTTTAATTCTCCAGTTATCAACTTTGCCAACTTAAACCTTCTCACTGACTATATGGCCCAGACCGCTTTCCGGTCACCTACCGGTGATGTCCGCCATATCATTCTGACAGAAGAAGGATTTACAGCCACCAGTCCAACCAGAGGAGATGTTTCCCAGATTCAGGCGGCGGCATTTGCCTATTCCTATTACCTGGTTGACAGCAATCCTCATATTGATGCTTATATTTTAAGCCGTCAGGTAGATGCTCCCTTAGAAGTGCGCAGCGGATTGTCCTTCGGTCTTTGGGAATGCCGGATGGATCAGGGCGATCATATTGTTGCAACAAAGAGGCGGAAGATCTGGCAGGTATTCCGTAACATTGATAAAAAGAAATACACCATAGAACTGACTGAATTTGCAAAACCAATCATCGGAATTGAAAAATGGTCTGATGTGGTTCCAAACTTCAGATGGAGATCCATGGAATAATAAGAATAACGGTCCTTGCAGGGAGGTGAAAGCCCTCTGCAAGGGCTTTTTAAGTTTACTTTTTAAGAGATGTATTGTAAAATATATGGAGCATAAGAAGCTAGGGCGTATCTGGAAACTCATTGATCCAATCTACACGTCCTAACATGCCCTAAGAGGAACGGAAATGGAACGAAAAAATATAGCCTGGAATATGGTGGGAAGCCTGGTCTATGCAGGCTCCAGCATGGTTCTTGCGGCTTTTGTCAATCACCTGGTGGGAACTGACAAGGGAGGAATATTCGCCTTTGCCTTCGGCACTTTTGGTCAGCAGATGTTTCTGGTGGCTTATTTTGGTATGAGGCCCCTCCAAAGTACAGATATTGGCAGAAGGTATACCTTTGGAGAATACCGCCTGGCCCGGCTTGTGACCTGCGGGGCGGCATTGGTTTTAGGAGTCTGTTACATTGCCCTTAATACGGTCAAACCTTCGGGTGGATATACCTCTGAAAAGGCCCTGGTGGTGCTTCTTATGGTTCTTTATAAGGTGCTGGACGGCTTTGCCGATGTATATGAATCGGAGTTTCAGAGAAACGGACACTTGTATCTGACCGGACAGGCCATGACCTTCCGAACCCTGCTGTCTGTGCTCTGCTTTTTAGGTTCCCTGGCAATCACAAGGAATCTGGTCTTTTCCAGCGGGGTTGCGGTCATATCACAAGGTGCAGGGATTTTGATGTTTGACAAAAGAGCCGCAGGCCGCATTCCGGAGATCCGGTTTACGAAAGCCGCCGGCAGCCATTGGAAGCTTTTGCAGGAATGTTTTCTGCTGTTTTTATCGGTATTTTTGGACGGGCTTATTTTTGCAATGGCAAGGTATGGGGTTGATGTCCATATGACTTCCGCGGATAACGCTGCTTTTGCAGCCATTTTCATGCCGACCTCAGTGATCAATCTGGCGGCCAACTTCGTCATCCGCCCCTTTTTGACCAAGATGTCCTTTCAGTGGGAGGAAAAGCAGTTTTGGGAATTTCAGTCCAGCGTAAAAAAACTGACAGGGGTTATTTTAGCGCTTACAGCAGCGGCGTTGGCAGGAACCTGGTTTTTAGGAGTGCCTGTGCTGGGAGCCATTTACAATATAAATTTAAAGCCTTACAAGTCCGGCCTGCTTTTGATTATTCTGGGCGGAGGCTTGTTTGCAGTCATGAACCTGTTTTATTATGTGCTTGTTATTATGAAGAAACAGAAGCTGATATTCTGGGGGTACGTGCCTGTTTGCCTCCTTTCCTTTGTTCTTTCCTTCCGTTTGGTGAAGGTGGGAGGAATCAACGGAGGAGCCCTTTCCTATACGCTGGAAATGCTCATCCTCATGGTCTGCTTTATGGGTCAGGCTGTCCGGGTATTTGGAAAAGAGAAAAGTAAAGGGAGAAACATTGGGAAATGATGGATAAGGTACTGGTAGTGATACCTGCATACAACGAAGCTCTTAATATTGAACGGGTGGTAGGGGACGTGATCAAAAACTACCCTGTGTTTGACTATGTGATTATCAACGACGGCTCTACTGACCAGACGGCAGATATCTGCCGGAACCACGGCTGGCGGATCATTGACCTTCCTATTAATTTGGGGCTGGCCGGCGCATTTCAGACGGGGCTTAAATACGCATACCGCCATGGATACCGGTATGCGATTCAGTTTGACGGAGATGGACAGCACCGGCCTGAATACATTCTCCCTATGAGGGAAAAAATGGATGAAGGATATGATATTGTCATCGGCTCCCGGTTTGTGTCTGAGAAAAAGCCGTTTTCCATGCGGATGCTGGGAAGTTCCATTTTAAGCGGCGCTATCTGGCTCACCACGGGGGTGAAGGTGAAGGACCCCACCTCCGGGATGCGCATGTTCAGCCAGAAGATGATCAAGGAATTTGCCGATGGGCTGAATTACGGCCCGGAACCGGACACAATTTCCTATCTGATCAAACAGGGGGCCAGAGTTTCTGAGATTCCAGTTACTATGGACGAGCGGATTCTGGGCGAGAGTTATTTAAATCCTGTCAATGCAGCCCGGTATATGGGAAAGATGCTGTTTTCGATTTTACTGGTACAGAGCTTCCGCATTCGGAACCGGGGATAGAAGAAGGGGGAACAAAAGATGACAGTTGCACTTCGAGCCGTTTTAATATGCGTTTCCATATTGCTCACATGTTATGTAATCAGGAAAATACGCCATTCCAAGATGAAAATAGAGGATTCCATCTTTTGGGTGATGTTTTCCCTGCTTTTGGTCGTGTTCAGTGTATTTCCATGGGTGGCGGATATCCTTTCCCGTTTAGCCGGAACCTATTCCACTGCCAACTTTATCTTTGCCTTTATGATTTTTATTCTGCTGACCAAGGTGTTTTCCCAGTCCATGAAGATATCCCATCTGGACCGGAAGGTCACGGAACTGGTTCAGCTTCTGGCTTTGGACCGGGAGGAACTGGAGGCAGAAAAGGAGGGGAAAAAGCGTGAAGTCCATCAGAAATAAAAAGGGATTGGCTTTGGTGGCAGGAACGCTGCTTGTTCTTGTCTTCCTGTTTTTTAAAACCTTTCCGGAAATCATTGTAAGAATCCCCTCTCCGGAATATGAATCAGTCCGGCGTCTTTACCGGTGGCTGCTTCTCTTTGGCAGCGGATTTCTTCTTTGCCAGGGAATCGCCTTATGGGTGCTGCCAAAGACGGGACAATGGCTGTTTCCCCTGACTGTGATTGCTCTTGGAGTATTTTATATGTTTGTTCTTCCGCCTTTTTCTGCTCCTGATGAAGCGGTTCATTTCACCAGTGCTTACCGCCTTTCCAGCCAGCTTATGGGAAAACCGGCGGTGGCAGATGATGAATTTCTGTCCCAGGCCAGCGAAGAGGAAAAGAAACGGATCAGCCGGGGAGCAAATGTTCTGGTCCGAAGGGGCGACGATGAAATTGAGTTTTATACTGAGGTGGGAAAGAATGCCTATAATCAGGTTTTTACCGGATTATTTTCCATGGATAAAAGCCAGGGGCTGACGGTCCGGTATGAAACGCCGGTAAACACCATGCCTCTTGTATACCTTCCCCAGGCTGTGGGAATCAGCCTTGCACGCCTCTTTCACTGGGGATACGTTCCCCTGATCTATATGGGAAGACTGATGAACCTGGTCTGTTTTGCAGCCATGGCCTTTTTGGCTGTCCGGATCATGCCCTTTAAAAAAGAACTTTTTATGACGATTTCCTGCCTGCCTATGACCCTTCATCTGGCGGCTTCCTTTTCCTATGATACTGCATTTATCGGCCTTTCTATGATATTTCTGGCGTGGTGTTTCTATCTGGCATATGAAAAGAAAGAGGTAACTGTCAGGGATACGGTTATTTTAGGACTGCTTCTCGTTCTTCTGGAGCCTGGAAAGATCGTATATCTGCCTGTGGCGGGGATTTGCCTTTTGATTCCGGCTTCTAAGTTCAGCACAAAAAAGCGTTATTGGATTTCCGTGATCACGGTTGCTTCTGTTATGCTCCTGGCCGTATTTTTAGTGAACCGTCTGGTTCTTTCCGTGTGGGCCACGGAAACAGAAGGATATGTAAGCTGGAATGAGGCGGCGGGATATACCTTGCAGGATGTCTGGAATTGTCCTTATGAAATCTTTCAGATGTATTATGAAACCCTGGTCACCCAGCTTGACTACCATCTGACCACTATGGTGGGAGGCTATCTGGGAAATCTAGACAGCAGCTTGTCAGTTCCGTTCTTCTGCATTTTGATTCTTTGGTATGGACTGTTTGTCAGCGTCATAAGGAGGGAAGGAGAAACGGCTCCCATGACAGGAGGACAGAAGGTGTGGGTTCTGATTTTAGTATTCCTCAGTGTCTGTCTGGTACTGGCCTCTATGCTGCTAGGCTGGACACCAAGGGAGATGACATATATTACAGGCGTTCAGGGAAGATATTTTATCCCCCTGCTGCCCCTTGTGCTGCTGGTGCTATTTGACAAGCGGCTGTCTACCAGTCTGGATTTGAGGAAAAGCGCCTGGTATCTGGAGTGCTTTGTGAGTATTTATGCCCTGATCCGCATTTGTTCGTCTGCGGTTCTGCGCTATTGATGGAAAGTAGAGGAAATGTGATGGAAGAGAAGATACAGGAAAGCCGGACAGTGGATGTGATCATCCCTGTCTATAAGCCGGGGAAGACCTTAAGACGTCTCTTAAAATGTCTGGGAGAGCAGTCTTATCCTGTAAGGCGTATCATTGTCATGAATACGGATAAATCCTACTGGAAGGAAGAGGATTACACCTGGGTTCCTAATCTGGAGGTCCATCATGTGACAAAGGCGGAATTTGACCATGGGAGAACCAGAAATCAGGGAGCCGGACATTCAGAAGCGGATGTTATGGTATTTATGACTGACGATGCGGTTCCGGCTGACAGGCATCTGATCAGTGCTTTGGTAAATGGTCTTGACCAGACCGGAAAGCAGGGTGAAATGGTGGTCATGGCCTATGGAAGACAGCTTCCCAATCAGGACTGTGCCCTGGCAGAGAAGTACACCCGGTCCTTTAATTATCCGGAAGAGAGCAGAGTCAAGACAAAGGCAGATTTGCCGGAACTGGGTATCAAGACCTTTTTTGCCTCTAATGTCTGCTGCGCCTATGACCGGAAAGCCTTTTTAGAGGCAGGCGGTTTTATTAAACGGACTATTTTTAACGAGGACATGATCTATGCAGGGAATGCCATAAAGCAAAGAGGGCAGGCAGTTGCCTATGCGGCTGATGCAAGGGTGTATCATTCCCATAATTACGGCTGCATTGCCCAGTTTAAGCGGAACTTTGACCTGGCCGTATCCCAGGCGGACCACCCTGAGGTATTTGAGGGAATCCGTTCAGAAAGTGAAGGGATCCGGCTGGTGAAAAAGACCTGTGCATGGCTTGTGGAACAGAAAAAACCGTGGCTGGTACCGGGAGTGATTGTAAAAAGCGGGTTTAAATATATGGGGTATTTGATGGGGAAACGGTATAAAAAGCTGCCGGACTGGCTGATTTTGACATGTACCATGAATCCCATGTATTGGAAAACGGAAAATAAATAGAAATCCAAAGAAAATTGTGGTAAAATGCTACAAGTAAAAGTATGCACTAAAATGTGCTGTTATTTAAAGAATGATTAAGAAAGAGGAAACTAATTATGGGAAAGATAAAAGTAACAGAATGTGGAATTGAAGGACTTTATGTGATTGAACCTGCCGTATTCCCTGACTCCAGGGGATATTTTATGGAAACCTACAATCAGAATGATTTTAAAGAAGCCGGACTCAACATGGTTTTTGTTCAGGACAACCAATCCATGTCAATCAAAGGCGTACTGCGGGGACTTCACTTCCAGAAGCAGTTTCCCCAGGGAAAGCTGGTGCGTGTGGTGAGAGGAAAGGTATTTGACGTGGCTGTGGACCTGCGTTCCTCCTCTGAAACCTATGGAAAATGGTTCGGCGTGGAGCTTTCCGCGGAAAATAAGAAGCAGTTTTACATTCCCGAAGGCTTTGCCCATGGATTCCTTGTATTGTCTGATGAAGCGGAGTTCGCCTACAAGTGCACGGATTTCTACCATCCGGGAGATGAAGGCGGAATATTATGGAGCGATCCTGAAATCGGAATTGAATGGCCGGTGGAAGAGGGAATGGAGCTGATTATTTCCGATAAGGACCAGAAGTGGAGCGGAATCAGCGATACCTTCAAATTCTAATGAGATTGTGAGAGGAGAAAACCATGAATTATCTGGTTTCCTTATTAAAAGAAATTATTACAAAAAGAAAATTAATACTGGAACTGTCAAAAGCTGATTTTAAGAAACGGTTTGTAGGTTCTTATTTTGGTATAGCCTGGTTATTCCTTCAGCCTTTGGCAACAATTTTGGTGTATTTTTTTGTATTCCAGCTTGGATTTAAAAGCGTCCCGCCTGTGCCGGGTTACCCCTATGTGTTATGGCTGATTCCCGGTATTGTTCCATGGTTTTATTTCAGTGAGGCATTAAACCTGGGAACAGGCTGCCTTCAGGAATATAATTATCTGGTGAAAAAGGTGGTATTCCGGGTGGAAATCCTTCCGATCATCAAGCTGATTTCCTGTCTGATGGTTCATGGAATATTTGCAGTGGTGATGATCGTGGTGTTTCTCTGCTACGGTTTTCCTCCAAGGGCCAGTTGGCTGCAGATTATTTATTATTCCTTTGCAGCTTCCATGCTGTCTCTGGGAATCGGGTATTTTACCAGTGCTGTCAATGTCTTTTTCAAGGACATTACTCAGATCGTAGGGATTTCCTTGCAGTTTGGTATCTGGATGGTGCCTGTTATGTGGGCGCCCGAGATGTTTGAGTCCATACCGTCATGGCTGCCCTTTGTGCTGAAAATTAATCCTTTCTATTATATAGTGGCAGGATACCGTGACAGCATGCTGACCGGAAACTGGCTCATAGAAAGACCCACCCTGGGCCTGTATTTCTGGGCTGTAACCATTGTCCTGATGCTTGCAGGATTAAAAGTATTTAAAAAGCTGCGTCCGCACTTTTCCGATGTGCTGTAACCGGCTTAAATGGAGGATTCAATGTCCGTAGGATCGAACAAGAATGTAATTTCTGTTAATAATATAACAAAGATTTATAAATTATACGACAAGCCCATTGACCGTTTAAAAGAGTCTTTAAGCCTGTCCCATAAAAATTTTCACCGTGATTTCTATGCCTTAAACGGCATATCCTTTAACGTGGAAAAAGGTCAGACAGTAGGAATCATCGGCACCAACGGTTCCGGTAAGTCCACCATATTGAAAATCATCACCGGAGTTCTGACCCCCACCACCGGAGAGCTGGAGGTAAACGGAGTCATTTCCGCCCTTCTGGAGCTGGGAGCCGGATTCAATATGGACTACACCGGAATCGAAAACATATACATGAACGGCACCATGATGGGCTTTTCCAGAAAGGAAATGGATGAAAAGCTTCAGGATATCCTGGATTTTGCAGATATCGGAGACTTCGTCTATCAACCTGTGAAAACATATTCCAGTGGTATGTTCGTCCGCCTGGCCTTTGCCCTTGCTATTAACGTGGAACCTGAGATTCTCATTGTAGATGAGGCCCTGTCCGTAGGCGATGTGTTCTTTCAGGCCAAATGCTACCGCCGTATGGAGGAAATCCGCAGAAACGGCACTACCATTTTAATGGTTACACATGATATGGGAGCCATTATCAAATACTGTGACCGAGTTGTGGTATTAAATAAGGGAAATTTCATTGCAGAGGGAGAGCCTGGAAAGATGGTGGACCTCTATAAGAAAATCCTCGCTAACCAGATGGATGATTTAGGAGAAGAACTGGAAGAAATCCGGGAAGGAACCTTGAATGATTTTTCCGGGGAACAGGCTGAACAGCGCCAGGAAGGTCTTATGAAGGACCGCCTGACCATTAATCCCACCCGCACCGAATACGGTGATAAGCGGGCAGAAATCGTGGATTTCGGGCTTTTAGATGCTAAGGGAAATGTGACCAACCTGTTGTTAAAGGGAGAACGGTTTACTATTAAGGAACGGATTCACTTTAACACTGAGATTGAGACTCCCATTTTCACCTATACCATCAAAGATAAAAGAGGAGCCGATTTAACCGGCACCAACACCATGTACGAAGCTTCCGATGTGAAGTCTGTAAAAAAGGGCGACGAGTACGAAGTGGAATTCAACCAGAAAATGACCCTACAGGGAGGGGAATATCTGCTTTCCATGAGCTGTACGGGCTTTGAAAATGGAGAACATGTGGTTTACCACCGCCTTTATGATATTGCCAATATTACAGTCATTTCTAATAAAAATACGGTGGGAATTTATGATATGGAATCAAAAGTCAGTTTAAAGCTCTCCAGCGCAGGAAAGTAAAGCAAAATGCCTGTAGGCATACCATTATGTCCTGAAAACCTGGACAGAAAAGTGGAAAGGAGGAAACGAACATGAATGATATCACTCCTGAAATCAGGAAACTGTTTCTTAAATATAACGGGGATATAAAAACGCTGCTGCAGGAAAATCCCAATGTGGATTATTTATATGCTCTGTCAGACATCCGTGAAAATCTGCTGGAATGGTATGAATTTGACCAGAACGCCTCCCTGCTTCAGATAGGTTCCGACTACGGTGCCTTAACCGGCTTATACAGCAGAAGGGTGAAGGAAGTGACCGTTCTTGATCCCAATGACAACGATCTTTCCTTTAACCGCTTAAGAAACCAGAAACAGGAGAATATCCGTTATGTGGCCGGAGAACTGGAAGCCTTTGAAGAAGAGGGCTTCGATTACGTGGTCATGATCGGCTCCCTTAAGGCGCCTTATGAACAACAGATTCAAAAGGCAAAGTCTCTTTTAAAACCGGAAGGAAAGCTGATTCTGGCTCTCTGCAACCGCCTGGGGCTTAAATATCAGGCAGGAGCTGTCCCGGATCAAGTCCGCTTATCCAGGGCAGAGGTTCTGGAGCTTTTGTGCGGGGCGGAAGGAAACCGGGGAAATGCAGAGTTTTACTATCCCATGCCTGACTACCGCAACGCTATGGCCTTGTATTCCGACCATTACCTGCCGGGCAAGGGAGACTTGACCCATGCCATTTTAGCCTACGACTATCCCAAGTATTTGAGGTTTGACCTGGGAAAGATGTTTGATGAGGTATGTGAGGGAAGGCAGTTTGAAACATTTGCCAATTCATTTTTAACCATATGGAGCCGCCATGAAGAAAATTAATTTTGTAAAATACAATAAGACCCGCAGGGAGGAATTTCAGATCCGCACCAGCATTGTGGAGATGGATGGCAGGCCTTTTGTGGAAAAAACAGCTTTAAGGGAAGAGGGGATTCCTCATATTAAATCCCTTGGAGAAAAATACAGCCGCTTAAAGGGCCAGAGCCAGAAGCTGAAGGTTGCGGAGGTTTCCATAAGCCCTGATGGCGGCACTGCCCGGTTTGATTTTCTGGTAGGGGAAACCTTATCCGAGCTTCTTGGAAGGGAAATCCAGGACGGAAGGGTTTCTGTCTCCCATATGGAAGACGGAATTTCCATGATTTTAAATGTCAGGGAAGATCATATGATTCCCTTTGTCCTGACGCCGGAATTTGAAGAAGTATTCGGAAATCTTTCAGGGGCTGAAGAGAGCATAAAAAAGGATTGGGCTTTTCAGATTTCTAACATTGACTGCCTGTTTGAAAATATCATGAAGACCGAAGATGGATATTATTGTCTGGACTATGAATGGGTGTTTACCTTTCCGGTTCCCGTGACATTTATAAAATACCGTGTCCTATATTATTTTTATGAGCAGTATAAAAGCATTTTATCCTATGATTCCATGGCAGAATTTATGGAAGAAATGGGAGTGGAGGCGGAGCGCCTGACCGTTTATGAGGAGATGGAGCGCCATTTCCAGGAATATGTTCACGGAGAGAACCAGCAGATTTATCTGGTTAACTACATGCACGAAACCTACGCCCTGCCAGGAGATATGTATGAGGTATCCCAGATCATCGACGATACCAAGGAGCGCATATCCAACCTGGAGCTGGAAGTAAAGGAACGGGATGTGACCATCACCAAGCAGCAGGAGGTAAAGCGGCTGACCGATAACCATGTGAGTAACCAGACTGCCATTATTGAAGCCCTCCGAAAGGACTGCCAGGAAATGCAGGGGATTGTGGAAACCCTTCAGGGACACTTGTCATTTACCTACCGTGTCAGGAGAAAGCTGAAACGGATCTTTGATGAGAAGTTTCCCCAGGGAACCAGAAAACGAAAGGTTTTATCCTATACGAAAGATGCAATCATTCACCCTATCCGTTCTATCCGCCTCTACACGACTGAAGAGGGGAAGAATCTGATTGAAGGAGATATGAAAATCGGGGAGATATACCGGACCCATAGAAAGCTCCGCTTTGTAAAAGAGGGAGCCCCCATGGTATCCATCATCATTCCGGTATACAATCAGATCCATTATACCTATGCCTGCCTTGTTTCTATTCTGGAGCACACAAAGGATGTGTCTTATGAGGTGATCATTGCGGATGACGTTTCCACTGATGCCACAGCAGAGCTTTCCAAGTTTGCTGAAAATCTGGTGATCTGCCGCAATGAAACCAACCAGGGTTTTCTGCGCAACTGCAACCAGGCGGCTAAGGCTGCCAGGGGAAAATACATTATGTTTCTCAACAACGACACCCAGGTGACGGCTGGCTGGCTCAGCAGTCTGGTGAATCTGGTAGAATCAGATCCCACCATCGGAATGGCAGGCTCCAAGCTGGTATACCCTGACGGACGCCTCCAGGAAGCCGGAGGAATCATCTGGAGTGACGGTTCCGGCTGGAACTACGGACGGCTGGATGATCCGGACAAGCCGGAGTATAATTATGTGAAAGATGTGGACTACATTTCCGGTGCGGCTATCCTCTTGTCCAATGATCTGTGGAAGCAGATCGGCGGCTTTGACGAGCGGTTCGCTCCTGCATACTGCGAGGACTCTGACCTGGCTTTTGAGGTGAGAAAAGCAGGGCTTCGGGTGGTTTACCAGCCTCTTTCCAAGGTCATTCATTTTGAAGGCGTTTCCAATGGAACCGATGTCAATGGTACGGGCTTAAAGCGCTATCAGGTGGAAAACGGAAAGAAGCTGAAAGAAAAATGGGCTGACGAATTTAAGAAGCAATGTGAAAACAACGGAAATCCCGATCCCTTCAGGGCCAGGGAGAGAAGCCAGGGCAAGGATATGATTCTGGTTATCGACCATTATGTGCCCACCTATGACCGTGATGCCGGTTCTAAGACCACGTTCCAGTATTTACAAATGTTTCTGGAAAAGGGCTATGCGGTAAAGTTCCTCGGGGATAACTTCCTTCATGAAGAACCTTATTCCACTGCATTGCAGCAGATGGGAATTGAAATTCTCTACGGCAGAGATTATGAGACCAAGATCTGGGACTGGTTAAAGGACCATGGAAATGACATTAAGGTGGCCTACTTAAACCGGCCTCATATTGCGGCAAAATATGTGGATTTTATAAAAAACAACACAAACATGAAGATGATTTATTATGGCCATGATCTTCATTTCCTGCGGGAAGGCAGAGAATATGAGCTGACCGGTGACCCGGAAAAACGGCGGTCATCTGAGTATTGGAAGTCAGTGGAGCTTCGCATTATGAGAAAGGCGGCAGTATCCTATTATCCGTCTTATGTGGAGCGGGATGCCATTCACCAGCTTGAGCCTGCCCTGACCGTAAAGGCCATTGTGGCCTATGTATTTGAACAGTTCTTAACCCGTATTTCCGATGACTTTGAAAAGAAGGAAGGGCTGCTGTTTGTAGGCGGCTTTGCCCATCCGCCTAATGCAGATGCTGTCTTATGGTTTGCAAGAGAGATATTCCCTCTGATCAGGGAAAAGCTTAAGGTGAATTTTTATATCGTTGGCTCTAAGGTGACGGAAGAAATCAGCGCTTTGGAGCAGCCGGATAACGGAATCATTGTAAAGGGCTTTGTTTCAGAAGAAGAATTATCAAGGCTTTATGAACAGTGCCGGGTTGTGGTAGTTCCCCTCCGTTATGGAGCCGGGGTAAAGGGAAAAGTCATTGAAGCCCTTTATTACGGTGCGCCGGTGGTTACTACCTCCATCGGAGCAGAAGGAATTGCTGAAGCAGAAACTGTCATGGCAATCTGTGATGACCGGGAAGAATTTGCCCGGGAAGTAGTGTCTCTTTACCAGGATACAAACAGGTGCAGGCAGATGTGCAGAGCGGCTCAGGATTATATCCGCAGATATCACAGCATTGATGCGGCATGGGAAGTAATCGGAGAAGATTTTTAAGATTTAGGCAGGAAGTCAGAAAAAATGGCTCCCTGCCTTTCCGATTTATGCCGAATATAGTGGATTATTCCAAAGGGTATATGATATAATAATGACGTTTAGATTATTTATCGACAAAGTCTGCCCATGGCGGGCAGGAAAGACAGAACCGGGAGGACACAGAATATGCAGGCAGTTTTACTGGCAGGCGGCCTTGGAACCAGGCTTCGTTCCGTGGTAAGCGACAGGCCAAAGCCAATGGCGCTGATTCAGGACAAACCCTTTATGGAATATGTAATCATGGAATTAATCAATCATGGAGTGACTCACGTGATCTTTGCAGTGGGGTATAAAGGCTCCATGGTGGAAGAATATTTTAAAGACGGATCGACCTGGGGAATCCAGGTTTCCTATGCTTATGAAGAAGAACTTCTGGGAACGGCAGGAGCCATTAAGAACGCAGGACGCCAGGTGACATCAGAACGTTTCCTGGTGCTGAATGCAGATACTTTTTACCAGCTTGATTATAGCAGGCTCACCGCCTTAAGTCAGGAGCGTGACCTTGACATGGCCCTGGTGCTTCGGGAGGTAGAGGATGTGTCCCGGTACGGACAGGCAGTCCTGGAAAACGGCTGGCTCACCTCATTTGATGAAAAGACAGAAGAAACGCGGAGAGGAACCATCAACGGAGGCGTTTACTTAATGAACCGTGCTTTGCTGGAGGACATCCCCGAAGGAAAGGTATCCTTGGAACACGACATGATCCCCAAATGGCTTTTGGAAGGAAAAAAACTTGGCGGCTTTGTCAATGACGGATACTTTATTGATATCGGAGTCCCGGAAGATTATTACCGGTTTATAGAAGATGTGGAGAAAGGAAGGGTAGTCATATGATAATCAGAGGACGTGCACCTCTAAGAGTGAGCTTTGGAGGCGGCGGTACGGATGTGGCCCCTTTCTGCAACCAGCAGGGAGGAGCGATTATCGGCAGCACCATCAATAAATACGCTTATTGCTCCATCGTTCCCCGTGAAGATGACCATATCACCGTCCACTCCTTAGACTTTGATATGACAGTCAAATACAATACAAAAGAAAATTATGTATACGACGGACGCCTGGATCTGGTGACAGCAGCCTTAAAGGCCATGGACATCAAACAGGGCTGCGAGGTATATTTACAATGCGACGCACCTCCGGGATCGGGTCTTGGAACCTCTTCCACAGTTATGGTGGCTCTTTTGACAGCCATGGCAAAATGGAAGGGTATAGAGCTGGACGCCTACGCCATGGCAGATTTGGCCTATAAGGTGGAGCGGGAGGATTTAAAGATCGACGGCGGATACCAGGACCAGTATGCCGCAACCTTCGGAGGCTTTAATTTCATCGAATTCCACGGACGCAATAATGTGGTAGTCAATCCCCTCCGGATCAAAAAAGAGATCATTCACGAGCTGCAATACAACTTGCTGCTCTGCTACACCGGAAACATCCACGTTTCCGCCAACATCATCAAGGACCAGGTGAAAAATTACGAAAAGAAAGATCCCTTTGATGCCATGTGCGAGGTAAAGGCCCTGGCCTATGCCATGAAAGATGAACTTTTAAGAGGAAACCTATACGGTTTTGGAAAGCTTTTGGATTACGGCTGGAAGAGCAAAAAGCGAATGAGCAGCAAGATTACCACTCCCCAGATCGATGAGCTTTACGAAGAGGCGCTGAAAGCAGGAGCCTTGGGAGGCAAGCTTTTAGGAGCCGGAGGAGGCGGATACCTTCTGATCTACTGCCCTTATAACGTGCGCCATAAAGTAGCGGCCCGTCTGGAAGCTGCAGGCGGCCAATTGACAGACTGGAACTTTGAACTGCGTGGAGCCCAGGCATGGATCACCGATGAAAAACGGTGGGATTACCAGGAGATCAAGGTTGCCATTCCGGACGGAGAATACCGCTTTCAATTATAAAGAGGAAGCGCCCTCCGGGCATATCTTTATGCCCAAAATTCAGGGCAAGAAAGTGAAAAACATGGATAAAATCGTATTTTTAGACCGGGACGGCACCATCAATGAGGAAGTGGAATACTTATACCGCCATTCAGACCTGGTCCTTCTTCCAGATGTGGCGGAGGAATTAAAAAGGCTTAAGGATCACAACTTTAAGCTGGTGGTGGTGACCAATCAGGCAGGTGTGGCAAGAGGGTATTATAAAGAAGAGGATGTCGTATCCCTTCATCAATACTTAAACAGCCTTCTTTCTGAAAAAGGTGCGGAAATTGACCGCTTTTTCTACTGTCCCCATCATCCGGTCCACGGAATCGGCGAATATAAAAAAGAATGCCATTGCCGGAAGCCGGAAACAGGAATGTTTGAAATGGCTGAAGCATTTTTTCAAGTGGATAAGGCTCATTCTTACATGATCGGTGACAAAATTCTGGATACAAAAGCCGGAAGGCGTTATGGAGTAAAGGGAATTTTAGTGGGAACCGGATACGGCAGGGAACTATATGAAGCCATGACCGGGGAAGAGAAAAAAGAATCCTTGGATGCCTATGCCCCCACTATGAAAGAGGCGGTGGACTGGATACTGACGAGAGAAGGAGAGTGAAAAAATGGATCCTATGAAATACTTAGATGAATTAGCGGACCGTTATCCCATATTGGAGGAAGTAAAGCCCCAGTTACGGGCAGCCTATGAAATTTTGGAACAATGCTATGAAAACGGCGGAAAGCTTTTGGTGGCCGGAAATGGAGGAAGCTGCGCCGATGCGGAACATATCGTAGGAGAGCTGATGAAAGGCTTTGTAAAGCGCCGCCAGGTTTCGGAGGAATTTGCAAAGGCTCTTTATGAGGCCGATCCGGAGAGGGGAGAGGAGTTAGCCCAGAAGCTTCAGGGCGGACTGCCGGCTATTTCCCTGAGCAACCATCCGGGTCTTTCCACCGCATATTTAAACGATGTAGACGGAAATCTGATTTATGCCCAGCAGACCTATGGATACGGGAAAAAGGGGGATGTATTTTTAGGTATTTCCACCTCCGGAAATTCTAAAAATGTCATGTATGCCGTGGCAGCAGCAAAAGCTCTTGGCATGAAGACCATCGGCCTGACCGGTCAAAAGGGAGGGTTTTTAAAAGCAGCAGCAGACGTGACCATCAGTGTTCCGGAAACAGAGGTGTTTAAGATACAGGAGCTTCACCTCCCTGTCTACCATACCTTGTGCCTGATGCTGGAAGAACGCTTTTTCTAAGAAATGGACCACCCCGGGAAAGGAGATCAGAGAGAGATGGGAGAAAAACAATGGAAAAATGAGCTGATTGCCGCCGCACTTTTGCTGGTCTTCGCTTTTTTCATAAACAGGGGAATTGAAATCAAAGGACTTTATATGGACGACCTTTACCTGTGGTCTTGCTACGGAGAGCAGTCCTTTGCCCAGTTCGTATTCCCCCTGGGAAGCACCAGATTCCGCTTTGTTTACTATCTGGCAGCCTGGCTGGAGCTTATGGTAACCGGAAGCCGAATCGGCTGGTTCGTCCCCATTAATATTTTGCTCAACACCTGCATCGCCTACACGGTTTACCGTTTTGGAAAGCGTTTGTCAGACCGGTGGCCGGTGGGATTTTTGTGCGGTATTTTATATCTGCTTTCCAGAATGTCCTACTACCAGATCAGCCAGGTCTACGGCCTTATGGAAAGCCTGGCCTTATGGGCTGCCATAGGAATCCTTTACTGTCTCTACCGCTATATGTCGGGAGAAGAGACAAAGAGGCTTTTGCCCTGGGCATCGGTTCTGTATTTTTCCGTCTGCTTCATCCACGAACGGTATATGGCACTGCTGGTTTTGTTTTACGGAGCCTTTCTCATGAAAAAGGAAAAGCGCAGACAGCCCTGGCTTCATGTGACTGCCGCATTTCTGGCTGTCCAGGCTATCCGCCTTTTCACCATCGGAACCATATCCCCTGCAGGAACCGGAGGGACCAATGTAGCGGATACCTTCGGAATTTCGGATACCTTCCGTTATGCCTTCAGCCAGGTGCTTTATATCTTTGGAATCAATGCAGGCCCCGATCATTTAAGCGGTTTAAGCTGGGGTGCTTCCCCTGCCTGGGTCCGGGTTTTTGTCATAGCTTCAGACCTGTTTCTGCTTGCAATGACCGTGATTTTCCTGGTCAGGCTTTTAAAAGAGAAGGAAGCATTAAAAAAACGCCTTCCCGTTATCGGTCTGTTTTTGCTGTTCATCGCTTTGTGCATCGGCTCCTCCAGTGTCACCATCCGGGTGGAAACCAGATGGATCTATGTATCCATGACAGGGGCGTGGCTTCTGGCCGCCTATATGTGCGGGATCGCAGCCCCCAAACAGGAAACGGGAGTCCGCATTTCCTGGCCCCTTCTTTACTGCGGCCTGTTCCTGATTTACGGACTTATCATGCTTCCGGTTGAAAGCTTTTACCGGGAAAAATACGAAAACCTGTATTACTGGCCCAATCAGCTCCGGTATAATTCCCTTGCAGAAGAAACCTATGGGAAGTATCAGGAGGGCATATTTGGAAAAAAGATTTATATGATCGGAAATTCCTATGAAATGAGCGATTTTACAGCCCAGACCTTCTTTAAAACCTTTGATAAGAAACGAAAGGCAGAAGGTACAGAGGTCTACTTCATTGATTCCATTCACGACATCGGACTGGTGAAGCCCAACATGCTTATTTTGAGAGAGGAGCCGGCCCATAACCGGTTCCAGGATATAACGGATTTTGTAAAACGGATCAAATTAGAGCCGGTATATGGCTGCTATGACGACGGCTGGCTGGATGAAAGCGCCAGAATCCGGGTCATGACGGGAAAAGAAGGGAAGATCGGTCTGAAATTCTATTATCCCGGAACTATTACAGGCTTGGAAACCATCACTGTGACCATAAATGGAAAAGAAAAGCAGATCATCCCCATGGTCGCCCCCACTGTGACCGCTGAGATCACCGGAGAGCCTTCCCAGATCAAGGAACTGGACTTTGAATGCAACTTTTATTATGAAAGTGCATCAGAACAAAGAGGAGAAAAGCACCTTGCTGTGGTTGCTGAAATAACCGCAGATTAAGCGGCAGGGAGGAATTTATGAAACGCAGTTACTTGTATTACTTATTTCCTGTTTTAGGAACGTTTTTCTGTCTCTGGTATATTTTTGCATCTACCAGCGAGGGAATCTACACCGATTACGTACGTCTGGTAAACAGTTATCTGCCTGACGTATGGAATCCTGCCAAATTTTTTGTGCCTGACATCTTTACGAGAATTCCCGTCAATTACCTGGGAAGAATTATCAATGTGGCTCTTTTCAGCTATTCTACCATGTTTGACCGGGTGCTGGGAGTTTTGGCCCTGGGACTTTCCGGGATGGTTCTGACGAAATACTGCCTTAGAAAAAGGCTTTCTCTCATCTGGACTATTGTCTTAACGGCAGTGGTTTTCAGCCTCAACAAATGGGAAATGCTGACCAACGGAAGCGGCTGGGCACACTTTCTGTCCTTTGTCTGCTTTTACTACCATTATGAACTCTTGGACCGAAGCTGGAATGAAGAGGAGTGGCCCCGTGATCAGATAAAGCTGATCCTTCTCCCCTTTTTTACCACCCTTTTGGTGGCAGGCCCTTACTGCGCCGTATATTCAGCAACTGTGGTTCTGGCCTGCGGTTTCCTGTTTTTCCTGGCAAAGAAGGGAGAAAGGACAAAGTACGGCATTTATGGTTTCAGTGCGCTGGTGCCATTTCTACTGTATATGTGGAGCAATTCCTATGCAATAGAGGATCACGCCGCTCCGGCAGAGGTATCCCTGCTCACTCAGCTAATAGATACACCTGGTTTCTTCGTCCGTTTTCTGGTGAAATCTTTTTCTTCCATGGTCATAGGCGGAGAAGCGGCAGAGAATATTTTTTCCAGCAACGCCCCATTTCTAATTCTCGGTCTTCTTGTGATGGCTCTGTATCTTCTGGCCTTGTGGCTTTATATGAAATACAAGCTCTATAAAGACTCTATCCTTCCTCTTATGCTCATGGCATCAGGAGGAATGAACCATGTGCTCATTATGGTTTCCAGATGGATATTCCTTCAGGAGAATTATGGAATCAGCTCCCGGTATGCCCTTCAGTTCCAGACCGGAATAGTGGGAATCCTGCTCACCTTTGCCCTTTTGATGAAGAAGAAAAGGATAAAAAGCAGGCTTGCAGTGCGGCTGGCCGCTGTTGGAGCCTGTGTGCTGTTCCTGGCGGGAAATGGTTACACCACCTATGAGGAAATAAAAAAGGCGCCTTACCGCAAGGACAGCTTTGAAAGACGGGCAGAAATAGCCCTGAATTTTGAACAATACACAGACGAGCAGCTGAAGGGTAGCTTTGAATACCGCCCTTCCAGACCGGACAGCGGTGCCAAGGTGAGGAGCGCTTTGACAATATTAAAAGAAAATGGATACAGTATTTTCCGAAGTGATTTTACAAAGGAAAAATGACATCCGGAGGTTTTTATGAAGCAAGCACAAAAGGGGAGATATGGGATTTGGCTGTTTTTGCTGGTTTTTGCAGCAGGAATCCTGCATTCTCTGAAAGGTCTCCTCCATCAGGAGACCTTCCAGTGGATCATGAACCAGAATGAATATAGAACCATGTTGGCAGAGACAGCAGGACTGTTGGCTGCCTTCTGTGCTTTTGGCCTCCTGATTCCCGGAAGGCGGCAGAGAATAGGGGCAGCAACCCTTCTCCTGTCAATCTTTTTATGGGCCCATCAGGTTTTCTTTCCGGTTCTGGTTTCCGGCCTGTATATGGCTTATCTCGTATTTGCAGGCAGGTTTTTAAGAACTGTTTTGTGGAAGCTTCCGGAAGAAGACGGAATAGATGCCGATTTTCTCACAGGCTCCGCCTTTCTCATTGCTGTTTTCTGCCTCATGTCCGCTTTGGGCATTGGAAGCATTCCCTACCTGACCGGATTTGTCTTAATCAGCGGGGCAGCAGTAATGATTGCCTGGAAACTTCATTCCAGCAGAAATCAACCGCAGGAAGCGGTAGAGGCGGAAAAGCACCCCTGGAATCACAAGGAAATTATTCTTCTGGCTTTTGTCATGGCGATGATATGCCTTCAAGCCGGCCGGCTTAATATCTCTGTGGATTACGATAGCCTGTGGTACGGTGTCAGATCAGGATACGTCCTGAATAATGGCCGTGGAATCTACGAAAACATGGGAACAATTGGGATTGTCTATACCTATTCCAAAGGCTTTGAAGTCCTGAACCTGCCATTATCCCTGCTTCCATCCTACAGCTTTTTAACCTCCGTCAACCTGTGGCTGGCAGTAGGTGTCCTCTATATGGGCTTTCGGATAGGGCGGCTTTATATAGACCGGGAACGGTCAGTTTTTCTGGCAGCCTTGCTTTCCGCAACCCCTGGAATCATGAACATGGCGGTGACTGCTAAAAGTGATGTGATGACTCTTCTCATCCAGGAGATTATGATTTACTATCTTCTTTACTACATCAAAGCAGGCCCCCGGTCCTGGCGATATTTGTGTTATGGAATTTCTGCCTTTTTGCTCAGTCTGACCTTAAAACCCACAGCCCTGGTCTTTTCCACCGCTGTTTTTGGAATGACCCTTCTATATATTCTCGGAAAGGGCTTCCTTCCTCAGCTGAAATCAAGAACCCAAAACACAGGCTCCCTGGCAGTTCTGGCCGCTTCGGTATTGGCACTGGCAGGAATATGGGCAAGAACCATAGTGATTACAGGTCTGCCCCTTACTTCCGTATTTTCCTCCCTGCTGACAAAGCTTGGATTCCAGATGAAATACCCCTTTGAAGTCAATACCATACCTAATTCTGCTCCAACCGGGTCCATAAAAGATCAAGCCCTCCACCTGGCAAAACGAATTTATGGTTTCTTCCTTTCCCCCGCAGGCAGGGATATGGACCATGTAATTCTGGCCTGGGGTGGATTTGTGCTGTATTTCCTGTTCCTTTTGTGGATTATCAGCCGTTTTTACGGCAAAGATGTGGATAGAACCAATAACCGGAACCTATCCGTCCTGCTGGCAATGGTGTATATCCCATTTCTGCTGGTGAACCTTGTGAGTCTGGTCATGCTTAATCAGGTAGATGGAAATTACTTTATGCTTTTTTATGTGCTTACAGCGGTCTATGTACTGAAAACCGCTTCAGACACAGGAGAGAAAGCGGTATGGAAGGCGGCGGTTGGAGCCGGAACCGGAATTTTCCTCTTTTCCCTGTTCGTCACTTCTATGACAAATTGGAGCTGGAGCGTTGGATTTTCTCCTCCCTCCTTCCGTCATAAAGGGTATTATAACCACCAGGAAGCGGCCAGACAGGACATGGCTTTCAAAGGAAATGAAAGGATTTGGGATATTCTGGCCTCTGATCCCCGGACACGGCTCATCGCCGTAGGAGATCATCCCCAGGTATTGTCTTTCCCCTGCAGCGCTCAGTCATATGATGATATTACAGGAGTATGGGGAAATGTGGTTCTGGTCAAGAAAATGGATTATTTTGTGGAGTTCATGGATTATGCGAAAACTGATTACGTCTATGTCCAGGCAGGCTATACAGGGGAGGACCTGCGTTCCTACACCCTGGTAAAAGACTTGATTGAATGGGGAAAGCTGGTTCCGGTGTGCTATGAGAAGGGAAACCTTCTGGCAGCAGTAGATGTAAAGGGAGAGCACAGCCAGGTATCGGTCCAGGCATCGAAAGAATTTGAACAATATTATTTAAAAAAGGAAGCAGAGGAACAGCAATAGCATGAGGAGTACAGAACATATGGGAAAAACATTGTCAGTCGTTGTATCCTGCTACAATGAGGAAATGGCCTTGGAACAATTTTATGAGGAAACAGCCGGAATTTTAAAGAAACTCCCCTGGAGCTATGAGCTGATTTTTATAAATGACGGAAGCCAGGATGGCACCATGAGGGTCCTTGACCTTCTGGCTGGCCGGGATGAACATGTAAAGGTCATCAGCTTTTCCAGAAACTTTGGCCACGAAGCCGCCATGATTGCAGGACTGGACTACAGCAGCGGTGACGGAATTGTCTGCATGGATGCAGACCTTCAGCACCCGCCGGAATATCTGTCCCAAATCCTTGAAAAATTCGAAGCAGGCTATGATGTCATAAACATGGTGCGGACGAAAAATGAGTCAGCCGGATGGTTTAAGAACCTGGCTTCCTCTGCCTTTTATCATTTAATCAACCTGCTTTCTGATGTAAAATTTGAACCAAACGCCTCCGATTTCTTTGCCGTATCCGGAAGAGCTGCAAAGGTATTAAAAGAAAGTTATAGAGAAAAGGTCCGTTTTCTGCGGGGCTATGTACAAAGCATTGGTTTTAACCGGACCACTATTGAATATGAAGCCGGAACCAGAGTGGCGGGAGAGAGCAAATACAGCATAAAGAAACTGATTACCCTTTCCTTAAATACCATCATGTGCTTTTCCAACCTCCCTTTAAAGCTGGGAATTTACGCCGGAGCCGGAGCCGGACTTTTGGGCGTCCTGATGATGATCTACACCATATGGAGCTGGGCCAGGGTGGGAACACCAAACGGCTATGCCACCACCATTGTGCTGATCTGCTTTATGTTTGCGGTTTTGTTCCTGATCGTGGGAGTGATCGGCAATTACATTGCCATATTGTTTGCAGAACTGAAGGACAGGCCCATCTATATTGTGGGAGAAACGAAAAATTTCAAAGAATAAATTCATCATAAAAAGGTACCTTGAAAGGCTTTTACAGGCCAATCAAGGTACCTTATTCATTGTTTTAAAATTTCTTTTAAAGCTGTTTTGCCAAGCCGCTTATCAGCGGATTCCAGGCCCGATTTCCTTTGTAGGATTTGTATTTGAATCTTGTGCCGGAGAATCGGTAGCCGCCGGAGTATTCTGATCTCCCTGGGTACTCTGCTCCGTCTGTTCTGGAGCCGCTTCCGGGGTCAGGGTGCAGACGCCGTTTGAATCAGCGGTATAGGAAACTCCGTCTAAAGTGAATACCGTGGATGCCGCCATCTTTCCGTCAGACGGATTCAAATAATACTGCTGACCATCGACCTGGGTCATACCAGTCACCATAGAACCGCTTTCACCGAAATAATACCAGCTTCCGTCCACCTGTCTCCAGCCTACGGTCATTTTACCGGAGGAATTGCTTAAATAATATTTTGCTCCCCGCTCTTCCAGCCAGCCGGTCTGCATTTTCCCGTCTGTTCCTATGTAATACCAGCTTCCGTCCGGATTTACCCAGCCAGATGCTGTGGCTCCGTTTGGATTAAAGAAGTACCAGTCATTGTCAAGCTGCTTCCAGCCCGTAGAAACAGCACCGTTTTCGCCCAGATAATATCTGGAAGCGCCGTCAGAATGCCAGCCCGTAGCCATGGAACCGTCATTGTTTAAATAATAGCGGGAACCGTTGTGATCCACCCAGCCCGTAGCCATGACACCGCTGTCCTGAAGGAAATACCGTTTTCCGTTGATGTCCTTCCAGCCTGTTGCCATTTGACCGGAGGAGGGATCTAAATAGTAATACTGGCCGTTTAAGTCCTGCCAGCCTGTTGCCATGGTGCCGTCAGAACTCAAATAATACTTCTGTCCGCCCTCTGAGAGCCAGCCCGTATTCATGGAGCCGCCTGCGTTGAAGAAATACCATTTTCCATCTAACAGCTTCCAGCCTGTATCCATCCGGCCGGTGGTTTCATTGAGGAAATACCGGAGCCCGGATTTATCCAGCCAGCCCTTCATGGTCAGTCCCTCTTCATTCATATAAAACCAGCCGGTACCGTCATTGATCCAGGTATCCTTTTGCATGGAGTAATTCTGATAATAATAAGTCTTTCCTCCAATGGTTCTCCACATATTTCCCGGAAGCCTTGGAGTCAGGTCCTTATAGAGAAAGTCAATATCAACATTTCCATTGATTCCGTTAATGGAACCGGTGCTGGTAACCTGCCACATAACAGGATCGGGATAAACATGCTTCGCCTCATATCTGGCCACCCACACATCATATTTCATGGTAGACAAATCAATTTTATTTGACAGCCAGTAATCGTTGGCATAAACAATAGGATAATATCCGGCTTCTTCCACCCGCTTGCAAAATGCATTGATTACCTCGCTGACCTTGGAAGGAGAAAGAGTGCCAAGGGTGGCGTTGTCTTCCGCATCAAATGCAATTGGGAATGAAATAGGATAATCCTTCAGCAGATTCAGCATAAAATCCGCCTCTTCCCTGGCCATGTCGGGAGTGGTAGCTAAAGAATAAATATAAGCTCCCACCTTCAGCCCTGCGGCTGTTGCCCCCTGGACATTGGTATGAAAATAAGGATCAGTCACGCCCCTGGATCTGGCTCCCAGCATAACAAAGCTGACATCATCTGCCGCCACAGCCTGCCAGTTTACATTCCCCTGCCATCTGGAAACATCAATCCCCCTGGCAATGGCTTCCTTGATCACTGTGCCGTCCCTCATCTGATAATACCCGTTTACTTTTTCGTATCCCGCCGCCTGGGAAGTCATGACCGGGAAAAGCCCTGAGCTCATCCCCATAACGGCACATAATAGCGCTGCAGCCAACTGCCTGCAAACCTTTTTGTGTCTCAAAATAGTTTCCTCCTTATCCTTCTTGTTTTATGGAATCATGAGTATCTCTTATGTCTGCGTAAAAAATGGACATCCGCGCCAAGGTGCGGATGCCCACACAGAAACAAAATAACCTTATCAGCCAGGTCCCGTTGTAAGTCCAGGCTCCAATTGGTATACTCCGCTGCCGGAGGAGCCGGAAGGACTGCCGGGAACATCACTGGAGGAGCTGCCGGGAGCGCCGCTTAAATCATTTCCGCCAGAGGAGGAACCTCCTGGTCCGCTGGAGCCTGATGGAGTAGAACTGCCGCTTCCGCCGGGAGTTGTATTTCCTGAAGATGTCTCTCCCGGAGCGCTGACGTCCGTATTTGCAGAAGGAGTACCAGAGCCATTTTCCTGGTAAGCCCCGTTGGAGGCAAACGTATAATTCTTTCCGTCAATAGTAAGAGTGGTGTTGGCTGCCATCTTGCCGCTAGATGGATCGAGGTAGTAATAAACTCCGGAAAGCTGTATCCAACCTGTCATCATGTGCCCGGATTCGTTGAAATAATGCCAGGAGCCTTCGATCTGCTTCCAGCCATGAGCCATTTTACCGCTGCTGTCCATATAGTATTTGTTGGTTCCATCACTGAGCCAGCCAGTCATCATCCGTCCAAGCACAGAGTTGGTATCAGAATTTAAATAGTAATAGGCGCTGTCCACCTGTTTCCAGCCGGTAGCCATCTTTCCGTCGGAGTTGAAATAAAACCAGTCATTTCCAACCTGTCCCCAGCCAAGGGTACACTTTCCGTTTTCCTTAAAATAATACCAGCCGCCATCCATCTCCCGCCATCCGGTGGACATGGAGCCGTCGCCCTTCATATAATAATAATCGTTTCCGATCTTTAACCATCCATTTACCAGAACACCGGTATCATCCATGAGGTAATAATACTTTCCTCCTACCTGAACCCATTTGGTAGCCATGGCGCCGTTGGAATGAAAATAATACCACTTTCCATTGATCTGCTTCCAGCCTGTTGCCATGTAGCCAGTGGAAAGATCCAGAAAGTAAAATGTTCCGTCAGAAGTTTTTACCCAGCCTTTATGGACTGAGCCATCCTGATCTATGTATTTCCAACTGGAGCCCTCCGAAACCCAGCCCGTAGCTGCCCAGACCGTGTGGGTCGGTATGAGAGTGGCGGTCCCGATCAGTCCTGTCAGCAGCAGCGCAGCCGCTTTTTTTCCGTATCGCATGCAGTTTTTCTCCTCCTGTTCCAGCTAAGCTTTATTCATATATATGGTAATTATAGCATAGTATGGGGCGGAATGCATAAATAATTTATTACGATTTGTGGACATTTTTCCAAAGAAATCATATATTGGAAATTTTATGAGGGTGGTTATGGTGATTGGGGTGGGTATGTAAAATGGTTATAAATGGAAAGGGGGGAGGATTGACGGAGTAAAGAATTTGTTGTGTTATCAATGTGAGGATAATGTGCCAACTAGAGGTATCAGGGAAGAGGAGATACAGACTATGCTGGAAAAAAGAGATTTAGAAATGATTGCGGAAGAAGTGAGGGAAGAAATTCAGGAAACAGGTAAGACATTCGACAAATTTATAGAGGTGGAGTTAAGAATACAGTGGCTTCTCGAAAATGACATCGGCAAAAAACTCGATATCATGATAGGAAATATTGATTTTATGAAACAACAGCTTAACTAAGCCGGTAAAATACCGGCTAAGTTGCTGCAGGAAGCACATTCTCCCTTAAACATCACATATCAGTAATCTCCATACATTTCTTATAATAATTCTTAGCATATCGGTACATGATGATGGTGTACTCACCAAACTCCTCCCCAAGAGAAGCTTTATAAACTGCCCAAAGAGCCCATAAAAAACCGCCCAGGGCCATATAGGCGTAAACGGTAAACCGTTCCTCACCGGTAGGCTTCCTCTTCAGATAGATTTCCATAAGGCCGTCTGTTTCTTCCTGAGTATAGTAGGAATAAATTGCACACATGGAAATATCCATAAGAGGATCACACATGCCTGCATATTCCCAGTCAATCAGCCGGATATCACCTGAGGGCAGAATTAAAAGATTATCCACGTTAGGATCAATGTGGGAGAGCACCTTTTCATGGTTTAAGGAATCCAGTTTATCTAATAGCTCAACCATCTGTTTGCGGACATGGTTGTAATCCTCAAATAAGGTATCCCCATAAGTCATGCACAGGTTTTCGTAAAAATCGATCCGTTCCCTGATATCAAATGAGTGATCCACCTTAAGTCCGGACTGATGGAGTTTACGGACAATATCCATGCAAAGAGCGATTTCTTCCTGGTTATGAGGGTCTGCATTATGAGCACCTTCATAAAACTCTGAGATTTTATATCCTGTTTCTCCATCAAAATAAATCACATTTTCTGAAATACCATATCCGGCCAAAGCATCGTAAACAGCTTTTTCCTCCTTCCTGTTAATTAAAAGATCTGTTCCTGGACCTGGGATGCGGCAGATATAACGGCAGTCTTTTATTTTAAATAGGAAAGATTTGTTAGTCATCCCGGATTTTAAGCATTGGATTTCTGTAATTTCAGATTCCTTTACATGGAACACCTGGGAAATCAGCTTCATGGCCTGATTGTCAGAGGTGTGCTGGTATTTTATATCAAAACGGCGCAGTTCTTCCAGGTTTTCAAATTCATAAACTTCATGGGCAGGTCTGCGGTTTATGAACATCTCTGGTTCAAGGTTGGCCTCTGGTAACTGGGGAAGTTTTCTGGCGGCTTCGCCGGATAACATTTCCATAAAAACATTTTCCCAGTAAAAAGGTTCGGTTCCGGGGAGGTTATAATATGCCTCTAGGACCGGGAGGAATTGTTCTGAAAAGGATTTGGAGAAAAATACGGGCCCGTACATGACCCATTGGTCGCAGCCGCCTACGGATACATTCAGAATCCGGCCTTTTTTATTATAGTCCAGACACCATTCGGAAGTTTCCCCTTCCATATAAGAAGAAGAATACCAGGCGCCGCCTTCATAGGCGTGGTACATATTGTGGCGCATCCAGTTGTCAGAGGAAAGCACGTACATGTTCCGGCCCCGGAGGACTTCTCTGGCGTGGTAGATGGTAGTCAGGGTGTTTTTGTGAGAGTACTCTGGGTTGTAGAGGAGTTTTACATGGTATTTGTCGATGAGGTATTCAAACTTTTCTTTTAAGTAGCCGACTACAATGGTGATGTCTGTGATTCCCACTTCGTGAAGCTGACGGATCTGACGCTCGATCATGCGCTCGCCTATTACTTCTAAAAGACCTTTCGGGGTTTCAAAGGTCAGGGGAACGAAGCGGGAGCCAAAGCCTGCGGCTATGATGAGGGCTCCGTCAACCTTGTGCCTGTCTAATAGAGCCTGGCCTGCTGGGAGAAGAGTGTAGGAGTCGTTTTTACTTTCAATTACAAAGTAATTTTTTTCTATGCATTCTTTCATTAAGTTATTAACGGTTCCCAGGGATACACTGAGTTCCTTTGATAAATCTCTTTGCGTTACAGCCGGATTTTCCAGAATTGAACGGCAGATAATGACGTTACGATCCATAATTTTATGACCTCCGTGTGGTTTGTAGATAATAAAAAGGCGTTCAAAAATATCGATATTAAATATATTGTGAACATTATATCATTAAAATGGTGGGGACGCAATGCGGAGATTATGTGTTTAAGGAGGTTTGAGAAGAGTATTTTAAATATGTTACTATATAAATAGGGAAAGAAGAGTCTTTCGTAATAATTCTGTAAGAAAATGAACAGATAAATGTTATAGCATTTTGCTAAAAAATGTATTATACTGTTCCATGTGATGGAGGAGTTGAGAGCTTCTTCCGGAAATGTAAATATTTTTTATTTTTTGAAGAATATTCAAAAAAAGTAAAAAAAGTATTGATTATTTCCAATATAGGAAGTATAATTACCTCGTAATGCAATTAGGAATTTCAGAAAAAATATTTCAAAAAGAAAAAAGGAGAGTGCATTAATTATGAGAAAGCAGACAAAATTAGTTGCTGTATTATCAACAGCAGCACTGCTGGCATTAGGTGCTTCCATGTCTTCTTTCGCAGCTACTGGCTGGGCGGAAGAGAATGGTACATGGGTGTATTATGACAAGGATGGCGATGCCGTAACAGACACATGGGCTAAATCAGGAGAGAATTGGTTCTATCTGGACGAAGATGGCGAAATGGCTACTGACCTTATTGTTGATTACAATGACAGCTACTATTACGTTGATGTAAATGGTGCTATGGTTGCTAATACTTGGGTTTCTGTCGAAAATGAAGATTATGATGGAGAAGATGAGCCTGCAACAATTTGGTATTATTTTGGTGCCAATGGTAAAGCTTATGAAGGCAACGGCGAAAAACCTTCCTTTAAGACTATCAATGGAAAGAAATACACCTTTGATGAGGAAGGCCGGATGCAGTTTGGCTGGATTGGCGAAGATGGCTTGAGAGTTAGCGACGATGATGCATGGAAAGAAGATACAGCAATGTATTATTGTGGCGATGAAAATGACGGAGCACAGGTTGTAGGCTGGAGATTCCTTGAGATTGTTGATGCTGATTATGATGGAGATGATAATTCTCCAATGACTTCCAGCAAAAATGTTTTTGATGATGAGGATCAGACACGTTGGTTCTACTTTAAGAGTAATGGTAAAAAGGAAAGAGCAAAAGATAGAGTTTCTATCAACGGAGCTAGATATGGCTTTGATGAGCATGGTAGAATGAATGCAGAGTGGGCTACAGAAGAAGATGCTACACCAAGTGACGCTTCTGGTAATCCAGTTGCTAGTGCTAGTGAATGGAGATACTATCGCAGCCCTGAAGAAGGACAGATGGTTTCTAAGGGATGGTTCCGTACAGTTCCTGATGAAAGACTCAACAAAAAAGATTACGATGATGATAAAGAAGGCTGGTACTATGCGGATGGTAAGGGCTCTTTATATGCAAGTGAAATCAAGGAAATCAACGGCAAGAGATACGCGTTTGATGCAAAAGGAAAGATGAAATCTGGACTGATTCTCGTTGATTTAGATGGTACTTCATCCAGAAAGATTTTTGATATTAAAGGCACAGACGAAGATAACCGTGAAATTGATAGTGAAGATGATTTCTTAGCTCACATTGGTGAGTGGTTAAATGAAGGTTACAATGTATACTACTTCGGAGACGGAGATTCTGATGGAGCTATGAAGACTGGAAGACAGATCATTGATCTTGATGGTGATAAGTTCACATTTAATTTCCGTAAGTCTGGATCTGCAAGAGGTGCTGGTACACATGGCGTAGATGACAAGAAGATTTATGTTGGCGGTATGTTGCTTAAGGCTGACAGAGATGATAAGTACGCAATTGTAACAGAAACAGAAGTAGCAGGCAAGGAAAATGTTTATGCTCGTATGACAGCTGAAGAATTTATTGAAGAATACTGCGGCGATGGCGTTAAAGATACGAAGAAAGATGAAACAACATGGACAATCGATACTACTGAAGTTGATTATGATAAGGTTTATGTAATTAACACATCTGGTGCAATTCAGAATTCTAAGAATGCAAAAGATGGAGAAGATTATATCATCAATGTGAAGAGTGGAGATATTGTAGATATTACTTTGAAATAATGTAGATTATGTTTTTTGAAATTTAGTTTCATAATGAATTTAAGGTGAGATTCTTAGGAGTCTCGCCTTAATTCGTTATATGGAAAGATAAACGGAATATTAAAAAACGGAATTAATGAAAGGATGGAAGATGGCAGAGAACGGGAGTGGTGAAAAAAACTCTTTTTTATCAAAAATTCTGGGAATATATGTATTGCTGATTGGGCTGGGATTTCCAATAGTTTTTAGAAATCGATATTTTGATATGCTGTCCACAAAATATTTTTTTTACTGGATTTGCACATTATTACTGATTGTGTTATCTTTTGCATATTTTATTTTTAAAGGATTTTCAGTAAAAGACATTGTAAAGAAGATGACAGTGGCTGATTACTCTATTCTGATTTTTCTTTTAGTTGCAGCAATATCTACATTTACTTCTAGCTATTTATATGAATCATTTTGGGGAAATGAAGGGAGATATACTGGACTGTTTCTCTTAAGTTTATATGTGCTGTCTTATTTTCTGGTGAGCAGATTTTGGATATATAGAAGTTTTTATATTGATGGAATGCTTCTGGTAGGAATGTTCGTGTGTTTGTTTGGCATCACTGATTACTTCCAAATGGATATTTTTCGCTTCAGAGTGGATGTGGTGGTTGAACAAAAAAACATATTTACATCCACTATAGGGAATATTAATACTTACACTGCTTATGTGGGTATGGTCATGGCTATGAGTTCTGTTCTTTTTTCAGTGAGCAATGGTAAGAAGAAATTTTATTATTACTTTTGTATGGTCATTAGTTTCTTTGCTATTATTATGGGAGTCAGTGATAATGCATACATTTCTCTTGCTGCCTTATTTGGTTTTTTGCCTTTATATTTGTTTTCCAATAAAAATGGAATCAGAAGATATTTGGTAGTCTTGGCTACTTTTCTTTCTGTAGTTAAAATAATTTCCTGGATTAATGTTTATTTTAAAGATATTGTGTTGGGAATCGATAGTGTATTTAATATTATTGCTGATTCTGGAGCATTATTATATTTGATTGTTGGGCTTTGGGGTCTGGCTGGCCTTTGGTATGTACTGAAACATAAAAGCTGTTTAGAATCAGAGACGAGAGAGTGTGGAAAAAGGTTTCAGTATATGTGGTTAATACTGATTGCGCTAATGGTTCTCCTGGTGATATATGTTTTATATGACTGTAATGTATCAGGAAATATACAAAGATATGGTTCACTTGGAAATTATCTTATATTCAATGATGAATGGGGAACTCATAGAGGATATATTTGGAGAAATGCGATGGAACGATTTTCTGAATTTTCTCCGTGGAAAAAACTGGTGGGATACGGTCCAGAGACCTTTAAGATGCTGTTAATGCACAAGACCTATAATAATCCATATAATGAGACTTTTGATGCTGCTCATAATGAATACCTGCAGTTTCTACTCACAACCGGAATTATTGGTTTAGTTTCCTATGTGACATTTCTCTTATCTTATATAAAAAGATGTTTTAGTTGTAGAAATAAGAACCCATATATGATTGCAATGGCCTTTGCGGTAACTTGCTACAGTACTCAAGCTTTGGTGAACCTTAATGTGCCTACGGTAACTCCGTTTTTCTGGCTGTTGCTGGGAATGAGTTCTGCTTTATCAATGGAAAGTGTGGTCAATTAAATTCAAGAGTCAACGAATTCGATAGGATTTTGTTGGCTCTTGAAATTTTGGCTCTTTGTCAATAGTGGGGTGGGATTCTTTGAATCCCGCTCCCTTCTTGCGTTTAGAACTATTTTGATGGTTCATTCTACTGTATGCTGTTTTTTGCATGCCAAATATACCTCCATATCCCGACCGTTTTTTCTATGATGTACAATGAAGTATCCGGGTCCTAAACCGGTTGAAGTTCCGGATCGCATAAGAACTTCGTTTTAATACTTTAATCTTATTATTGAATCCCTCGGTAACACCGTTGGTAATGCCGTATTTAAAGGCATTTTAAATTTCTTTTCTCCAGGACTGGAACGTTTTCGCACATTTCTCGAATTCCCTAATACCGCATCCTCTTGCATTAGAAATTCACTCATCGAATTCTCGTTGTTGGCAACGATTGGACTCCATTTGGCAGATGTCATAAAACCATTCTTTCATCATATGAGCTAGCCGTAGGTCATCATTATACTGGAGCATTAGATCACAGGCCTGTTTGTTCTCATCTTTCAGCTTTTTATAGCGGGGCAGAATTAACTTCCGGCTCCGTTTATAGTATTTTCGGAGAGAAGCCGGCATGGATTTCTGGAGCCGTTTACGAACGTTTTCAATAGCCCATGTGACCTGGCGGATGAAATGATATTTGCCTACGATAATCTTTGCGTTGGGAAAAAAGATCCTGGCCAACTCCACATAGGTAAGCCACATATCACATACAAAGAACTTTACTTTCAGCCTTTCCTTTCTCGGAATGCCTCTCCAGTAATCAGCCAGATGGCTCTGAGTGCGGTCTGGCAGGATATCCAGAATTCGGTGTTTTTGGGGATCAACGAGGATACACTGATATTTCCCAGTAGAGGCATTACCTTTAAATTCATCAATGGAAACAGCCTCAGGCAGCTTATCTGGGGGTGCATAATGGATGGTATCCAAAAGTTTGCAGATCGTTGAGACAGAAACCCCAGTAAGGAGTGAAGCCTGCTTGAGAGAAAATGTCTGTCGAAGGAGAGATATAACATAAAAAGCCAGTCTCTTAGTTCTGCGATGATAGGAAGGAAGAAAAGAATAGTGTTCCAAAAACCTTTTTCCGCAGGAGGTACAGAGATAACGCCGTTTGCGAAGGACCAGAGTGACAACTTTTCCCTGAAAAGGGGTATCATCAATTTTCTGGATTCGATAGTCATGAACTCTTTTGGTTTTGCAACCACAACAAGGACAGATATGCTCAGAGGGTCTGGTTTCAATAAAAACCTTTAAAAAGGAGTCCGCCTGAATTACTTTTTTTACAAAAACATCTTCCAAGTCTAAGAAAGCCTTGCTATAATTAGGGTACATCTATAAGAGGTCACCTCCGTTAACTTTGAACTTTGGTCGGGGATATGTATTTAGGAGGCTTCTTGTAGATGTATTTAGTACCATAAAAGTGTAATTGTTAAAGCATATCATTAATGCTTAAACATTTACACTTATTTTTTTATAATAAGGGAATAGTTGGTCTGGCGTGATGTTTTTTGGATTAATCACATCCGTTATTAAAACTGTCAGCCACCCCTTATTGTGTACATTCGCTTAAGCAGGTTGAGACTCGGATAAGAGCTTTCGTGTAACGAACTAAAATGAATCGTAATAAGTGTGGATGGAAACAATTACAAATTTATTTTGGAGGTTACAGATGGTAAGTGTAGGAATTGATGTTTCAAAGGAAAAAAGTACGGTATGTATTCTAAAGCCATATGGCGAAATTGTAAGTAAGCCATTTGAAGTAAATCATGTAGAGAGAGAACTTTCCGAATTATCTACTATGCTGCTTCACCTGAACGACGAAGTACGGATTATTATGGAGGCTACAGGAATTTATCACCTTCCGGTACTAAGCTACTTACAGGAAAAAGGATTCTTTGTATCAGTTGTGAATCCGTTTGAGATGAAAGAGTACTGTTGTCGGGGATTAAGGCGTGTAAAAACCGATAAACAGGATGCAATTGCCATTTCCAACTATGGGATCGACCATTGGTATCGGCTGAAGAACTATGAAGCGAATGGAAGGATTTATGAGGAATTAAAACTGTTAGGACGACAGTATCGGCACTATATGAGAATGCGCGTGGAAAGTGTATTGCAACTAACCTACATGCTGGATTACACAATGCCGGGAATCAAAGGTCTGCTGAAAGGCTGGAATGAAGCAAATGGAAAAGACAAGCTGGGGGATTTTGTAGAAGAATACTGGCATTTTGACAATGTAACAAAGCAGTCGGAAGAGCAATTCATAGACAGTTATCTGAAATGGGCAAAAAAGAAGGGATACCATCAAAATCAGGGGAAAGCAGAAAAGATTTATGCCCTGGCTAAAGAAGGTATCCCTACCGTCCCATCCAGTACCCCATCGACAAAAATGCGGGTACAAGAAGCGGCCAGGGTGTTACGAGAAGTCGATAACACTCTGAAGGTAATTTTAACACAAATGCAGGAATTAGCAAAGTTTCTGCCTGAATATCCAGTAGTCCGCGAGATGGGCGGTGTTGGTAATGTCCTTGCACCAAAGCTAATTGCGGAAATTAGGGACGTAAGAAGGTTTCATAATGGAAAAGGCATTGATAGCGTATGCAGGGATAGATGCACCTCCATATCAATCAGGACAATTTACAGGAACGCAGAGAAAAATATCCAAACGAGGATCGGCCAGTTTAAGGAAGATTGGCTATGAAGTGATGTGGTGTTTGAAAACGCATAAATCATCCAAAGAAGATGCAGTATATGAATTTATCTTAAAGAAGGAACGAGAATGAAAATCAAAACGAGCAGCTAAGATAGCGGGACTAAATAAGTTCTTGCGAATTTACTATGCAAGAGTGATGGAGGTGTATCAAAAGTAAGACTGGATCAACATAAAATTTTGCGGACCGGATTTATGCTGGTCTAGTTGTTGTGAAAAAAGAAAGTAGAATAAATTTTAAAAACCTGCCAGGAAAGTCTTGACTTTTGTTAGCAGGTTTTAATACAACAAAAAGAATGTTGGAAGTATGCTTTTCAAGCACACCCCAACATTCAGTGTAGAACCTTTTTATCGGACTGGAAAAAAATTAAAATTTTGTCAATAGAATTTTAAGGTTACCAAGTTGCTTAATTTTTTATTCAATGATATACTAGGAAAAGTAATTGTACTTTAAGACTATTGTTACAAACTGGAATGTAGAATGAAGGGTTATACCGATAGACCTTATTTGCTGTTGTATATTTACTTTATTGGCGACAGGACTTGCAGGAGCGAAAAGCAGACTGTTTAAAATGTTGGAGATGAAGGAGTTCTTATTAATGAAAAACTTAGAACAATACAAACATATAGTGCGTATTTCTGCATGTCTTGTTTTGTTTTTAATTGAGATGTTTATGTATTATTATGTTTGGCATACATACTATAATCATTTGATGCAGATACCATATTACCGTTTGGGTAATTGGATGATGTTTGGTGTGTATGGAATTGTGCTAGTGATATTTAGCTACATTTATGGGGGAATGAATATAGGAGGCTCAAAGATATTTACTCTTATATATTCTCACTTTCTGATCAGTCTATTTAGTAATGTGGTAATGTATGTTGCAGGAACTCTGGTAATTAAAGCATTACATACTGTGGCACCACTGCTACTCCTTACTTTGGTGGAAGTATTAATAATTGCAATATGGAGTGTAATAGTCACGAATATATACCAAAGAATATACCCTCCCCGTAAAGTGCTATTGGTTTATGGTGACAGGCCCATGGTGGGCTTTGTTGATAAACTTTACTCAAGAATGGATAGATTTATTATTGGTGATACGATTTCAGTTTCTGATAAATTAGAAGATATAGAAAAAAAGGCAGAAGCTTATGACGGAGTTATAATTGGAGACATTCCTACAGAGATACGTAATAAGATATTAAAATATTGTTACGGAAGATCGATTCGCACGTATACTATACCTAAGCTATCAGATATAATAATCAAGAATTCGGAAAGTCTGCATATGTTTGATACCCCTTTACTTCTCTCCCGAAATTTGGGCCTTAATATTGAACAGATGGTGATTAAGAGATTGATGGATATTGTGATATCTCTGTTTGCTCTTATTTTGTTTTCACCAGTATTGCTAATAACGGCTATTCTTATTAAACGCTATGACCATGGTCCGATTTTTTTTAGTCAGAAAAGATGTACAAAAGATCAAAGGATTTTTAACATTTATAAATTCAGAAGTATGGTGGTTGATGCAGAAAAAAAAGGTGTTGTTATACCTGCGACGGATGATGACCCCAGAATAACACGAATCGGAAAAATAATAAGGAAGTTCCGTATTGATGAACTGCCTCAGCTCGTAAATATTTTAATGGGAGATATGAGTCTTGTGGGACCCAGGCCTGAAAGGATTGAGCATGTTCAGGAATATAGTAAGGAAATACCGGAGTTTTGTTATAGAATGAAGGTAAAGGGTGGTTTGACAGGATATGCACAGGTATATGGAAAATATAATACAACTGCGTATGACAAACTAAAGCTTGATTTAATGTATATAGAAAATTATTCTGTGTTACTCGATATAGAGATTCTATTTAAAACAGTTAAAATCTTATTTATAAAAGAAAGCACAGAGGGATTTGATAAAGAAGTTTCATGTACCATGGCCAATCAGTTTAGCTCTTTAAAGGATAATGATGAAAATGCAGAGTAGTTTGAAAGTAACTATTGTAACAGTTTGTTATAATAGTGAGTTGGTAATAGAAAAAACGATGGATTCAGTTTTGGAACAAGATTATGATAATATAGAATACATTATCGTGGATGGGAAATCGACTGATGGAACTATAAAAATTGTGGATACATATAGAGAAAAATTCCTGGAAAGGGGTTACGAATTTCGAGTAATTTCTGAACCTGATAAAGGTATTTATGATGCCATGAATAAAGGCGTTTCTCTTGCGGCTGGAAAAGTGATTGGGCTGATTAATAGCGGTGATTGGTATGAACCTGAAGCTGTGAGCTGTATGGTATCCTATTATAACAAACATGGGTTTGATATGTTTTATGCTGATCTGAGAATTTGGCGTAAAAATAAATCCGTGATAAAAAAAGCAAAGCTGCAGAGTTATGTTACAACACGGGACTGGAATCATCCAACAACATTTATAACAAAAGCTATATATCAGGACTTTCAATATGCATGCCGGGGAATTTATGATGACTGGGACCTTGTTCTCAGAATTAGAAAAGGTGATAAGAAGATTGTGATATGTAATAAAGTATTGGCTAACTTTTGCTTTGGGGGAGTAAGTAATAGAAAAAACATGAAAGCAGCCTTTTTGCGTTTTAAGGAAAGATATCGAATTTATCGTGAAAATGGTTATAGTAGACTCTATTTTTTTGAGTGTGCCATAATGGAAACAGTGAAGTATTTAATGGCCTAACAGGGAGAAATAATTATATGAGAGTAGCAGTTGACTTATCATTTATACGTCCGGATCATACTAACGGTGGAACTGAATCGTGTATTAAGAATCTTATTAAAGGCTGGATGATAAATGGAGTTATAAAAAACTTTGTATTTTTTATACATGAGGATATTTATATGGAATATAAAAAATTATTTCCTGAATGTCAATTTATTCGTTATAAGTGCAGGGGCAGACATAAAGTACGGACTACTTGGTTTCAGACTTTTGTGCTGCCTCGTTTAATAGATAAATATCAGATAGATGTACTATATTATCCTACATATACAACAGGATACTATTTTAATATCAAAGTTCCTGTAATTGTAAACCCCCATGATATTCAATTTAAATTCTTTCCTGAGTATTTTTCGAGACTAAAAAGAATGTACTTGAATTTTGGATATTCCCATTCATTGAAGAGAGCTGATAAAATTATTGCTATTTCTAATTATGTAAAAGGAACTCTGCAGCAACATTATGGAAGGCAATGTGGAAATAAGATAGTGACTGTATATGATCCAGTTGATTTTGATAATAAAAAAGCTAAGGAGCCATATGGAATAAAGAAACCATATATTCTCAGCGTTTCTTCCATTCAGAAACATAAAAATATGATGACTTTAGTCAAAGCATTCGAACACATTCACAATGATATACCTCATAAGTTAGTAATTGTAGGATGTAAAGGGAATGGTATGGAGTCTATTTCTAATTACCTAAAAGAAAATAATTTGTCTGACCGGATACTGTTTACGGATTATATTAAGAGTGAAGAAATAGATTGGCTGTACTCCAATGCCAGTCTGTATGTGACAACATCTCTGTACGAAGGGTTCGGTATGACACCTATTGAAGCAATGGGCAGAGGTGTTCCTACGATATCTTCCATGGCAACATCATTACCAGAGGTGACTTTAGGCCAGGCTATTTATTATGAGCCAGCAGAGGATGATAGGATTCTTGCTGATAAGATTTTTAAGACGCTAAGCAAGGAAGAAATAAGTATTAATGGCTCGAATATAGTGGAACATTATGAAAAAAGTATTATTGCCGCGCAGATGTATCAAGTTTTTGAGGAAGCTTTATGAAAATACTTTATTTAACCAACATCCCTTCTCCATATAGAGTTGACTTTTTTAATGAGTTGGGAAAATCTTGTGAGTTAACTGTGCTATTTGAGCGGGAATGTGCTGGGGACAGAGATAAAAAATGGAAAAGTGATTTATTTAAAGGCTTTAAGGCCATATTTTTAAAGGGTAAAGAAATTGGAGTAGATGCAAGTATTTGTCCTGAAATTATCCGGTATCTTAAAAAGGATTATGATGCAGTAATACTTGGAGGCTACTCTTCTCCTACTTATATGCTAGCTATGGAATATATGAAAATATGTAAGATTCCCTTTTTTTTAAATGCTGATGGTGGTTTTATAAAACAAGATAGCTGGTTATTTTATAAAATAAAAAAGCATTATATAGGCAGAGCATCTGCCTGGCTTAGTACAGGTAAAGAAACAGAAACTTATTTACTACATTATGGCGCACAAAAAAAATATATTTATCATTATCCTTTTACATCAGTTTTTGAAAAAGAATTGTATTATCCGACGGAAGAAGAAAAGTTACGAATCAAAGAAGAACTGGGCATAAGTGAGAAGAGAGTTGCCATAACAGTTGGTCAATTTATACCTAGGAAGGGTTTTGAACTGCTGATTCAAGCGGCAGGGAAGATGTGTAAGGACTTAGGTGTTCTCATAATTGGAGGGACACCCAATGAGGAGTATTTAAAGCTTCAAGTAGAACAAAAGGCGTTTAATGTTCACTTTTTAGATTTTATGGGCAGGGATCAACTTAAGGAATATTATCTGGCGGCGGATATATTTGTCTTTCCTACGAGAGAAGATATTTGGGGATTGGTACTCAATGAGGCTATGTCTTTTGGCCTTCCATGTGTTGCTTCTATAAAGGCAAATGCTTCTTTTGAATTAGTCGAGGACGGAGAATGCGGTTATTTAGTTGATCCGGAGGAAATAGGGGATCTGGCTTCTAAGATGGAACTGCTGTTAACAGACGACTTACTTCGAACCCAAATGGGGAGGAAGGCATTTGAAAAAATAAAGGATTATACGATAGAAAAAATGGCTAAATGTCATATCACCATTATTGAGGAATGGAAAAAGGATATTCGAGGAGGCACTTAGAATGCAAAGGACAAAGAGATCCTTCTTTAATGTTATTGTCACTTTGGTAACGAATGTAGTTATCTTATTAACTGCATTTATGGTTCAGCGAATCCTGATTTCTACTATGGGATCTGATTATAATGGGATTAATGGTTTGTTTACCAGCATTATTTCTATGATGTCTTTGACAGACATGGGGATTGGAAGCGCGATTATCTACCATTTATATCGTCCTGCAGCTACGTCTGACTACAATACAATTCGTTCTTTGCTTCGGTTTTATAGGAACAGTTACATGGCAATTTCTGGTGTTGTGTTGCTAATTGGTATAGTGCTCATGTTTTTTATACCTGCATTAGTTGGAGATGTGGTGATTCATGAAAGTCTGTATCTGATATTTGGACTGTTTATGACAGATTGTTTGGTTTCCTACTTTTTGTCATATAAAAAGTCACTTTTATACGCATATCAGATGAATTATATTTTGGATGGAGTCCACTTTGTCTTTTATTTAGCCCAGAATATAGCTCAGATAGTAGTTCTCCTGTATTTTAAAAGCTTTATTGTATTTCTTTTATTAAAAACCATATCGAAATGTATTGAAAATATAGCTATTACGATTTATATACGAAGAAGGTATCCTTTTGCTAGTGAGAAAAAGATATTGCCTTTGGATTCGGAAATACGAAGTGACATTATTATGAAAGTGAAGGCTTTGTTATTTCACCGTCTTGGAAAGTTGTCTGTGACGGGTGGTGATAGCCTGGTTATCACAGGTGTTCTTGGTATTTTGCAAATGAGCTTGTATACGAATTATCATCTAATCCTTGGAGGGATTACAGCACTTTTGAATAAGGTGTTTGAAACATTGACTTCCAGTGTGGGGAATTTCTTGTTGGATAGTGATAAAAAGCAGAGGTATGAGGTTTACAGGAAAATTGACTTTTTAAATTTCTGGTTTTTTGGGTGTGCGGCTGTGGTTCTGTATACAACTATTCAGCCAATTATCATTCTGTGGGTAGGTGATCAATATTTGTTTTCTAAGATTACATTGTTTTTTCTTATTATCAATTTTTACCAGGAGGGAATGAGAGCATCAGTGACAACTTTTAAAGAGGCTGCAGGTATCTATTATACGGATCGTTTTATGCCTTTAATAGAAGCAGCTTTTAATGTTATGATCTCAATTTTTTTTGCTCAAAGAATGGGGATTAAGGGTGTATTTTTAGGAACAATAATTAGTTCAGGAATAATATTCTTTTACAGCTATCCGAAATATGTTTGTATTCCGTTGTTTCACATGAGTTGGATTCAATATGTAAAACAGACAGTACAGCATTTTATGTTTACCATTATAGCTATATTGGGTGTAGGATGGTTTGTTGTGTGGCTGAACATTGGTGATTCTTGGATAGCAATTGTTGCCTCTGGGCTAGTTTCGATGCTGGCCTTCCATATATTGCTTCTTTGCATATATTGGAGAAGCGATGAGATGAGGTATTTTGTGAGCGTTATGTTAAAGTTGGTTATAAAAAGGAGAAGTGTGTAAAATGTTAAGGAAGTTCAAAAATCACTTTAGGCAGTATTCAGAAATATTTTATATGCTTTATTTTATACCTTTAGTAGGGTGTGTATCAATGAATATATCCTCCTCTCAATTGACCTATCTTGTAGTATTTGCTTGTTCCCTAGTCTTTTTGTTGATAAAATTAATCTTAACAGACTATAGCAAAAAAGAAATTATATTAATGACTATCGTTCTGACTCTTTTGGGATATATTTTTTTTAGAACCAGAGAGAAAACATTGATTATTACTACAATCTCTATATTTGGTTGTAAAGACGTTAATATAAAACGTGTGTTAAAATATGCCTTTTTTGTTTATATTATTGGAATGAGCATTATGGCATGCTTGGTCTTACTTGGACAAGTACAAGGGAAATTACATTATCCAGTTAGGAATGGTATAAAGTATACTGTTAATGATTTTGGCTATTCACATCCGAACAGTGTATATAATCATTTACTAATAATTGTTCTTATGGCAGTTTCGGTGTGGGAAGAAAAAATACGTTGGTATCAATATGGAATTATAACAATTGTAATGTTTTTAGCTTATATTATATTCATGAGCCGTACAGGTATATTGATTTATCTTTTGCTCTGTGTAATGTTAGCATCGCTTCGCATAATAAAACGGAAAAAGGTAAAGGCAATTCTTGCTTTCTTTTGGTCCTTGATTCCGCTTGTAATGGCTGTTTTGAGTTATGTTTTAACAATTTTATATTCTAGAGATATATCAATTATTAATAAATTAAATGACTTTGTTAATAGAAGGATAAAGCTGCCGGCTATGGCATTGGATAGTGTAGGTTTAACTTGGTTTGGAGCAATTGAGAAAACATGGATAGGAAAATATTATGTAGATAATGTATACATGAATATTTTGCTTAGTTGCGGTATTATAGTATGTGTACTATGTGTAGTATCCTATTTTTTAATGTGTTATTATTACTGGTCAAATGAAAGCTATTATATTTTACTTATTTTAGGTATTATAGCAATATATATGTTTATGGAATATGCAGTGGTGAATGTAACCTGGAATCCTTTGTTGCTTTTCATGTCTGGAAGCATATTTAAAAGTCCAAAAGAAACAAAACCCACAGAATATGTTTCTGTTTTTCCTCGTTGAGTTTAATTAGTGTATTTGGAGGAGTCTATATGAAAAAGGCTTTTATTACTGGAATTACTGGGCAAGATGGTAGTTTTTTGGCAGAGTTTTTATTGAAAAAGGGTTATGATGTTCATGGAATGGTACGTCGTAGTTCTACTGAAAAAAAGGAGCGCATTGATCATTTATTGGAAAATCCTAACCTTCATCTGCATTATGGAGACTTAAGTGATTCTATATGCTTAGTTCGTTTGATTGGCGCTATCAGACCTAATGAAATATATAATTTGGCTGCTCAGAGTCATGTACAGGTTAGTTTCGATGTTCCTGAATATACGGCTGATGTGGTTGCAACTGGAGTACTTCGAATATTAGAAGCTGTTCGAATTTGCGGCCTGGAAAAGATATGTCGAATTTATCAGGCATCCACATCTGAATTATATGGAAAGGTAGAAGAAGTTCCTCAAAGTGAAACAACCCCTTTTCATCCCTATAGCCCTTATGCGATTGCAAAGCAATATGGTCATTGGATTGTAAGAGAGTATAGAGAAGCTTATGGGCTGTTTGCTGCAAGCGGGATTCTCTTTAATCATGAATCTGAACGGCGGGGAGAAACCTTTGTTACTCGGAAAATCACTCTAGCTGTGGCAAATATTGTTAGAGGCAGGCAGGATAAGTTGTATCTTGGAAACCTCTCATCGCTTAGAGATTGGGGATATGCAAAGGATTATGTGGAATGTATGTGGCTGATTCTGCAACATAATGTTCCGGAGGACTTTGTTATTGCTACTGGAAAACAGCATTCTGTAAGGGATTTCTGCCGACTGGCTTTTCATTATGCTGGAATTAATCTGGAGTTTATTGGAGAAGGATTAGAGGAAAAAGGAATCGATAGGGTCACAGGCCGGGTGTTAGTAGAGGTATCTCCGGAATTTTATCGTCCTACAGACGTAGTGAATCTACTTGGCAATCCTAATAAGGCCAAAAGGATTTTAAACTGGGATCCTGACAAGACCTCATTTGAAGATCTGGTAAGAATAATGGTCAAACATGATATGAGCCTCTCATAAGAAAGTTGGAGGAACGGATATGGAAAAAGACGCAAAAATATATGTGGCAGGACATCGTGGGATGGTAGGAAGTGCCATTTGTCGTGCTCTGACGCAAATGGGATACAAAAGGCTAATTACACGTACTCGCCAAGACTTGGATTTATGTCGTCAGAATGATGTAGAGAGATTTTTTGATAATGAAAAACCAGAATATGTATTTGTGGGAGCGGCTAAGGTGGGTGGCATCGTGGCTAATAGCCAGGCACCGGCTGATTTCATGTATGAAAATATGATGCTTGAAATGAATGTTATTCATTCCGCTTGGCAAAGTGGCTGTAAAAAACTTTTATTTTTGGGTTCTAGTTGTATCTATCCTCGTATGGCTCCTCATCCAATATCGGAAAATAGCTTGCTTACTGGTGAGCTTGAAAGCACGAATGAAGCCTATGCATTGGCAAAGATTAGTGGATTAAAGTATTGTGAGTATTTAAATAGACAATATGGGACAGATTATATATCGGCCATGCCGACCAATCTTTATGGGCCCAATGACAATTATCACCCAACTCATAGTCATGTACTCCCTGCACTCCTCCGCCGCTTTCATGAAGCCAAAGAGCAGGAACTGACGAAAGTAACATGTTGGGGGACTGGTAACCCCTTAAGGGAATTCCTCTATGTAGATGACTTAGCTGATGCATGTATTTATTTAATGAATCATTATAGTGGTAATGAGACCGTGAATTTAGGAACAGGAAGAGAGTTGACGATTAAAGCTCTTACGGATCTAGTAGCGAAGACTGTCGGTTATACTGGAGAAATCAGATGGGATTCCACTAAACCGGATGGAACTCCAAGGAAGCTGCTTGATATATCAAAGCTTGAGGCATTAGGTTGGCGTTATACCACAGAGCTAGAAGAAGGACTCCAACTTACCTATGAAGACTTTTTAAATAGCCCTATTAGAGCAGAACGATAAGAGGTGAAGATGAATATTATTTTACTTTCAGGTGGAAGCGGCAAGAGGTTATGGCCACTTTCTAATGATATTCGTTCCAAACAATTTTTAAAATTGTTTAGGAGGGAAGATGGTGTCTATGAATCCATGGTTCAAAGAATATATCGCCAGATAAAGACCGTTGACGAGCGGAGTAATATTACGATTACAACTAGCAAGTCGCAGATAAGTACTCTACATAATCAATTGGGGGCTGAAGTTAATATATGTGGAGAGCCTTCAAGAAGAGATACTTTTCCTGCAATTGCATTAGCTGTTGCGTATTTACATGAAAAACAGAATGTTGGAGTGAATGAATCCGTTATTGTTTGTCCCGTAGACCCTTATGTGAATGAAGATTATTTTCATGCCTTAAAAAGGATTGGAAATCTTGCGGAAATTGGTAGTACAAATCTCACTCTTATGGGAATTGAACCAACCTATCCATCAGAAAAGTATGGCTATATTATACCAGAAATATACCAGGGGGCTCTTAGCTTTGTTAAAGCATTTGAAGAAAAGCCAGATTTAGAAACTGCCAAGGAATATCTCAAATTAGGAGCATTATGGAATGGGGGAGTGTTTGCTTTTTGCCTAAAATATTTACTGGAAAAATCGCAAGAACTTCTTGGATTCAGCACTTATGAAGAGTTGTATAAGAATTATCAAAAGTTAGAGAAAATTAGCTTTGACTATGCGGTTGTGGAGAAGGAACCGAGTATTCAGGTTATGCGTTTTTCGGGTCAATGGAAGGATTTGGGAACCTGGAATACATTGACCGAGGAAATGTCGGAACCTGTGATTGGGAAAGGAGTACTGAACGAAACTTGTGAGAATACAAATGTAATTAATGAATTAAATATTCCAGTTTTATGTATGGGGCTTAAGGATATCATTGTTTCGGCTAGTAGTGAGGGGGTACTTGTAACGACAAAGGAACAATCTAGCTATATAAAACCTTATGTGGATAAGTTTGATCAAGCTGTTATGTTTGCAGAAAAATCTTGGGGGAGTTTCCGAATATTGGATGTGGAAGACGAGAGTATGACAATAAAGGTGACATTAAATGCAGGGCATTCTATGAATTATCACAGTCATGAGCTACGAGATGAGGTCTGGACAATCACAAAAGGTTCTGCGGTAGCTGTCCTTAATGGAAAACGCCGTAAGATTGGACAAGGGGATGTTATTACAATACCTGCAGGCCACAAGCACACAATTATTGCTGAGACTTTGGTACAGCTTATAGAGGTACAAATGGGGCAAGAATTAAATGTTTTGGATAAGAAAAAATATGATTTAGAATAGGAAATGGAGTAAAATAGTTCTACAATGGAGATATAAATATGCTGCGGAGACAAAAAGAGATACGGCAGGAGTTTGAAAACTGGCTGAAGCATGTCAAAAATGTTCCAGAACATTTTGAGTATCTGAAAGCCATGGAAAAAGATAAAAAAGCGATTACGGATGCATTTTACAAAGATTTGGAATTTGGAACCGGTGGCCTGAGAGGAATCATGGGTATTGGAACCAATCGAGTAAATGTCTATACAATTTCAAGGATCTCCAGGGGAGTTGCTGCTTATATCCAAAAGCACTTTGCCGGAGATAAACAGTCTGTTGCTATCAGTTATGACAGTAGAATTAATAGCAAGCTTTTTGCAGAGAGAACGGCAGAAATTCTTTGTTCAGAGGGAATTAAAGTTTTTATTTATCGGGATTTAATGCCGACACCAATGCTTTCTTGGGCAGTAAGGCAGTTGAATTGCTCTGCTGGTATCATGATTACAGCTAGCCATAATGCGATGGAATACAATGGCTATAAAGTATATGGAAGCGATGGTTGCCAAATTACCAATGATGATGCTAAGGAAATTTTAGAGGAGATTCACTCATTTGATTTTTTTTGTGAGAGTAAAGTGACGTTTGAAAATGGAATTAAACTGACAGATATTGTTTTTATTGAGACTGACGTTATTGATAGCTTTTTTGAGGCAGTGAAGCAGCAGTCCTTATCAAAGGCAGAAGAAAATGAAACCTACCAAAGGCTTTCTATTGTTTACACACCTCTTAATGGGACAGGGAACTATCCTATTCGTCATATATTGAAGGAATGTGGGTTCCAGAAAGTATTTGTGGTTCCAGAACAAGAACTACCTGATGGTAAATTTCCGACTTGTCCAGTACCTAACCCGGAAGAGGAAAAGGCATTGGAACTGGGAGTTCAATATGCTAAGAGATGTTCGGCTGATATACTGATTGCAACTGATCCAGATTGTGACAGGGTTGGAGTGGCAGCTCCTAAACTGGACGGCTCTTATCGGACTTTATCTGGAAATGAAATTGGAGTTCTTTTGTTAAATTATATATGTAAGAAACGATTAGAAAATGGAATAATGCCTTCAAAACCTGTATTTATGAAGAGCGTTGTGACAACAGAGTTAGCAGAACGAATTGCGGAACATTATGGGATCAAAACTATTAATTTGTTAACTGGGTTTAAATATATTGGAAAACAAATAGGACGTCTAGAACAAGATGGACATAAAGGTGATTTTCTTTTTGGATTTGAAGAAAGCCATGGGTACTTAAGTGGAGATTATGTAAGAGACAAGGATGGAGTTGGTGCAGCCTTACTTATTTGTGAGATGGCAGCTTACTATAAAGGGAAAAGAAAGACGCTTTTGGAGGTTCTGGATGAGATATACGAAGAATATGGATATTGTTTAAATGCTCTTCGTGCATACCAATTTGAGGGAGAAGAAGGTGCAAAACGTATGCATGAGATTATGGAAAACATTCGAAAGGCTTGTAAAAGTTTTTCAGAAGCTAATAAAAAAAATGGGAATGATTATGTGAAATGGCTTGAGGAGTGTGGGGTCTCCTATATAGAGGATTATTATGCACAGCGCAGGTTTGAAATGAATCGATGGTCAAGAATGAATATAGAAGTTCCTATAACTAATATGGTGAAGTTGGGCTTGCAGAAGGGGGGCTCTATTATTTTAAGGCCTTCTGGTACGGAACCGAAGATGAAAGTTTACCTGTCAATTTGGGCATGCAGCTATAATGAAGCTATTAAATTAAAAAGAGAAAAGATAGCACTAATAGATAAAATTTGTACTTATTAAAAATGTCCCTTAAGTACAAATCTGATTCTTCCAATTTTTGTAAAATATAGGATTTTAGTATTACTATATTCTGATTTTAAAATTGGAATTTATAGGAAAGTGCAATAATTAAAAGATCTTAAGTTTATATTAAGCTGTTGAAGTTTATTGGTATTAATGATAACATATATAAGATATAATAAGCTTAAGTTATATGTTGACCTACCCTTATTGGATTTTTTGTAGTCTCTGGAACAAAGGAATTATGTGAATTTACATGTTCCCAATTTGTAGAATATCAGGCTGTTCCATCTAGAGTGATTTTAAATAAAAATATTAACTCATTGGAAGGCAAGGAGGCTTTCTCAAGGTTGATAATGAAAACAAAAAATATTGCTAGTAAAACAATTTGGTGTTTTGAGAGAGGATATGTTTATTATGAAAGTTTTAGTCACAGGAGCTAATGGATACCTTGGACAAGGAATTGTGAAAAGCATTTTAGACAAAGGTTATGAAGTAGTAGCTACAGATCTTTCGATGCAATATGTAGATAATCGTGCAGATAAGGTGGCATGTAATTTGTTTGAAGCTGATAATCCGTTCACTTACTTTGGGCAACCGGATATTTTGCTTCACTTAGCTTGGCGTGATGGATTTGCACACAATTCAGATACACATATTAATGATTTGCACATGCATTACAAATTTATAAAAACTATGATGGAATCGGGAATTGAAAAAGTTTCTGTTATGGGCAGTATGCATGAGGTTGGATTTTTTGAAGGGAGTATTCAGGAAGATACGCCTTGTCAGCCAATGAGTCTTTATGGAATTGGAAAAAATGCGCTTAGGAATATTGTGCAGCTTTTGGCAAGCCAATATAAGGTTGATTTTCAGTGGCTTAGAGGATACTATATTGTAGGGAATTCTCATTTTGGAAATTCTGTTTTTTCAAAGATAACCGCTACGGTGCAAGAAGGGAAAACTGAATTTCCATTTACTATGGGACAAAATAAATGTGATTTTATTGACTATGATATTTTTTGTGAGCAGGTAGCGGTAACAGTTGAGCAGAATAAGATAAATGGGATTATCAATATGGGATCGGGCAAGCCAGAAAAATTAGCAGATCGTGTTGAAAGATTTATAAAAGAAAATAATTATAATATTAAATTGAAGTATGGAGCTTTTCCGGATCGCCCATATGATTCTAAGGCTATATGGGGGGATGGAACAAAATTACAGGCTATTTTGGCAGCTAGTCACTATGAATTCTAATTATTTGTGAAGGGTTGCGTAAAAGGTTTGGAGGAAATAAAAAAATGAAGAAGATTTTGATTACTGGAGGTGCTGGCTTTATTGGTACAGAAGTTGTAAAGCAATTAAGTGACTCTGGCGAATATGAAATTACAGTTTTGGATGCTATGACAAAACAAATACATGGAGAATGTTGGAAAAGCTCATATCTTTATAAAAGTATTGAAACCAAATGTCATTTTATAAAGACTGATATCCGTGATTTCAAAGCGGTTAAAAATGCAGTATCCGACAGTGAGTATATCATTCATTTGGCTTCTGAAACTGGCACGGGACAATCTATGTATCAAATAAATCGGTATAATGAAGTTAATTTGATGGGTACATCTAATATCCTCCAAGCCATCTCGGAAGCAAAGAAGGAAAGCAGAGTCAGAAAAATAATTTTGTCATCATCACGTTCTGTATATGGGGAAGGTAAGTATGTTTGTCCTCAATGTGGGATAGTGCATCCAGGTCCTAGAAAAAAAGAGCGGATGACTGTCGGAGATTTTGGCGTGTATTGTGAAATATGTAACTCAAGATTGGCATTAGTACCAACAACGGAAGACAGTAAAATAACTCCAAATTCTCTGTATGCATTTACGAAGTATGCCCAAGAAAGAATGTTGGAGACTATGTGTCCTGCACTTGGAGTTGATTATACTATATTTAGGTTTCAAAATGTATACGGAATTGGACAGTCCTTAAAAAATCCATATACCGGAATTTTGTCAATTTTTTCTTCTTTATTACTTGAAAATAAACCTATTAATATATTTGAAGATGGGAATGAAAGTAGGGATTTTATTAATGTCATTGATGTGGCGTCTACGGTGATAAAGTCTTTAGAGACATTAGAGAGTAGCATGCAAATAATTAATCTTGGTAGCGGTAATGGAGTCAGTGTAATAGAGATTGCTAAATTTCTAAAAGCGATATATAAAAGTAATAGCCAGATTAATGTTACTGGTGATTTTAGGATGGGTGACATTGCCCATAATATTGCAGATATATCAAAAGCAGAGGATATCCTTGACTTTAAACAAACTATCTCGCTGGAAAGAGGCCTTAGGGATTTCAGTGAATGGGTACTTAAACAAGAAAAAAATGATTGCGATTATGAAATATCGCTTGATGAAATGGAAAATGCAGGACTATTTATAAGAAAAATATAAGTTTTGCTAGAGGTAGTAAATGAAGATACTTTTAATCACACCTAATTTCTTCGATTATCCAAAAGTTATTTGCGATGAAATTAGAAGAATGGGGCATGAGGTCGACTGGTTTGATGATAGGCCTAGTTCCAATAGCATTATTAAGGCAATTATTCGAGTCAAAAAAAATGTAATTAATAAATTAATTACACGTTATTTTGAGTGTATCATGCAAATAGTGCGTAAAAAGGTATATGATAAAGTTTTAATTATTTCGGGACAATCTTTATCATTTACGGAAAAGATGCTTCTTGAATTAAAAGAAGTGCAGCCACAGGCTGAATTTATTCTTTATCAATGGGATTCAATACAGAATTTTAGTTATATTGAAATGCTACAAAAACATTTTGACAGATGTTATTCTTTTGATAAATATGATGTTATTAAGAATGATAATCTAAAGTTTCTCCCATTATTTTATAGTCGAAGATATGAGGAAATTGGGAAAAAGCCAGCTTATAATTATAAATATGATATTATATTTGTAGGAACGGCACATCCAAAGAAATACAAATATATTAATGAAATGATAAAAAAGTTGAAATCTATATATAAAAAACAATTTATTTACTTTTTTTTCCCATCAAGGATGGTTTATTTCTATAGAAAAATTAAAAATCCTGAATTAAAAAGAGCAAAATATTCGGAATTCCACTATGCTCCTATTAAAAGTGCGGAATTGGATTACTTGCTATGGCAATCAAAATGTGTACTAGACTCGGCTCAAGACGGACAAAGTGGGCTGACAATACGGATTTTTGAAACACTTGGTGCGAAGCGGAAAATTATAACAACAAATCATGATATTGTGAATTATGATTTCTACCGTGAAGAAAATATCTATGTTTACAATGGAAACTTTGACTTTAATTCTAAATTTTTTACTAAACCTTTTGTAGAATTGCCAAATGATATATATATAAAGTATTCATTACGTTCTTGGTTGGAGGAAATTATATATGAAAAAGGTGCATCCCCAAAAGATTTTATGGTCTGTTAGGGCCATAATGTACAAGCTCTTTTTTAAGGAGTTGAAATTGCCGTCTTATATTGGAAAGCCTATTTTTATTGAGGGAACCAAACGGATTAAAATAGGAAAAAGAGTACGCATTTTCCCTGGGATCCGTATGGAAGCATTAAAAAGTGGCTTTCTAATATTTGAAGATAATGTATATATAGGACAAAACTGTCATTTTACCTCGGAAGATTCTTCTTTGATTATCGGGGAAGGGAGTGCAATTATGGCGAATGTGTGTGTGACTAATATAGATCATGATTATGATTCGATTAATACTGCGGTACTTGAGCAGGGGATAACTACTAGAAGGACTGTAATTGGTAAAAATTGTTTTATAGGTCATGGAGCAGTTGTCCAAGCAGGGGTTGAACTGGGTGATCATTGCATAGTCGGATGCAATGCTGTAGTTTGCCGGGGAAAAGTGCCTTCATATAGTGTACTGGTTGGTGCACCTGCTAAGATTGTAAAAGTATTTGATGATCAAGCGAAAATGTGGAAGAAGGTATAGTGCAAGTATAGTATAACACAGGAAGGAACAGATATCAAAATTTTAACATGTTATATTGGAGTAGGATTGTATAATGAAAAATAATGGTATATACAAGGTAAAGAAAATGCATCAATTAGCCGAGTTATCTGGTGAGGATTGTATTTGGAAGGGGATTGAAAGAATAGATATGATTAGTTTTAATTCTTCTATTAAGTGTTTTATGATTTTGCAATAATTATATGTATGATTATCCGATAGGAAATGAAGTATGGTTCTACAAAGAATCTGGATAAAATGAGGATTAAAGATGATACTTAATATGAAAAGTTATGAAAAAACTATTGTAGAAGCAATAAAATCAAGTGTGAAAAATCATGAATGGTGTTGCAGTGGACGATATAATAAACGAAATCTGCTATATAAAGTTAAATACATTAGTTGGTATATTCTTTTGATTTTTCTATCTCCGTACAAAACAGTAACTAGTTCTAAGTTTGTTTGTGCATTTACTCCAGTTAATGAGAAACGTCTTATAAAGTATTGTGACGATAATGAATATTATACTTTTGCTAAATTAAATGCATCTATAAGACAATTAGTAAGGAATAGAAGTGTATTATCACCATATTCCAGGTTGAAAAGAATTTATATTAGTTTTAATGGACTTGTGTTTTTTTTAATACATCGCAAAGAATTACATGGATATTTACATTTTACATTAGAGTATTATGCAATTGCTTATTATATAAGAGATAAGCTGCCAAAGGAAATTATTATGCCAGGTATGTATGATAGATATTGTACCTTGCTTAGTTATTTGGGGCATGGTTTGGGGATTTGTTTGATAGGGGTCCAAGATGGTGCTGCTGTAGATATTCAAGTACCTGTTAAGGTTTATTGTGATAAAATGTATGCATTTGATGAGTTTGAAGGAGAAATCATAAAGTCCTTTATCAAAAATTCTGATTGTCGTTTTGTATGGAGTGGTTTTTCTTCTATGATTAATTGGTCTATATATCCCAAAAGAGATAAAAAGATTATAGCAATTGCTAGCCAAGATTGGTTTACAAATAAGACATTGGAATTAATAGAGGTAATAATGTCTAGAATAAACACAGATAGGTATGAGGTTATAGTTTATCCTCATTATAGGGAAGATGCCAAGCAATATAATGAAGTATGCAAGAAATACCCCAGTATTATTTTAGAATCCCAATTACGTTATAGTAATATTGACTTACTGATTACATTCTATTCGACTATTGTATACGATTTTTGGTCAGTAAATAAAAACCTAAATGTATTGTGTCTGCGCTTAAAGGGATATGAACCTGGATATTATATGCGTCCAAATGTTTATGTAGCAGAGAGCTATAAGGAGTTAATCGAATATTTGAAAATGCCTAAAATATGGAAAAGAGAGTAAAGGAGGGTACGTATGATAATAGGTGGACTAGGATACCTTTCTTTTGTCTTAACTTCTATATTGATTTGGAAACCAAATAAGTTGTTATTTACTGCAATATTTTTTGCTTCTTTTTGTGCGAGTTCTGTTATTTCGTTTTCGTCATTTTTTTTACAGCCGGGGCATTACTTTTTTATCCTTTTTTTAGGTGTTTCAACAGTATGGATAATGTCTAAGGAGATAAAAAGGGTTACTGTAGTTTATCCTAATTTATTGCTGTTCGCATTTGTAATAGTTGCTTTTCTTTCAATAATAATTTCTTGGGCATTAAAAATTGATGTTTTAGTATATGGAATAGGAAATAATAATCAACTAAAAAGCAGTTTGGTTTCGAGGCAAAATTTTACGCAATTCTTGTACTTGGTGATGGGATTTATTATGTATTGGTGCGTTTACAATTATTGCTGTAAAGGTTTTTCCCAGTGGAAATATGTGGTTAGAATATGTGGTCTCTCAGGATGTGTAGTATTGTTAATAGGTGTATATCAAATAATAGCGCACACTTTAGGATTGCCTTTTGATGAAATATTTCGAAATAGTGTGAAGGATATGTGGCAAACAAAGGAACGTGTACAAGCAACAATGGGAGAGGCTTCGTTTTTGGGACAATATTGTATCTATTTAGCTGCAATTTTTGCAGGGGGATATAAGTGGTGTAGCAATAGACTTGTGCGAATGGCATCATTGGCCTTATTAATGGTTATAGGGGTTTTGACGAGATCAACCACATTTTTGTTGGGAGCATTCGCTTTGTTTTTTTCATATGGATTATTTCAAAGGAAAACGGCCAAAAATGTTCTTAAATATATGTTTATTGTTATAATTGGAGCGTTGGCAATAGTATATTTGTTGCAATATAATGCGAAAGTACAATTAATGTTTAATAGTGCTATAAGTAAATTTAATCTTCAGAGTTATTCTGGTATTGAACGCAGCACAATATTTAGCTATATGTTGAAAGTTGGATTAAATTATCCGATTTTAGGAATAGGGTATGGAGGGGGAAGGAGCACTGATCTTTATGCTAACATACTTTCAAATACTGGATTTGTTGGATTTGTAATTTTTGCAAGTTTTATTATTAGAGAATTTATTATACTAATAAAAGATAAAGATTCTGAAGGAGTTCAGATGTGTTTACTTCTGCTTATAGGATTTTTAGTAACTTCATGGTCTATGCCAGATATTAGCTATTTGCCGTTTTGGGTAATAATGGCCATTATAGATTCACGGTGTTATTATTGTAGGCATCATAAAAGAGAAAGGGGATATGATCCGCCAATATTAAAGTAGATATAAAGCGTAAGTAAAAAGGTTGATTTTTAAGGTGAATATTTATATGTTTTAGTAGTAGGATTTTTAAGTGAATTATTCAATGATAATTATTAGAAGCTTATTATGGTGATGCATAATAAAGATAATGAACTTAAAAGTCTACATTAACCTAAGTGTTATTTATTAAATAATATAGACTTTTAATTAAAAGGAGAATAGTTATGTACAAAAAACCTTATATAATTGCTGAAGCCGGTTGTAATCATATGGGACAAATGGAGATTGCACATGATTTGATTCATACAGCAGCTATTTTTTGTAAAGCAGATGCGATTAAGTTTCAGAAACGTTGCTCTAAAGAATTGTTGACACCAGAACAATATAATGCTCCGCACCCTAATCCTATTAATTCTTATGGGAAAACTTATGGTGAACATCGTGAGTTTTTAGAGTTTACGCTGGAACAACATGCACAGTTAAAAAGATGGTGTGAAGAAGCTGGTATTACATATTCTACATCTGTATGGGATATGACCAGTGCTAAGGAAATTGCTTCTTTAAAACCTAAATTCATAAAAATACCGTCTGCATGCAACAATCATTTTGAAATGCTTCAGTGGTTATGTGATAATTATGAAGGTGAAATTCAGCTATCGTTTGGTATGACAACTCATGAAGAAGAGGAGAAGATTGTAGAGTTATTTGAGAAAAATTATCGGGCAAAGGACTTAGTTCTTTTTAACTGCACTTCTGGTTATCCAGTCCCGTTTAAAGATGTTTGCCTTTTGGAAATCAACCGTATGCGCGAAAAATATGAAAGTCGTGTAAAAGCAATAGGTTTTTCTGGGCATCATTTAGGAATTGCTATTGATATTGCAGCTTATACTCTCGGTACAAGTATAATTGAACGTCATTATACTTTAGATAGAACCTGGAAAGGTACAGATCATGCTGCTTCTCTAGAGCCAGATGGCATCCGTAAACTAACGCGTAATTTAAATGCTGTACATGAGGCTCTTTCATATAAAACTTCTGAGATTCTGCCAATCGAGGAGGAGCAACGTAATAAATTGAAATATAAAAAGGGATAAATAGGAAGATCATTTTATAGAATATATGGTTCGTATAAAGGAGATAAGCAGAATGAATGTGGCATTTATTCCGGTGAGAGGTGGAAGCAAGTCTATTCCATTTAAGAACATAAAACTAATCAATGGCAAGCCACTGGTTTACTGGGCAGTAAGGGCTGCTTGTGGCTGTAAATATATAGATAAAGTGTACATTGCTACTGATTGTGATAAAATAAAAAAAGTAGTTGGGTCATTTAGTGATGAAAAAGAAGCGGATTTTTTTGATAAAATGGAAGTCATAGGGCGTTCTATAGAATCGGCGTCTGATACGGCTTCTACGGAATTTGCTATGATAGAATTTGCTGCGAATTATGAATTTGAAAATATTGTACTTATACAAGCAACTTCTCCGTTGTTGTCCAGTGTGGATTTAGATAGAGGGTTTGAAGCTTTTATGGAGGAAGAAGTAGATAGTGTATTGTCGGTAGTGAGACAGAAGCGTTTTTATTGGACAAAAGATGATAGGGGAAGAGCCCATCCTGCTAATTATGATATATTCAAGCGACCGCGCCGGCAAGAGTTTGATGGCTGCTTAGTCGAGAATGGTGCCTTCTATATTTCCTCAAAGAGGGGATTGGTAAAGTATCAAAATCGATTGTTTGGAAATATCAAAGCAGTTGAAATGGATGAAGATACTTTTTTTGAGATTGACGAGCCGAGTGACTGGATAATTATAGAATCCTTGATGAAAAGAAAAGGGTTTTTTGCTTCACAAGATAATATTCCTCTAATTAGAATGTTTTTGACTGATTGTGACGGATGTTTGACTGATGGAGGTATGTATTATTCTGAGAAAGGCGATGAATTAAAAAAGTTTAATACTAGGGACGGCATGGGGTTTTCATTACTTCGTCAGCGTGGAATTATCACGGGTATCATTACTAGCGAAAGTGTTGATTTAAATCGGAGACGTGCCGAGAAAATGGGATTGGATATCTTGAAAGTTGGTTGTAGAGATAAATCCTCTATGGTAAAGCAGCTGTGCCAACAATATAAAATAGATTTGGAGAATGTGGCATACGTTGGTGATGATATAAATGATTTAGAAGTAATTGAAATGGTTGGTTTTGGCTGCTGCCCGGCGAATGCTGTACCTGTAGTTAGAGAATCTGCTGATTATGTGGCAGAGACAAGAGGTGGAGAGGGTGTTATTCGAGAAGTTATTGATAAACTATTGAAATAAATGAATGGATGAAATATGGAAAAAAAAAATCGGATTTTGTTTAAAAATGTAATTTATACTTTTTTGTCAAATTTCACATCATTTATCATTAATGCTCTTGTTGTTTTGATTGTTCCTAAAGTGATTGGGGTGTCAGATTATGGCTATTATCAACTATATGTTTTATTAGCAACATATGCTCTCTATTTTCATTTTGGTTGGTGTGATGGTATATATTTAAGACATGTAGGAGAAGACTATAATAAGTTAGACAAGGAAATTCTATCTTCGCAATTTAAAGGAATATGTATTTTATCTGCAATATTATTTGTGATATTTCTATTAATATCACTGTTTACATTTAGCGATCCAAATAAGTTATGGGTTTATTCTTTCGCTGTAACCGCAGTACTTATTGTTACGCCCAAGACGTATACCTCCGTTGTTTTACAAGCAGCTAATAGAATGAAGCAGTATTCACAACTTGTGCTGATTGAAAAGATAATTTATGTTGTGATCCTTGTTCTTATGATTATTATAGGCATTAGAGATTTTGAAATTCTTATTTTATCTGATATTATAGGGAAGATTGCAGCATTGTTATTGGGAATGTTTTTTTGTAAGGAGATTATATATACTAAGATTGAAAAGGGTAGGCTAAAAGAGTATTTTTATGAAACACTTGAAAATATAAAAGTTGGTTCATTTTTGCTTTTATCTAATTTAGCTAGCATATTAATTACAGGAATTATTCAATTTGCTGTTGAAGTTAAGTGGAGTATTGAAACCTTTGGTAAAGTTTCATTGACCTTTAATATGTCAAAAATGTTATTAGTAGTAATAACAGCAATGAGCATAGTTTTAGTACCAATACTAAAACACTTAAATAAAAAACAATTAGCATATATGTATACAGGTATTCGCTCTATATTGATGTTTATACTAGGTGCCATGTTACTTTTTTATTATCCATTGAAATCAATTTTAGCAATTTGGCTACCACAATATAGTGAAAGCCTACAATATATGGCCTTACTGTTTCCAATGTGCCTTTTCGAGAGTAAAACCTCTTTATTAATTAATACGTATATGAAAGCAATGCGTGAGGAAAAAAAACTATGTGCTGCAAATGTTTTTACGGTGATGATCAGTGCTTTAGCTGCAGCTGTGACGGTATTTTGGTTGGAAAACATTAATTTGGCAATACTAACAATACCCTGTTTGTTGGCACTGAGATGTATTATATTGGAGTATTATATCGAAAAGGTGTTTGACATACATTTGATGAAAGACGCTATTATCGAAATTGGATTGGCAACTTGTTTTATTGTATCAAGTTGGTATATTGATTCGTGGAAATCGATGATACCTTATCTGATAGTGTATGTATCATATGTATTATATATTAGAAAGGACTTAATTAAAACTTTAAAAAAGATTTTGGGTAGCACTTTTAATTAACTTAATCGTCACAATTTAATATTAAAGCCTACGCTATTAACCGAAACTTTTAATCTGGATGCTGCTACAGAACGCAAATCTTCATGCATGAGTTCTGATAGAACCTGAACAATACTTTGTGAACCTGTATTGTGTAATATATGTTCCAGACAGGCCTTGCTAACTTCTCTTAAACGATAGTAATAATTGGCTACAGTAATTTCATGCTGGTCGCACCATTTTTTAATGGAAACGCCATAAGGTCTGTTTTGATATTCTCGTATCTGTTCTGTCAACTGATGAAGCTGGTTTGCCTAGCTACTAAAGATGTTGTTGAGTTCATAGACATTCACTCCTACGGATGTCAAAAAGTTAAGGCTTAACTTTTTTGACTGGATTAGTATATTATCTCAGATACAAGAAATAAAATCTACGAACTTTATAGAACATTTACATAAAAAGGATTATAGAAGAAAAATATAGCTTTTCTAATTTAGTATATGAGAATTGTAGCGTTGGAAAAAGTATTAATAAAGGTTATGTAATCTGTAATTGTTTATTAATTTAGTATATGCTAAAATAAATACTGTTACATGAAAGTGTCTTTAATATATTAAGAATAACTATAATTCATTTTGTTGTTTTATAGATAGATACTTTGTTTGTCAGTAAAATAGGGGGTTGTTTATGTATCAAAAGAAAAAGGCAATGGAAAATACCCTGATTTTGGTAATAGATCTTTTAGCAGTATGGCTTAGTCTTGGAATAGCTTATGGCATAAGATATGGGGTATTCTACGGCCGTTACAACCATTTTGATCAGCTATGGCAAATTATCTTAATCAGTCTACTATATGGATTGATAAATTCTCTCGCTGATTTCAACCATCATTTTTTCAGAAGAGGTTATCTGGAAGAATTTTCTGCAATAATTCGTAATCAGGCGCTATTTTCTGTAGCATGGGTTGTGATATTATTTCTTATTCATCGAAGCAGTGACTTATCTCGTTTGGTTTTTGGTTATTTTATTGTTATAAATATGGTTTTAACTTTATGTTTTAGAATAATATTTAAACAATTTATGACAAAAATATATAAAACCAGTAGATATAGTAATCGTTTGTTGATTGTAACAACTTCTAAGCAGATTGAGAAGATTATTGAAAATTTGGTTGAATATAATGAGTGGAACCGTACATTAGTTGGAATTGTTTTAACAGATAGATCGCATGTTGGGGAAGCTGTCTGTGGTTTCCCTGTTGTGGCTGATTCAAGTTCTCTATTGGATTATGTGGTTCATCACGATGTGGATGAGATATTCATAAATGATACTACTTTCGTTCAGTATGACATACTTGAAGAATGGGTAATAGAGCTTGAGAGCATGGGAGTGATTGTAGACTTAAATATTGATATATTTAATATTCCGTCTCATGGAAAGAAAACGTTAAATCGAGTTGGGAAATATGCAGTAGTTACATTTGCCAGGAATATATTTTCTGCGAGGCAGATTGTGGCAAAAAGAATGCTGGACATAGCGGGAAGCCTGGTTGGTATGATCATACTTGTTATAGCAACAATTTTCGTTGCTCCGGCCATTAAGCTAAACTCTCCGGGGCCTGTTTTTTTTGGACAGGTGAGGGTTGGTAAAAATGGACGTAAGTTTACTTTTTATAAGTTCCGCTCCATGTATCGGGATGCCGAACAAAGAAAAAAAGAATTGATGAAGAAAAATGAGGTAAAAGGGCTTATGTTCAAGATGGAGGACGATCCCCGAATAACAAAGGTGGGAAAGTTCCTGCGAAACACCAGCATTGATGAATTGCCTCAGTTTTGGAATGTTCTCCGTGGAGATATGAGTCTTGTAGGAACTCGCCCACCAACGGTGGATGAGTTTGAACGTTATGAAGCAAAGCACAAATGTCGGCTGAGTATGACACCAGGACTCACTGGCTTATGGCAAATCAGTGGCCGCAGTAACATCAAGGATTTTGATGAGGTAGTAAAATTAGATATGCAGTACATCGATAACTGGTCGATACTAAAAGACATTAAAATATTAATTTTAACTGTCTGGGTAGTCCTGATGGGAAAAGGGTCGAGATGATTGATGAAAAGTTAAATTTTATTAATGGATACTAAAAGGAGAAGACATGGAGAACAATGTGTATGATCAGGAAATTGATTTAAAGGATTTGATTTTTGCCGTATTTAGAAAGTGGCGGCCAATCATATTAGCTGCAATTGCCCTTGCGATTCTTTTAGGTGGAGTTAAATGTGCCAAGGAGATCATGAAGCGTGGAGATGAAGATTATGTACTGGAGTTAGAAGAGAAGTATAACAGTGATTTAGGGGAATATGAGCAAGCCAAGTCTGGATATGAATGGAGCATTGAAAGGCTCACTGCAAGCATAGATTATCAGGAAAAATATAGGGAAAGTTCTGTTCTCATGAAAGTGGACCCATATAATGAAGCGACGGCAGTAGCAGATATTTTTATCCAGGTGCCTGATCCTTTCCAGGAAAAAGGACTTATGGTAACGACTATGGATACAGCAGACGGGATTGTGAAAGCGTATGCTTCTGGTATCATGCGAGGAGAAGCTTTGAAAAGTGTATCAAGGCAGATGGGGATAGGTGTAACATATCTTAAAGAATTAGTTAACATAACTACGGACTATGACAGTAATATGCTGAATGTGAGTGTGACCTATACGGATGAAAATGGTGCTCAAAAGATATTGGATAGTCTACTGGATAATATTGAAACGTTATGTTTTGAGATTCAGACAGATCTAGAACAGCATACGATTTCAATTATGAACCAGAATGTCAGTACAGTGGTAGATCAGTCATTGGCCGATGTTCAAGATAAGAAACTAAAAGATTTGACAATAACGAAAAAAAGCTTAGAAGAGACAAAGAAAGCACTGGAAGAATTAAAAGAACCGGATCAACCTACGGCACTATCCAAGCGTTCCGTGTTGAAAGAATGCGTGAAATATGGAATTATCGGTGGTGTTTTTGGTGCCTTTATGGTAGCGTTTGGTGTATGTATTGTATTTGTGATGAATGGAAAGTTAAATGCGGATAGTGACTTAAAGGGACGTTTCCGTTTGAAATTTCTAGGCGGTTTTACTGATAAGACAGAAAAAAGAGCTTTTTCAGGTATAGATGACTGGATAGACCGGTTAGAAGGTAAAAAAGATATATCCGATGAAACGATGTATGATATGCTTGCTATTAATATCCGCAATTTAACGGATGAAGAAACCTCGGTATTATTTACTGGAACAGTAGGAGATGAAGCGTTAACTAATTTGGCGATGAAGCTTCAGGAGAGGTTACCTAATTTTCAGCTAAAAGTTGCTGCTGATATGATTAGAAATACCTCGACTCTACAGTCTGTTTCGGAGTTTGACGATATTATCTTGGTGGAGATGAGGAAAGAATCTAGACTTAGAGATATTGAAAAGGAAGTTGAAATAGTTTCAAATATGAAAAAAGAGTTTTTGGGATATATTGTATTAGCTTCTGGTAATAAGGGAAAGTAAAACTTATGCTTCCGAAGAGAGGTTAGGAAGATAGATGTATTGTGAAATCTGCCCGCTGTTCGCGGGCAGATATATCTAACTTAATTCTATAGATTATCATAGAGATCTATAGATAGTTTTAAAAGGGAGGTAATTATATATGGCACGAGTTTTTTATCCAAGACGGTCTGTTTTTGTAAATGCATCAGCACCTCACCCCAAAGGAACTCAGTATAAAGTTTCTTTAGGAGATGAAGAATGGGAAGGTATATTTCATAACGTTATTAAAGTGCAAATGATTTATGACGGAAAGGTGGCAGGACGAAAGAGTCCATCCTATCCTATTGATACAGAGGATGCGGTTAGGGTTCATGAGGCAATACAGGTTTTGATGAACAATACCACAGAAGCTGTGCGCTGAGAAAGGGAGTATATGTGCTACTGATTTGCTGATTAAGTAGAGCAGGATTATGTTAAAATATACTGGTTATAACAAGACATCCAGCATCTGGAGTGCATATTCCGTTTTATCGTAAGCGCTACATAATCTACCGTAGTGCCATTTGCTCTTCCTTGATGTAAGATTAGGATAGTTGGAGTAAATCACTCTAAGTTCTGATCTTGAACGGTAAAAGCTGTAGCATTTCACTGCTATTTATTTCAAACTTTTGAATCCTTTTACTCCAACTATTTTGGGGAGGATTTGTATACGGTAAACCATGAGTACAACCTTAAATGATGACCGCCAATCGGCGGTCTGGTTCACGCTTTTGTTTTTATTTTACAGATTCCAGGGATCTGATTCGACCAAGGAAGTAAATCCTTTAGGAAATCCTGACTGGTATCTTCTTGATGTTCCATTAACTCTGCCAGTAGAAACTCAAGATAACGGAATGGGTTTAGATTGTTTGCCTTTGCTGTTTCAGTAAGGCTATATACGATGGCACTGGCTTTGGCTCCATCAATCGTATCGATCAGGCGCCATGTATGCTTGTGAACACAGAATGTGCGAAGTGCTGCTTCTGTTGCATTGTTATCCAGTGGTAAGTCGCCATCATTTAAGAACTCTTTTAGGTTTTTCTCATGATTGATGCAATAGTTTATGCCTTCGAGAGTTTTACCCTTTGAAAGACTGTTTTTTTGCTGGATGTCTTTAGCCCACACAAAGAAGGCCTCTACCAGCGGCTTTACGGTGAGTTGCCTTTCCTGTTTTTTCTGCTCAGGCGATAACTCTGATAATTCATTATCCAGATGATATATGGCTGCGATCTGCTTTAATGCCTGATATGCGATCGTATCCTTTGCACTTTCCCGTTTATCCTTGGGAATTGCTTTGACCGCTTCGGTAAAACGACGCCTGCCATGTGCCCAGCATCCAGCAAATGTAATATCTAGATTCCTTCGGTCCAGTGAATCATACGCTGCGTATGCATCCGTCACCAGGGTTCCATGAAAGTTCTTTAAGAACTCTCTTGGATGTTCCGTCTTTCGAGTCTTTTGATACTCGTAAAGAATGATTGGTGTCTCTTTATAGCATTTGCCGGTGCGGTACACCCACATGAAACTCTTGCTGTTTGCAGGACGCCCATCCTTTGTCACAAACACTGGAGTCTCATCGGCCTGAAGGATACGAAATGTAAGTAGTTCTTTCCGCAGATAATCAAACATGATTCCCAGGTACCGCTCCGCACACTGGATGACCCAGTTTGCAAGAACCTGTTTGGATATATGAATATCGTTCCGTAAATACTCTTTATTGATACGGTCTAACGGCATGCCGTTGACGTATTTTGCGTTATAAATGCTTGCAACAAGTGATGGGGTTGCAATGCTGTTGCGCAGAAGACTCTTTGGACGGTCAGCTTTTACAATTGTCTGATTATCCCTGCCTGCATAAACTGCCACATGATGTTCCTCAACCGTATAAACAGCTGGCTCAACCCTGACTCTTTTGTATACTTCGTCAGGTAATCGTTTCCAGCCATTGGCACCAAAGATTTCTGTCAGTTTTTCTTCCGATAGTACATGTGGGATTTCCACAACAGGAAGACCTTCTAAATCTTTTTCCCGTTTGCCAGTCTGTTTTTTCTTCTTTGGAGGAAGTACATCTTCCCCCGCCGGCTCAACAACATAAAGTGTTTCAGTAAGGGCCTCAGCTTCATTGAAAATAAAATCCAGATTCAGCTGTCCGTCAATTACCTCTAGTTTTTCAGAGGAGCGGCCAAAGCGCTGGTTGTTTGCAGCTGCGATCTGCTCAATGAGGCGCTCCATGTTCTGGTTCAATTGTTCCAATTGATCCTGCATGGATAAAATGATGATCTTCATAGAGTCTGCACTTAAGTGATTCAATTCATCAACCGTATATTTTTTCGCCATTTTGCCGCTCCTTTTCTGTCATCTATTATACGATAAATGCAGATAAAAAGCGAATACAAACACATGTTGCAATAGGCATTTTGACGGTGCATAACTCCTTTTAAAATGGCTGGTTTTCTTGGTTTTTCAAACCTTTATCCACTTGAATTAGTTTTTCTGGTTTTTTGGATAGAACTAATTCACTTTACTAGCTGGTACTGGTGGATAACTGGTTTCATCATAGGATTCATGCAGAATTTCATTTTTTTATTTTCTGCGAAATGCACAAAACTAAAGCAGTTCTGTGCGGTGTACCTCTTTGATTGGCTTCTTGGCAATGATTTCGATCCCTTCCATTAGCCGCTGGTATTGCTCCTGAGAAATTAAAAGTGCTTCTTCTGAAGTTCTGGGCCAATTGAAACCACCAATTTCAAGCCGCTTATAAAGCAAGAGGAAACCATCACCTTCCCAAAGAAGTCCCTTCACCCGGTCTGTTCTTTTTCCGCAAAAGAGAAATAAGATATTCTTCTGAAACGGATCAAGATTGAAATTGTATTTCACAATGGATGCCAACCCATCAATTCCACGGCGTAAGTCAGTATAGCCGGTGGCAAGATATACTTTTTGAAATCCAGATGCATCATTGAACATAGGATAACGCTCCAAGCAACCGATGAAGAAATTCATCCGATGCAGAGTCTGCGATTTCAATTGTACATCCGTTTACATGGATTTGAGCAGAAACATTTGTAGACTTGGGTTCTTCAACTTTTGACAATGAAGGTACTTCGACGAAACTCGTTGAAAGTTCCACAGGCGCAGCACTGACTTGTTCTGCATATATTTCTTCACGCACCCTGCGTTGCCAATAATAAAACTGCTTTTCATCAATCTGATTTTGTGAGCACCATTCTTTCTTGGATAAACCGCTTGATAAGCATTCCTGGATGAGCTTGGTCCAATTGGTCAGCCTGACCTCGTGTGTGATCTTGTCCATTTGATAAATCTCCTCTGATCTTTGGAGGTATTATCTCATGGCTGCAACTAATTTGCACGGTACTAGCTATTTACCGTATACGAGGATTTAGCCAATGACAAAGGCTCAAAAAGATGAATACTGGATGGACTGCATCCAGAAAAGCCGCGTTAGCGGCTTATCTGATTATGTATGGTGTCATCAGAATGGCGTATCTACCAGCTCTTTTTATTACAACATCAAAGACTGCGTATGAAGGCATCTGCTGTACCGATATCAGTTCCAAAAGTTGTAGAGAAGCAGGAAGTTGTACCAGTTCACTACAATGAATTGTCTGAAACAAAAGTAGTCAATCCTAATTATCCACCGGATTCTATTGCAATCCGTCTTGAATATCATGGTGTCGTTATGGCGATCAGCAATGATGCAGATGCCGCCATTATCAGAGCAACGCTTTCTGCGTTGCAGCAACTGTATTAGGTGATCTCTCCGGCGTAGCCAAGATTTATCTGGTCTGTGGCTATACGGACATGAGGCGCAGCATTGATGGTCTCATGGCTATTGTCCGGGATTCCTTCGAGTTGGATCCTTACAACAATTCACTCTTTCTCTTCTATGGAAAAAGATGTGACAGGCTGAAGGCATTGCATTTTGACAAAGATGGTTTTGTACTGCTTTACAAACTGAGTATTCCGGGGCAAAATGGTTCTTCCGCAAATATCCGTTACATATTAGTGTTTAAGTATCATTTTTGCACTCAAAAGTTTTTTGCTGCATCGACCATACATAGTGCGTTTCACCATCTTAAGGTAAGCGCAACATAAACTAC
>DGRE01000011.1 GCA_002389905.1 Hungatella sp. UBA4396 | reverse complement strand
TGGTGGCTGCGTCGGTTTCTTTGAAAAGGGGATGCATTATGATAAGTCTGCCACATAATTCTTTGCAAAATCAAGAAATATTTCCTCGGGAAAGGATAATGGCTGATCCTTATGAAAAACCGCATAAATCTTCCTGGTAAGGCCCAAGGGGGGATGGACTCTCAGCACTTTGATCACTCCGTATTTCCGTTCTGTTTCAATAGCCAGGGCCGACAATATTCCGATTCCCTTGTTATCCACCACGCATTTTTTAACTCCTTCAATATTGCCAATGGCCTGGATGTTCTCTTTTGGAAAGCTTAATCCGCTGCCAAGCTCCAAATACTTTATAATAGACGAACGGGGATTGGTGGTCATCAGATTCTCTTTTACCAGATCTTCTAATGTAACTTCACTTTTTTTGCTTAAGGGGTTTTCCGCAGAGGCACAAAAGACCAGAGGATCGTCCATCAATTCCTCATACAGAAGGTTCTCTTTCTGAGGAGGAAAAGGCTGGCTCACAAACCCCAGTGGAAAGACCTTGGCTTCAATATCTTCAAATACATTGTGGGTGTATTCCACATGATTTACAATGTTAACAAAGGGATATTTGGCAGTAAATGCGTAAATGATGGGAGGAAAGATATAGGTTCCCGGAGTACTGGAGCAGGCAAAGCGTATTTCCCTGTTTTTTAAGTTCTGGGAGGCATAGAGTTCCTTTTCCGCGCTTCTCATGGTTTCCATGACTGTTTTTACATAGGGAAGCAGCAGTTTCCCCTCTTTAGTCAATCCTATCCTGTTGTTATCTCTTTCGAATAACGCGGCCCCAAAATGTTTTTCAAGACTTTTCATGCGTATAGAAACTGCTGCCTGGGAACAGAACATCTCTGCGGCAGTTTGGGTAAAACTATGGTTTCGGGCGACGTTAAGAAAGGTTTCCAAGGTTTCCAGATTCATGATTGTTCTCCCTTCGTGTTTTTCCATAAAATAAATTTATGGAGATTATATCAAATTTACAAATTTGTGTCAAATTATCTTTGTTTAGAGGACACTATATCCAAACCTATAAAATTAACTTATAAAAACCTCTATTTCTTTCCAGATTCTTTCCTGAGAATTAATTTCATATAAAAATCTATTGTTGTACTTTTGTTTATAAAAATTTTACACTTAAGCCACACAATAAGATATTGTTAAGAAAGGAGATATTTCCATGAATGAAGTAAAAGCAACGTTAAAGCAGGAAGTAAAAGTAAAAAAAGTGAAAAGTCCGTTTGAACTGAAAATGCAATTTTTCGGTCTGCCAATTGCACTGGTGGTATTCGGACTTTTCTATTCCACTCCTGTGCCCATAGGGTTGTCCTATGCGGGAAAAATGGCTCTGGGGGTATTCTTAACCGCCCTTATTCTATGGGTCACGGAAAGCATACCAAATTACACGGTCTCCCTGCTGGTCATTGTGGCCCTTCCCCTCCTTGGCGTCTGGGAAGAGGAAAAAGCCATGGGCGTGCTGGGTTATGAGGTCATCTGGCTGACCTTTGCAGCCTTTATTATCGCCTCAGGTATGGAAAAAAGCGGCCTTGCAAAACGTCTTGCTCTGAACCTGATAGCCAGATTCGGCAAAAGCACAAACAGTATACTGCTGCTTTTAATAGCCACCAACTTCCTGATTGCTTTTGTGGTACCTTCCACAACCGCCCGGGCGGCAATGATGTTCCCCATTGTTATTTTGGTCATCGAAGCCTTCGGAACTACCATTAATGACCCTAAGAATAATCTGGGAAAGCTTCTGGCTTTACAGGGAATTCAATCCAACAACTTGTCCACAGGTGCTATTGTAACCGCTACCAGTGCACAGATCATGGCCATAGGCTTTATTAAGGATTTGACCGGACAAAATGTTTCCTGGTCCTACTGGTTCCTCGCCTCCGCCCCGGTTACCATCCTGACGCTGCTGGCATCTTTCTTTATAGGAAAGTTCCTCTTTAAAATTCCTGCTTCCAATGCCAGGATCAATTTAAGCCTTTTGGAAGAAGAGCGGAAAAGTCTTGGAAAGATGAGCCTGGTAGAAAAGAAAGCATTGGTCATCTTTGCAATCACCATCGCTTTATGGGCCATTGACACCAAGCAGATTCACATATTTGGTTTTCAGCTCAGCCTTGTTATGGTGGCCATTTTATCGGCGGCATTGTTCTTCATGCCGTATCTGGGCATATTGAAATGGAAAGAAGCCAAAATCTCCTGGAACCTGCTGATCTTCGCCTGCGGAGCCTATGCAGCCGGTGTGGCACTGGATGAAACCGGAGTGGCAGCCTGGGGGCTTAACTCCCTGTTTGCCCATCTGGGTATCGAGAATATGAGCTTTACTGTCATATTTGCCATCGTCATGCTCATTGCCAGCTTCAGCCATTTTATATTTACATCCAAAACAGTGCGGACCATTATACTTATTCCAACCATCATCGGCATCGCAAATGCAACTGGAATCAATCCGGTGGCCCTGGCTCTTCCGGCTGCATTCTGTATTTCCGACACCATCACTTTGCCGCCTCACAGCAAAGTTAACTTAATCTATTATAATACCGGTTTTTTCAATATACTTGAGCAGCTTCTTTATAGTACATTAGTATTGATTGCTAAATGGTTCCTTATGATCATCGCTTCTCTGACGTGGTTTCGATTCATCGGGCTTGTATAACCGGATTTACTTGCAGATATTAACAGAAAGGAAGAAAACTGTATGAAAACAATGAAAAAATTCTCATATATCTTATGCTCATGTCTGTTTTTCACACTGGCAGCGGCACAGATTGCCTATGCAGGCGATGACGGTAAAGTGACCTCTATGGAGGATCGGATCACGCCCGACGGGGAAGACGGAATCATCACTCAAATGATAAATGCCAAAACAAATGCCTCAGGAGAAGTCTTTTTTCCCATATGGAAAGGAACAGACATAGAATCGGTAAAAGCCGTTTCAGGTACGCTGTCAACAGAAGATATCAAAGAAGAAACCAACGGAGACCAGACTTATTATCTGGCAATGTTCGACGAAAAGGAAACAGATGTTTCTTTTCAGGTTGTGTTACGCGGAAAGGGATTCTATGAAGGGGAAGATGCGGATTTGGGAGATACCTATCCCGGCAATGCCAAGGAGCTTTCCTTTAAGGTCAAGAATGCCACTCCAATAACCATTGGTTCTTACCGGATGAAAATTGCTGTTCCTGAAGAAAAACAGCTTCTCAATATCGTGGACTATTCGGATAAAAAGCCTTACACCATTACCAGTGAGGAGGGATATACATTCGGAGGATACGATTTTGGAGAAGTCTCCCCAGGCAAGGAATCAAAGCTTGCAATTAATGTATTCATCCCCAAAAAAGGTTCCTCAATTTTTCTTTGGGTCATCATTGTTGTTTTGTCAGCCGGGTATATGTACCGCAATCTGGACCTGCTTAAAAAGCCTGTCAATCAATAAGAGGAGAAAAGGAGAACTGTTATATGAGAAAAAAACAAGGCATATTAATCATTTCTGATGGGTTGGGGGACCGTCCGGTAAAGGCATTGGATGGTCTGACTCCTCTGGAATACGCAAATACACCTAATTTAGATTGTCTGGCAAGAGAGGGCAGTACAGGAAATGTTTATCCCATTTCCCCCGGGGTTCCCGTTGGCACTGATGTGGGCCATATGGAAATCTTTGGATGTGATTCTGACAAATACTATCCCGGCAGAGGCCCGCTGGAGGCCTTAAGCGGAGGCATAGAGCTTGAAGAAGGTGATGTGGCCTTTCGCGGGAATTTTGGAACCGTTGACGAAGAAAGCATAGTCATTGACCGGAGAGCCGGACGAATTCAGGAGGGAACTGCTGAATTAGCGAAAGCATTATCCGGTATGCGCCTTAAGGAGGGCACCACTGTTCTTGTAAAAGAGCTGACCGGACACAGGGTGGCAGTCGTTCTCCGCGGGAAAGGGCTGTCTGCATCCATTGTTCCCACAGACGTAGGCACTGCCAATGAAGGCGCAAAGCTGGTGATTCCTCACCCCGAAGATCCTGCTTGCAAAGAAGCTTCTGAAACTGCAGAAAACTTGTGGGAATTTACAAGGAATGCCATGGAAATCTTAAAAGATCATCCGGTCAATCAGGAACGGGTCAGGAACGGGCTGCTGCCAGCCAATGTGATCTTAACCAGAGGACCTGGGCAGTTAAATTCCATACCCAGCACAGCCAAAAAGGTGGGAATCCGGGGCCTTTGTATTGCAGGAGATATTACTGTGGGAGGAATTGCCCGTCTCGTTGGCTTTGATTACTACTTGCAGGATTCCTTTACCGGAGGTTTTACCACCGACATCATGGGAAAAGCCAAAAAAGCTGTCGAATCCATAGAGGAAGGTTACGATTGGGTCATCGTCCATGTCAAGGGAACCGATCTGGCCGGACATGACAATCAGCCTATGGAAAAAGTCCGGATCATTGAAGAGATTGATGTCATGGTAGGATATATTATGAATCATGTTGAAAAGGACCGCTGCTACATTGCGTTTACTGCAGACCATTCGACCCCTTGTGAAGCGAAGGATCATACAGGAGACGGAGTGCCGACAATCATCTGGGGCCAGGACGTCAGGCGGGATAAGGTTGAAAAGGCGGGAGAAACCTATTTTATGGAAGGCGCCCTGCAGAATCTGAAGGCAAGGGATATATTTGCCCTGCAAATGGATCTCATGGGATTTTCTAAAAAAAGAGGGGCTTAATCCAGGGTAATTTCCATTGAGTTTATTAAGAGCTGTTTTCTGCATGTTCAATGCGGGAAATGGCTCTTATTTGCCGTTTGGAGTATGCGGAAGCTTATGACCTGTCATGGCAAAATAATGGAGGGAATATAATTAGGAAAAAGGCACGGGAGTAATTCATGCCTGATTTTGATGATAATTCCAGTAAAAACGCCGGGAAAATAGAAATGCCTCCATTAATACGGAAAGAACAGGTGATGAAGCAGATGGGAGCCTTCCTTTTTCGCCAGGGGCTCATAGATTTAAGGGAAAAGAAGCAATTTGATGAACTCATAAAGAAATAATAATGATTTATAAGGAGATATATATGCAGCCCAAACTCCGAGCCGTCATTTACTGCCGGGTTTCCACAAGCAGTGACGCACAGGTTGATTCATTGGATAAGCAGATTGCAGAAGCGGAAGAATCTGTAGAACATCTGGGGTTTGATCTGGTTGACAGGTTTATAGACGAGGGCCGGACCGGAACCACCAGCACGAGAAAAGAATATCTGCGTATGGTCTCCCGGATAGAGGAGCGCAATTTTGACGTCATAGTCACAAAATCACTGGACCGGATGAACCGGAATATCCTTGATTTTTACCTCCTCTTAGACCTGATTATCAAAAATGATATTAAGCTGTATTTCTATCTGGACAGGGCCTATTATAAGCCTGATGACAAAATCGTAATTGGCATTAAAGCCATTTTGGCAGAAGAATATTCCCGGGAGCTGTCCAAGAAGCTGTCCAATGCCCATGCCAAACGCCAGGAACGGGGAGAAGTAATGATGCTTAGCAGCCGCACTTATGGGTATAAAAAAGAGGTTCAGGCAGATGGGAAAAAGAAAATTGTCATTGTGGAAGAAGAGGCGGAAATGATACGTTTGATATTTGACTATTGCAAGGAAGGATACGGAGTAAGAGCTATTGGAAAATTGCTGCATTCCCACGGCTACCGGAACCGGCAGGGAAATGAAATAGGAGAAGGCACAATCAGGCGGATCATCCGCAATCCGCTGGTTATGGGAACTATGATTATGAATAAAGTTAAATTTGATTTTAATACAAAGTCCGCCATACATACACCGCCCGGTCAATGGCTGGTAAAGGAAGATGCAGTTCCGGCAATTATCTCAAAGGAAGACTGGGAAACCGCCAATGCCCTCATGGACAGCCGTATTCAACCTGGAAATGAAGATAAAAAAGCTGAGAGACAGGGGCGAAACAGGGGAAAATACAATTTTTCCGGAAAACTGATATGCGGAATTTGCGGGAAACCCTATTATAAATCCAGAAGAAATAATAAATCAACCCAGGTGCGGCAATGGAAATGCAGTACATATCTTAAATTCGGACGCAGTACAAATTCTTCCCCCAAGGAAGGGAGCATAGAAAACGGATGTGACGGTCCCTCGGTTGAGGAAGCCTTATTGATTGATGTTTTAGGAACAGCAGCAAGAGAACCTTTTAATCGTCTGCCTGATAACCAGACTCTTATTGCAGAAACCATGTCTGTACTGGAAAAGGTTCTTGGGGAGACCGCAGGTAAGGAACATGAAGCTGACTTACAAAAAAGAATAGGGCTGATTTCTAAAAGACAGGAAGTATTATTGGAAAAATATCTGGATGGGAAGGTTTCTGACGATCATTATGAGCAAATGGAATTCAAACTGAAAAAAGAAAAGAATCAGTTGGAAATCCGTTTAAAAGAGCTGGAAGATAGCAGAAGTATGGTTTGTAACATGGAAAAGCGGCTTAAGAAGATCGAGGAAGCGTTAAAGCATGGAGGAGCCCAGCAGGCTATAGCCTTTACTTTAATGGATTCCATTAAACACATCGTTGTTTATAAGGACCGTCTGAAAATCTTTTTTGACCAGTTACAGGTGCCGGGGGTGGAACAATATGGAAAGGATCAGACTGGAAACCATGAATACTCCATGGAAATTCCTTTCAGCCAATACAGGCTGAAACATACCAACACGGCAATCGGCCGCTCCAAAGAACTGATTTGCCATATGATTGAAGAAAATCCTAAGATCAGCTTAAAGCAGATGGCGGAAAAGCTGGGCCTGGGAGAGCGGACGGTATTTGAAAGAGTGGCAGAACTAAAAAAAGAGGGAAAAATAGAAGTAAGGGGACGAGGACCAGGCCGGTTATGGTCTGTAAAAACATAAAATAAAGTTATGATTTCCCCATATTGATAAATTTTATTGTAGAAAAATGTTGCAATTTGTATTTTATATAATAGAATATCATTATACACCATGAAAATACAGAAGAGAATTATTAAAACACATGTGGAGGAGAAAATGTTTATGAAACTTCGTTCAAGAATTATGGGAGGATTTGCAATCATCGCGGTGATCGGCTGGATTCTGGGCATCATCGGCCTGGTATCCACCCAGTGGATAAGCCATTTATCCCGGCAGCAGGAGGCAATCCGCCAATCTTATGCAGATGCGGCCCATGTGCTGTCCGCTCATTATGAATGGCGCCATTCCCTGACAATGACAGTGAGCACTGATTCGGACTTTACGGGAGCCACAGATCCTACCGCCTGCGCTTTGGGAAAATGGCTGGCAAGTGATTCCTCCAAAACCAACGATCCGGAGCTGGTTCGTTTATTTAATGAGGTAAAGGGGCCCCATGACTATATCCATAATGAAGCAGAGCAAATCACTGCTCTCATGGGAGCGGGAAAGAAGCAGGAGGCAATGAATACATTCCAGGAAAACGTCCTGCCCCGCACCAATGAAACCATTTCACTGATCGGCCAGATTGAAGAACGCTATGCATTTCTTCTCAATGAGAAGATGGAAGATATAGCTGCCGTTCAAACTGTCGTTATCTGTCTGATCATCCTCTTTCTCCTTGTGGCAGTAGGGGCAGGTATTGTGCTCTCCCTGCGCATTACCAGGTCCATTATGGAACCGATTCAGAAAATAACCCAAAGTGCTGAAACAGTGGCTACAGGCGTTCTGGATGTACATATTGATTATAATATTGACGATGAAATCGGACGTCTGGGCCAGTCTTTTTTGCGGTTGACCAGGTGTATGAAGGTGCAGGCATCTGTGCTTAAGGAACTGGCTGAACGAAATTATGATGTTTCCATTAAAGTGCGCGGTGAACATGACGGTGTGAACAGCGCCATCAACCATATGATTGATAATACCAATGAAATTATGAAGATCATCAATGACACTGCTGACCAGGTAAGTGCCGGTGCGGGGCAGGTTACTGACGGAGCCCAGGTTCTTGCTTCCGGTTCCACCCAGCAGGCAGCAGCAGTGGAGGAGCTGAGTGCATCGGTGGCAGAATTAGCCAAGCAGGCTGAAGAGAACTCCGACCAGGTGACAGCTACCACTGAACAGCTTCAGCAGGCAGGAAACCGGTTGGATATGGGAAATCAGCATATGAAGCAGCTGACTGAGGCAATGGGCAACATTGGGACAGCCTCTGACAGCATAGCCAATATTACAAAGGTCATTGAGGATATTGCCTTCCAGACCAATATTCTGGCTTTAAATGCTGCAATTGAAGCTGCCCGTGCCGGAGAGGCAGGGAAGGGCTTTGCAGTTGTTGCCGATGAAGTCCGCAATTTAGCCGGGAAATCTGCGGAGGCTGCCCGCCAGACGGCGGACTTAATCGGAACCTCCTCAGGTATGGTGGAAGACGGTGTGCGCATCGCATCACAAACCGCCCGGATTTTGCAGGAAGCAGAGGAGGATACTGTGAAAGTCATTGAGAATATTTCCAGAATCAAGGAGGTATCCGCAGGACAGGCCCTTGCCATCGACCAAATCAGAGAGGGACTGAATCAGGTTTCCGCCGTGGTTCAGTCAAATGCAGCCACAGCAGAAGAAAACTCTGCCACCAGTGTGGAAATGTCTTCCCGGGCTTCTGTTTTATTGGAAAAGGTTGAGCAGTTTAAGCTGAAGGGCAGCGAAATAGCCGGGACAGTATTTTCCTGCGGGGCAAAAGAAGAATCTTCTTCGGATTGTGAACTGTAAACTGAAAAATATTCATCTGGTGTAATAAAGGCAAAACAGGAGCTGTTGCAAAAGCAGAGGAATCATCTGCCGGAGCAGCAGCTCCTGTCTCATAAAAATCATCAATTTTGGTTGCAGCAGCAACAGACGGAAGCAGAGGAGATTGCTATAATAAAGCCTGATAGTAGTACATACGAGTCATTTTTTTATGCCCAAAGGTTAGTTAAAGCTAACTTAAATCGAAGAAAAGGAGATTTTCCATGAAAAAAATGCTGTCTGTTTTATTTGCTGCCGGACTGGCCCTTTCTCTGACGGCCTGCGGCAATTCTTCCGCACCTACACAAGTGCCCACTGAGGCACCTGCAAGTACTGCCCCGGAGACTACCCAGCAGGCTGCCGAAAGCAGTGAGACAGCGTCAGGGCCCATCACCATTACCCTTGGCGTTCCGGCATCTCCGCCCACACTGCCTATTTTAAGGATGAAAGAGAGCAAGGCTTTGGGAGATGATGTGGAAATCAAGCTGGATCTCTGGAATGAGCCGGAAACCCTGATCGCCATGACACAGGATGGAGCCCATGACATGTTCGCATTCCCTCTTACAGTGGTATCTACACTGTATAACAAGGGTATCGATGTACGCTTAATGAACGTAAATACCTGGGGAGTCAATTACTTTATTACCTCAGACCCTGAATTTAAAACCTGGGCTGATTTAAAAGGAAAGACACTTTACGTTCCCCTTCAATCCTCTCCGCCAGACGCATTATCACAGTATTTCATTGCAAAGGCCGGGCTTACTGTGGGAACTGATGTGAAGATTGTTTACGGTTCCACTACGGAAATCGCTTCCCTCATCGGTTCCGGAGAAGCTGAGTACGCCGTGCTGCTGGAGCCTCAGGTCACTAAGATTCTGATGTCAAATGAAAACCTGCGGATTGCTTTCAGCTTTGAAGAAGAGTGGCAGAAGGTCAATGTAACAGACACCAAGATTCCTACTGCCGGTTTTGGAGCTTCCCAGAAATTCATAGAAGAAAATCCGGAATTGGCTGCCCGTTTCCAGGAAGCCTATAAGGAAGCGGTCAAGTGGATTAATGAAAATCCAGCAGAAGCCGGTATTCTTGCAGAAAAGGAATTAGGAATGCCTGCCAAGGTCGTAGAAAAAGCCATTCCCAACATGGGTCTGGAATTTAAAAGCGCCGTTGATTCCAAAGAGGAACTGGACATGTTCTATCAGATGCTTTTTGACTTTGAACCGAAAATGATCGGCGGTAAGATTCCTGACAGCGGTATCTATTATGAGGCGGAATAATATCCCCGAAAAATCAACACCATGGGATTTTCTTTTGGCAATGGGAATTATTCTGGCTGTTTGGCAGCTCCTCACCTTGTTCTTTCCGCCTTTGGTGCTGCCTGGGATCAAAAGCGTGGTTATCAGGCTGAAAGAAATTTTCACCACACCTGTATTTTACAAAATGATAGGGCTGACCATGGAACGGATGGTCCTGGGATTGTCAGCAGGTGTGGGGGTTGGGCTTTGCCTGGGGCTTCTCATGGGAGCAGTGGGGAGGCTGCGGCGGCTATTCATGCCCATAATCGGTATTTTGCAGACCGTTCCCCCTGTTTCCTGGGTGGTGCTGGCCCTGGTTTGGTTTGGCTTTAACGGGCGCCCCGTCATGTTCATCATCCTGATTTCTACCATACCCGTAATCGCAATCAGCGTGTGTGAAGGAGTTACCCGGATCGACCCAAAGCTTTTGCAGATGGCATTTTTATATCATTTTTCCAGGAAAAAGACGCTCCGGCATGTGGTGCTTCCTTCTATTGCTCCCTATTTCCAGTCCGCATTCCGAATTGCCCTTGGTACCGGGTGGAAGATTGCAGTCATGGGAGAGGTGCTGACCACCAGTGACGGAATCGGAGGGATGATCAAACAGGCCAGGCTCAACATTGAACCGGACAGCATCATTGCATGGTCAGCAGTTCTTGTGGGACTGTTTTACCTTTCTGACTTTATCATTGATTGGTTTTTCCGGGAAAGGAGGGTTTGGAATGGTGGAAATTAAAGACATTTCAAAAAAGATGGGAGAACTTCCGGTTCTGGAGGAAGTGAATTTTAAAATCAATGACGGGGAGATCGTCGCTCTCATCGGCCCATCAGGCTGTGGAAAATCCACACTTTTTAACATCATTTCAAAGCTTGATACCCCGGATTCCGGTTCTATGAAAGGGATCGGGGACTCGGTTGCCTGCGTCTTTCAGGATGACAGGCTTCTGCCCTGGAGGACCGTATGGGATAATATCCGGCTGGTAAGAGAGCCGGAGGATAAAGCCAGAGTACAGGAGCTGATTGATGAGGTGGGGTTAAAAGGGTTTGAAGGATATTACCCCAGCCAGCTTTCCGGAGGGATGCAAAAAAGATGCGGCATTGCAAGGGCCTTTTATTACAACGGTGATCTTCTGCTGATGGACGAGCCTTTTCAGGGGCTGGATTACTGTCTGAGGCATGAGATGATTTCCATGCTGTTGAAGGTGTGGAGGACCCACCGGCAGAGCGTTCTGTTTGTGACCCATGAGATTGATGAGGCCCTTATGGTTGCAGGCAGAATCCTTATCCTGTCAAAAAGACCAGGCAGGGTTGTAAAAGAAATCCGTCTTCCGGATTATGAGGGAAGGGACTTAGGCTCCCCGCAGCTGATGGAAATCAGGCAGGAGATTATATCTATTATTACAGGATAGGAAAACAGTATTTTAATTGGAAAACAGGAAAAGGAGTCTGTTGAAAAAACAGCTCCTTTTTTGAGTGCAAAAGATGGTTCAAAAGTAATTTAATGAATTGACCTCCAATAAGTTGGATTTTTGGTCTGACTTATTGGAGGCACATCATAACTTTTGGGACCTCTTTTATATGGCGGCCAATTATACAGCCGCTTTTTCTTTCTCTACATAATACAGAAAAGAACGGAGGGAGGACCAGGAAGCTTCATCCCAGTCATGATCCATGGACAGGTGATACAGGGGAACCTGGGAATCCATGCCTGCCATCTCCAGCACCAGGGCCGTATTTTCGTATCTTGGAGCAATGGTGAGAACAGCATCTGTCCATAAGGCGCTTTGTTTTGCCTTGGCATAGCGGTAGCGTCCATTAGCCCCGGCAAGGCCCGGAAGAGTCTGGTCGGCAATGGCTTTCAACCCATCTAAGTCTCTGGAAAAGCTGCTTTGCTCTCCAAGGGCTTTGCCCAGTTCTGCCATCTGTTCCCGGAATTTCTTTAGCAGCTTCTTTTGTTTCTTATTTTCCTCGCAGTCATTCCATAAAAACCAGAGATATTCTGCCAGCGGAGCATACAGGAAGTGATATTCTTCCATCTCCAGAGTGTGAAGCACCCCGTCATTAAGGGCAAATAAATTCGTTGGTACCCCGACAGCAGACAAACGGATTCCATTTCTTGGAAGGGAGCCAATGTGGGAAGCCAAAGCCATAAGCTCCTCCCAATCCGGAATGGATGCTGGCTGCAGGGCCTTCCGCTTATCCGGCGGGGCGCAGAACAATAAATCCCCGGTGAGAATGGCCCGAAACAGCAGTTCCGGCTCTTTGGCGGTCAGGGGAAGACTTTCCAATATGGGAGATACCAGTCCCGCATGTTCCAGACCACGGCGGGAGAGAATGGCCTCAATGGCCCGGCTGTACTGCCCGTCGGCTTCTGCGCCTTCTGTCGAAGGTATCAGGCATTGGAAAGGAGCCTTTTCACTGGAGGCCAAATGAAGAATACTTCCCAAAGAGGCTGCAAAAGGCAGGTATTCCTTGGAATTAGTCTCTGCCCGGCCCATGTTCAGCCGTGTACTGTCCACAGGAGCCATAATGGGAGCCTCCACTCCGTAAGCCCTTTTAAAATAATCGGAAAGAAGAGGAGAGTACCATGACAGCTCAGGAAGCCACAGAGGCTTTTTCGTGTCAGGGACGAGGCTTATTCTGGAACGTTTAACGGGAACATTTTCCAATTGGAAGCCTGAGGGAACCGGTCTTTCAGGCTGTTTACTTAAACTGTTTAAAAATGCTTCAATTCGTGTGATCACACCGACCTTTGAAAAATGCTCATCAACCTCAATCTGCAGATAAGGCTTGTCACCCATTTCCTGGCGGAACATATGGGAAATCATGGTATCCGGCCCGCAACCGTGATTGTTTAAGTAGACGGCATAGAGGTTGGGGTGATGCTTTACCATTTTTGCCCCGGAGAGAATGTGTTGTCCAAAGGGCCAGTAAAGATTAGGATAATCCTCTGAAATATCCAGATCATGAGCCGGAAGATGAGACAGAGTGATTACCTTATGTCCCCGTTCCAGCAGCAGTTCAGGGATTCCCATGTTTAAAACCGGATCAGAAATTCCGTAATTACGGGTGATGAGTACCAGCACCTTGTCTTCAGGCCGAAGGGTATCAAGAAGTGCTTTTCCCTGCTTTTCTACCATAGTGCCATAATTCCGCACCGCGGCTGCCCCTGCCAGAAGTGCTTTCATGCACCGGGGCTTTGAAAATCCAAGACTCTGTCCAACCCCAATCATGGCGGAGGCCATGGCCTCTTTTCCAAAATCCAGATCAAATACAGGGTTTAACAGTTCGATTCCCTGCTGCTCCAGTTTCAGGTTCTTAGCAACCAGCCGGGGAGCTGTCTGCATATAAACACAGCCGTAATTGTGGCTGACACGGGAGCTTTCGTGCTTCATGGTGTGAACGGAAGGCAAAAAGATATAATCCACCTTCTTTTCAGCCAGTTCCATCATATGGCCGTGGATCAGCTTGACCGGATAGCAGGTCTCTCCCTGGGAATACTGCTGGGAAAGCTCTATGGTGTTTTCATTGGTTGGAGTGGAAAGCAGGACATGAAAGCCCAGATCCTTAAAAAATGCGTTTGCCATGGGGAAAAACCTGTGTATCATCAACACAAAAGGAACTCCCACCGTCTTTTTCCCGGGTTCTTGTTTTCCGTCATAACCTTTTAACAAGAGTTCATTGCTTTGCCTGTAAAAGGCAATATTTTTCATGGTTTCTTCCTGTTCCTTTGTATTTTCTCCTTCTGCTTCTCCTGGCAGGTCAAACCCTCTGAAATGAGTTTTCTGGCCTTCCATGGCTTCAGCTGCCAAAAGTGCGGCCCCCAAAGCCCCGCTGACAGGGAAATAAGGAGAAACGAAAAGGCGTTCTCCAAAAAAGTGCTGGAATGCGGCCACAATCCCCGGATTATAGGCCACTCCGCCCTGAAGCACGATTTTCTTGCCCACAGGTTTGCTTCCCACCACCTTGTGAATGTAATTCCGCACAATGGAATGGCACAGTCCGGCGGCAATGTCCTCAGTCCGTGCACCCTGGGCAGAAGCGGAAGCGATGGAGGTTTCTATAAACACCGTACACCGTTCTCCAAGATCCAGGGGAGATGAGGCAGAAAGAGCTAAAGGCCCGAATTCCGCCAGAGGAATTCCCATGCGGATCGCTTGCTCCTCTACAAAAGAACCGGTTCCCGCCGCACATATTTTGTTCATCTGAAAATCTGCAACCTGCCCTTCCTGCAGGGAAATGTACTTGGAATCCTGTCCGCCGATTTCAAAGACTGTATCTGCATCAGGAACGAATCTGGAAGCAGCCTTGGCCTGTGCAGTGATCTCATCCCGCACAGCATCGGCGCCCACCAGCTTTCCAATCCGCTCTCTTCCTGAACCGGTAACGCCTACGGCCAGAATAGGAAGCTTTCCGAAACGATTTACAATATTTTGAAGGCCTGTTCTCACGGCCTGTTCCGGGTTTCCTGCTGTGCGCAGATACTGGAAATCCACAAATGCCCCATTTTCATCAATGAGAACCAGATTGGTGCTGGTGGAGCCGATGTCAATACCCAGGGAACATCCGGTATCGGGACCGGGGGGAGTGCAGGAAGGGTCTTTCAGGCAGGTCCCTTCCCGCAACGTAAGTGCAGGAAGCCGGGGCAAACCTTTGGCACCTGAGGCCTTGGATTCCAGTGCAGAAGTCAGCAGGGAAAGGGCATTCCCCTTTTGTTTTGCTTCTAAGGCAGCTCCCATGGCTCCTGCAAAGGGAAACATTTCCGGTATCAGCAACTGGTCTTCCTTGAGATTAAATGTATCGAGAACAGCCCGGATCACACCCCGGTTATGTGCGATTCCGCCGCAGAGAGCAATAGGAGCCTCTACAGGAAGGTTTTTTACAATCACTGCCTTGTAATTTTTTATCATGGCATAGCATAAACCTAGAAGAATATCAGGGACAGATGCTCCTTCCTGCTGTCTGTGAATGATATCTGTTTTGGCAAATACGGCACAGCGTCCGGAAATGCGGGGTATTGAAAGAGCTTTTTCCGTCAGATCCCGGGCATGCTGGCTTCCTATTTCAATGACTGAAGCGGCCTGGGGGCAAAGAAGGCGGGTTCCCTCTGAAATGGCCGGAATATCTCCCAGAAATGCCAGTCCCGCGTGTTCTTTTGCAAAAGCCGCACCGCCGCTGCCTGTAAGGACGGCAGGACAGGCTGCTGCATCAGGGTGTTGTTTTAAAAATTCTTTTATAATTTCACTGAGAGCCTCTGTCAGGCGTCCATAATGAAGCCTGTACCCTTTCCATATGACCTCATTCGTTTCTGACAGGCAGATGAATTTAAGGGAAGCGGTTCCGCAGTCAATTCCAATATAACTCATATCATTCCTCCTGGCGTACCGTAAGGGAGTTGACTCCCTGGCTGGTCTTGTTATATAATAATAGTTAGTGATATCTAACTAAGAATATATGTTTATGAACCAAATGTCTGTTGCTGTGGCAACGCGGAGGTGAATATGAAAGAAACCAGACAGGACCGGTATTGCTGCAGCAGCCCCGGCCAAATATCAGAACATGATACAAAACGTTTTTCCCATGTGCTGAAACAGTGCAGCTGTTTTGAAGGGATTCCCGAACACAAATATACGCCTGTGCTCCACTGTCTTCATGCAAAGTATAAGTCCTTTTATAAAGGAAATATGATCCTGCAGGCCAGTGATCGGGCAAATTTTGCAGGTATTGTTTTAAGCGGTACAGTGGAACTGACCCTTTACAGTGAAAACGGCAGCCAGATCAACATCAATCATTGTTCCGTGGGAGATATGTTCGGAGAAGACCTTGCCTGTTCGGATACCAGAGACAGCTCCATGCAGATTTGGGCGGTTACGGACTGTGAAATCTTATTTTTGGACTTGTCGTCCCTGTTTTCCATAGAGCATGGAACCTGCCCGTTTAAAATGAAGGTTTCCACCAACCTGCTGCGGGAATTTGCCTGCAAGGCCAGATTTTTAAACCATAAGGTGCGCATTTTAGCCCAAAAACGGCTGAGAGATAAGGTGAAGGTATATTTGCAGATGCAAAAATGCAGTGAAAAAGGTTTCATTGAGCTTCCCTTCCGGAGAAATGATTTAGCGGAATTTCTCTGCGTAGACCGGAGTGCCCTGTCACGGGAGCTGGGAAGAATGCAGCAGGAGGGGATATTATCCTTTGAAGGAAAGTATATTCAGATTCATGATAAAAGCTTTCTCCAGTAAAACCTGCCCCTCTGTTGCCATGGCAATGGATTTAATTTTAGAACTATAGTATGATTTTCTTTAGTTAATTTGAGTGAATCAAAAAGGAGGTCATAGAAGCCTGTGGAAAAAAAGAAAGATAATTTTCACTTTAATGGTATTTCACCGGGAACTGTTATGGAGATGAAACAAATGCTCACGCCTTATCCCCATCAGGTCATAAGCCTGCAGATGATAAACCGGGTCAATGAGTCTCTTCATGCATTTTTCTTTGACAAGGGAGAAGGCATCAGCACGGATATTCAGCATCAGGATATTTTATATGCCGTCATAGAAGGGCAGGTGCAGCTTCAGGCGGGAGAGACCAGACATTGCCTGAATCCGGGGGAGTGTATGGTTGTTCCATCAGGCTGTCCTCATTCCATTGATGCACTGGCTGCATTATGGCTGCTGCAGATATCGGTGGGAGAGATGGCTGACGCAAGTGAGAGAAAGAGAGGTTCTGAAATGAACAATAAAGACTACATCAAAAACGTGGATAAAGCCTGCGTACACAACTTGTCTGAGTTAATCGGGTATCAGGATCATAAGGTTGCAAGCCTGACCCTGGTCCAGAGGGGACTTTTTACAACGACCCTTATGGCTATGGATAAGGGAACCGGAGTAGGCCCCCACATCTGCGAAGGAGATGCCTTGGTAATCGCCCTGGAGGGTGAAGGGGATGTGATGATCGGTGAAGAGCATCATCAGGTGAAAATGGGAGAGTGCATTGTTATGCCCGCAGATATCCCTCATGCCGTAAGAGGAGAGAATGACAGATTTAAAATGATGCTCATTGTATCAAAGCCGGAGTGACCCGGAGGATCATGTAATTGTATAGAGGTTATCGTATAGAGGATATCTTTATAAAAGCTGCCAATTATGAGGCTTTCACGTGTATCGTGGGAGCCTTTTTTAGTCCGTTTATTTTACTTGTGGAGAAGTTCCCAATCGTATATAATAAATCATATGATTACACATTTTTGTGTTAAAAAGGGGCTGAATGCAATGCGGTTTTATGACAAGAGTCTTGATGCATATGTGGAAATAAGGGAAGAAGAGGGAAAAAATACCCTTTATATAAAAGATACCGGGTATCCGGTGCAGATTTCTCCCCAGGTATTAAAACAATATCCTGATTGGGTGGCAAAGGATGTTGTCCTGCTTCTGGCAAGACGCATTTGCAGAAAAAACAAGGTAGACCAGTTGGCGGAAACGATTATAAAAGAGCGGCGGTGATTTTATGGAGAAACCTTATATATTGCAGCATAAGAACACAGTTGTTGCAGTGCTTATGATTGATGATGCAGGAGATATAACTGATATTGGTGATGAAGTGAATAAGCCATATCTGCCGGTTTTATGCTCTGAAAATATTTCCCTGAAAACCTGGTGGTCCAACAGAACCATACCGATTACCCGCCGGGGAATCACTGCAGATTTGATGGAAGAGCGGATTTCTTCAACAAAAGAGCTTCTCCTTCGGAATTTAGGCTTGAGCCTTACAGACTGTTATTGGGTGAAGCCTCTGGAATCGGATTACACTTGGGAACAAGTTAACTTGTTTGACAATCCATTTAAAGATTCTTTCTCTTCTATAGAAATATCAGGCAGTCAGCCTATGGATTTAACCAATGGCTCTCCATTTATCCCCAGTTCTTCTTTACAGGGAGAATTAAAGAAAAAGTGGATTATTCTGGAGGACGAGCGTGTATTGGTAAAGGGAAATTATGATGGAAGCATTCAGCAGTCCTTAAACGAGGTATTTGCCAGCGGACTTCACGAAAGACAGGGACGTTTCCCCTTTGTACCCTATTGGCTGACAGAACTGGTGACTCCTGAGGGTAAAACCACTGGCTGCGCCTGCCGCAATTTTTGTGACAGGCATACAGAGTTCGTTTCTGCTTTTGAAATTGCTTATGGTCATAAAAAACGGAATGAACAGTCTGAATATGAGGCGTATATTGAATTTGCCTCCGGGCAGGGAATTGATTTACGCCCCTTTATGGAATATCAGATTATAACAGATTTTATATTGACCAATACTGACCGGCATTTTAATAATTTCGGAATGCTTCGTGATTCTGACACCTTGGAGTTTCTGGGTCCGGCTCCGATTTTTGATAATGGAAACTGCTTATTTTATAGAAGCCATGTGCCAAAGGGAAAAGGATTGTATGATATTGCTGTTACCAGCTTTCGTAAGAGGGAAACAGATATGCTTAAATATGTGACACGGCCGGATATGATTGAAATAACGTCATTACCCCAGCCGGAAGAATTGTATGCATTGTTAAAAAGAGATGAATCCATGCCGGACATGCGGAGAACGGATATTTGTGAAGCGTATGAGGCCAAAATCAGGATGTATGTTGATTTTATGAATGGTGCACCCTTGTGGGAGTATCAGTATAGAAAATAAGAAAACCGGTCATCGCATTTCCCTGTCATTTTGCAGCCCCAGTTCTTAAACTGGGGCTGAATCACTT
>DGRE01000038.1 GCA_002389905.1 Hungatella sp. UBA4396 | reverse complement strand
TGACTTATGAATGGGGGTATACATATGAACCGATAGGGCATAGGTAATAATTGACTCTGCTAAAACCCAGTGTTTCAGGGGGTTTCTGGGAGTCGAGGATAAAATTGCAGTGTGAAGTTCGCCGTATTTCCGGCGCCTTTTTTATTTCTTTCGGTCTTTAAGTAGTCTATGTGGTCTACTACATTTCTTAACATGGTGTTGCGTACCATGATGTCATCCACTTCCCAGTATACGTCAACCAGGTGTTTAATGGCGGGTATAAATTCCCGTTTAGCCAGCTCTCTGGCAGTGGCACGGTCCCGCTCTGCCTTGATGTGTTCCAGTTCTTTGAGGAGATCGGTTTTTTGGGCCTCCAGGGTTTTATGGCGTTCCTGAAAGGTGTCGAGGGAGTAAATGCCTTGTTCTAATAAATCGAAGGTTTTGTTTAACTGTTTTGTTGTCTGACTGTATTTTTCCTCAAGGTTATGAATGGAGCTTTCTAATACGGCCAGTGTGGTTTCTGCTTCATTATGTTTTTCGGCCGGCCAGTCTAAATCATGGTCTGGTATCCATTCTTTTAATCCTTCAATGACTTGCTCTTCGATCAGGGTGAGAGGGGAAGAAATATTGTTACATTTGCTGTTGGGGCAGCGTAGGACGGCATAGTGTAGTTTGGTGTTACTGGCCTGCCTGGTCATTAAAGTGCGGCATTTTGAACAGTATACCAATCCGGAAAGGGGATTTTGTAAAGTCGTGTCTGTGCTGAGGGGAAGAGGCCTGCCTGCTCTGATCTTCTGCACTAGGTTGTACTTTTCTTCCGGTATGATTGCTTGGAAGCGTCCCCGGACCTTTTCGCAATCCGCATCCTTTGGCCTGGTTTCAACGATCTGACCATTTATCATTTGCTTATGTACCTTACGCCATTGCCAGCGCTGGTATCCGCAGTAGGTGGGATTGCTTAGGATATCAATGATAGAGGATGCGGACCAAGACTTTCCGGTTCGGGAGGGTACGTTTAGTTCGTTTAGCCGATCCCGGATCTGGTAGGAGCCGAAAGGAGCATAGCTGCCATCTTCCTGCAGCTCACCGGAGGTGTAGAGTTCATAAATATATTCTATTATTTTAGCCTCTTCTGGCACAATATCCAAGGTATAGCCTTTGTCTCCTTTGTGTTTCACTTTTTCGTATCCGTAAGGAGCTGTTCCGGCAATGTACCAGCCGTCCCTAAAGGCGGCAATGCGGCCTCTTTGGATTCGCCGATTGATAGTCTTATATTCCCTGCGGGACATGAAGAGATTGAATTCAAAGTATTCTTCGTCAAATTCGTCGGAGGGATCATAGGTCTTTAAAGGGGTGATAATCCTGGTGTTACTAAACTTAAAGGCTTCCGCCACGGTTCCCTGATCCTTTGTGTCACCTCTGGCAAGACGTTCCACCTCCATGACAAGGACGCCCTCCCACATGCCCTGCATGACCTCTAAAAGCAACTGCTGCATCTTGGGCCGGGAGGATATGGTTTCTCCGGATACCAGTTCTTTATATATAGCTCCGATTTCAAGGTTCATTTTGACCGAGAGTTCAGTTAGCAGCTGTTCATGTCGGGCGAGGGTTTCGCCTTCGCCACGGGCCTCAGCATCTTTGTCGGCCCGACTCTTTCGGAGATACATAAGATATGACATAGGGTCTCCTTTCTTGATCTGTTTTATTCTATGGGTGTAACAGGGGCTTAATTCTGATTTAGGGTATAAAAATAACGCCCCTTGCCAGGACGTTTGAGAAATGATATACTTCCATTGATGAGATGGATATATCTTTCCGGTTTGTCCGGTGAGAGAAAATCTATGTAAGGCCGTTCCGGTTGGCGCCGGAGCGGTTTTTCTATTTCATGCACAATAATTTAGTTTAGGTTTGCGATGGCGTAGTCTGCTTCTTCCTGCGTGAACTTTTCTCCATATTCAGAAATAAGTTGGTCATGAATGGCAGCAGGTGACATACTCATGGTGTCCTGGTAGGTCTTAGCTTTCTCTAATGCGTTTGCGTTCCAGTCAGCTTGGACGTGATCAATTGCATATTGGGCCTCTTCTGGTGTAAATTTCTCACCATATTCCGATATTAGCTGATCATATACTCCTGCTTTTGACATACTCATTGAATCACTGTATGTTTTTGCTTTATTCAACGCATTTGAATTCCAGTCCATCTCAACGTTATCGATTGCGTACTGAGCTGCTTCTGGAGAAAATTTTTCTCCATACTCTGACGTTAATTGATCATAGATTCCCACCTTAGACATATACATTGTGTCGCCATAAGTCTTAGCTTTTTTCAATGCAGATTTATACTCAGTAGGTACGGAGGTGTCCTCCGTACTAATCTCTGCCATGGTTGTTTCGACAACTTCTTTTTTAGATTCCGCATTTGCACTCTTTGGACTAGAATTGGCGGTACTATTGTCTTTTTCAGCAAAACAAGAACCAAGCAAGATAAATACGATAAACATAATAATAACTGTAAGGCATCCCCCTGATGCTTGCTTCTTCCGGCACTGTGGACACACCTTTGCGCTGCGAGGTATTTCCGTCCTGCAATACTTACATGTTTTGGTTGTTGGCTTTTCTTTCCCCATACTCATTTCCTCTTTTCATTTGTCATAATAAAGATATTATTTATCTTCTGTTTGTCATCATATAGAACCGTTCGTGCATTTATGAGATAAAATTAAAATTGCATATCTGAAAGTGAGTATCTGTCTTTAATGGGTTGGGGATTTATATCACGTTCATAGACTGTACTTTCTTCGTAAGTATCTTTGTCAGAAGGAGTTTGATCCAAAAGTCGTTTTTCTGCCTCAAGTCTCTCCTGATCTAAAATGGACTGGTAGTCACTAGTGAAACCATTATCTCCATTAGGATTTGTACAAAAACCACTTGAATCGAAATGATAGGTTATGCCATTATCTATTAAGTCTGTGTATCTCATTTCTCCGGTGGGGTTAAGATAATACCACTTTCCGTCGATCGTGTGTATCCACCCGGTGCGCATATATCCGCTAGCGTCAAATAGATAGGTTTTTCCGTCGATAATCTGCCAATCACTTGTGGTAAAACTACCATTATCATTTTGATACCACCAGCCTTTTGCATCTTGTTTCCACTCAGCGGCTAGAGCTGCTGAACTCATTAATGCAGTTAAAGCAATAGTTGTGATTATTAATTTTGTCTTTTTCATCTCATTCCCTCTTTTCTTTTGTTTTTTATTAAAAAGCCATTGGCTATTTTAAACTTAATCCCTATTCAATTGAAAACATCATTGTATGTACCTGAAGATTCGGTTCAAATTGAATCATATATTTATTATCATAAGTAACCCCTGTTCCATATATCTGACGATAACATTCAAGAGCTTCCCTTAAAAATTCTTCAGATACATCTAAATACTCTGCCATGTCATAGAGCGTTTTGCAATGTGCATTATAAGCCCTCACAAGGCCGAACAGACCGATTCTTTTCTCATATCCCCATAAACGGGCAGCTCGTTCCTGTCTTCTGCTTTCAATGGTATTCTGCTCTACAATTCGTCCAACTGAGGTGTAATAATGTCCCATTTCTTCTGCCAGGACATCAGCTTTTTCTCTAAGTGTTGGAATATCTTTGCGGATTGCAATCCTCTCACCATAGCAACGGCCATCAGAATATTGTAAATCCACTTCTTTTACCAACAGGCCCTGACTGTCTGCCTCCATCAGTAATTCTTCATAACTCAATATTTATCCCCCTATTTCCATAAATCATCATTTTTCATTAAGTCATCATCATGTTTCTTCATTTCTTCTGTTACTTCTATATCTGTACGACGGTGAGCAGCATCGGGTATTTGGTGTGGCTTTTCTTCTTCTGTCTTTATTTTAACAACTTTAGAGTCGTCAGCAGTTTTGCAGCGATTGTATTCCATTTCTAAGACCGTATCTACTGTATGTTTGCCTTTGTCATCTATATAATGATATTTATGTAGGAGATCTTTGTCTGTTTGGGTAACTTGGGTTTGTTCCTGTACTTCTTCACTCCAGCCCATAAGATAAGCAGGGCTGCAATCAAGAATGTTTGCCATTTGAGCAATTATGGAGCGTTTAATATTTTCAACCCGTCCGTTTTCGTATTTCGCTATGGCAGATTTTTGAAGCCCCAGCTTTTCAGCTAATTCCTCTTGTGTGTAATCCATGACAAGTCTACGTTCTTTTATTCTTTCTGCCATTCCCATAACTTGCTTACCCTCTTTTCTTAAAATGTGTCTTGATTTTACTACACTTTTAAAATAAATGCAAGATATTTCGAAAAAAGTGTCTTAAAAATCAATAAAAGTAATTGACACAAGTGCATGCATATGATATATTTTAGGTGTCTAAAAAAGACACAAGAAAGGAGGTTTTGTGTTGAACAAGAATTTATTAGAGTCTGTAATGAAAGCGCACGGTGACACAGGTACATCGCTGTCTCAATTCTTGGGTATGGCAAGAAGCACATTTTCAGCTAAAATAAATGAAACAAATGGGGCTGAGTTCACCCAAGGAGAGATAGCAAGTATTAAGGAGAAATACGATTTAGATGCCGAAAAAGTAGATGAAATTTTTTTTACCACAAAGGTGTCTTGAAAAGACACTAAATGGGTGAGATAGGAGGTGAGAGTTAAGAATGAGGAAATTCATAAAAGAGTATTGGGCTCCTATTTTGATATCTGCGATAACATCATCGGTATTAACTGTGTCAGCCCGATTGTGGTTAGGGTGGTGACGATACTGACCAACATTGGAATCCAGCAGTTTTTAAGCCAAAGTAATCGTATGTCCTTTTTACGGGATTGGATATAGTCCTGTAAAGCACGTTTTCCGAAATCTGTAAGATAGTAAATGTTTGTTGATTTATGATGTGTAATGTGTTCAATTTTTACAACCTCAAATTCACTTTCGATATAACTTGAATTACTAATCGGAATGCGAACAGGCAAATTGCTTTTGTAATCGGGTGTTTCCAGTAAACTTAAACGGTATTCAATGCTTTGGATTTTTCCGTTAAACTCTTGAATTATTTTGTCTTTAGGGACAGATTCAAATCGGTTTATGAACTTTAATATTTCATAATCATATTCTTCAAGTGGTTCGTATGCCATTAAGTTGCCTCCCTTCTTATGTATTTAGCTATTGTTGTACCCTGATTATAAGGGAAATGGGATAAGTTGGCAATGGGCACTTAGGCAGAAGAGAGGAGGTGAGAGGTGAAAAGATGTTTAAGCATTTGCTGATATGGTTGCTATTGGGACGGAAGAGAGAATATTTTAATTTCCTGACAATCCGTGGACGGGTTTACAAAATCGACATCTGCCCACATGTATCTTTGGAGGAATTGATAAAAAGTGCCGTCAACACTGAAATATTGACGACACAAGGAGAACTTGTCAAAAAGGAAGATTTTTAAGTGCAGGGTTTTCCGATTCCATTTTTAGCAACATGGATTCATATAGCTCGATTTCTGATTTAGGAACTTTTACAGTCTTGGCGGACTTAATGGCGGTAAGTTCTCTTTTTAAACGCCCATACAAAAATAAAAGTTCTGCATTTGAAAAGTCAATACTCATTTTTATTTCCTCCTCATAAGTATTCCGTCTGGTACACGGTGCTTACATTATAAAGGAATTGGGAGAGGTTGGCAAATAAAAGACACTTAGGAGAATAGAGGAGGTGAGAGGGATGGCTGAGTTCATTGAAATCAATGGAGATGTTTTCAACATTGACAAGATTCAGGTTATTAAGTGCCGGGACGAAAAGAACTGCCTGGGAAATGATAATGGTGTGTATATTCTGGAAATCCACATGGAACAGGGAATTGGCTCTACGTCAAAAGCCTATTCATTAAAGAAAGAGCGTGATGAGGATTTTCAACTTGCAAAAGGTCAATTGATGAAAAAGCGTTCCGTGGCAAAGGGATATAGCTGCAAGTAGGAGGGGGAGGTGAGAGGGATGTGGATTTCAAAAAAGAAATGGGAAGCTCTGGAGAAAAGAATTGCTGACCTTGAAGGACAAGCAAACTTAGAAAAGGAGCTCCAAGCCACGCAGAGCGGCATGGAGCTTAAAAAGTACACATTTGTAAGAAGGGATGGAAAAGTGATTAGGGAAGCTCGTTGAGCTCCTGTAAGAAAGCATAATAAAACTCCAGGTATGTACTGAGTATATCGGGACTTACATTTCCGGTGTTATGTTCATCGTAAATGTAATAAGGCCATTCACATTCTTTCATTGCATGAGGAACGCAGGCTATAGCTAAGTCATGGGCGCGTTTTTCATTATCGGTCATGAGTTTCTCCTTTCTTTCGTACTCAGCTCTGGCAGGAGCCTGTAAGTACAGTATAAAAGGAGCTGGAGAAATTTACAAGAAGGGGGTGATACATATAGAAATCACATTATCATGCAAATCCTGTAAGCATCGGCCCCGTTGTCCGGATCGCAGCCGGCGGTATCCATGCAAAGATTATAAATTAAGAAGTTGTAAAGGTGTACAAACCGTATTACATAAAATCAGATAGAAAGGGGTGGTGATATGGGCGTAGTAAGGGAAGTAAAGCGAGGAGATACGACTTTTATTTTCTGTGATGATTACTGCAAAGACACAACGCCCGAAGAGGTTCAGGCCAGTAAAAAAAGACTTGGAGAGATAGCCTACCCTGCATTAAGGGCGAAATACCTGCGTGAGGAGAAAACCGGCTGAGGCCGGGACTGGTGGACAAGCTTGTGAGAGGAGAAATACATGCATCTGCACTTAATGATGGCTATGGGAATAGCCTTAATCTGGCAAAAGGACTGGCACTTGGCTGTTTCAGTGTGGGCAATATATGTTTTGATTATTATAAGGAGGTAAGCATTATGGGATATGGACATGTATCAGGGACGTTGGATCGGTTAGAGCATTTACCCGTAGAAGTATTGGCAGCTGCAGTCTCAGTTGGAGATTTAAAGTCGCTTCTGATTAATGATGGACGCATTGCTGGAGTGGAAGGCGAGGAGGTGAAACAGCATGATGCTATCAGGGAATAGTCTTTCTGAACACAGAAATAAAAACATGGACAAGTTCAATCAGGTACTTTCTAATATCGAACTGACACCAAAAGAGGAAGAGACGCTTTTATGGCTCTGCGGCTGGAATGCTTCTGCAGTTGAGAATGTGGTCTCTGTTATGGAGAAGGTCAAGAACCATGATGGGCAAGCAGAAACAGCGGACAAGTTGTATGAGGCGTTGAATACCATAAAGGAACATTGTGCCTTACAAGGTAATTCCTGCAAAGGATGTCTGCTTAGTACGGATACCGTATACGATGGGTGCGACTTCCTTGACGAGAATCCGGTTGACTGGGATTTGGGATTTTTAAACCAAGCAACTAAAAAAGACCCGGCTGCGGGAACAGCCAAGGTCAGCAAATAAAAAAACATTATTCACTCTCTATTATACATAGAGAATCGGAGGAAATCAAGATGGGTTATTGTAAAGAATGCCCCTGTTGCGGGGCCAACTTAGATCCCGGTGAGCATTGTGACTGCCAGGAAAAGAAAGAAGAAGACAAAAAATCTCCTGTAAAAATCATTTATCATCCCCTGGAGAAGCAAAATGTCGGTTAAAAAACTTGTACTTAACAGTCGTGAAGAATGGTTGAAGGCCAGGACAAACCATATTGGGGGATCGGATGCCAGTGCCTGCGTGGGCTTAAATCCCTATAAATCCAACGTGGAATTATGGGAAGAGAAGACCGGGAGGCACCAGCCAGAGGATATATCTCACAAGGACTATGTGATTTACGGGACCAGGGCGGAGGAATATCTAAGGGAGTTATTCTCCCTGGACTTTCCTCAATATCAGGTTTCCTATGATGACAACAACATGTTCCTTAATTCTGATTACCCATGGATGCACGCTTCTCTTGACGGGGAGCTTGTGGATCAGGACGGCCGGCATGGGATTTTAGAAATCAAGACTACCAACATCCTGCAGTCCATGCAGAAAGAAAAATGGAATAATCAGATCCCGGACAACTATTTCTGTCAGGTGCTTCACTATCTGGCTGTAACAGGATATGAATTTGCAGTGTTAAAGGCCCAGCTGAAAAGCGAGTGGGGCGGAGAGTTGAAGATCACAACGAAACATTATTTTATAGAAAGAAAGGACGTAGATGAGGATATCAGGCTACTGGTTGAAGCTGAAAAGCGGTTCTGGGGTTTTGTGGAATCGGGGCGGCGGCCAGATCTGATCCTTCCGGCGATATAGGTGCTGATGTGGGATATTATGATGATTATGATGAAGAATTTGAACCAGAGAAAGAAGAGCTGGAGGAAATGGACGGCATGAGCAATACGAAGGTTGAAAATCAGGGAGAAGTATTAAAGGTGGAATTTAATACCACTAATTTTGCCCAGGGAATCATTAATGCAGTGGTTTCTGGTTTAAAAGATCAGCTTAAATCGGAGATTATGAGAGAGATAAAAGGAACTGTTCTGGAAGATATCCAGAGTGATATCAAGGATAGCGTTGCTAAAATCACCGAAGAGCTTGTCCGGGAGATTTATGAGAAAGAAGTTATTAAGATCGGCGGTGGCTGGGGAGTGGATCCTAAGGAGTATACCGTTAAGCAATTTATGATGGAACAGATAAAGGAATCTTTCCAGGACGGGGAAGTAAAGATCAAGCGGAAAGATCGGTACGGAGACTGGAGGACAGATAAGGTCAGTTTTACTGATTGGGTGACCAGTGAATGTGTTACAGGCGAAGTCCAGAAGCATGTGGATACGCAAATGAAAGCAGTTCGTGATGAAATCAACCAGAAAGTGAAGGGGATCTTTGACGAATCCACAAGGAGTATGCTTTCTGAAAATGTTATGGGGATACTTCTGGCGAATGATACATATCGGAAGATCGAAAATAGCATTGCGTGTATAGCCAGTAAATCTGATTCTGAATAAAGGGAGGCACATATGGAATTAAAAATTTATAACCCACAGGATAATGGTTTCCTGCAAAAGATTGATTGGAATTTTGAAGAATTAAAAAGAGAGATTACCGCATCGGCCCAGGAATATGAAACATCTGTCTATACGGATGACACAATTAAGGCTGCAAAGGCAGACCGGGCCAAGTTGAATAATTTTGTTAATGCTCTGACCGGGAAAAGAACAGAAATCCGGAAAGAGCTTTTAAAGCCAGATGAGCAGTTCGGATTGGAAATTAAAGAGTTGACTGGGATTATCCAGAGGGCCATTAATAACATTGACGATCAGATCAAGGACTATGAGAGACGCCAGAGAGAGGAAAAAACAGATAAAGTCCGGGAGTTCTATGATGAAAACATCAATGATTTAGCTTCAATCCTTCCTTTTGAGCGGGTTTTCAAACCGGAATACGCCAATGCTTCCACAACCATGAAATCCATTAAGCAGGAGATCCTGGAGCTGATTCAGAGGGTGGCGGAAGGGATTGCCATTATTAATGAGGTTGACAGCAAGTATGCCGGAGATATGAAAGAAATCTTTTTAAAGACTTATGACTTTGGTGCTGCCATGGCAGAGCGTAACCGCCTGGAGGCTGCTGAGGAGAAGCGAAGGATATACGAAGAGGAACAGGCCCGCAAAAGAGCAGACCGGGAGGCCAGACAGAAGGAAGAGGCTGACCGGGTGATACAAGCCGGAAGGATAACTCCTCCTGCAGCAAAGAAAGTAGAATCGGCACCTGTTTCCCAGGAAATTCCCACCATGGAAACGGTAGAAGATCCGGTACATATCCTGGACTTTCGTGTGTATGCAACTAAGGTACAACTGGGGAAATTAAAGGAGTTTCTAAACAGCAATGGAATCCGGTTTGAACCGGTACCGAAAGGAGAGTAAAAGCTATGGCAGTAAATAACAGCCTTGCTAAGAGGCCGAATAAGACAAGTCTGACCGCATATTTAACTCAGGATGCGGTGAAGAATCAGATCAATAGTGTGGTCGGAGGAAAGAACGGGACCAGATTTATGTCCAGCATCGTTTCAGCAGTCCAGGCCACACCTGCCCTGCAGGAATGTACCAATTCCAGTATTTTGAGTGCAGCTCTTCTGGGGGAGGCATTAAACCTTTCCCCTTCCCCTCAGCTGGGACAGGTTTATCTGGTTCCTTATGATAATAAGAACAAAGGTGTCAAGGAAGCCCAATTTCAGCTAGGCTATAAAGGTTATATTCAGCTGGCAATTAGAAGCGGTCAGTACAAGAAACTAAATGTGTTAGCTATCAAAGCGGGGGAGCTGATCCGGTTTGATCCTCTGAATGAAGAAATTGAAGTCAATCTCATGCAGGACGAGTGGGAGAGGGAAAATGCTCCTACCATCGGCTATTATGCAATGTTTGAATACACCAATGGTTTTAAAAAGGCCATGTATTGGAGTAGAGAAAAGATGTTGGCCCATGCAGACAAATATAGTAAGGCGTTCCATGTAAAGGCGATTGAGAATAGGAATCCAAAGTACAGCCGGGTTTCTTATGAGGACTTTTTAGCAGGGAAGTATCCGGAAGGGGATGCCTGGAAGTATTCCAGTTTCTGGTATAAGGATTTTGATGGAATGGCCTATAAAACCATGCTCCGGCAGCTGATCAGCAAATGGGGAATCATGAGCATTGATCTGGTTCAGGCCATTGATGCTGATATGGCGGTAATCCGTGAAGATGGTACCGCAGATTATGTAGAGATGGAGGAGACTGCCCAGGCTGATGTAGTGGCTGATCAGGATCCGGAAGAATCGCAGGAAGGAACACCGGTTCAGGAATCAGCGGAAGCACCAGAAAAGAGTGTGGAAAGTGATTTCTTTAACTAATAATCATACGCAGAAAGGAGGAAATAAGAATGGGAATCAGCCTTGATGGCATGGGTGGAGGGTCACTCCTGGAAAGGGTAAACCTCGCCATGGCCCAGATCGCAAGAAATATCAAGGATCAAAATACAGATCCGGAGAAGGCCCGCAAGATCACCATTACCCTGACGTTTAAGCCGGATAAGAGCCGGAGTCATGTAAAGACACTTCTTGGGGTGAACATTACCCAGGCACCGCCTTTGGCAGATGAAACAATGATGCTTGTGGGACAGGATCTAAAAACCGGCCGTATTGAGATGAATGAGTATGGCAGCAATCAGCAACCGGTACGAGTCGCTGGGGAATCCTATATGGTAGCAACCGAAGAGATCCCGCCGCCCAGGAGCTTTGACCCGGATACAGGGGAAATCATAGAGCCAGCGCAGTATCAGCACCAGAAACCAATCAATTTAAGAGAAGCAAACTAGAAAAGGAGATTTTATCATGGATAACTTAAAAGACGCATTGCAGTACGTTGTGGGATTAAGCATTGACGCAGAGAAGACTGAGGTTTTAGAGATTAACGGAAAGACTTATGCAGACAAGAATTTAACTCGTTATGATAAGATGCCAAAAGCAGACCGGATCAAGGCGGCCACCCTCACTTCTCTGGTGGATTATATCTACCAGTGCAACAAGGAATTCCCTGGTAGCATGATTATACATATTACAAGCCCTACCAGAGTGCTCTTAATGTCTGCCCTGGATAAGGAGCGGGAAAGAGAAGTGCTGTTTGAAACCAATGCAGAGATTTCTGAATTCCGCTTTGATCAGTGGTACGATCAGGAGCACATGATGATTGATTTGCAGGCCAATTTCCAGAAAAATGAAGAACTTGAACTGATATTAAAGGCAGTTGGAAACATTGAAAAAAGGAATGGCCAGGAGTATTCCGATGATGGCGTCTCCCAGGTTGCAACAATGAAGACAGGCATTGCTACGAAAGCAGATGTAATTGTACCTAATCCGGTGGAACTGATTCCTTTCCGCACCTTTCAGGAAGTGGAACAGCCTGCCAGCAAGTTTGTATTCCGGATTGGTGATAAAGAAGTCCCGGCCTTTAAGATTGTGGAGGCTGAGGGCGGAATCTGGAAGAATGAAGCTATTTGCAATATCAAAACGTTTCTGCAGATGCATCTTTGTGATCTGGTTCCGGGAATCAGAGACCGTATTACTGTAATTGGATAATAAATAGCATTACCTCTGTGGTTTTATATGTCACGAATCTAAAACCAGTTGTTTTACCTCCGCTGCCTATCAGTGGGTGGCGGGGGATTTTAGTGGAAGTAGGTGAACCACACCATGTCAAGACCTCAGAAAGAGGGGATCGACTACTTTCCATTTGATATTGACTTTTTTTCCGACCCTAAAATAAAGATCCTGAAGGCCAGGTATGGAGTGGATGGCATTGCAATCTATGTGTATCTGCTGTGTGAGATTTACCGCTCAGGATATTTTATTCAATTTAATGATGATTCTCAGTATATCATATCGGACGATCTAAAGATGAGTCCAGATAAGGTGATGCAGGTTTTGAAATTCTTATTGGAACGGTCACTGTTTGATAACAAACTTTTCCAGTCGGACGCTGTCTTAACCTCTGCCGGAATACAGAAGCGATTCCAATTAGCCGTGAAAGAGCGAGCGAAAAAGAATCCTATACAAATAGAGGGTTTCTGGATTCTTCCAGAAGAAAAAACGGAACCCTTTATTAAAGTGAACTCATTTGTAAATAAATCGGGGAATAACGAGGGTTATTCCGGGAAAAACGTGGGTTATTCCCAGGAACTATCCCTAAAGGAAAGTAAAGTAAAGGAAAGTAAAGAAAAGAACTATAAAGAGTTATGCCCAGAGCTTGAAAAAAGCTCCAGGCAGGAGGCAGTATATAAACTGATTTTGAATGACGGAACTTATTATTCTGTTTGTTCAGAGGAGATACAGAAGTACAGAGGGCTATACCCTGCTGTTGATATAGATCAGGAGTTTCGTAAAATGATTGGTTGGCTTGATTCCAATCAGTTAAACAGAAAAACAAAGCGTGGCATTAATAAATTCATAAATGGCTGGATAAGCAGAGCTCAGGATTCTGCGAGACCTGTCAGAAAAGCAGAGCCTAAGAAAAACCAGTTCCAGACCTTTCCTCAACGGGAAACAGATTACGATGCCTTAGTCATGCAGCAATTTCAGGAGGAGGATCATGGTAAGTGTTAGAGAGGATATTTACATATTTATTGTTGATTATATAAAGCGGAATCAGTTTCCGCCAACGGTGCAGGAGATCAGAGATGGAGTGAGTTTAAAATCCACCAGCAGCATCTTTTATCACCTAAAAACCATGGAAGCTATGGGGATGATTGAACTTCCTTTTCCCAAGGCTCCAAGAGCCATAAGGGTACCAGGGTATCATTTTGTTAAAGATTCAAAGCATGGAGAGGAGGAGAGTCATGGAAGAGATGGAGCTTGCCATAAATCAGACGGATCATGAAGAACCAGTAAAAGTTGAAGGTTCTCGCTGGTATGAGGTGCACATCAGCCTGGAGGATATAGATACCTTCATAAAGGCCAATATGGCAACAGTTGCAAGATCGTTTATAGCCATTGGTTTTTATTTAAAGCGTGCCAGAGATGAAGAACTTTTTAAAGAAGAGGGGTATCAAAATATTTGGGACTTTTCCAGAGAAAGATATGGGCTCAGTAAGACTTATACCAGTCGTTATATGTCCATGAATGATCGATTTTCTGAAAATGGAAACAGCCCTAATGTCCGACAAGAATACAGAGCTTATAAAAAGGGCCAGCTGCAGGAAATGCTCTATTTGGAAGATGATCAACTGGAGCAGGTAACCCCTCAGCATCGGGTGGAAGACATCCGGAGTATGCGGAAACCAAAGGAAGTACCATACATAGAGCTTCCAGGGCAGATGGAAATTGAAATTGATTTCCCTGATATGCTGCCGGATCCACCGGCTTCTCCTTTAATCTCCCGGAAGCAGACTTTTGAGATGAGCGTGGAGGACATGTTGTCTGCTGGGGAGCGGGAGGGCATTGCGATATCGCAACAGGATCAGGAGCCGGGGGAAGAAAAACTGAGCCCTATCCAAAGAGGTTGTATCACAGGTATGAGTCCATACGGATTTTGTAGCTGCTGTGGACGTGACGGAGCTGAATGTTGTGCAGATTGTGAAGAGTCCTGTAATGGCCGGTGTGGCTGGATTGAGGACGTGCCCAGCCAGGTACAGAAGCCAGAAAACAATCAGGAAAGCGGAACTTTTAACCCCACTCCTACCAACTGCTCACATCGGGAAGGATACAGCTGTACTGTTCTGGAGGAGAATAGATCGGTCCCAGGAGATGGAAGCAACTGCGGATCCTCCTGTTGTTGGGAGTGCAAGTTCCAGGGAATGTGCAAGTATGAATGCAATGCTTCTGCTGGCCGTAACGGAGAGATTCCAGAATTTGATGCAGCATGGTTTGTAAAACAGTGGGCGAAACGTTCACCTGGAGATTTAAAAAAGGTATTGGAGGCTTGTCGCACGGGATCCACCAATGCAGAAAGAGCGAAAGCTGTGCAGGAGAAGATTTCTCCTTATGGAGCTTATTGCCATTACTGTTGGGAGTATAACTTTTCCTTCCATGGATTTGCAGGAGGCATGGATTTCAGAATTGGTAAGGTTGAGATACATTTGAAGTACGGCAGATTTGTGCAGGAACTTATAAACCTGTATCCGGATTTTGAGGAGCCTGTAAGCAAAGAGCCTGAATCTGTTATTGAAGAGCCCGAAACCGAACCAGAACAGGCTGAAAGCGTACCGGATTGCCCGGAAACCGTAATTGATGGGGAGTTTGTAGAGGTTCCTCCAGAGCAGGAATTGTCTGCACGGCTTATCCTCGAGGAAGAAAAGAAGGAACTCCAAAGCTGGACAGACGTGTTCGATGAGGCTGAAGAAAAATACCCACCGATGGTTGAACGTCAGAAAATTATTGTTGCAGCCCTGACCGCCATGGTGGCAGAACTGGAAAAACCGGAACCTGAAAAACAGGAACAACCAGAACTTCCCATCCTGAAAAACAATGATCAGCGCAAGGAATTTATTGAGAACTATACCACATGGCCATTGTGGATCGAGACAAAGGAGACCGGAGAGAGGTATTACCGGTACAACCTTTCTGAAAAGATTGCCATGGTTGTAAAGGTGAGCTGGAAACATCCCTGGTCAAGCGGTAAAGCCAAGGAGTGTGAATACGGCGCTGAACAGTATTATCTTCTGGGTGTGGGAACGGAATGGAAATCTGGTAAGAACATTTATGTGGAAGATGAAACCAGGACCTTTTATGAGTGTAGCAGCAACATGTCAGCCCTGGTGGAGTATTTGAAGGAATTTCAGAAAAAGAAATAACAGCAGGACTGGAGGTGATTTGTTTGGGTATAGGAAGGAACTGGACTCCAGAGGAGGAATCCTACTTGGAAGAAAAGTGGGGGACCATATCAGTCAAGGGCATTGCGAATAAATTAAACCGGTCAGAGAATGCCATTATTGTGAGAAGCCAGCGCATGGGCCTGGGAGCTTTCTTGGAGTCTGGGGACTATATTACCTGGAATCAACTGCAAATTGCCCTGGGAATGGGTACGTCTGGCAGTGGTTATAAAATGATTTCCTGGGTTCAGAACAGAGATTTCCCCATACATACAAAACGGATCAGGAGCAATTCCTTCAAGGTTGTTTTTTTGGCTGAATTCTGGCCATGGGCAGAGAAAAACCAAGCATTCCTGGACTTCTCTCGGTTCGAACCTTATGCCCTGGGAGAAGAGCCAGCCTGGGTTCAGGAAAAGCGCAGACAGGATTGCGCAGGGCGGCGCCAGATCAAAGCTACTCCATGGACTCCATCAGAGGATGAGAAGCTGATCCGATTGGTGAAAAAACAGAAATATGGGTTCCGGGAACTATCTCAGATGATGGGGCGGACTGAAGGAGCTATACAGCGCCGCCTTACGGACCTGAAAATTAAGGATCGTCCAGTAAAAGCGGACAACCATACACAATGGACCGATGAGGAATTTGAGGTACTGGGACAACTCATCATAGCCGGAAAGAAGTATGAGCAGATAGCGGATGTGATTAACAAGTCAGTAAAGGCCCTTCGCGGACGGGTTTATCAGATGTATTTGACCGAAAGCCTGGACAAGGTCAGGGGAATGATTGGATCCGGTCCATGGGGAACTGGCAGGCCCGGGCGGAAAATTAAACAATATCTGCTAATGAATCTGGAAGAGAAGACTCAGACCAGGGAACTGCTTATCAGGCTGGCAGCGATTGTCAGGAATCAGTATAAGCAGAACTTTGAGGATTGCGATTATTGGCAGAAGGATATATGCCAGCACTGGGACGGTTATTGCACGGTCGGGGAAACGGATTGTGACAGCTGCTTGTCCTTCCAACGGATCCGGCCTCAATATTGCAAGCGGTGTGGGAAAGAATTTCTGGAACGAAAGGAAAGCCTGTACTGTAAAGGTTGCAGAGATGCCCGCAAGAAACAGTATCTTAAGAAAATGATGGTGCTTGATAGGTAAGAGTATTCCCGCAAAATGGAGGGAGCCGGCAAGAGGGGGATCCTGCCGGCTAAGTATGAAAAGATTTATGTATAAAGGCTTTCGCCTGTTTGCAATTAATATACCTGGAAATTGTGACGGGAATTTGATGGAATTGTGAAGAGTTTGTGAAAGGAGAAGATGATGGCAGAACAGAATGAGATGTTGAATATCCTCACTCCTATGATGGAGTATGTATGTGATCACCTGTGTCGGTTCCCCAAGGAGATCAGCGACCAGGAAGAGCTGGACAGAATCTGCGACGGATGTCAGATGGGTCAGTATGTGTGCGATACCCTGAATACATATAATCGGGTGAGGGAGAGAACTGTGGCAAACGAAAGCAAAGAAACGCTGCTTAATCCGGCTGGGAAATACGCAGCGGAATTTGCGAAGAACCACGGAATTAGTATAGCGAAAGCCATGGAGGCCCCAACGGTTAAGGCGAGGTTTGCTTATTTCGAAGCTACAGGAAAGTAAGGAGGCGCAAGTAATAAAATGAAATTATCAGATGCAAATAAAAAAGCAAGCACTCTTATAAAGCAGCTTGCACAAAATGAAATCAACAAAGGGAGCGACAGCCAATATGAGGATTCTATGGACATTCTCTTTCTGATCCGCGATGGTTTGTGTAGTAAGCCATTAGATCCTTGGGAATTAGAGAATTATGATAACTGTTATGGTGTAGACTTAAACCAGTAAATTAGAATTTGATGGAGGTATAGGTGTGAACAATCCAAGAAGAAAAGAACTTGAAAGAATTGCAAACGCTATAACAGAACTGAAAGAGCAGCTTGAAATACTCCAGGAAGAGGAAGACGAATACCGGGATAATATGCCTGAGAATTTACAAGGTTCAGAACGCTATGAGAAAGCAGAAGCGGCTTGTGAAAACTTGTATGGCGCAGTTTCTTCTCTTGAAGAGGCTGTAGATTTTATAAATGAGTCAATGGCGTAAACTGAAATTTAAGCCATAA
>DGRE01000067.1 GCA_002389905.1 Hungatella sp. UBA4396 | reverse complement strand
TGGAAAGTACTTGCCGTTTACAAATCAATACAATCTGGATACCGCCCCTGTCTCGTGATCTCTAATAATGTTGGAAACAAATTCAGCCCAACACTTCTTGTAATTCCCCTGTCGAGTCAACTAAAAAACGTAAATCAACCGACCCATACAATAATCAGATGTGACGCTAATAATGGACTTACTTCTGATTCTATGCTTCTTGCGGAGCAGATTACTACTATAAGTAAGAGTAAATCCAGGAAAATCGGAAGAGTTACCGATAGAGTGACACAAAAGGAAATATTTAAGTGCTTCATTTATTCGGCTGCTTATGGTGATTTTGATCAGGATTTAGACGAATTACAGTACATTGGAAGGAGTTAGATTATGGCACAATTAATAAAATTGGACAGAGAACAAACCGTTAAGCTCTTACTAGAAGGTAACTGCGATTTTTTTCTTGTAGTATCACATGATCTAGAAAAGGATAAATCGTTAGGAAAGCGGAGAATTGATAAAAGTAACTCTGTAATATTGGTAGGCGATTCAAAGACTTTTGTCTTGAACAAAGATAATGATGATACTGATTCAATTTCTATGCTCTCCCTGTATTCTGCGTTTCAGAAAGACATCTTTAATATTGAACAAAAAGGAATTAAGCATGATATGTTGTTAATTCCATATAAACTACTGGAATAAAAATGCGTAAAAATGTTCGAATGTATGTTCGAAAAAGCTGTTGACAAGAACGTATGTTTGTCTTATAATCGAGTTAGTTCAAGAGATTCAGATATAAAAATTACAGCCTGCCTAGAATCATAGGTGTTGGAAGCACCTCCTCTAAACAGACTGTAATTTACATAATTAATTTAAGTCATAAACTCATTTTTGGAAGAAATGGATTTACGCAACATAGCAGAATACTATGCTTGATTCTATTTTACATAACTATTTCATAATAGTCAAGTATTTTCAAGCAAATCAGCGATTCCGCTATAACTCCACAATTTAATGAAAATTTAGAGAATTACTTCATGAACCTTATCACTTATATGATGAGGCTTAAAAATGAACCTTTATAACAGGATAACCAGTTCTATCGAAAGAAAGGAAGGGTGTTATTGGGCAAAAATCATGTCAAATGGCAAAGGCCAGTTTGTAATGGCTGCAAGCATCATAATTCAGAGTGCAGACTGGGAGCGTGTGACTTATTTCCATATAAGATTAGGAAAACACCCACTCCAATAGCAAAGAAACTTGATTCATCATAAGCAAAGGGCAGAAATGCCCAAATATTTTTGGATTTTAAATCAAAGTTTATCATTACAGGGTTAGAAAAATCAACGCACATATATAGAAAGGGGTGAGCATGTGGAACTAAATAGATGTGCATATACCATTCTTGGAATTTTAAGGACTAAAAATGCTACCAATAAAGTGCATGGACTTACTATTGCTGAAATATCAGCATTGGAAAGAGTAAGTAAGCCAAATACAATTCATAAGAGAATAAAAGAATTGAAAGAAAATGATTTTGTCGGTGACGGTGTAAAAGCTGGAAAAGCAAAGACTTATTATCTTACCGATAAGGGACTAAACATTTTACCAGAAAAAAAGGAGGGAACAAAAAATGTATAAGAAAGATCACATTCAGTTTTATGGATTTTTAGGAATTGGGCAGTTCGGAGGAAACGCAACAAAGAAGTTTGAAGAAGCTGGTTATCCCTGCGTGGTAGCCAACAGTTCCGTTGAAGATTTGGCAACCAGGGGAGCAAAGAATAAGTTCCATTTCAGGAATGGACAGGGATGCCATAAAGATAGGAAGAAGTCAAAAGCATTGTTGAAGGAAAACTTAGAATTGCTAATTGATGAGGTAAGGTCAAAAATGCCAGCAATCACTACATTATTTATTTGTGCTTCATCTGCCGGTGGTACTGGTTCTGGAATGTTGGCAGCCGTTGCCAAAATACTGAGTAATCAGCTTGGAATTAACATTTGCATTGTAACTGTACTTCCAGATAAATCAGAGAACTTCCAATCATATGCAAATACGGTAGAACTTTTTCAAGAAATAGAGAAATTAGATGTTATAGGAGCCACGTTCATACTGGACAATTCAAAGAATAGAGACAAACTGAAGATTAATGAGATATTCTTCACTCATTTAGATGCATTGCTTACAAATGATAACGGTGGGGATTATGGCTGTCTGGATCGTAGTGAGATTAATAAGTTGTTAAGTACACCAGGAATGGCCGTTATATCTAAACTAGGTAAGGACAATATGGACAAGTTTGTTTCTATATTAACTAGTGCCAATATCTATGCACCATTAGAGCCAAACAAGGTTGTCCGCTATGTAGGAATTATGAGTTGCAATACTCATGTGGAATTGGATCAACTTTATTCAGTAGTGGGTACACCTATTGATTGCTACATAGGAACCTCGGCGCCATCTAATGTATGTATGCTGACAGGACTCACATTACCCAAGGCAAGGTTAAATGAGATCAAGTCCATGGCTCAAACCAATGCAGAAATCATTCAGAAAGGCATTATGGCAGCAAGCAACGGATTATTCGATGATTCCATTGACTTTTTGGGAGCATTTGATACAGATACGAAGCCTAAAAAAGAAGAAAAGGTATCAAGTCTGGATATTTTAAGTGAGTTTTTATAAAAGAAAAGGTAAAGCAAGTCAAAGAATGGAGAATTACACAGTGGGTAGTTCAAAACTACTCACTGGAATAACTAATAAAAATCAAAATTATGGAGGAAAAAACATGAATCAGAGTATTAAAACAGTATTAAACAACCAGGGAGCAACAGTAAAGGAATATTTTGAACTCATTAACCTTTTTGATTGCTCATCATTAAGATTATCTAAAGAAGGGGAACTTATTTTCTCTATAGATTTTAATACTTTTAGGGAATACAAAGATGTTTTTGAATTTTCTCAGAAATTCGGGAATGCAGAATACACGATAAAGAAATCTGATGTTAAGTCATTCAAAGCAAAAATGCTTGAGGGCATGGATACATTCCATATTGTAGCTGAATTGGCAGATGGATTACAGATGGGTATTTTTATCTATCACACAGATACAAACACCAAAGTTACGGAATATGAACATTATTATGAGATTGGAGTTGAGAAATTAAAGGAGTATTTGGAAGATGAGCGCCATAAGGCAGTAATGGTAAGGATCAGAGATGTATATGCGTTCGAAATGAAACTCTCTGGCATTAAAGAGGCATATGTAGCTGGTGATGAAGAAGGTGGCTATTCGCTTTGTATCACCGATACATTAGCATCTTTTGATATTTCATTAGTGGACGATAGCTGTAATGAAGTTTACTTAAAAGAGGGACACACGGACAGTATATTAATTAAGCCATATGGTCAGCCATTTATGAACATTGTAATTTTTGTAATCAAAGAGGAAGAAAAGAAACCTCATTTATCAGTTATTAAATAGAGAATTAAAGGGTGGGTGGTGTAATGCCACCTACCAAACTACCAAAATTGAAATGCATGTTTCATAGGAGAACACGGGAGGGCATTGAATGACAGAAGAGACAATATACTTATGTGAAAATTGTGGCGAAAAATTTGATTATCGTGGTGAATGTGAACAGCACGAAAAGAGTTGTACAAACAAGCGATTACGATATAGGGATAATGTTCATGGAGCATTGTATCATGCGCTGGCAGAGTTTGGAAGTATTATTGCTTCTAATGAGGTAAGGATTAATGAAGAGGTTTCTAGTTATGATGCATACAAAGATATGGGTGAAATCTATAAATTTGAAATTGATATCAAACTTTCTAATGGAAATGAAGTGTGTATATATGACGGGTGTGACAAAGACTTATGGCTTGGTAACTTCTTAGAAAAGGATACTATTTATAAATCATTGAAAAGAGAAATAGAAAACAGGTTGACGCTTGAATATGAAGGAATTATTCAGTCCGAATGGGAAGACGGTTGGAGAACGGACAAACTGGGAGCCGTTGATTTATCCGATATCGTAGACAGATTAGAAGGCAGAAAAGTAAAAATTGCTGTTATAGACGACAAATCTGAAATAGAACGTGCCGTATCATAAGGAGGAACTCACCATAGATACAATCATTAACATTGAAACTCTTAATAAGATGAAAGAACTTTTGGCTGACTCAGATATACCTAATAATGACATAGCCCCTTTATTGTTGGAATTAAGCGAATGGAAAAGTGGAATTACAAAGTATTTGGCGAATCATGAGAAATTAGAAGAGTGGGACTGCTATAAGAGGGTAATCCCACAAGTACCGGATTATTTGCACCTTATTTTGTTTCTGGAATGTATATACACGCAACAAGATAATATAACGGACGAGCAGTATGATTATTTCTTGCAACTATGTAAGAATGAGCCAGATAAATCAAAGGCGATTAGGGATTATTCCATGAAGCTTGAAGATTATAGATTTCCTGATGACTACATCACAATTTATCGTGGAGAACATGGATTATCAGATACGAAAATAGGACGTGAACATACCGCAAGTAAATGCGTAGAACGGGGTATCTCATGGACATATGAGCCGTCTGTTGCTGGATTCTTTGCAGTAAGAACACAGTCTGATGATTGTCGGGTATATACGGCAAAGGTACATAAAAAAGATGTGCTGCTTATTTCGGATAGCAGAACAGAAGCGGAGATCGTAATAAAGCCTATTTACCTTGGAACTAAATTGATTGATTTAAAAGAGGAAGTAATTGATTGCAACATTTCGGTGATGAAGAAGTATTACACTTACCGGGATTTTGAAAATAACAAATATGATTTTGATGAAGAAACGGAGGATTTAAAAATGAGAGGTACGGTTAAATGGTTTGACGCACAGAAAGGGTATGGCTTTATCACAGATCCAGAGGGAAAAGATGTTTTTGTACATCATAAGCAAATTAAAATGGAAGGTTATAGATTATTGCATGAAGACGATATTGTTTCTTTTGAACTAGGTGAAAGCCCAAAAGATAGCCGTATTCAGGCCGTAAATGTCGAACCTGTTATTACAATAGATATGGTGAAGTGTGCATTGAGAAAAAGGGGTTTTGATATTGTAAGGTATAAAGAAAAAGGCATATTTAGCGGTTGGTATATAGTAGATGGCTCAGAGTTACCAGTAGTTGATAAAGAAATGACACTTCTGGAATTAGCTGCCTTTGCAGGATTTAGCGTAGAAGAGGAAGTAGCATAATTAATTTCACGATATTTCCCGTTTCCAAACGGAGAAGAAATATATAGATGGTACTCATGATAGGGTACGGTTCCTATCCCATCAAAAAACTATTATTTGAGAGTTGGTGAAATGCTGACTCTACATAATAAAAATCGGAGGTATTTAATAATGCAAGCAATAGAATTTTTACAGGCTTTAAAGCACCATAATGATAAAAAGGGAGGATATCAGATTCACCTTAATAGTGGAAATTTGGAAGATGTAAGTAAAACCAATAAAGACATAGAATTTGGCGACCTATATTTTACAGATTGCCATACACTAAACAATACCGTTTTACTTTGTTTTGGTAACGATAACAGAAAGCCTATCGAAAGCAAACCAGATGGAACAAATATTTACCCATCAGAAATAAACAATTGCCTCTATATTGATTTGAGCAAAATTGAATCCATTGAGGACTTAAAGGAGTTCGAAGATTGGTTTGCCTTTCCATCAAGCAGAGTAATTAATATCTATATGTTCCCTCAAAATAACGATATGGTTGGAAATAGAAACGTATTAACAATTGGATTTATGGAATAGTGGAGGACAAGCAATAAAAACGGCATGTGTCGGCACATGCTGATATTAAAATAAATCGGAGGAAATTACAATGAAAGATTACGGAACAATGACAAAAGAGCAGTTAGAGGAAGAACTTTTTGAGATTTACAAAAAGCATAATCTTGAGTATTACAACGAAGATATGACCGTGAGATATGACAAACTTAAATCATGTACAGAAGTTGGCGTGTTTGGAGGTGACATTGATAAAGTAATTGCAATTATGAGAACATTACATGATAAACCAGATTTGCGAAGGTTTTATCCAGATAAGAAGAGAATTCTTATTCACCCTACAGAAACAACCAGAGAGCCAGTATATGAGGACTTCATATCAAGGGTGGACTTTATCAATCAGACGGGTATTTTCGTCACACCTAGCTATTTTGAGTGTATATATGACGATTTCAAGGAATCCGGAGTTTCTGTTAATGAATTCGTAGGAAGCTATGAGGAAAAATATTCAACGTGTGTTCAGGAAGCAGAGTTAAAAGGCACATTCAAATATGAAACAACTGATGATGAAGTTAGCTGCCTATGCTTATATAATTCCGATCCTACATATGAACCTAGCATATGGGAAGTAGTGAACAATCTTGCCGTGGAGCATGACCACCAGTGGCGTTCTAAAGATGAAGCAATTGAGAAATACCAGCAAATAATTAAAGAATTGCAGGACATCAACGCTAGATTAATGGATATTGCTAAACAAGCAACGTCTGTTGAATTCATTAAAATGGGTGGGAAGGTTGCTCCTCTATCATAAAAAATGAATAGTTGGTATGCGTGACGGGGGGATGTTTTCTCCCGTCATATATTACATAGAAATGGAGAATATCAGGTATGAACAAAGAAAAATTCAGTAAGGTATTAAACGACTTCTTGACTCGAAATGAGGAATACGCCATTTGGGTATATTTGAAAAATACAGATACAGACTCATTCATTGGGAGGTTTCTTGCGCCCATTGGACGAAATTATGACCAGAATGGAGAAAACGGATTCAAGGTATCTTGGAACAGGGGATATGATAGTGTATGTATTATTTCTCATGATGAAGTAATTGCTTGCTATGAGGAAAGGGACGAATATGGAAGTCAGACGGTTCATGTAATTATGAAATATGGTGTAACATTTGATTTTGAATGCGTTGGAGAGAGAGTCTAAGCAAAGGTAGGGAATAAGCTTTGAGTTGTAAGGATTGTAGAAATTTAATTGATTTAGTGCAGCATGGAAATATAAACAAAGTATCATGCGAAACACATTCGTATTATATCGAAGAACCAGAAGAATGTAAGGGATTTTTAAGTACAGCCTGTAAGGATAAAAGAAGGATTGAAAAGAATATAAAGGTTGTTAGTCAGATGTATATGTCAGATCAAGAAGATGGCCTGGAATAAGACTTGACAATTTGAACAGGTTGAAATGGTTGCGTTATCAATCATTCCATTATGCCTTTTTGTTAATTACGCTATCGTATCCAACTATAAGCAAATATGTATACGGAGCGTATTCGTTATTATTGAGATTGAATACGGAATAGGAACTATAAATAAAAATATGATTACAGTGTCGTATCTAGAGACGTAATAAAACCTGTCACATATAGTAATTATTTCAACTGATAACAAGAATAGATTAATTAATAAGAATAGAGTTAGTAACAAGAATAGATTAAGTAAAAAGAGTAGATTAAATATAAAAATAGAGTTATCAACTTTGTTTTTTAATTTTTTCCAATTATTGAAAGGTAGGGTGCTAATTATACAAAATATACAGAGTGATAATAACGAATTTTTTGCTAAATATGATAATACTTATTTGGAACAATATGATGATATGTTTATGCTTATGTATGTATATTTGCAGAGACATAGAAGTATAGAAGGATATGTAAATTTAACGGTAAAGGATTTTCTTCTATATTATAATTACAATCCGAATAGAAGCAAGGGGCGTATTAATGATAAAACATATAGCATATTGGAATTTATGATCAGCAAGGAATTTATTCGATATATAGGCTGCTATTCAAACGGTGGAGTTAATACATTGGATGGTGTTGACTGTGATGATATGTTTACGGTTCAAATTATTAATGCCGATGAAAAATGGAATCCTGTAAATGGTTTTACAAAAATATTATATATGGAAATAGATAAATTGAGGTATGGGTCTATAAAGTTTATGGGTAAGGTATTAAGCCTTTACATAAATATAAAAAAATATATTTCTGGTGATGAAAATAGTACGACTGCTAATATGTTTGCGTTTCCTAGTGAAGATACATTAGCAAGGGAGTGTGGATTTGGCATAAGCAGTGTTAAAACATACACAAATGTTCTTTGCGGTCTAAAGATGTTATATGTTCAGAATTATGGATCATATAAGAGAATGAAAAAAGGTAAAGAGGTTATTACAAATGCAAACAATGTCTATGCTCTAAATAAGAAATATTTAAATGATAATACGAAAGAATGGTTTAAAGAATATCTAATTAATAACATGGGATTTATTGATGGATTTTATCCGTTTTGTGATAATCTACCAAACAATAATGAAAGTGAGATAGCTTTTGATTCACCTGATGGGGAATCAAAACAGATGGAGAACAACTATACTGATGTGGAAATATTAGATATGCCCACAATGAGTGAGTTACATATAACTAATGATTTAGAAAAGCAAAAATATATTGATGATTTAGAAGTTCAAAGATATGCAGAAAAATTGATTAAAGAGAATGGTAATGGTTATGCTCAATCATTGTTTGTGTTGGAATTAATGGAAAAGTATCCAGAACTAGATAATTATGATAAGTACTGGCGTAACGCTAAGATGATTAGTTGATTGTGGTCTCTGACAGTATAGGTACGAGCTTGCAAAAGCGGCAATCTCATACCTTGTTCGCAATCTGAAGATTGCTCACAGATATAGGTTGAATTATTTAAGAGAAAAGGAGAAATAAATTATATGGGTTATACAAAACCAATTCCAGTAAATAAACAAGATATCAAAGTGGGAAATAAATATTATACCTGTAACTACTCAGGAGTAATGGGAATAACTGTTTGTAAAGTCTTTGATGATGATGCAGTATTGGTAAAGGTTAAAAATGATAAGTTTAAGCCATTTGTACGGAAACTAAAATATATTTTTGATGATGCTGAAATGGCAAAATTAGCTAGCAGGGATTGGGAGAAAGATGAGAGAAAAAAAAAGGGGAAGAAATAATATGGCATTTAATAATACAGAAATATGTTTCTTATGTGGCAAGACAAAAATAGAAGTAAAACGACTGTTATCTGGTAAATTTGGTTGTGTTTGTGATGAGTGTATATCAGATGCTTATGAGATATTAGACAGTGAAGATGAAGAAGCAATTGATTCCAATATAAAACTGTCTACACCATCACAAATTAAAGCTCATCTGGATCAATATGTAATAGGACAGGACGATGCTAAACGTACATTATCCGTAGCCGTATATAACCACTACAAGCGGTTAAAACAGGATAAGAAATCAGATGTGGAGATTCAGAAATCCAATATTCTTATGATTGGCTCTACTGGTTCTGGTAAGACGTATCTTGCTCAATGTCTTGCAAAATTTTTAGGTGTACCATTTGCCATTGCAGATGCAACTACACTTACTCAGGCTGGTTATGTTGGCGAAGACGTAGAGAATATCTTATTAAGACTCCTTGAAAATGCAGACTATAACGTTCAATTAGCAGAACAGGGGATTATCTATATTGATGAAATTGATAAGATTGCCCGTAAAGGAGAGAATACATCTACTACCCGTGATGTGTCAGGTGAGGGAGTGCAGCAAGCATTATTAAAGATTATCGAAGGTACAGTATCAAAAGTTCCTTTATCTGGTGGACGTAAGCACCCACAAGCTGAATGTGTTGAAATTGATACATCAAAGATATTATTCATATGTGGTGGAGCCTTTGACGGAATTGAGAAAATTAACCATAAGGAAGTGGAAAATAATCCTATTGGATTTGGTGTTGATTTTAAGCAACGTGTCCTCAGTAATGATACCTTTGATTTATCGGAGATTCAGCAACATGATCTTGTGAAATATGGTCTTATGCCTGAATTAATAGGACGATTACCCATTGTAACAACTCTTAATCCATTAAGCGAAGAAGACTTGCTTAGAATACTTACAGAGCCTAGAAATGCCCTTGTAAAGCAGTATCAGGAGTTATTGGCTATGGACAAGGTAAAGTTGGAATTTGAAGAATCTGCATTACATAGAGTTGCGGAGTTGGCTATCAATAAGAATATTGGTGCGCGAGGATTAAGAAGTATCATTGAAAAAGCTATGCAAAAGGTTATGTTTGATGTTCCTGATATGGCAAATGCAAAGAAAGTTGTTGTAACGGCTGGTGCTATTGATGGAACTGAAGAAGCTATTGTATATGGTGCCAGAAATAAGAAGATTGCGTGAGGTTATTTCATAATGGATAAAGTAACAGAGCTAGATGAGATTAAGGACTTTACAAAAAAGTATTTGAAATGTGGAAAATACAATAAATGGGGCGATGGCTATATTGAAAATAGAATACAGTTGATTGATGGTTGCGACAATCTGTACTCAATTATTATGGTTATTGGAAATCAAGACGCATTAGGATATTTAAATGCTTTGTATGAAGAAAATAACAAGTATAAACAAGAGGTTGCTGATGCTATTTATGCAAGATGGACAATGCTTGAAAAATTTTACGATAGTGGAATGAGCATAACGAAACTGGTTGAATTTATGAAAATGGCAGAGAAACCATATGGGCAAGTAAATATTAAATATATGCCAAAGATTTTAAAAATATATCGTGGAGTCCGAGTTGAAGACTATAAAGGATTATCTTGGACAAGAAATAAAAAGGTGGCTGAATGGTTTGCCAATAGAGATTCTTTCTTAAATAATAAGTGTGGTTATGTTTTTTCTGGTGAATTGGCAAGGGAAGATATTATTGCAAAGTTTAATGGGAGACAGGAATCAGAGGTGATTTGTGACTGGAAAAAAGTAAGAAATATTCAGTGTGAAAAGGTGTATCCAATTAGCAAGATAGTGGTTTAGCAAGATAGTGGTTTAGTTACCCTGAAACCTTTCTCCTATTCAGAGAATTGCCGTGACTGAGAAATACAGACCTATTTATGAAAGACAAGCAAAGGCAAATCTAGTTACTGCCGGAAAAAATTATGGAGTTGGGAAGGAAGAAAAGCCTTTACCAAATTTGGTAAACCCTATTTATAATCTTGATACAACAAAGAAATTAGCGGAAATGGCCGGCGTAGGTAAAGAAACTTATCGTATGGGAGCAAAAGTTCTTAGTTCTGATAATGAAGATGTGAAACAACGTGTGCCTTCCAATTGGAGGACAACTTAATAATGTTACTGATTACAGTGTTGCTGATTTCAGACAAACTTGAATCAGTAACTATTGGAGGTTTTGATGGTAAGAAGTGAAACATGGGAACAAAGACAGCAACGGTTAAAAAAGGAATATGAAGAATATCTTTCTGGTAAATGGCATTATCAATATGCATTTAAAATAACTTGTTCGTATTGCGACAATGATTTTTATGCAAGTAATCGAATGCAAAAATATTGTTGTTACAGGTGTACTAATGAGGCATATATCAAAAGAAGAAAAGAGCGTAAAGCATTAGAAAAACAAAAGGCATGTGTTATGTGCGGCAAGGATTTTAAAGCTAAAAAGAAAGATGCTATTTATTGCTCGAATGCTTGTAAACAAAAGGCATATAGGCAGAAAAGTGTTACTGATTATGGTTTTGGCAAAATTGCCATAACAGAAATTAGTAACACATGAATAGGAGGATATTTAATGAACAGAGAATTTACTGTAATAGTCAATGGAAATTTAGAACAGAAAAAATTAGACCATGCTTATAAGGTGGCAAAACTAAATGAATTATGGAATAGACAATATCAAAATTCAATCTTACAAGCAATGAAAAAAAATAAGGGATTGAAAATTACTGATTATCCACAAGAGGACTTAATGAAGATGGCTTGTACTGGAATCAAATTCATCTGTTCAATGCGTGATGTCAGACGTGAAAATGAACTATTGGATACTGGCTATAAACAATCCTTGAATGAGACAAAGGCCCTGTCACAATTAATTGATGTGGTTTTTATGATATGTGGTCATTTGAAGCTAAAAAACTTTGTAACAACATTTCCCATAGAGAAGGATTTTGACGGTGCTAAATGGGAATGTAAGGATTATTTCTCTACAATGGAAGTTTTGTCAGTAATGGATTGGGATAAGCCTATTGGAGGAAAAGAATTATTAGAACTGCTATGGGATTATCAGAATGATGATTTAGGCCAAGCCTGTATTGAATACACATGTGCCATGAGTGACATTTACCGTTCTCAGACAGGTAAAGGTATTATGGAAACATGGTGCGAGGATAACGGGATAGATTCATATACCAAGATTGAAGGAAAGAATGTCATGAGAAATAATCAGACTGGTGAACTTGTTAAATTGGGCAAGAAACCGTCACATTTACAGATCTTGAAATGATATCCAACAACTTTGGTCGTAGAAAGAATGATCCTGAGAAAGACCGTAAAGCATTAGCAACTTATGTATCTCTCAGAGGATATAGACCTAATGGAGATAGATATACCGAATGCCAAAATGGCACTCGGCTAACCCTAGATGAGATAGCTAAAGAATTAAAAGAAAAGAGAGAATAAATAAGTGACTCCTATTATTTGCACGATGGGAGTCATAGAGTCAGTTGCAATGAGAACAGGAAATAACAATATTGAAAAATAGGGGGATACAAAAATATGATTAAAAATCCAGAACATGGTTGGTGTGAATTCAATTTAGGAGAATTTGAGGGTAGTCCGGGCTACTTAACAGATGTACCAGTAGATTTGTTGAAAGGATTTATAGAATATTTTACCACTGGAGTTTCGTGTGTGTGGTTTGATGAAGAGGGAAGCGAATTTACGTTGATTTTAACCCCATATAATATTTATGTAGTAAAAGATGATGAAGATGCAGAATTATATAGTTATCCAGAGATAAAACCTAAAGATTTGGCTAATGAATTAATTTCCGATATAGAATCTGATTTAGATGGCTGGGTTGGTTGGGAGACTTGGCACGATAATGATGACGAGCTTCAGCAACATGGAATCGAAATCAGAGGACTGATTGGACAGCTTAAAAAGTTGGTTTAAGGAAATGAAATTGTAGTTTGAAAGGGGAAAATATATGAATAGATGTGAAATAGGATATCTAATAAACGAAGATGGTACACCTCCCGATAGATGTCACAATGACCGTAAAAGTGAAATTAGTAGCTGTAAACAATGTCCTGCTTATAATCATGAGCCTGACTTAATAGAACAGGCCATAGAATCAGCCAGGTGTAGAATTTATAGGTTAAAGCATAATTGTGGAAAAACAAAATCTCATCAAGTAAAAGCAAAGAATCAGCAAGAGTTGATGAAAATCACAATTAAGGCACTGGAGTTCTACAGAGAATATATAGATTAAGCCATATATCGGTTGTGCATAATTTGCATATTCCAAAATCGAACAAGCACATGATACCCTGCTTCCGGGTAGAATTGCAGATGAAAATATAGGTATTATGGGAAGAAAAGGGAGGGATTTAATGCCAGCATCATTTTACGTTTCCCAAAAATGTGGGGACTATATGAAACAATATGACGGAAAACGTTTGAAAATAAAATGCTTTATTGTGGGAACGAGAAGAGAACTATATTATTTTACTACTTCAAGAGGAGGGGATAGAAAGAGAAAAGAACACGGATGTTATTCTTTTGATTGTGATATGAACAATGTAGCTGCACTAATAGATGGGAACGAAATATATTTAAAAAGAGAACTAGTATTTAGTAATGTTACGTCATTTTCAGATTATGATGAATCTGAGGTTACGTTTGAAGTGGATTTTACAATTAGAAAAAGTGATGTAAAAAGTGGGAAATACTTTTGCGAAATGAAATATCCTAGATGGATATGCAAAAAACAATATCACTAAAACCAAAGTTTCAACTCGTACCAAAAAGTACGGGTTCCCTTTGAAGGGAAGTCGTTGCAAGATAAAAATTATATGTTATGGGAGGAAAGAATCATAGGAAACGTAAACGCAGGGAGAGTAAGGATATTTAAAATAAATTCATTTAAAGCATTTACAGACAATGAGAATGATATTAAGAATGATAAGAACAAGAAAAGGGCGGATCTTCTTAAAGAAATTCATACTAATACAAAAGTAAGAAATATTGATGAAAAAACATTATATGATGTAGATAAAGACGGAAATATCGATAAGTCAAAGGGAAAAGAAAGATACCAAGTTCCCTTATTTGAAAACGATATTGTAAGATTGGCATTGCAAGATAGAAATGAGGCGTTGGATTATCAGTTGTTGGACGAAATTATTTACATGGAAATTTACCACAACGATATTATGTGGCAGATAATTAGAGATGGAATTATGATTGCAGGAGATGAATATAGGCTTTATTCTGCTACCACGGGTCAAGTTAGACATACAACGGTTACATTGATAAAGAAAAAATTTTATGAAGCGCATGAGGGCTTTCTATTAGTTGGTCTTACAAGGGAGAAAATCAATGCAAAGGGCGGCATGAACGTAGGAAAGTTTCTTGCTTATACAGCCTTGCCTTTATCATCTAGCGTACTTCCGGAGAAAGAGATTTATATTGATAGATGTATTGTTGTAGAGGGATTGGAAACAGTTATCAATGGCAAGGTAAAATATATAGATATCCAGCAAGACGAAGCTGGTCAAATTTTTGTAGCTGATACACCAAGTGACTATGTTTGTATTGAAGACGGAATAGAGATTGAACATACAGACGGAGCCGGTATGTTTCTTCCCGGAGAATTGCCTTCAAGCTGCCAGATTAGAAGCGGATTCTTTAAGGGGGCCATGTTCCCGTTTGACTTCCGATTATTTGCAGACGATGTTGCAAATAACAATAAGATAATTGATGCGTGGGGAAATGAAGTAAATATTAAGGAGCAGGATATACGGTTTATATTTACTACAAGTCAGTTGAAAATGTGGAAGATGTATTCATCATGGGACGAATATAAACAAGCATTTGTAGAGAACGGATTAAAAATAACAATTAATAGCTATGCTAATCCACCAAAGGAAATTGTCGCATTTTCATACCAGTATTTGCAGACACTCCCTTATGGATGCGACATTAGAAAATTGTGTGATCCAGCAAAAAACGACTTAAAAAAATTACATAGCGATTTTGATTATGTGATAGAACAAATGGGATATGCAGACGATGTCGAAACAGACATTGACGATACTAATGATGAAGAATTAGAAGATACAGAAGAAACAGGCAGAGAACAGATAAGTAACACACAAAGTACAAACAGAAGTTGCAATTCTGTTATTGCTGAAGCATTAAAAATATACCCGCATTTGATGTATGATTCTCATATCAATGACAAAATAAGAAAATTAGCATGGTCTAGGAGAAAGAGTTACAAGGGAGGTAAAATTCCTGTCCGTGGATATTATAGTTATGCTGCTCCAGATATGTACGCATTGTGTGAGCTATTATTTTGCGGAAATAAAAACCCTGAAGGACTTGTGCCGAAGGATCATGTGTATAATAAATATTATGACGATAAAGGTAGTGTAGAGCATTTAATATGTCTCAGGAGTCCTCATTTATCACGTTATGAGTATGGAAAGCGTAATTTGATAAAATCGGATAAGTGTAGAGAATGGTTCAAACATATGGAATCAGATACAGTATGTTCATGTCATGATTTGTTATCCAAGACATTACAGATGGATTGGGACGGTGATGAAATTCTTGTTAGTGATGATAAAGAGTTGTACGAACTTGCAAAAGATTTACCAGACGAGCCATTATATTATAAGATGCAGACAGCGGAACCACAACAGATTACAGACGAAGCTATTAGAGATACCCTTATTAAAGGTTTTGAAAATAATGTTATTGGAGAATCCAGCATTGCACTAACAAAATTATGGAATAGCCCGGAAGCTACGAAGGATAACCCTATCCCTTATGATGATGCAATTAATGTTTTTTGTGCCTATTCTAATTATGCGATTGATTATCCCAAAACGGGTAAAAATCTGTCATTAGGTAAATATGAAAACCTGTATGCTGATTTAGTACCTCCTAAAGATGGAGCAAGTATATTTAAAAAACCCAAGATAAAATGTCCTAACTTCTTTATAGAGGCCAAGGGTAAACGTTCTAATAGCGTTGCAAAGCCTACAAAAAATGTTATGGATAGAATTAAAAAGTATATAAGTACCGGAACTGGACACATAGAATTTTCATTTCTTGAACAGACAGAAGGCAAAAACGATTTTGATTACCGTATGCTGATGAATAATGAGAAGGGTAAAAACGGAAAAGCAAAGTATGAGATAAATCGCTACGATTCAAAGTATGAAGATCTCTATTGCACTTTAAGTAATAGAATGGCGCGGAAGAGAAAGATATGCATGGAAATTGATGAAGAACGCAGAAAGAACAATGTAGATAGTACAGATGTGGCAGGTAAATATGAAACATTCCATTATCATTGTATACAAGAAATTAAGAAAATTTTTACTGACAAAAAGGGGACATTTGAAATTGATCTGGCAGTAAACTATCTGATAGATATGGAATATACGCAACATGATTTTGTTTCTCGCAGTAAGGATATTCTATGGAAGTGTTTTGGTCACATTATGCTTAAAAATTTGAAAAGAAATCTCAATTCAGATATTGTTATTCAGGCAAGACCAAGATTAGCATACAGAAAGGCAGTGAGTGGAGATGAGTCCATAAATAAGGCGATTAATGAAAAATTGGAAAGTAGAAGTGTGAATATTACAAAGGCTGATTACGAATTTATTGAAGACCATTTGCAGAAATATAAAAATGGGAAGCCACACAGTAATGATTTTGAATTACTATTTGTGCTCTATTCATTATATAAGGAAGCCAAGGAATCAAATCGCCTAAAAGATGGATATTTGCTGATTACCAAGAAAAAGCACATTACAAAGATTGACGATCATAATAAGAGGCGAAAAAAGAAAGTAAGTTTCAATATGAATAGGATTATTGAAATCGCTGGTGCAAAATCATATACGGGTACTTTTAATAGACTGAAGGAATCAGGCGATATAGAGATAATTGACAATGAAAAGGGAAAGTATTACAAGATAAAATTTGATATTCCAGAAACCGAAAGTGATACTCTGATTACTGTAGGAAATGTATATAATTCAATGATATATTATGATTCATATGTTAAGGGGAAGCCTGTAGACAGATGCAAATTGTGTGGGAAGGAATTTATTAAGGTAAAAAACACAAAAACATGTGGCGAAGAGTGCAGTAAAAAGCTACATAATTTAAACCAGGCAATAGTAAATGAGACAAAAAGAAAAACTGCTACACAAGAAGAGAGTATAGCAATTTAATATTATTAAAATTATTGTAGAGTGCCTGAAACGCCCTATTTATAAGGGTTTCAAGCACTTTCTTTATATTTTCACAAAAATAATGTAGGGAAAGAGAGTGAAAATTACCTAAAATATTATTTAAAAGATTGGAGAAAGGGTTTTGAATCAAGAAGAATTAAGAGAACGATTAATAGTGATAATTGATTCTGGTCTTAGTGCCAGAGCAATTGCTAAATATACAGGAATTACATATGACGTTTTATCAAAATATAAACAAGGGAAACTATACTTATGTCCGAAAGATGCAGATAAGTTAAATAAGTATTTATTAAAGGTAAATATACCGATAAATATTTAGTTTTGAAAAAATATTAAAAATCACTATTATATAATATAAACCAAAATACGAGGTTTGTATATGGTAAAAATGCACAAACTTATGTGATATTTTTAAGCAAGATATTTTTAGCTGCGGAGCTATTAAATATAACTACATGCAAAAGCCTGTTCATTAGCTTGAATGGGCTTTACTACAATCAAAGGATTATATTCCATTGCGTTGCAAGAGTAATGGTCTATATAGATACCGTATTCGGAAGGTACGGTAATTCGGTAAGGTATATCTACTAGGCGGGTGTGCCTTACTGATCAAAATTTTAAATAAACAGAAGTAATATTTTTTTTTGTTACTTAAAGATATCATGAAATCAAAAAGAAGAAGGAGGAGCATCATGTCACAGGAAGAATTACGAGAACTATATTGTGCGAGATTAGAAAAGGAAAAGCAGTGCTATATTGCAAAAGTTACTGGAATATCAAAACCTGTATTATCAAAATTTCGCAATAATAAAATTGATTTATACCCGTATTTATTTGAAAAGTTGGAAGCATATCTTTTAGAAAATCATTAATCATATTTTGAAAATCTTAGGCGATAAGCCACTATCTGATTCAATTAAAATCCCATAAGCAGAAGAAACGAGTTGATAACTCAAACATAGTTATTCTAGGGAATGAAATCCCAACCATGAAGAAAAGAGGGGTTGCGTGAAACTCAATAAAGGTGACTGTATCAAATATGATGATTATATTTATGCCGTAGTGGCGGTTGTTTGGAGCACCGTATATTTGCAGAAATTAAGTGATATCGGTGATTATGATTATACGATGGAAGAGTTATATGAAAATGGATTTAGAGATATTGAAATTATTAAAAATGACAAGGAGAATAATTAAATGAGAGAAGATAATTTAAATTATGGAACAGAGAGTCAAAATGTCAATGGTGATGAAAAGAAGTTAGGATATAATGAAAATGATGTAATGCGAGCATTAATGAAACTTCCAGCAGAAGAAAGGGATTTTCTGTTAAAAGTTGGCAAGATTACTGAGTTATTGTTCAATGCCGATAGTCTTGAAATGAGAGAGTCTACGTATAAAACACTTGATGCATACATAGATTATGGTAAAGACTATAAACGTTCATTTATGCATATGTGTGAAAAACTTGATGCCTCTGATGTAAATGAAGATCCAGATAGAATCTGCGATACTCTAATAGCCAGTGTAGGTAAATTCAAAGGTATGCTTGAAAGTAAGTTAAATGGTAGAATTGACGTTGACTAAATGGTATTGTATGGTAAAATAATAGGAAAGGGGAGGTGTTGTTTAGACGATGGAAAATGAAAATATAAAATGCAGTCAATGTAATACGACTTATAATAAAATGTTTTTGTTAGGGAAACAAGGAAATATTGATACCTGCCCCATTTGTGGTGGTAACATGGTTGATGTAGCTCAAGAAGATGAGCATAAGGACTGGATTACTTGGTTTTATTATGGATTCAAGACTAATAATGGAAAGTCGACTTCTTTGAGAGATAAACCCATAGATTTGGATCAGCATGGAGATATGTACTTTTTAATTAAAGAGTTTAAAGCACCGCCTGAAAACAATCCTGGTGGTCTGGAAGCTGTTAAAGATGTCCTTCGCACATATATCCCTGATGCATTTATATATTCAGAAGACAAGAATCCTATTATAAGATGCCCTAAATGTGGAAGTAAAGAATATACCCTTATGAATAAGGGCTACAGCTTGTTCACCGGGTTCCTTGGTAGTGGAAGAGTTAAACGAGTATGTAATTATTGTAAGAAAGAATTTTAATAAGAAACTGATTAGTTGAGAGATCCTACTTTTAGGGTCTCTTTTTGCATGTAAAAATGGAGGAAATATATGATAAATAACGATTTTATGGTTGAGCTTATAGCCGTGTTGAATAATGCTAAAAGTACCAAACAGGTCAACCAGGATATAAAAAGTATTGAAAAGACTGTTAACGCTCTGAGGCTTACAGCAACACTTCTTAAAGGTGATAGCAAAAAGCAATTAAATACTATTATTAATGAACTGGAAAGCAACGTTAAAGCAGTTAAGGTTAAAACTACCTTTGATAGTAAACAGGCGCAGAAAGCCGTAAATGATGCTCTGAAGAATGTCTCCATCAATGATTTAAACTTCAATGGACAGGGAATAAAATTAAAAGCAAGGAAGATTTTTACAGAGATTAAGTCTGAAGTTTCAAAGACGCCTATTCCGATCAACTTCGAAATCAGAAAAGATACACTGCAAAACCAGTTGACATCATACCTGACTAAGAATAGTAAAATTAGCGAATCGTCGGTATTACTTGGTGAAGCCGATGCGTTAAGAGGCTTATTCAATAATATAGACAGTAGAGATTCTTTCCGGTATGCAACAGATAAATTTAGGCTGTTTAGATCAGAAGTTACAGCTACTGGATTTGCAAGTAAATCAACCTCTGACAAAATTGGTGGAATGATTGGGAATGTAACCAAAATTGGAACTTTGTTTGGAGTTGCAGGTGCAGGTTTAAGAAATTATGTAAAAGGTGTGTCCACGCTTAAACAAATGGATACCTTACTTACTGAAATATCAAAGACTTCCAATATTGCCGGTGAAAATCTAAAAAGGTTAGGAGAAGATTCTTTCGGACTCGCTAGCAAATACGGACAGGTATCAACAAATTATCTTGAAGGTGTTCGTGAAATGGCACGTTCTGGATATGATTCTCTTGCAAAAGAATTGGGCGAGTTATCGGTATTGGCTCAATCCGCTGGTGATATGACTGCTGAAATGGCTAATAACTATTTACTGGCTACGGATGCAGCTTATAAATATGGTGGAAGTGTGGAGAAATTAACTGCTGCTTTAGACGGTGCAAACTACATATCAAACCGTAATAGTGCCACACTTACTGATATCGCTGATGCCACACGTGTGAGTGCTTCTTTTGCAGCGGAAGCAGGAGTGCAGATTGATGAGTTGACTGCTGCTACAGCAACTATGGTAGCCGGTACAAAGCGTTCTGGTAGTGAAATGGGTAGAGCCTTTAGGTCTATTGTAATGAATTTACAACAGGTGTCCGGTGAGTTTGACGGAGAGGTATTCGATGAGGATTCTTTCGCAAAGGTAGAAAAGAGGCTTCATAGCGTAGGCGTAGCCATGGAAGAGGTATCTAATGGTGCAGCGGTTTTAAGAAATCCGATGGATATATTAAAAGACCTTGCTAAAGTTTATAATTCTCTTCCAGAAGGTAATGTAGATAAGGGCAAAATAATTTCTGATTTAGGTGGAAAATATTGGGGAAATGCTCTTTCCAGCTTACTTAGCCGATGGGATACCTATGATAAAATGCTAACTGAATTTTCTCAGGGTAGTGGAAGTTCGCTGAAAGAAGCTATGAAAACGGCTGATTCTTGGGAAGGTCGTTTAAATAAATTACAGAATACATGGAATAGTTTTGTTGGTTCCATGACCAATCAAGATTATATTAAAGGTGGCATATCATTTTTAGATTCCACTATATCAGGCTTTCAGACATTAACTGAAACCGTTGGTGCCCTTCCGGTTCTTTTAACCGCAGTAAATGCGTCTCTTACTGCTTTAAATAAGGATTATGGTTTAACTCAGTTGTTTAATTCTGAGACAAGAAAAATAGATGTTCAGGGTAACATTATGGGTGTCGATTTCACTGCGATTAAAGCTCAGAAAAAGCATTTTGAGGAAGCTACTGGAGCTATTAGTGAATGGAATGGGGAACTTGTAACTGGACAAGCTGATATTAATAAATTTGGTGATTCCGTTGTAAAGAACAACGCTCAGTTAAGAGATTATCTTTCTACGTGCTCCAAAGACGCACCAGCATCATTAAAAGGCTATCAGGCATACTTAAATGCAGCTGGTGTCTCCACTGACGCTCTGAGATTGAAAACCGTTGCTTTAAATGCAGCCATCTCATTTGGAGTCGGTGCAGCGGTTCAATTTGCAATATCAAAAGTTGGAAAAGAGATTAGTGATTATATTCACCGTAATCAGATTGCGATTGCCAGTGCTGATGAATTAAAATCAACTCTTGCATCTAATATCTCTACAATCAACGAACATCAAAGTTCATTAGACTCCCTGAGTGATAGATTTGCTGAATTATCTAAGGGTGTAGATGATTATGGAAACAACATCTCTCTTACCAAGGATCAAATGAAGGAATACACTGGCATAGTTGCTGACTTGATTGCAATTAATCCAGCTTTGCTAAAAGGATATGATGCAGAGAATCAGGCAATCATTGACAAAAACACTGCTTTAGAAGATACTGTTGCTCTTCTGGAACGAGAACGTGAACTAGAACTTGAGAAAGCAACCTCCACAAGCAATCTAAAGACAATTGGAGAGGGTGCAGTAGCTAAACGTAATGAACTTCTGGGGTCAGATTTTACTGGACAGTTTAGTTCTTATGATTTAGATACAGTCACTGGGCAAGCTGTTCGTTTTGGAACTGAGGCAGCAAAGGTTTTTGACGATGAATCAATAAAAGCATTTTATGATTACACAAATTCAAAACCTTCGGAAAAAATGTATGGCAAAAGTGATTGGTTGAAAACGTTTGGGTTCGATGTGTCAGATGAAAATGTTGATTTAGATATAGAGGGATATTTGCAGAGAAATATTGATACTTTCTCGAAGAATATGGACGAAATACTGATAAAGGCAAATATTGACCCAAGTTCCGACCAAGCAAAGAATTTGAAATTATATGTCCAGGAGTGGCAAACTCTTAATTCTGAACTTGAAACCATTGATTCAAGTTATATTGATGAACATTTACAGAAGATTCCTCAATTAGTGAGTGGATATGACGCATTAACAAATTCGCAGAAATCATTTATAAATGAATATATCAGGAATGGATTTAGTGCTTATGATTTAGAAAATGATGCTGTAAAGGTAAAGTCTTCAATAACGGGCATGGTTGAAAGTATCTCAGACGATCCTAAGATTAAAAATAAAATTAATGATTTGTTTGCTCTAAATGCAAAGGATTTAAATGTTACCGATTATGCAGATCAATACAATCAAATTTTAGATGGAATTATTTCAGATTTGAACTTATCTGATTCAGATGCAAATAAATTACGTGTTAATCTAACTATAGACGCAGATCATTTACAAGAAAAATTCGATAATGCTATAGCTTCAGCAAAGGAAAAATTTGATGGCAATGATCTTACTCAATTCTTCTCAGATAATTCTATTAATACATCAGAAGAAATTGATGCGTGGTTAGAAATTGCACAAGCGGCCAATAGTGCAACAGAAGCAGAAAAGTTGTATTTAGAAGAATTAGAAAAAAGTAAAGAAAAAGCTAAGTCTTTCGTATCTGAATTTTCAAATCTCCCGGTAGACAAAATTGAGAAATACATTTCCTTGCTTAATTCTGGCGACATGACTGAGGGTAACATATCTTCATTTACAGAACTGAAAGACCTTATGTCTCAAACTAGCATGAGTGCCGAAGGTGCAGTAAAAGCAATCAAAGACTATGCAGATGGATTTACTCTTTCCACGGATTTGATTTCTAATATACAAGGAGCTTTTGATCTGCTCAAAGATGTTGAAGAACAGTATAAAAAGACTGGATTAATTGGACTCTCATCACTTGAATCCATTGCAAAGCAGTATCCTCAATTGCAATCATCTGTAAATGAATATACTCAGGGTCTTATTGGTGCCGATGAGGTAATGAGTCAATTACATACTGCATATGATAATGACGCTGTATCTTTTCGTACTGCAATGGCATATAAAATGTCCGGCAACGAAGACTTCTTTGATTCGATAGTAAATAACAATCAATCCTTATTTAATGCATTAGCTGAAGCCTATGGTGATGATGTAAACAATTGGAAGACACTGGCACAAGCGAAAGCTGATATAGATAAATCCCTTATATCTCAATTAGCGGATATGTGGGGAAGCTATTATGGTTCTTTTGATGCTAATGTTGTCAAGGGTAAAGATGGACAGTATTCACTTGTAAGCGACGATCCTACGGCTGTTTATGAGTCTGGATACCAAGCTATTGAACAGGAAATTGCAAAGCGCAATCAAATGATACGGTCTTTAAATGAAGCTGCAAACGTAGAAATAATAATCCCTGACTTTGGAGGTATTGGTTCTGCTGGTAAGAAATCTGGTTCTGGTAAAGATAAAGACACTTCAAAGCCTTTTGACTGGATTGAACGTGATCTGAAATTACTCAATGAACAACGTGAGAAAGCATTGAATAAAGCCCGCGATACCTCTATTGATTATTTTGGATTAACCAATGAGGAATTCAATCGTGCTAAAGAATTGTTTAATGATAGTACAGGTATGGTGGGAGACAAGGCGAATGAGTTGGCTAATTTTGCAAAGCAAGCCGGGATATCTCTAAGTGATCTATATACACTCATTGCAAATGGTAATCCAGGAGAATCCAGAGAAAATTATCTGGCTCAAGTACTTGAACTTGATAAGACTATTCTTCCACGTACTGAACTGGCAGTAGAAAGTTATAAAAAGATTTGGGAAGATGCTGCGAGTAAAATATCTCCTGAAAACAAGGTAAAGATTGAACAGGGGTATAAAGATGTTGAAACTCTCCCAGGGGAAGAAGCAGAGGGCGTACAAACGGCCATAGATGCCTATGATAAGTGGCAAGCAATACAGGACAGCTATACAGAGTCTCAGAAAAAGAATACTGACGCTATTATGGCTCAATATGACAATAGGATAAACGCAATCAATAAAGAAAATGAGCAACTGGAAAAGACCAATTCTGTTCTTGAATCAAGAATGGACTACTTAAAGTCTATTGGAGAAATTCCAAGTGCATCACTTTATGAAAATCTCATTAGCAATACTGGTACAGAGATTTCCAATACACAAAAATTAATATCTGAACTTAAAGGGAAATTAAAGGAGGCACGTACAAAATACGGTAAGGATTCCGAGGAATACATCAATCTTAAAGAAAATATAGATGATGCCGAAGCAAGCCTTTATACCACCATGCAGACTCAGGAGAAATATAATCAGGCACTTGCACAAATGCCGATTGAACATTTGTCTACGCTTATTTCTATGTACGATGATATAACTGCAAAGATTGAGAATTGGGGGTCTGTTCAGACTGCTACAGGAGCAAAATTAGACGGTGAGTATTATCAGACGCTTATCTCTAATGGAACCACTGTCATAGGGCAATATCAGAAACAGATAAAAGAAATAAAAAGTCTCATGTCCGAATATCGGGAGGGTTCAACAATCTGGCAAGAACTCTATGAACAGCTTCAGGATATTGACAGTGCTACGGCTTCAATGTTGACCAATCTAAAAAAATGGAATGCGGAATTGTTAGCTATGCCATTAGATAAAATCAACACTTATTCTGATAGTTTGCAGAAAGTTATTTCTGGATTAACGGATGTTCGAAGTGAACTTGATTCTGCTACATCTGCGATCACCACGGCTATATCTGACCGTATTGATTTATTACAGGAGGAACAAAAAGTTGCTGCTGAAGCACATGAAACCGAAATTGATGCTTTGGAAGAAAAGGCTGAAGCATTAAAGCGAGTCAATGAAGTAGCAGAGAAAAAACTTGCTGTTGAACGTGCTGAATATGATCTTGCTAGAGCAAAAGGTCAGAAGTCAAATTTAGAAATCCGAGACGGGGAGCAAGTCTATAGTAGTGATTACGATGCTGTCAGGCAGGCACAAGACGCCCTTGCAAATTCCAAGGCAGACTTAGAGGAGTATAATCTCCAAAGGCAGATAGAGGACGCTAGAACAGCCCTAGACAATCTGAATGACGGTTATCAGGAACAAATTGATGCATTGGAAAAGATTAGCAAGAAGTACTCTGATATAAGTTCTTCTGCTGATAAAATATCAAAGGCAAATTTGGCTACCTCTTTATTTGGTGAAGGTTTTGCTGATAAGGTGTTATCGGGTAACGATAAAGAGATCTATGCTACCCTTACATCACTTTACACGACCAATGCCAAACAGCTTGACGAATATCAAAAGCAAGCTGAGTCTACATCGAATATAGAATCCTTAATGTCTGACTATATAAATTCCTACAAGGCTGGGGAGATTACATATGATCAGGCACTTGGTAAAATCAATGGACTACTTGCCCAGCTTAATCAGAATATGAGTGCTTCAACCAATCTACAGAACATATATGACTATCTTGGTATCGTAAATGGTGTTGGAGCAGACGCAGATAGTATTCTGAAAGGGATAAAGGAAGGGTTGTCTGTTACAGCAGATAATTTGATTAAATCTCTTGAACAGTACAATAAGAACTCTGGAATGATATCTGAATACACTTCTTCTTGGCAGCAACTTACCGACAATGTTGCGTCCATGCTTGATGTAATGAAAGATGTAAGGGATAACTTAAGAGACTCATTAGATGACTATGACCGTGATGACGATGACAACGATAATACCAGATATGGGGGTGGAAAAGACGGAAGTCCTGGAACTCCAGGTAAGGGTGAATATGTAAATAGTGGCCCCGGAGTACCCAAATATGCCAAAGGCATTGAGAATGGCCCCGTAGGAAATACTTCAAGTTCTGATAGCGATAAGATGATAAAATATCTTGCTACAAATAATTTGAAGAAAGGTGAAGTTCCAATACTTGCTCATACTGGTGAAGTAATTTTCAATGAAGAACAAAAGAAGATGTTGCTGAAAAACTTTGGAAATACTCAGAGAATGATGCCTAATACTGATGTGCCTAATTATTCAAAAACGTTGCAAAATGCTATTGTAAAACAGCAAGGCCAAGCAATAAGCATCTCATATGGAGACCTGTCATTCCCTAATGTGCGTAATGTTGATGATGCTATAGCTGAATTTGCTCAATTAAGTGAAATAGCTTTACGTCAAGAATTATCAAAGTTTAAATGATATTATAGGAGCAAATGAGAATTTCGCTCCTTTTGTCATAAAAAAAGGAGGATATGAATTCAATGAATACAGCAAAAAGTAGTGCAAATAGTTTACTATCAGCGGTTCGTAAATTAATTGATTGCGCCAAGTTTGATAAGACATTCCGTGCTAGAGTGACAGAGATTATATCTGATAAAACATGCAAAATTCAATATAAGAATGTTGATTATACAGTGAAGTGTGATATTAGTCTGTTGGTAGGGGATACAAAGCTGTTAGAAGGTGATAGTGTATGGGTGAAAGCCCCTTGCAATAATTGGGACGCTCTGTATATTGAGAGTGGCAACCAGAGCGATAACGGTGAATTAGTTAATCAGATTACAAAACTCAATGGTGAAATTACTGAACTTAAGACCCTGCTTAATCAAACAAATAGAAATAACTAACCTACAAAAATTAACATAGCCAGACTGTATCCGGTTCACTTTAGAAACTAACCGGATACAGTCTGGCTATAATTTTAAGCTTATAATATTTTTTGATTAATCAAATAGAGATAGAAAGGACACTTGAGTCAAATGATTATTTTTATTAATCCAGATCAACTAAAAATAGTAATCAAACATTAAATCTACGTTTTAAGAATTGATAATTAGCAAATTAAATTGAATCAATACAGTTTTTATAGCGCTGTTCCATTTCCTCCCAATTCATAACATGGAACCAGTCCTCGATATATTTGACTCGGCTATAAAAATGCTGTAAATAGTATGAATGTTCCCATACATCTAGTCCGGCAATGATGCATAAATTATCTGAGATAGGAGAGGTGTTGCAAGTTGTTGTAATAATTTGTAAGTTACCGCTCTGATCTGTAACCAACCACGTAAAGCCGGGACCTAATATTGCCATGGTCTTTTTCTTTAATTCATCAAAGAAGTTATCAATTGAACCGAAGTCTCTAATTATTGCCGGATACAATAATGTTGATCGGAAGAATGTGGCTGGGGAGGTCATCCCGTTAAAAAATACGATGTGATTGTATATTGAGCCAGCATATGCTAAGACAGACTGCCTTATCTCCAATGGAATACCTTCTGGATTTGTAAGTAGTTCTTCGATGGATAGAGATTGCAACTCAGGATGAGTACTCAAAATGTCATTAAGGTTATCAACATCCTGTTGCAGAATAAAATTGTGATGTAAATATAATGTTTCTTCAGTAATATAAGGTTCAAGTGCATTATACGTGTACGGTAATGGGGGATTTTTAAATGGATAATGCTCATTCATATATATTGCGACCATTTATTCTTTATATATATATATATTATTATATTCTGTTTTTATGTATAGATTAAGGCCATTGCTTCATCTTACAATCAAAATAAGCCCAAGCAGGGGAAAATAAATACTTGGGCTTTCGATAAAGCAAGCTGTATTATACACCAATCTTAAAAAAAAATAAAGTGTTTTTGGTTACAAAAACAAAAATAAAGAGCGCCGGAATGTTGTAGGGGAAACCGGCACTCTTCAGAAGAGTTGATAATTTAATTATAGCTTACGAAACTGTTTTCGTAAAGATAAAACTGTAAAACCGCAGGGAATAAGGGATTAGTAAGTGCTAAGTATTATGAAAGGAGTTACTAACAAGACTTGCTCTGGCAGAAAGCTTTGGTAGTGTGATTGGGTCTATAATCTCCTGATTGAGCTGCCGTTGAATACACAGATGTGCTTAGAGAAAATGATTACTTAGGCATATCGTATTTGTTATGATAAATATGGGCCGAGGTTTAGGCTTCACTCTTTTGCCTTTGCTTACCCCATCATACTTCTCCAGCCATAAGGAACCTATGTTCTTGTAGAATAATGGAAAATTATATCAAATAAACGTTATTAGATTATTCTAATGATATTAACTATATCAGATTATACCGTACTATACCGTACTATATCAAATCATACCAAATTATATCTTGCATTTTTCTCCTATTGGTGTATAATATAGTTAAGAGATCTAAGTGATTTCTACCTTTCACAATGTAGGGAAACAAACATTGTCTTTTGAGACAAATATGCTTCGCGATGTGCAGCAAAGAAACATTGCTAGAGACAAATACCTTTCACAATGTAGGGAAACAAACATTGTTAAGCCCTGTTATGTAAATAATGGGGCTTTTTACTTAGGAGAAAGTATGCAAGAAAATGCGGTCTATTTTGGTAAAAATAGTTTTTATAATGTTGTAAGAAGCTTGGGGGGTAAATGGGCCGATTCAAAAGATAGGCCAATTGTGTGTTTAATGAAATTATCAGAAAACGATGATATATGTTGGGCTATACCCGTAGGAAATTGGAATCATAGAGATGAAAACGGTAAGAATAGAATTGAAAAATATTTAAAATACAACGAAAACGATATAAGATCATGTTATTATCACTTAGGAAGAGTCGACGTGGTAACATCAATATTTTTTGTGTCTGATATTGTTCCCATAACTGATAAATACATAGAAAGAGAATATTTGGGTGTTTATTCTAAAAAAATCTATATTATAAAAAATAAAGAACTACTCTCAGAATTGCAAAGAAAAGTTAAACGTATATTAGCATGGGAAAATAGTAATCCCAATTCTTTTAGACAGCACATAACTGATATTAAAAATTTTCTTAATCAGGAATTACAGGCCACACAAGAAGCGGCTGTTACGAATATTTGTGAAGATATTTAATATATTATATACGATACAAATTTTAGAGCCAACTATGTCAAGTAGACTGGCTCTTTTTGTATGCAAAAATATAAAAAAGAAAGGTAGGAGATTAGCTATAGAAAAGACGTATTACAACAAAGCAGATTTACAGGAGATATTTGGCTTTGGACGAGATAAGATGAAAAGGTTTTTAGACAAAGGAATTTTACCAACCGTGCGAGTTAATAAGGAGTATCTAATTACAAAAGAAGAGCTAGACGGCTGGTTTAAGAAAAATGCTGGAAAGGCTATTAATATATAACCATATTTGATAAAATAGGAGCATGGTCAAATTGGTTGCCTACGCTCTATTATTTTGGAAAGGATAAGATATAATGAGTGACATGACAACAAAAAGAAGAGATAAAGGCGAGGGTTCAACAAGATTAAGAAAGGACGGACGATATGAATATCGGTACGTGGCAGGTAAAAGGCCAGATGGAAAAGCGTTATACAAATCTTTTACTGCCAAAACTGAACGAGAACTTAAACGAAAGATTAAGGAATATAATGAGGACAGAACTAAATTTACTGTAAAAGTGGAATCCACATCTTTCAGGGATTATGCAGAATTTTGGATGAGAACAGTGAAATATCCAATATTGAAGCCTGTATCATATGACCGCTTGGAACAGACATATAATACTGTTTGCTCATACATAGGATGTGTTCAGTTAGGGAATGTTTCGACAGAGGATATTCAAGCCATGATAAATGATCTATCGGCTAATAAGGCTTATTCAACAGTGAAAAAACATTATGAATTTGTCAAAGGGGTATTCCAGTATGCTTATAATTCTCAAAAGATTACCTTTAATCCGTGTCCGGGTGTTCAGTTGCCTATTGAGCGAAATATGAAGGTAAAGACAAAAAAGACTGAGATTCTACCAGAAAAAATAACTGAGAAGATGTATGGATTCAATAATACATTACAGGAGAGTAATAATCAGTTCTTTAAACATATGCCTGTCCTGTTACTGATATTAAACACTGGAATGCGAATCGGTGAAGCATTAGCTTTGGAATGGAGTGATATTGACTTAGAGAATAAAACTCTAAGAGTTAATAAAACTTTAACCAAAGCAAAGGAACGTGATGAAAAAGGTGAGGTAATTGGAAAGAATAAAAAGACCTTTAGTGATATTACAAAGACCGATTCAGGTAATCGAATTATTCCGTTAAATGATATGGCGATTTCTCTTTTAAAACAGATACAGGATTATAATAAGCGTAAAAAGATACAGACAAATTATGTGGCGAGTACAGCAGATGGTGGATATGTGTCTGAAAGAAATATATTAAGAACATTTAAAAGTGTTCTTGGAGTTGTAGGGGCAGAGGATTATACAATTCATGCGCTCAGACATACATTTGCTTCCAGACTGTTAAAAAGTGGAATAGAAATTAGTGTTGTAAGCAAACTATTGGGACATGCTGATATTAACACAACATACAGTACATATATCCATGTTTTAAATGATCAAATAACAGATGTAATGTCTGGTATTTGCAAGGTTTGAAGGGAATGATTTTTACCCATTATCGTGCCCATTATACAACCCATTATCGACCCATTATCTTTCAGTAAAAATCAGTAAAAACCAGTAGAAATCAGTAAAAGTTAGGAATTGTGCAGATCGAAAAAAGCTGATAGATACAGGAAATCCCTTATAAATAGGGCTTTTTAAGACTTGAAAAAAGGTAAAAAAAGAATGCATCTGATAGGAATCGAACCTACGCACGCAGCTCCGGAGGCCACTGCTCTATCCACTGAGCTACAGATGCATCTTTTACATTCTACTATAGATTGTTTTAAAGCGCAAGAGTTATTTGTTGATTTTTGTTTGTTTTTTTGCTAGAATGTATGAAGATTGATGTCCCGGGAGGTAAAGCCTGTATGAAGGACTTATTGGAAAAATGGAATAAAAAATTGACAGCAGAAAACAGGCGTTTTCTGAAATTTCTGGCCATTCCATTGGCAGCGGTTTTATTGATCGCTGTCATAGTTGTGTTGGATCAATCCGGGCCGGAACAGGGAACGGTGGGGAACGTGGGTACAGGGTCTGAGGCACAGCCGCCGGGAAATGAAGACGGGGAAGGCACTGCCCAAGAGCCTGCAACAGTGGATTTTACCCTGCAGGAGGAGGCTATACCGGAGATTCATGATTTAATGGAGGCTTATTTTAAGGCCAGAAAAACCTGTGATCCGGAGCTTTTAAATGAGGTGTACGGAGGGACCTATTCCCAGGAACAGATCCGTGATCAGATTGCCAGAATGGAAGAGGAAGTGAAATTCTACCGGGGTTTTGAGAACCTGATCTGTTATACGGTTCCCGGACCAGAAGAGGGGGATTATCTGGTCTATGCAAAATTTGATATCATGTTCCGTCAGGCAGATACCCTGGCGCCCAGTTTGATTTTGTGCTATGCAAAAACCGCTGAGGATGGAACTTATTATCTGGTGGGAGATGTGAACCAGGCCCAGTCTAAGTATATGGAAGAAGCAAACCAGTCTGAGTCTGTTCAGATCATGGCAAAAGAGGTAAATGAAAGCCTTGAAGAGGCCTTAAAATCGGATGAAAATCTTCTGGCTGTTTATCATACCCTCACAGATGAAATTGAGGAAACAGAAGAAACAGATGAAATCGAAGGAACAGACGAGATAGAAGAAACAAACGAGACAGAAGAAACAGGGTCAGGCAGTCAGCCGGACAATATGTAAAACACATGCTTCTCTGCGTGGCACCGTGCAGAGGAGCATTTTTGGCAAAGGAGAGAATTGCTTTATGAATGTTAGAGACTTTTATTTTGATTTACCCCAGGAGCTGATTGCCCAGGATCCTTTGGAGGACCGTTCTTCTTCCAGGCTTCTGGTATTGGATAAGAATACCGGAGAGCTGGAGCATAAGCATTTCAGAGATGTTCTTTCTTATTTAAAGAAAGGGGACTGTCTGGTTATTAATGATACGAAAGTAATCCCGGCCCGGCTGTTTGGCGTTAAAGAAGGAACAGAGGCAAAGATTGAAATACTTCTGTTAAAGAGAAGAGAAAACGATATTTGGGAAACCCTTGTAAAGCCTGGGAAAAAGGCAAAAGTGGGAACCGTAATTTCCTTTGGGGACGGGCTTTTAAAAGGCACCGTAATAGAGATTGCAGAGGAAGGGAACCGTCTGATTCAGTTTTCTTACGAAGGAATATTTGAAGAGATTCTGGACCGCTTGGGACAGATGCCCCTGCCTCCCTACATCACCCACCAGCTTCAGGATAAAAACCGCTATCAGACCGTATACGCAAAGCATGAGGGCTCTGCGGCGGCTCCCACTGCAGGACTGCATTTTACAAAGGAGCTTTTGGAGGAGATTGAGGGAATGGGAGTCTCCATTGCCCGGGTGACCCTTCATGTGGGGCTTGGAACCTTCCGCCCGGTAAAGGTGGATGATATTGAGAAACACCATATGCATTCAGAGTTTTATGTGGTGGAAGAGGAAGAGGCCAGGAAGGTCAATGACGCCAAAAAGCAGGGCGGAAGGATCATCTGCGTGGGAACCACAAGCTGCCGGACCGTGGAGTCTGCCTCCACAGAAGACGGCATCTTAAAGGCGGGAACCGGATGGACGGAGATATTCATTTACCCGGGATACCGTTTTAAGGTTTTGGACAGCCTGATCACCAACTTCCATTTGCCGGAATCCACCCTGGTAATGCTGGTTTCAGCCCTGGCAGGACGGGAGGCCGTTCTTCATGCTTATGATGAGGCTGTGAAGGAGAGATACCGCTTTTTCAGCTTTGGAGATGCTATGCTTATTACCGATCTGAATGAAACGGGAAAGGAAGAAGGGAAAAGGGGGTAGAACGTGTGAAGACGGCTGAAGATTTAAGACAATTTCTCCGCTCCATAGACAGGAAGGGGTATCCGGCTTACAAAGGGGCCAAGGGAGAATACCGTTTTCCCGATTATATCCTTTCCATTGACCATGTGCAGGGAGATCCATTTGCCTCTCCTTCCAGAATCAGCCTTCATGTGGAGGGGAAAAAGGCAGGTTTTCCCTTGTCCTCCTATGACCAATACCACAAGAGGATTGCATTGGAAGACCATCTGCTGAGACGGTTTGGAAAAAGGACGGAGCAGTTTAATTTTAAGGCAAAGGGCTCCGGAAAAAGCGGGCTCCTTTCTGTAAGCAGCCCCGGACAGGAGATTTTAGAGAGGACGGCTTGCTCTGTCAGGGAAAAAGACGGAGGGCTGGTAATCCGGCTGGAGGTTGGATTTCCAGCTAACGGAAGGACTATTAACTCCGGGGAGCTGATTAAGATTCTTTTTGATTTTCTCCCCTCCTGTGCAGCAGAAACCTGTTTTTACGGAAGATATCCGTCAGCAGAAAAGCAGAGAATTGAAGAGGTTGGAAAGCTTTCTGAGGATCAGGAAGAAATCAGAAGGCAGATTGCTGCCAGGGATTTGGCAGCCTTTGTCGCAAATGGCTCTGTTCTTCCCAGAAAATCAGGTGTTTCCAAAAGACCGTTGGAAAAGGCCGTGCCATTCCAGTCTCCGGCTTCCATGGAGGTGGAGATGGACCTTCCCAACAGGGGAAGAATAAAAGGAATGGGCATTCCAAAGGGTGTCACCCTGATTGTGGGAGGCGGATACCATGGAAAAACCACGCTTTTAGAGGCCTTGGAATGGGGTGTTTATAATCATATTCAGGGAGATGGAAGAGAACTTGTAATCACCGATGCTTCGGCTGTCAAGCTGAGAGCAGAAGATGGGAGAAGCATTCAAGAGGTGGATATTTCCCTTTTTATCAAGGATCTTCCTGATAAACGGGATACGGTCCGTTTCTGTACCCAGGATGCCAGCGGAAGCACCTCCCAGGCTGCCGGTACGGTGGAGGCTATGGAAAGCGGAGCCAAGGTATTTTTGCTTGATGAGGATACCAGTGCCACCAATTTCATGGTGAGGGACAGGCTGATGCAGCAGGTGGTAAGCCGGGAAAAGGAGCCCATCACTCCTTTTATTGAGAGAGTAAGAGGGCTTTATGAGCAGCAGGGGATTTCTACCATTCTGGTTGCAGGAAGTTCAGGAGCTTATTTTCATGTGGCGGATTATATTATTCAGATGGACTCCTATGTGCCTAAAGACATTACGGAACAGGCTAAAAGAGCGGCCAGGGACTATGGAGATGAGGTTTCCTCCCTGCCTCTGCCTGAGGTGAGGTTCTGCCGGATTCCTGCCGGACTTTCTACGGGAGGAAAGGACGGACGTTCTAAAATGAAGGTTCTGGGGCAGGACAGCCTTCAGATTGACCGGGAGGTGGTAGATCTGCGCTTTGTGGAACAGCTTGCAGAGCCTGAGCAGATCACGGCCCTGGGATATTTTCTAAAATATGGTGCAGAGCATTTAATAGACAGGAAGAGAACCTTGGTTCAGATCGTAGATGAACTGGAAAAGCAGGTTTGCAGCCATGGGCTCATTTCCCTGGGAAAGGGGGAAGGACTTCCTGTCAATCTCGCTCTTCCCAGAAGGCAGGAGATTTTTGCGGCCTTTAACCGGTGCCGCAGCTTGAGGTTTTAAAGAAAAGACAGGGGAACGTATCTATTATGGAAGAAAAGAAACATATGGTGGGAGGCATTTCCAGAAAGACGCTGGAACGCCTCCCGGTCTATCATCACTACCTGGAGCAGAAAAACAGGGAAGGAACGGAGACCATATCATCACCGGCCATTGCCCTGGACCTTAAGCTTAACGAGGTTCAGGTACGAAAGGATCTGGCAATGCTGGCAAGAACGGCGGGAAAGCCTAAGATGGGATATCTGGTTAAGGATTTAATCGGGGATATCGAAGAGTTTCTGGGATTTCACAATGCCAATCAGGCGGTTTTGGTGGGAGTGGGACACTTAGGAAAGGCTTTGTTGTCTTATAAAGGCTTTGAGCAGTACGGCATTGAAATTGTTATGGCCTTTGATTCCGATGGAAGAAAAGTGGATACAAAGGTGGGAGGGAAAATGATTCTGCCTTTGGAAAAGCTGGAAAATTTGTGCCGGAGAATGAATATTCATATCGGAATTATTACAGTTCCCAAAGACAGTGCCCAGGAGGTTTGTAACCGTCTGGTAAATGGAGGTGTAAAGGCCATCTGGAATTTTGCCCCCATCCATTTGTCGGTGCCTGATCATGTGCTGGTTCAGAATGAAAATATGGCGGTGTCCCTGGCAGCCTTATCCAAATATCTTTATGAGGCGGATAAGGAAGGCAGGAAGTAACAAAGGCAGGAAGTAACAAAGGAGGAGAAGAGTGAATACCGTATTGTTGCAATATGCCCTGGAAGTACAGCGAACCGGCTCCATTACCAGAGCCGCAGCCAGTCTCTGCATGGATCAGCCTAATTTAAGCAAGGCCATAAGGAGTCTGGAGGAAGGTTTGGGTGCACCGATTTTTAAAAGAACACCCAAAGGCATGGTTCCCACCTCCAGGGGCAGGGTTTTCCTGGAACAGGCCAGAAATGTTCTGATTCAGATTGAGGAGATGGAACACTTATACAAGCCGGATGCGCTGGAAGGTGTGAATTTTTCTGTTTCCATGCCCAGGTCCAGTTACTTAAGCCTTGCATTTTCCAGGGTTATCCGGAACCTGGGGAGCCAGGAGCCAATGAATGTGTGGCTGCGGGAAACCAGCACTGAAAACACGTTAAAAGAGGTGGAATCAGGGGAGTATAACCTGGGAGTTATTCAGTATCCGGTATGTTCAGAAAAATTCCATGCCAGAAAGATATGGGAAAAGGGACTTGCAGCGGAAACGGTTTTTGAATATGAGCTCAGGCTCCTTTTCTCTCAGGATCATCCTCTTGCAGGAAAAGAAGATATTGAGGAAGCAGACTTAATGCCCTATACGGAGATCGCTCAAGGAGAGGAAGGGCTGGAATATAGTGAGGAATGGAACAGGGAAAAAGAAAGTCCCGAATCTTTAAAACGGATCTATGTCTTTGACAGGGAAAGCCAGCTTAACCTTTTAAACCAGGTCTCTGATGCCTACATGTGGACATCTCCCGTGCCTCAAGAGGCCCTTTCTAAGTTTCATCTGGTGGAGAGAAGGTGCAAAAAGAGCAGCAGGATATTCCGGGATGTTCTCATTTACCGGAAGGGATATTCCCTTACGGCCTGGGACAGAGAGTTTCTGGACGAATTGAAAAAGGTGGCGGAAAATCTGTAAAAAAATAGAGTGTTAAATATATATCAGTATTTATATACTGATATATATTTTTTTACCTTTGTTTTCCCAGCTTGTCTGAACTATAATAGGGGATAGAACAAGAGGGAATTCATAAGGAGGGTTTTGAAATGGCCAGATTTACATTACCGAGAGATTTGTATCATGGAAAGGGAGCTTTAGAAGCACTGAAAGATTTAAAGGGAAAAAGGGCGGTCGTGGTTGTTGGAGGCGGTTCTATGAAACGCTTTGGATTCCTGGACCGTGTGGAGGCTTACTTAAAGGAGGCCGGAATAGAGGTGCAGCTTTTTGAAGGTGTTGAGCCTGATCCAAGTGTGGAAACTGTGATGAAGGGTGCTGAAATGATGCGCCAGTTTGAGCCGGACTGGATTATTTCCATTGGCGGAGGTTCTCCCATTGATGCCGCAAAAGCAATGTGGGCATTTTACGAGTATCCGGATACGACTTTTGAAGATTTGTGCATTCCCTTTAATTTTCCATCTCTGAGGACAAAAGCCAGATTCTGTGCAATCCCTTCCACTTCCGGTACAGCTACCGAGGTAACGGCATTCAGTGTGATTACGGATTATAACAAAGGAATCAAGTATCCTCTGGCAGATTTTAATATCACTCCGGATGTGGCGATTGTAGATCCTGAGCTGGCTGAGACAATGCCTCCCAAGCTGACAGCTCATACAGGCATGGATGCCATAACTCATGCAGTGGAAGCATATGTATCCACTCTCCACTGTGATTATACCGATCCTCTTGCCCTTCATGCCATCAAAATGATACATAATGATTTGCTGGATTCTTATGCCGGGGATCAGGAAGCCCGCGCCCGTATGCACAATGCCCAGTGTCTGGCTGGTATGGCATTTTCCAATGCTCTTTTGGGCATTGTCCACTCCATGGCCCATAAGACAGGTGCTGCTTATTCCGGAGGACATATTGTCCACGGATGTGCCAATGCCATGTATCTTCCTAAGGTAATCAAGTTTAATTCCAGGGTTCCCGAGGCTGCAAAGCGTTATGGGGAAATCGCTGCTTTTATAGGATTAAAGGGAAATAATGATGAGGAGCTGGTTGATGCGCTGATTGCAGAACTCCGCTCCATGAACGAAAAGCTGGATATTCCTGCCTGCATTAAGGAATATGAAGGCGGACTCATTGACGAAGCTGAGTTCAATGAGAAATTAAAGTCAGTAGCAGAGCTGGCAGTAGGTGATGCATGCACCGGCTCCAACCCAAGGCCCATTACGGCCCCTGAGATGGAGAAACTGCTGACCTGTTGTTACTATGATAGAGAGGTAGACTTCTAAATAACCTCCGAAAACTGAATGCAATGTGCGCTATGGGTGCAAGACCTTTCCGGTTTTGCACCCATAGTTCGTAAAAAGGGATTTGACAGCAATTTTCATCTATGATATGTTATTCAGGAAAACGGAAGAAAGGGATTTTAAAGATGAAACAGGCAATTTTGGCGGTTAGCTTTGGAACTACCTATCATGAGAGCAGAATGAAAACCATTGAGGCCATTGAGGCGGATATAAAAGAAGCCTTTCCGGATTTTGAGCATCGCCGTGCCTTTACCAGCGGAATCATCATCAATATTTTGAAAAAACGGGATGGCATATATATTGACAATGTGTCTGAGGCTTTGGAAAAGCTGTCTGGTGAGGGCTTTGAACGGATCATCGTACAGCCCACCCTGGTTATGGGAGGGGAGGAAAATGACCTTATGCTGGCAGCAGTCCGGGAATATGAAGGGCAGTTTAAGCAGGTCGTATGCGGAAGGCCTCTGCTTTCTGAGGAAGGGGATTACCAGAGGCTTGCTGATATTTTAAATGAAGATACAAAGGAATATGATTCCGGGGAAACGAAGATCATATGGATGGGCCATGGCACAGAGCATGAGGCCAATGAGGTCTATGAGCGTTTGAACCGGGTTTTTGAGGAAAAGGGCTATAACAGGCATCACGTGGGAACTGTGGAGGCGGAGCCAGCCTTTGATCAGGTAAAGGAAGAAGTGAAGAAAACGGATTTCTGCCGGGCAGTGCTGCAGCCGCTTATGATCGTCTGCGGGGACCATGCCCATAATGATATGGCAGGAGAGGATGAGGATTCCTGGAAATGCCAGTTAGAAGCGGAGGGCTATGAAGTGGTCTGCCGGTTAAAAGGGATGGGAGAGCTGGAGGGCGTGCGAAGGCTTCTTGTGGACCATGCCAGAGATGCAATACAAAGACTGGAGGACATTGCATGAAGGGAAAGAGAGCGGTTATCTTGATTGCCGGTGTACTTCTGCTGCTTACAGGATGTGAGCGGAAGATAGAGCCGATAAGCAAGTCCGGTTATATGCTGAACACCTTTGTGACTGTGACTATTTATGATAAGGATGATCCGGAAATTTTAGAGGACAGCCTGGAGCTGTGCCGTTCTTATGAAAATATTCTCAGCAAGACTCTGGAAGAAAGTGAGGTCTACCGGCTGAATCACAGGCCTTTGGAGGAAAAGACCGTGACCGTATCCCAGGATGTGGCAAATCTGGTTTCCAGAGGGATTTCTTATTCCCAGATGTCAGACGGCGGCTTTGATGTGACGGTAGAGCCTTTATCTTCCTTATGGAACTTTACCTCCTCTGATCCTGTAATTCCCGGAGATGATGAGATAAGGCAGGCAGCGGCCAAGGTGGGATATGAGAATTTACAGCTGGAGGGAAACACCCTCACATTTTTATCGCCGGAAACAACCCTTGATTTCGGTGCAATAGCCAAGGGCTACATTGCGGACAGGATCAAGGATTATCTCCTGGAAAAGGGAGTAAAAAGTGCAGTGATTAATTTGGGAGGCAATGTGCTCTGTGTAGGAGAAAAGCCTGACGGAGAGGCCTTTAAGATCGGGCTTCAAAAGCCTTATGCAGACCGGAATGAAACCATAGAAATTCTGGATATCCGGGATTTATCGGTGGTATCCTCAGGTGTATATGAGCGTCATTTTGAAAAGGATGGGGTCAATTACCACCATCTTTTAGATCCAAAAAGCGGATATCCTTATGACAACGGACTGGTTTCAGTAACGATTCTTTCCAAGCTGTCTGTCGACGGGGATGGACTGTCTACCACCTTCTTTTCTATGGGACTGGAAAAGGGAATTGAGCTGGCAAATTCTTTAGAAGATGTGTATGCTGTGTTTATTACAGAGGATGGAGAAGTCCATTATTCTGAGGGAATGGAGCAGTTTCTGGCTGAAAAGAAGTAGAAGACCCTGAATTTCTTTACATTTTTCCTTCCTTATAATACAATAGAGAAAATATCTTGAAGGTGCGGCTTTACAGGAGAATGGATGATGATTAAAAAAATATGGGACAGGCTGATGAACCGTGAAGTCATTTCCTATTTAATATTCGGTGTGCTGACAACGGCGGTAAACTGGGTGGTTTACAGCCTGATGGTGAAGTCCGGCACAGATTACCGGATTGCAACGGCAGTGGCCTGGGCGGTATCGGTTCTGTTTGCTTTTCTTGTAAATAAAATCTTTGTTTTTCAAAGCTATGACCTGCATCCGGGGATTATTGCGAAGGAGGCTGTTTCTTTTACTGCATGCAGGATATTGTCCGGCATCATGGAGATGGTCTTTATGGTGATCATGGTTTCCTGGCTCAGTTGGAATGAATATGGAAGCAAGGTGCTGGTGTCCGTAGTTGTTGTGATTGCTAATTATGTATTCAGTAAGCTTTTCATATTCCGGAAACATGAGAAAAACCCCTGTAAAGAGAGGTAAGCAAAATGGAACTCAATGACGAGATTGCAAAAATTTCGAAAGAGCTAGAGGATATGCTGAAGATGACGACAGATGAAAAAGAAGACATAACAGAAGCCGGGGACTTAAAAGCAGAAAACGGGAACCCGGAGGCTGATTTTTTTGAGGTTTTACAGGAAGATGAGGCAGAACCGGAAGACGGGTATACAGAAGTTTCAGAAGAAAGACAGGATCAGGAAGAGACAGGGGATGAGGAGGGAAACACTGCCTCCCCCGTGCTTGTCAGGCCCTGTGACGGGCTGATCGCTGCCTTTTTGGTTCCAGTGGTCATTATGATCATCATATTTGCCCAGAGAGGGATATTTCCCTTTGGAGAAGAAAGCTTTCTCAGAACCGATATGTACCACCAGTATGCTCCCTTTTTCTCAGAATTCCGCCACAAGCTGACTCAGGGTGGAAGCCTGCTCTATAGCTGGAATATGGGCATGGGGGTGAATTTTGCAGCCCTTTACGCTTATTATCTGGCAAGTCCTTTAAACTGGCTGATCATCCTTTGTCCGAAAAATTACGTCATAGAGTTTATGACTTATATGATCGTGTTTAAAATTGGACTGAGCGGTCTTTCCTTTGCATGGTATCTGAGAAAGCATAATAAAACCAATGATTTTGGAATTGCTTATTTTGGTATTTTTTATGCATTGTCCGGATATATGGCGGCCTATAGCTGGAATATCATGTGGCTGGACTGCCTCCTTCTCTTTCCCCTTATTGTGCTGGGGCTGGAGCGGCTTGTAAAGGAAAAGAAGTGCTTTTTATATTGCATCACTCTTGGGCTGTCAATTTTGTCCAACTATTATATATCGATTATGATATGTATTTTTATGGTGTTTTATTTCGGATGCCTTCTCATTCTGGAGGGGAGAAAACCGTGGAAGGAATTCTTTACCCATATTTGGCATTTCACCTTGTTTTCCCTGCTGGCAGGAGGTCTTGCGGCTGTGGTGCTGCTTCCGGAAATTTATGCCCTTCAGTCCACGGCCTCGGGAGATTTTAATTTTCCCCAGACAGTCAGCTCTTATTTCTCCATCTTTGATATGATTGCCAGACATCTTCCGGCGGTGGAAACGGAGATCGGGCTGGATCATTGGCCTAATATCTACTGCGGAACCGGAATTTTGCTGTTTTTCCTCCTGTATCTGGGATGCCGCCAGATCAGGCGGAGGGAAAAAATCGTGATGTGCGGGCTTTTGCTGTTTTTCTTTGCCAGCTTTTCGGTCAATGTACTGAATTTTATCTGGCATGGATTTCACTTTCCAAACAGCCTTCCCTGCAGACAGTCCTTTATTTATATTTTTCTCATGCTGCTGGCCGGTTATCAGGCTTACATTCATTTAGACCAGATTCCCTGGAGGCATGTTGTGCTGGCTCTGTTCGCTTCGGTGTCCTTTGTTCTTATGGCTGAGAAGCTGATTGATGATGAGGCTTACCATTTTTCCCTTTTCTATGGGGCGATTATCCTTCTCTTTGCCTATGGCGGGCTGATCAATCTATACCAGAAGGGGCATGGCAGGAATATGCTTATACTCCTGACCCTGGCTTTGGTGGCTCTGGAAGCGGCGGTGAACACCACGGTGACCAGCGTGACCACCACAAGCAGGACCAGCTATATAAGGGACAACCAGGCATCCAGAGAGCTTATGGAGGAATTGCCTGATCAGCCCTTTTACCGGGTGGAGAAGGTGAGCCGGAAGACGAAAAATGACGGGGCATGGCTGAACATTCCCACAGTGTCCTTATTTTCTTCTACAGCCAATGCGGACTTGTCTGAATTCTTTAAAAAGCTGGGCTGCGAAAGCTCCACCAATGCCTACAGCATTACGGGAAGCACACCTCTGGTGGATTCCTTACTGGCAGTCCGGTATGGATTGTATTCTGAAAGCACAGAGGATACCGGAACCTCGGTTCTGGTTTCTGAAAAAGATGATATGTACCTTAAGGAAAATTCTTATGCCCTTCCTTTGGGCTTTATGGTTCCCTATGACCTGGAAGGAAACTGGCGTCTGGAGCTGTCCAATCCGGCAGAGGTTCAGAACGATCTGGCAGTGATTTTGGGAGCAGGCTCTGTGCTTGAGGAAGTAACCGCTGATATCACCGGAAAGAGCCTGACCTTTACAACCGAAGAGGCTGGGGAGTATTATGTGTACGTCAGCAACAAAAAGGTGGAAAAGGTGACTGCCCTCATAGGGGAGAAAACCAAAAATTTTGATAATGTAAACAGGGGATATTTGCTGGAGCTGGGGTATTTGAACTCAGGAGAAGAAATCACCCTGCGAAATGATGATAATGACCAGGATCTGGTGGCAGAGGTTTACCGGTTCCTGCCTGAGGGCCTGGAAGCGGTTCATGGCATATTAAATACCAGCCCCTTACACTTAACTGAGCAGACAGACACCCGGATACGGGGAACTGTGGAGACGGAGCGGGCAGGACTGCTGTTTTTAAGCATTCCTTATGATAAGGGCTGGACCATTTTGGTGGATGGAAAAGAGGCGGAGCCTTATAAGATATTTGATACGTTTTTAAGCGTTCATGTGTCTTCCGGGTTCCATGAAATTTCTTTACAATACATGCCTCAGGGCTTAAAGACCGGAGCAATGATCACAGCCGCCAGCATGTTCACCTTGCTGGCCCTTGCCGGAATTTTTGCAATGCGGGAGAAGAAGAATAAGCCCATGCGCAGCCATTCAATATAATAACGGAAAGAGGAGATTTAATTATGAAATTATGGGGCGGACGCTTCACGAAAGAAACCAACCAACTGGTTCACAATTTTAATGCATCCATATCATTTGACCAGAAGTTTTACCATCAGGATATTGAAGGCAGCATTGCCCATGTGAAGATGCTGGCAAAACAGGGACTTCTGACAGCAGAAGACCGGGATGCCATTGTAGAAGGACTTTTAGGCATCAGAGCTGACTTGGAAAGCGGAGCCCTGGTCATTACTTCGGAGCATGAGGACATCCACTCTTTTGTGGAAGCAGTCCTGACAGAGCGTGTGGGAGAGGCTGGAAAACGTCTTCACACCGGCCGCAGCCGCAACGATCAGGTAGCCCTTGATATGAAATTGTATACGAGAGATGAGATTTCTGAGCTTGACCAGCTGGTAAACGGGCTGTTAAAGGAGCTTTTAAAGCTGATGGAGGAGCATTTAGACACTTATATGCCTGGCTTCACCCACTTGCAAAAGGCACAGCCCATCACCTTGTCCCATCATCTTGGCGCTTATTTTGAAATGTTTTACCGGGACTTAACCCGTCTTCATGATATCAGAAAGAGGATGAACTACTGTCCTCTCGGCTCCGGTGCCCTGGCAGGAACTACCTATCCTCTGGACCGGGAATATACGGCAGAGCTCCTTGGCTTTGACGGGCCGACTCTTAACAGTATGGACTCTGTAGCTGACAGGGATTACCTGATTGAGTTATTAAGTGCTCTTTCCACCGTTGCCATGCATTTGAGCAGATTCTGTGAGGAGATTATCATCTGGAATACCAATGAATACCGCTTTGTGGAAATCGACGATTCCTACAGCACGGGAAGCAGCATCATGCCTCAGAAGAAAAATCCGGATATTGCAGAGCTGATCCGCGGCAAGACAGGCCGGGTTTACGGTGCCCTGATAGCTTTGCTCACTACCATGAAGGGAACTCCTCTGGCCTATAATAAGGACATGCAGGAGGATAAGGAGCTGACCTTTGATGCCATTGATACGGTAAAGGGCTGTCTGGCTCTGTTTACAGGCATGATTTCTTCCATGACCTTCCGAAGGGATGTAATGGAGAAAAGCGCTAAAAACGGCTTTACCAATGCCACAGATGCAGCCGATTATCTGGTGAACAAGGGAGTGGCTTTCCGGGATGCCCATGGAGTTGTGGGACAGCTTGTGCTTTTCTGCATTGAAAAGGGAATTGCTCTGGATGATATGACTCTGGAAGAATATAAGGCCATCAGCCCCGTATTTGAGGAGGATATTTATGAAGCCATCAGCCTAAAAACCTGTGTGGAGAAACGAATGACCATCGGAGCTCCTGGCCAGGAGGCTATGAAGAAGGTTATCGGGATTTATAAGAAAAGACTTGATCTGGAATAAGAGCTTTTAACAAAAGAAAACCGGAAAACATCAGCAGGAAAAAAAGCTGTGTTTTCCGGTTTTGTGATTACAGGGGTTTAAATTCCGGTTTTCTCTCCTTAAACTCCGTATAGTAGGAAAAACCGCAGTCTATAAGCATATCCCTGGTTCTTTGGAAGTCTGCGCCTAAATCCTTGGGGATATGGGCGTCGGAGCCGATGGTCAGGATTTCTCCACCCAGCTCCCGGTAGCGCTTCAGTATCTGGATTGAGGGATTGGGCTGTGTGAGGCCCTTGCGGAAACCGCCGGTGTTGCATTCGATTCCCTTTCCCCGTTCAATGATGGCCTTTAAAATTTCATCCAGAATATCCTGATATCCTTCGTAGCTGTAGAACCTGGATTTATTAGGCCCATAGCGGACAATATAGTCAATATGGCCTGCCACGTCATAATGATTTAAATTTCTTACATTATCCAGCGTGGTTTGGAAATACTGGAGATAAGCTTCCCTCTCTTCCTTTCCTTCAAAAAACTCCGGGTACGCAGGGTCTTTCCTGTTGACGAAATGAGTGGAGCCGATAATAAAGTCAAAGGAAAAAGCGGAGAGCAGTTGGTCGAAGTATTCCTTTAAATGGGTCTGAAGGCCAAGCTCAATCCCGATGCGGAGATCGATTTTGTCCTTGTATTCTTCCTTTAATAAAGACATGGTTTCCATATACCGGTCAATGTCAAGGGTGAAATCAATGGGGGATTCCACGTCATAGTCATGGTGGTCGGTAACACAAAGGGATTTCATCCCAAGCTCTATGGCCCGCTGCAGCTGGGCAGCCATAGGGGTGGAGGAATCTCCTGAAAAATCGGTGTGAAAATGATAATCTGACAGCATAAAGTTTCCTTTCAAAATCAGTTTTGCGTGGTGAGGGCAGAAATTTAAATTCATTATAATCAATGGGAGGAGGAAAAGCAATCAGATATTAGGGGAAACATTTCCTTGGAAATTTAAAAAAGGACTTGCTATTTATGGGTAAATTAGGTAAAATGAAGAGTAGTTGATTAATATTTAACGATCAAATTAATTTTATTCTTTAGGAGGAATGAATTATGGCAGTAAAAGTAGCGATTAATGGTTTCGGACGTATTGGCCGCCTTGCATTCAGACAGATGTTTGGTGCGGAAGGCTACGATGTAGTTGCAATTAACGATTTAACAGATCCAAAGATGTTAGCACATTTGTTAAAATATGATACTGCACAGGGAGGATATGCCGGATATTACGGTGAGGCTGCTCATACCGTAGAGGTTTCCGAGGATTCCATCACTGTAGACGGAAAGACCATTAAGATCTATGCACAGGCAAAGGCTGCCGAGCTTCCTTGGGGAGAAATCGGAGTTGACGTTGTTCTTGAGTGTACCGGATTCTACTGCGCTAAGGACAAGGCTCAGGCTCATATCGATGCAGGTGCTAAGAAGGTTGTTATTTCCGCTCCGGCTGGAAACGATCTTCCAACCGTTGTTTACGGCGTAAATGAGAAGGTTGTAACAGCAGATGACAAGATCATCTCCGCAGCTTCCTGTACAACCAACTGTCTGGCTCCTATGGCTCAGGCTCTTAACGGTTATGCACCAATCCAGTCCGGTATCATGAGCACCATCCATGCTTACACAGGAGATCAGATGATCCTTGACGGACCACATAGAAAAGGTGATTTAAGAAGAGCAAGAGCAGGCGCTGCCAACATCGTTCCTAACTCTACCGGTGCTGCAAAAGCAATCGGTCTGGTTATTCCGGAATTGAGCGGCAAGCTGATCGGTTCCGCACAGCGTGTTCCGGTTACTACAGGCTCCACAACCATCTTAATAGCAGTTGTTAAGGGCGCTGATGTGACCAAGGACGGCATCAATGCAGCTATGAAGGCAGCAGCAAGCGAGTCCTTCGGCTACAACACAGATGAGATTGTTTCTTCCGATATCATCGGTACAAGATTCGGTTCTATCTTCGATGCTACCCAGACTATGGTATCCAAGATCGGCGATGACTTATATCAGGTTCAGGTTGTTGCATGGTATGACAATGAAAACTCTTATACAAGCCAGATGGTTCGTACTATTAAGTACTTTGCTGAATTAGGCTAATGATCCACCAGGGGTCCGGTCGTTAAGGACCGGGCCCTTTTATGTTGAAAAGAAATAACAGTAAACCGGAAAGGAGCAACCAGACATGCTGAATAAGAAAACAGTTGATGATTTAACAGGATTGCAGGGAAAGAGAGTTTTAGTAAGATGTGACTTTAATGTACCCTTGAAGGAGGGCGTGATCCAGAACTACAACCGTATTGACGGAGCCATTCCTACCATTAAGAAATTACTGGATCAGGGCGCAAAGGTGATCCTCTGCTCCCATTTGGGAAAACCAAAGGGCGAGCCCCTTCCTGAGATGTCCCTTGCACCTGTTGCACCTGCTTTAAGCGAGAGACTTGGCGTGGAAGTGAAGTTTGCAGATGATCCTAAGGTAACAGGTCCGGAGACTGTAAAGCTGGCTGAAGAATTAAAGGACGGCGAAGTGCTGCTGCTCCAGAACACCCGCTACAGAGTGGAGGAGACAAAGTACGGCAAGGATGAGAATGCAGAAGCCTATGCCAAAGAGCTGGCTTCCCTCAGTGACGGTATTTTTGTTAACGATGCCTTTGGTACGGCTCACAGATCCCACTGCTCCAATGTAGGTGTTGCGAAGCATGCAGATGTGAACGTGGTTGGCTATCTGATGGAAAAAGAAATCAAGTTCCTGGGACAGACAGTGGAAAATCCGGTGCGTCCTTTTGTGGCAATTCTGGGCGGAGCAAAGGTTTCCGATAAGCTCAACGTAATCAACAACCTTCTCGACAAGGTGGACACCCTGATCATCGGCGGCGGCATGGCTTATACCTTTGCAAAGGCACAGGGAAAGAAGATCGGCAATTCCTTATGCGAAGATGACAAGCTGGATTATGCTCTGGAAATGATCAAAAAGGCAGAGGCTAAGGGCGTAAAACTGCTTCTTCCCGTAGACAATGTGGCAGGCAAGGAATTTTCCAATGATACGGAGAGAAAAGTTGTGGAAGATATTGACGATGGCTGGTCAGGATTTGACATTGGACCTAAGACCATTGAAATCTTTAAGGATGCCTTAAAGGATGCCAAGACCGTTGTATGGAACGGACCTATGGGTGTATTTGAGTTCTCCAATTTTGCAGAGGGAACCCTGGAGGTATGCCGTGCGGTTGCCGCCCTTTCTGATGCGACAACAGTCATCGGCGGCGGTGATTCTGTCAACGCTGTGAAGAGACTTGGCTTTGCTGATAAGATGACCCATATTTCCACAGGAGGCGGCGCTTCCCTTGAATTCTTAGAGGGCAAGGAGCTTCCGGGAGTGGCTGCGGCAGATAATAAATAAATCGTAAAGCGGGCCCGGCAGACTGTCTCTGTCCGGGCCTTACAGAGAGGGAAAGGAAGAAAAAGTATGTCCAGAAGGAAAATTATAGCAGGAAACTGGAAGATGAATATGACTCCCACCGAAGCAGTGGAGCTTGTCAATACATTAAAGCCATTGGTGGCAAATGATGAGGTAGATGTTATTTTCTGTGTTCCGGCCATTGATATCATACCGGCTATGGAAGCAGCTAAGGGCTCTAACATCAACATCGGTGCTGAGAATATGTATTATGAGGATAAGGGCGCTTATACCGGCGAGATTTCTCCGGCCATGTTAAAGGATGCAGGGGTTAAGTACGTGGTAATCGGCCATTCTGAGAGAAGAGAGTATTTTGCAGAGACGGATGAAACTGTAAATAAGAAGGTTCTTAAGGCATTTGAATACGGAATTACTCCTATTGTCTGCTGCGGAGAGTCCTTAACTCAGAGAGAGCAGGGAATTACCCTTGACTGGATACGCCAGCAGATTAAGATTGCCTTCTTAAATGTAACTGCTGCACAGGCGGCAGAAGCTGTTATCGCTTACGAACCAATCTGGGCAATCGGTACAGGCAAGGTGGCAACAACGGAGCAGGCACAGGAGGTTTGTGCTGCTATCCGTGCATGCATTGCAGAAATCTACGATGAAGCGACAGCAGAAGCTATCCGCATTCAGTACGGTGGTTCTGTTTCCGCTGCAAGTGCACCGGAGCTTTTTGCACAGCCGGATATTGACGGCGGCCTGGTTGGCGGAGCCTCTTTAAAGCCGGAGTTCGGCACCATTGTCAATTATAATAAATAAAAAATGAACGATGCTGCCTTCTTGTTGTATTTATGGGAGGCAGCTTTTTCCTTTCCAGAAAAGCCGGAAACACATTTTCTATTCACAGGTTGCGGGAAATGGATAAATCGTGTAGAATATAGTGTTGTAAGATGTTGGTAAATAAGATGTAAGGATTATACGATGATAGAATGAACATAAAGAAAAGGAGAATCAGCTATGAGTAAAAAGCCGGTTGTATTGATGATACTTGATGGTTACGGATTAAATGATAACTGTAACCACAATGCCGTTTGTGAAGGAAAGACTCCGGTCATGGACCAGCTTATGAACCAGTGTCCTTTTGTGAAGGGCAATGCCAGCGGCCTGGCAGTGGGACTTCCTGACGGACAGATGGGAAATTCTGAGGTAGGACATTTAAACATGGGTGCAGGACGGATTGTGTACCAGGAGCTTACACGGATCACAAAATCCATAGCAGACGGAGATTTCTTTGAAGTTACGGAATTTTTAGAGGCAGTGGAAAACTGCAAAAAGAACGATTCCGCCCTTCATATGTGGGGGCTGGTATCTGACGGCGGCGTTCACAGCCATAATACCCATATTTACGGACTTCTGGAGCTGGCAAAGAGAAAGGGCCTGGAAAAGGTCTATGTTCACTGCTTTTTAGACGGACGTGACACCCCTCCGGCTTCCGGCAAAGGCTTTGTAGAGGAAATGGAAGCCAAGATGAAGGAAATCGGCGTAGGAAAGGTGGCTTCCGTCATGGGGCGCTACTATGCTATGGACAGGGATAACCGCTGGGACCGTGTGGAACGGGCCTACAATGCTCTGACAAAGGGCGAAGGAAAGCAGGCAGAGTCAGCACCGGCCGGAATCCAGACTTCCTATGACGCAGGGGTTTATGACGAATTTGTAGATCCTTTTGTCGTGACAGAGGCCGGAAAGCCGGTTGCATCAGTAAAGGATCAGGATTCCGTAATCTTTTTCAACTTCCGTCCGGACCGTGCCCGCGAGATCACAAGAGCTTTCTGCGATGACGAATTCAAGGGCTTTGACAGAGGAGAGCGGTTAAAGCTGACATATGTATGCTTTACGGATTACGACAGCACCATCCATAATAAACTGGTTGCTTTTAAAAAGGAATCCATATCAAATACCCTGGGACAGTTTCTGGCGGATAACGGAAAGACCCAGGCCAGAATTGCTGAGACAGAGAAATATGCTCACGTGACCTTCTTCTTTAACGGAGGAGTGGAGGAGCCGAATCCGGGAGAAGACAGGATCCTGGTTCCGTCACCCAAGGTTGCCACCTATGACCTGCAGCCGGAGATGAGTGCTCCCGTTGTCTGCGACAAGCTGGAGGAGGCGATCCGGTCCGGAAAATACGACGTGGTTATCGTCAACTTCGCAAATCCCGACATGGTAGGCCATACGGGAATTGAAGCCGCAGCCATCAAGGCCATTGAAACTGTGGATGTCTGCCTGGGAAGGACGGTACAGGCAGTAAAGGATATGGACGGTGTCCTTTTTGTCTGCGCTGACCATGGAAATGCAGAGCAGCTTCTGGATTATGAAACAGGGGAGCCATTTACAGCCCACACCACCAACCCGGTTCCATTTATTCTGGTCAATGCAGACCCGTCCTTAAAACTGAGAGAGGGCGGCTGTCTGGCCGATATTGCTCCGACTCTCATTGAACTGATGGGAATGGAACAGCCAAAAGAGATGACAGGAAAATCTTTACTTGTAAAATAAGTTCAAGAAATTGAAATAAGGGCTTTCCGGTGATCTGCCGGGGCCCTTATTTTATCAGGAAAAATTAATATTTGTCCCTGAGGGTTTTATGCTTCCATTTCCGGCAGAAATACGATAGAATAAAGAAAGGTGTATTTAGAAGGGGTCGTTGATGAGTATTCGAATCAGGTTTTCTTTAGAGCCGAGAAAAACGGTTTTTTTCGGAAACAAATTTAATTACCAAATAGCGGAGACAGTGGCCAGGGAAATGGGCCATAAGTGTTTCCGGGTAGATAGTTTTTTGCTTGTACAATTATGCCCGGAGGGCTATGTATGGTTAAAATGGAATAAGCATAAGCTTCAGGGGGAGAGTCAGACCAATATTGCAGGCCCAGGCTTTCATGCGGCTGTCATTGAGTATCTGGAACGGCTGGCTAAGCGGGAGAAGCTGAAGCTGAAGGTAGATGACAAGACTGGATATTTTGTGAAAAGAGATTTTCTGGCTATGAGGCAGAAGTATTTTTACCAATGGTTTTCAGAGCTGATTGAGCTGGTGTCCGGCTGGGAGGGAAACGAGGAATTCACTTTCTGCTGGCCCGCCCTTTACTACGTTCCGGACCGCCAGGAGGGAAGGCTGATCACCCATATCCGGTCGTTTTCCTTTCAGGAACTGAAAGGGATGCTGGGGTCTGGAATGAGTGTGGCCTTTGCAAAGGATTTTTTTGTCTGGAATGAAGTGGAAAAGGACGCCCTTTTTTACCGTAACAGCGCTTTGGTTTTGCTGAATCAGTCCTGTTACTTCATGCCCTCAGACAGAAGCCCTCAGGATAAGGCTGTGAACCGGCTCATTATTGAGCTGCTGGAAACAGCCCTGTCCATGAATCCTGAACTCCCCTTTCCTAAAAAGGAGTATCTGGAGATCTGCGGGCTGGATGGGCATGAGCCGGTGAATTTAGGGGAGGTAATTCCCATGCCTGAGGAGCTTTCCGTGGGCTGCCGAAGGCATCTGATTTACAGGAAGATCGGCAATATGAGCTTTGGGATTCCGGGAAATTTCCTGTATGATGAGACAGATAAGAGCTGCATGGACCACTATTATGACGGGAAGGAATACGGAGGCCACGATTATTACATCTATGCGGCTGTATTCGAAGGGCGTCCTGCAGAATTTAAAAACAAGTGGTTTGAAGAAGGGGAGACAGATGAGCTTCTGGATTTTGAAGTAGGAGAAGCCAGGGCCAGGGCGGCCTTTTATAAGCCGGAGGAAAAGGATGGGGAGATTCTTTATGGGATGACAGCCCAGGTGCTTTATGGGGAACAGCGCATGAACATTAAGATTATAAGCAGAAAGCCGGGGGAAAGGGAATGGGCTTTGGGGCTTATTAAGAATATTACCATTACAGAATAGAGGATTTCATGAAAGAGAAAGAGATGAAAACGGGCACATTGTTGAAACGTTTTGTGCCCTATTATAAAAAATATACGAATATCATGGTCATGGACTTGTTTTGTGCGTCCCTTACTACGATTTGTGAATTGGTGCTGCCGCTGATTCTGCGCTACATCACCAATCAGGGAATGAAGGATTTGACCACATTAACGGTACGGACCATCGTTGGAATCGGAGCCCTGTATTTCGGGCTCCGGATTATTGACGGTATGGCAAGCTTTTACATGGCATATACCGGACATGTAATGGGAGCTGCCATTGAAACGGATATGAGAGAAGATGCCTTCGGACATCTGCAAAAATTGTCGGATAATTATTTTAACAACACAAAGGTGGGGCAGATCATGTCCCGGATCACCAGCGATTTGTTTGATGTGACAGAATTTGCCCACCACTGCCCGGAGGAATTTTTCATAGCCCTTTTAAAGACAGTGGTATCCTTTATTATCTTATCGGGAATCAACCTGCCTTTAACCCTGATTATTTTCCTGCTCATACCGGTTATGGCTGTCTCCTGTACTTACTTTAACATTCAGGTTAAAAGGGCATTTAAGCATCAGAGAAACCACATCGGTGAGCTGAATGCCAGGATCGAGGATAGTCTTTTAGGAAACAAAGTGGTACGGGCTTTTGCCAATGAAAAAATTGAGATTGAAAAGTTTAACAAGGATAACATGGAGTTTCTGGAAATCAAGCGCAAGACCTACAAGTATATGGCGGCCTTCCAGAACACCATCCGGATGTTTGACGGCCTCATGTATGTGGTGGTCATCGTTGCCGGAGGCATTTTCATGATCAAAGGAATCATTGAGCCGGGAGATTTGGTGGCTTATACCTTGTATGTGACCACACTTTTGGCTACCATCCGCAGGATTATTGAATTTGCGGAGCAGTTCCAGAGAGGAATGACTGGAGTTGAACGTTTTATGGAGCTGATGGATGCCAATGTGGATATTTTTGATGAGGAGGGGGCAAAGCCTCTTTCTGAGGTGAAAGGAAGAATTTCCTTCCAGAATGTATCCTTTGAGTATCCCGATGACCACAATCCCGTACTGACCAATATAGACCTGGATATAAAGCCGGGAGAAAAGGTGGCTCTTGTAGGCCCATCAGGCGGCGGAAAGACAACCCTCTGCAACTTGATTCCCCGTTTTTATGACCCCACAGAAGGGGGAATTTTAATTGACGGACAGGATATTAAAAATGTGACCTTAGACAGCCTTCGCAGTACGGTAGGCGTGGTCCAGCAGGATGTTTATCTGTTTTCAGGAACTGTTTTTGAAAACATTGAATACGGCCGTCCGGGAGCTTCCAAAGAGGAAGTGATGGAGGCGGCAAGGATGGCGGGAGCCCATGAATTCATTACAGGGCTTAAGGATGGATATGAGACTTATGTGGGAGAGAGAGGCGTGAAGCTTTCCGGAGGACAGAAGCAGAGAATCAGCATTGCCAGGGTATTTCTTAAAAATCCTCCGGTGCTGATCCTGGATGAGGCAACCTCTGCCCTGGACAATGAAAGCGAGCACCTGGTATCCCAGTCCTTAGACAGGCTGGCAGTAGGACGTACCACCCTCACCATTGCCCACCGCCTGACCACCATTCAGAATGCGGACAGGATTCTGGTTCTGTCTGACAGCAATATTGTGGAAGAAGGAAATCATGAGGAACTGCTTGAAAAACGAGGCATGTATTATCAGCTTTATACGTCTGCCAATGAGGCAGAGAAGGATGACGGGAACTAGTGTATCGTCCTGTAAATAAAGGAGAACAGAAATGAAAGCAGCAATTGTTACAGACAGCAACAGCGGAATCACCCAGAAGCAGGGGGAAGAGGCGGGAATTTACGTGGTTCCCATGCCTTTTATGATGGATGGGGAAACATATTTTGAGGATGTCAATCTGACACAAGAAGAATTTTTTAACAGGCTGGAAGGAGGGGCGGATATTTCCACCTCTCAGCCTTCCCCTGCCGATTTAATAGACTTATGGAAAAAGCTGCTGGAGGAATACGATGAAATCGTTCATATTCCCATGTCCAGCGGCTTAAGCAGCTCATGTCAGACAGCCATGATTCTGGCGGAGGAGTTTGACGGAAGGGTTTTTGTTGTCAATAACCAGAGAATATCCGTGACCCAGAGACAGTCTGTTTTAGAGGCTGCGAAAATGGCGGCTTCCGGAATGAGTGCCGGAGAAATCAAGGAGATCTTAGAAGAGACAAAGCTGGATTCCACCATTTATATCACTGTGGACACCCTGGAATATTTGAAAAAAGGGGGAAGGATTACAGCGGCGGCAGCCCTGCTGGGTACATTTTTACGGATTAAGCCGGTTCTTACCATTCAAGGAGACAAGCTTGACGCTTTTGCAAAGGCCAGAACCATGAAGCAGGCCAAGTCAATTATGGTGACTGCGGCAAAAAAGGACATGGAGGAGCGCTTTGGAGATTCGTCAGGAAGAGGCACAAACATTGCAGTTGTCCACAGCAACAGCCTGGAGGCAGCCATGGAGTTTAAGAAGGAGCTGGAGGATATTTTTCCTGAGGCAGGAGAAATTTATGTGGATAATCTTTCCTTGAGTGTTTCCTGTCACATCGGGCCCGGAGCCCTGGCAATTGCATGTACGAAAAAGCTGGAGGTATGACGGGAATGAATCTGGAGGTACAGGGAAAAGCCTTTGGCCCCCGGTATGCCATAAGCCTGCGGCTTGTCCTGGTTCTTATCTTCATGGTGGTTGGAATGCTGCCGGTGCTGATTCAGGGACAGGTTATGGCGGGCACTTACCGGCAGAACCTTATTGAGTCCAGAATGCAGGAGGTTCAGAATCAGTGCTGGATTTTAAGCAACAAGATGACAAGGGCAGGATATCTGACCATGGAGCCAAGGGATGCCCTTTTGGACAATGAGATGGCTGTAAAGGCAGGGATGTTCAATGGGCGGATTGTGGTGGTGAACCGGAATTTCAGGATCATCAGCGACACCTTCTCCCTTTCCGTGGGAAAGATCAACGTGTCGGAAGAGGTGATCCGCTGCTTTAACGGAGAAAACAGCAGCAAATACAACTCAGAAAAGCATTATTCCGCAATGGCAATTCCCATCTATTCCAACAGCCAGGAAAAGGAAATTGCCGGAGTGATGATTGCTACAGCCTCCACAGAGGACTTACTTGACCGGATTTCAGATGTAACGGAAAAGGGAATGTTTCTTCATCTCATGATATTTTCCACATTGGCACTTCTGGTATTTTTCCTGGCAGCCCTTATTATGAAGCCTTTCCGGGGCTTGCAGCGGATGCTTGACCGGGCGTCGGAGGGGAATCTGGATGAAGATATCAGCTCCAGGGCTTATAAGGAAACCAGGCAGATATCCGATTCCATTAATCTGACTTTAAAAAAGTTAAAGGCAGTGGACCAGTCCAGGGAGGAATTTGTTTCCAACGTTTCCCATGAGCTGAAGACTCCTATTACTTCTATCCGGGTTTTGGCGGATTCCCTTATGGGAATGGAGGATGCGCCTACAGAGCTGTACCGGGAATTTATGAGCGATATTTCCTATGAAATTGAGAGAGAGAGCAAGATCATTGATGACCTGCTGACTTTGGTTCGTATGGATAAGACTTCAGGAGGAAGCTTAAACATTGCCCAGGTGAATATTAACGGACTGATGGAGCTGATTTTAAAACGGCTTCGTCCCATTGCCGGAAGGCGGAACGTGGAGCTGACCTTTGAAAGCATCCGGGAGGTGACTGCTGATGTGGATGAGATGAAGCTGTCCTTAGCTCTCAGCAATCTCATGGAAAATGCCATCAAGTACAACGTGGAAGGCGGCTGGGTCCGGGTGACTCTTGACGCGGATCACAAGTTTTTCTACGTAAAGGTAGCTGATTCGGGAATCGGCATTCCCGAGGAATTCCAGGAGCATGTATTTGAGCGGTTCTACCGGGTGGATAAGGCCAGATCCAGGGAAACAGGCGGTACGGGCCTGGGACTTTCCATTACCAAGAAAATTGTCCTGATGCACCAGGGGGCCATTAAGCTTCAGAGTAAAGAAGGGGAAGGTTCCACCTTTACAGTGCGCATTCCTCTTACTTACATATCATAGAGACAGGAGGCATTTCATGAAAGGACGAAAGAATATTCTGATCCTCCTGGCGTTTTTAATCTTCCTGACCGGCTGCGTAAAAAAGCCCGGCAAGGAAGAGGCGGCTGTGGATGGAGTATACAAGATTTATTATTTAAATTCTGCTATGACAAGGCTGGAGCCCCAGGAATACACCATGCCCCAGAAGCCGGAAAACTCCTCTCTGGAGGAAATGGACTGGAGGATCACCAGCTTACTGGAGCAGCTTCGCACGGTTCCCAAGGATTTGGACCGCCAGGCCGCTGTGCCGGACAAGGTGGGATTTGAGAGGTATAAGCTGGAGGATACGGTTCTCTATCTTTACTTTGACAACAATTATGCCATGATGAACGGGACCAGGGAGATTTTGTGCAGGGCGTCTCTGGTCAGGACCTTAACCCAGATTAAAGGGGTGGACTATGTGGCCGTTTATACGGCGGAGCAGCCTCTTATGGATGTCTTGGGAAATCCCGTAGGTCCTATGACGAATTCGGATTTTATTGACAATATCAGCAATGTGAATACCTTTGAAAAGACGGAGCTGTCCCTGTATTTTTCCGATGAAGCAGGAGAAAAGCTGGTAAAGGAGACAAGGGAAGTGGTTCACAGCGTCAACACTTCCCTGGAAAAGCTGGTTATTGAACAGCTTATAGCAGGGCCTGGAAGGCCGGGCATGAACCCTACCCTTCCTAAGGACACAAAGCTTTTAAATGTATCGGTCAATGAAAATGTATGCTATATCAATTTTGATTCCTCATTTCTCAACAACGGGCTGGAGGTCAAGGAATACATTCCTATTTATTCCATTGTAAATTCTCTGGCAGCGGTTTCCTCCATCAACAAAGTGCAGATCACAGTCAATGGTTCCCAGGAAATGATGTTCCGGGATTCTATTTCCTTAAATCAGCTCTTTGAGAGGAACCTGGATTACAATGCGGAGAATGAGGAAGAAACAGGAGGAATAGAAGAATAAAACGCCCATTATGTCTGATAGCAGGGGGATTTGTACTTGGAGAGACTGCCGCTTTGCTGACTTTGACATCTTGGCTTTTCATCCCGGCCCTTTTGGCCGCCGGGATCATTTGTTATGGTTATATGAGAGGCAGGAATACCCTTTGGGTCTTTTTGCCCCTCGTTTTTTTATACCTGGGTGCAGGCCGGGCCGGGTATGATTGCAGGAGATGGGAAGAACGTGATGAGGTTATAAAGGAGCTTTCCGGGAAGTATGTGGAGGCCCGGGGGAGGGTTTCTTCTTTTGAGGAAAAGGATGGGACGCTTCAGATCGTTTTAAAAGAAAACAGGGTGAAGGAGCAGGGAAGATATGATTCTGTTTCCGGGCTGATGGTGTCGGTTAAGCTGATTCAGGGGCAGGAAATGCATGATGAAGAAGATGGGCTGAGGCTTGGGCAGGTGGTTCGGGTAAAGGGAGAGATACAGCCGTTTCCCGAAGCCAGAAATCCGGGGGAGTTTGACAGCCGGGGATATTATCAGGCGTTGGGACTTGACGGAAAGATGTTCGGGGAGGAAATGGAGATTTGTGGTTCCGGGTACAGTCCTCTTCTTGAGGGGCTGCGGCGGGGACGGGAATGGGGGAAAGAGATCATTTACCGGCATACTTCTGCAGAAGACGGCGGGATTTTAACAGCGGCTGTTTTAGGGGATAAGAGCGGCCTTCCCAAGGAGATTGAATCCTTATATCAGAAAAGTGGAATTGCTCATCTTCTGGCAATCAGCGGAATGCATATGTCTTTTCTGGGGCTTTCATTTTACAAGATTCTGAGAAAGGGTGGGTTTGGATATGGAAGTGCTGGGCTGGCAGGGACCGTTTTGGTGGTTCTGTACGGGATTCTCACCGGAAGCAGCTCCTCTGTGGTGAGGGCGGTTATTATGATGTGCGTGGGATTTCTGGCTGCTTACCTGGGAAGGACTTATGATCTTTTGTCTTCTGCTTCCCTGGCGCTGCTGCTTTTGGGAATTCAGTCGCCTCTGCTTCTCACCCAGGGAGGGGTGCAATTGTCCTTTGGGGCTGTTTTTGCCATAGGGGGATTGAGTCCTGTCCTGAGAAACTGGCTGGGGAGAGATCACCTTTTGTCGGGTGCTATTTCCACGGGAATAGCTGTTTCAGTGGCCGCCATGCCTTTTACGCTGTATCATTTTTACCAGATACCCTTTTATGGCCTGTTCTTGAATTTGCTTCTCATTCCTCTGATGGATGGGGTGGTTTGTTCTGGAATCGCTGTGATTTTCTTTGGAAGCTTCAGTTCTGTTCTTGGTACAGCCGCGGCAGGGACGGGACATTATATACTTGGGTTTTATGAATGGATTTGTAAGGAGATGGAAAAGCTTCCGGGATATAGTCTGACATTTGGAAGGCCGGAGCCAGGGAGGATCGGGGCTTATGGATTGGTTTTGCTTGCCGGGGTAGTTTGTTTGAAGGTATGGGAAGAGTATGGCGCAGGGAGAGATGGGGAGAAGAAAGACAAGGAAAACGGGGGGCTTTTTTATAGTTTTAAGGTTCTTTCCTTGATTGGTGTGTACGGCCTCTGTATCCTGCTTTTAAGGCCTGGCCCGGTAAAGGGGCTGGAGGCAGTATTTCTCGATGTAGGACAGGGAGATGGAATCCTGATTCAGACGGGAAAGTCTGCGATTTTGGTGGATGGGGGAAGCACCTCTAAGAAATCATTGGGAAAGTATTCTCTGGAGCCTTGTCTGAAAAGTCTGGGCGTTTCTATGATTGACTTTGCATTTGTCAGTCACGGGGATCAGGACCATATAAGCGGAATAGCTTATCTTCTGGAAACCAGTGAGGATATAGAAATTAAAAATCTCATGCTTCCTTATCATGGAAGGGAGGATGAAGCGGTAAAAAAGCTGGAAGCCCTTGCAAAGAAAAGAGGAACCAGGGTGGGATATGTGGCTGCAGGGGATATGTTTCGGACGGAAGAGCTGCTCATTTCCTGTCTCTATCCGGAAAAAGAGGACAGCCCGGAAAATGCCAATGAGGGATCATCGGTTTTGAAGATGGACTATGGAAATTGCAGGATACTGTTTACGGGAGACATAGGGGAAGGCAGCGAGGCCCTGCTTTTGGAGCGTCCGGGGGAAAAGCGGCTGCTTGGGGAGGTAAATGTACTGAAGGTGGCCCACCATGGTTCTAAATTTTCCTCCGGAGAAGCATTTTTAAATGCAGTAAAGCCCCGCTGGGCCGTGGTTTCTTATGGGGAGGACAATTCTTATGGCCATCCTCACCGAGAGGTTCTGGACCGCTTTAAAGAAAGGGAAACAGAGGTTTTTCATACGGCAGAAGGAGGGGCTGTTATGATGTGGACCGATGGAGAGAGAATCCGGTTTTCAAGTTTCGTTGACGGAGATGGCTTATCCCGGTATAATAATTAAAAAGTAAGTATAAAAGAATTCATGACAGAGAGGAAAAATGTGATGCAGACTCTGGCTCTTGATATAAAAAACCACAGCTACAGACCTGTCTATCTTATCTACGGAGAAGAGGCATTCTTAAAAAACAGCTATAAAAATCAGATGAAGGCCGCCATTGCAGGTGATGATACCATGAATTTCAACCAGTTTTCTGGAAAAGGGATTGATGTGAGAGAGATCATCAGTCTGGCTGATACCATGCCCTTTTTCGGTGAAAAACGCCTGATTCTGGTGGAGGACAGCGGATTTTTTAAATCAGCGGCAGAAGAACTGGTGTCCTACCTGCCTTCTATTCCTGAGACAACCTGCCTGATTTTTGTGGAGTCTGAGGTGGATAAGCGGAGTAAAATGTTTAAGAAGGTAAAAGAACTGGGGTATGCGGCGGAAATGGGCCGTCAGGATACAGCCCAGCTTGCCAGGTGGGCGGGAAGCCTCCTTGCCAGGGAAGGAAAGAAGATTACGGGAAATACCATGGAATTATTCCTTCATATGACGGGAGATGATATGGAAAATATCCGGATGGAACTGGAAAAGCTCATAAGCTTTACCTTGGGAAGAGAAGTGATTACAGACGGGGATGTGGAAACGATCTGTACAGTGCGTATTACCAATAAGATTTTTGATATGGTGACAGCCATAGTGAGCCGTCAGCCCAAAGTGGCTATGGAGCTTTATGAGGACCTTCTTGCATTGAAGGAGCCCCCCATGAGAATATTGTTTCTCATTGCCAGGCAGTTTAACCAGCTTTTGCAGGTGAAGGAGCTGATGGGAAAAGGTGTGGACCGGGGAGGAATTGCTTCTAAGCTTAAAATTCCGCCCTTTGCAGCCGGAAAGCTGATGCCTCAGGCCAGATCATTTTCCAGGGAACAGATACTCTCCTGTGTCAGCCTATGTGTTGAAACAGAAGAAGCAGTGAAAACAGGAAAGTTAAATGAGCGAATGGCTGTGGAATTGCTGCTGACTTATCAGTATTAAAACGAAAGGAACTCCGGTATTTCAGATTTAATCTTAAAAAAGGAACCTGATTTTTGTCAGGTGCATATGTTAGCATATGGAAACATCTGGAAATACCCAGGAGGTTAAGAAATGTCTGATAAGGCTTGTTTGACAGATTTAAAAAGAGGTGAAAAGGCAGTCATTGCAACATTGTCTGCCTGTAATGATATGAGAAGGCGTCTGCAGGATATGGGGCTGATTGAAGGAACTGTTGTGGAATGTCTGGGAAAAAGTCCTTTGGGTGATCCAACGGCATTTCTGATCAGGGGAGCGGTCATCGCCCTCAGAAGTGAAGATTCGGGAAATGTTTTAGTCTCCAGGACAGGCGCTGAAAAGGAAAAATTCTGTTATGGAGAGGAAATAGCAGCGGCCTCTGTGGCGATGGAGGACCAGGTATGGGACTGAGCAGGGATTCAATGGGAATTAAATCCGTGGATTTTGGACTGGAAATCAAAAAACGGAAGGAAGATGATAAGGTCATAGCTCTGGCCGGGAACCCCAATGTGGGGAAAAGTACAGTCTTTAACCAGCTTACTGGAATGCACCAGCATACAGGAAATTGGCCCGGAAAGACGGTGGCTAATGCCCAGGGCTGGTGCAGTGACGGCTCCCAAGGGTATGTTATGGTGGATATACCGGGCTGTTATTCCCTCATGGCCCATTCCACGGAAGAAGAAGTGGCCAGGGATTTTATCTGCTTTGAAAATCCTGACGGTGTGGTGGTAGTTTGTGATGCCACCTGCCTGGAGAGAAATTTAAACCTGGTGCTGCAGATCATGGAAGCGGCTTCCAAGGTAGTGGTGTGCGTAAATTTAATGGATGAGGCCAAAAAGAAGAAGATTCACATAAACCTTGACCTGCTGAAACAACGCCTTGGAGTTCCTATAGCAGGCACGGCGGCCAGAAGCAAAAAGGGTCTGGACCAGATTTACAGCAGTTTAAGACTCTGCCTGGACGAGGGAGAAAGTGAAGAGGTGCCCAATACCCCTCTCATCCGGTATCCTGACTATGTGGAGGAGGCAATTGCCAGGTTGTCACCTTTGGTGGAGGAAGCAGGAGGGGGGAAGGTAAATACCCGCTGGCTGTGCGCCAGACTGCTGGATGCCAACGAAAATCTGATGGAGGCGGTGAAGAAGTATTTAAAGCCTGTAGCGGAATCAGAGGAAGTTGCGGCCGCTTTGGAGGAGATTTACAGCCAATGGCAGTCGGAGGGCATTACACTGGAAAAGGTCAGGGACGATATGGCTGCAGTCTTTGTAAAGCAGGCGGAATGTTTATGCAAAGATGTGGCGACATATGAAAACCAGACATATAACCAGAAAGACAGGAGGCTGGACCGGCTTTTTACCAGTAAGCTTACAGGCTTTCCCATTATGTTCCTGATTTTGCTGGGGGTTTTCTGGATCACCATTACAGGAGCCAATTATCCGTCCGGAATGTTAAGCAGCGCCCTGTTTCGCTTAGAAGGAAGCTTGGGCAAAGCGGCTGATTTTGCAGGGGTGCCTCCCCTCATATCAGACTTATTGATCCGGGGAGTCTACCGGGTTCTGGCCTGGGTGGTGTCGGTTATGCTTCCTCCCATGGCCATTTTCTTTCCTCTGTTTACCCTTTTGGAGGATTTCGGATACCTTCCGAGAGTGGCCTTTAATTTAGACCGCTGCTTTAAAAGGTGTTCCGCCTGCGGAAAGCAGGCACTTACTATGTGCATGG
>DGRE01000053.1 GCA_002389905.1 Hungatella sp. UBA4396 | reverse complement strand
AGAAAGGCGGATTATAAAAATGAAAAAGATCGTGTTGTTATGTAACGGAGGATTATCCACCGGAATTCTGGTAAAAAAGATGCAGGCGGCTGCGGAGGCGGCATCTTATGAATGCCTTATATCGGCGGCTCCTGTTTCCTCTGCCGAGGAGGTAGGAGGGGATGCAGATTTGATTCTTATGGGACCCCAGGTCAGATTTCAGATGGGTACTGTCAGCCGCCAGGTGACCTGTCCTGTTGTTTCCATAGAGCCTGTGGCCTATGGAACAATGAACGGGGAAAAGGTATTAGATCAGGTGAGAAAGGAACTGGGTGATTGAGGATGGAGGAGCTTGAAGTGATCTGCCTGCAGGTGATCAGCAATGCGGGAGAAGCCAGAAGCCAATGCATGTGTGCACTGGCTTCTGCCCGGAACGGAAGGTTTGAGGAAGCAGAACATTGCTTAAATGAGGCGTCAGAAAGCCTGAAGAAGGCCCATCAAATCCACACCGATTTGATCACAAAGGAAGCCAACGGAGAAATCCAGAGAATTAGCCTGATTCTGGTGCACAGTGAAGATATTATGATGGGAGCGGAGATCACATTGGCACTGGCACGTGAGATGGTGGAGATGTATAAACGGTAAAGAAAAAAGCAAAAGACCAGTGAAGAGGTTATTTCTTTTCACTGGTTTTTTCATATATTACCTGGTATTGCTCCAACTGTGCCACAAAGGACCGCTTCCTTTTCCAAGGTTCAAGCCTGCTTTTAGCGCGCCCTTAAGATAGTCCTTTGCCGCATGGATGCTTTCTTCCAGCCCCAGCCCTTTTGCCAGCCCGCAGGCAATAGCAGAAGAAAGGGTACATCCGGTTCCGTGGGTGTTTGGATTGTCTATGCGTTGTCCCGGAAACCAGGTGATCGATCCACCCGAACACAGCACATCGTCAGCCCCTTCATCATGATGGCCGCCTTTTACGAGGAAAGAGGTTTTGTATAGGTGAGAAAGCTCTATAGCAGCTTCTTCCATGTTTTTTCTTGTGTGTATTCGGCGGCCTCTTGTGGATAAAAGGGACTCTGCTTCCGGTATATTGGGGGTAACTAAAGCGGCAAGGGGGAACAGTGTATTTGTTAAAGCCTTTACATCCTCTGAATTTAAAAGAGAATGACCGCTGGTGGATACCATGACCGGGTCTACCACAATAGGGCAGCGGGCATATGCTTCCAGCTTTTCTCCAATGGTTTCTATGGAGCGGGAAGTTCCTGCCATGCCCCGGGTGTAAGGGGCCGGATTATTTTCGGTATCATCAAGTCTGTTTATGGCATTTAACATAATCCGAAGCTCCGATGCATTTCCCCTGATAACGGTCATCTTTACCTCTTTTAAAAGGGATAGGATTGCTTCTGTTCTGTAACGGGATACTCCTATCCCCACAGGGTCCAGAATAACAGGGTGGTTTAACCGGTTTGCTTCCCTTCCTGCCTTTTCCATGGCGGCCTTTGAGGTTTCCTTAGGTGTACCCGTGTTTAAAAGCAGGCAGTCTGATATTGCCGTCACTTCTGCAGCTTCCTCCGGGTGGTCTGCCATAATGGGAGATCCGCCGCATGCCAGAATGGCATTTGCCACATCGGCTGCGGTAACGTAATTGGTGATGCAGTGAATAACAGGCCGTTGTTCTCTGACCAGTCCGGCCAGAGAACAATTGAGTTTCAAATTCATATTCAGTCCCCTAGTCTTCTATAAGCCTGACGAAATAGGAAAACAGGCCCAAACGGCGCAGTAAGACCAGTAAAAATGCAGCCATTACAGTTCCGGCTAAGGTACTCATAAGAAATGGGGCAACAAAGAAAAAGACAGCTACCTCTTTTCCCATAAGAAAAACAGCTATGGGGTAACAGAGGACTCCTCCTATAATTCCGGTTCCGATTATTTCTCCAAGGCAGGTCAGCCAAAGCTTTCCGGTTTTATGAAACAGAAGGGCGCATAAAAATGCTCCTGCCATGCTTCCCGGAAATGCCAGCAGGCTTCCTGTTCCCATGAGATTTCTGATGAGAGAAGTACAGAAAGCCATGGAAACGCCATAGACAGGCCCTAAGAACACACCTGCCAGAACATTGACCAGATGCTGTATGGGAAAGCACCTGGAGGCTCCCACCGGAATGGAAAAACCGGAGAGAGCTACAGTGAGGGCTGCCAGCATTCCGCTGATTGCCAGTTTTTTAATCCGCATTCCGGATTTGACCGGAGTCTTGTTAGAAATTGTTGTTGGTATTTGATTATTCATGAAAGTTACTCCTATATATGTAATTTTGTGAAATTCGGTTTCAATGAGATTTTAGGGAAATATATCTGCAATCAATGATCACTCATCAAAAATATCCACAATTTCCCCTTCCATAATCCGGTTCATATTTTTCATAGCACAGAAATTGCCGCACATGGAGCAGGTGTCTTCTTTTTCCGGTTTTGACATAGCCCGGTAACGTCTTGCCTTTTCCGGGTCAATGGCCAGACCGAACATGGCCTCCCAGTCCAGCCGTTTTCTGGCATGGCTCATCTGATAATCCCATTCTTTAGCGCCCTTAATTCCCTTTGCAATATCAGCGGCGTGAGCAGCAATGCGTGCGGCGATAATTCCCTCCTTCACATCCTCACCATCGGGCAGCTTTAAGTGCTCTGCCGGTGTTACATAGCAGAGGAAAGCGGCTCCTGCGGCGGCGGCAACGGCTCCCCCAATGGCTGCGGTGATGTGGTCATAGCCCGGTGCAATATCTGTTACAAGAGGACCAAGGACATAAAAAGGTGCTCCCTTGCAGATGGTCTGCTGTATTTTCATATTAGCGGCAATCTGGTCCAATGGCATATGGCCCGGTCCTTCTATAATGACCTGCACATCCTTTTCCCAGGCCCTTCTGGTCAGTTCTCCAAGTGTCACCAGCTCCTCTATCTGGGAAATATCGGAGGCGTCCTCAATGCACCCTGGGCGGCAGGCATCTCCAAGGCTTAAGGTCACATCATACTCCCGGCAGATATCCAGGATCCGGTCATAATGCTCATAAAATGGATTTTCTTCCCCGGTCATTTCCATCCAGGCAAAGATAATGGACCCTCCCCTTGAAACGATATTGGTCAGCCGCTTATTTTCCTTAAATCTTCTGGCCGTCTGTTTGTTGATTCCCACATGAATGGTCATGAAATCAACTCCATCCTCTGCGTGCATTTCCACAATACGAATCCATTCCTCTGCGGTGATTTCCCGGAGGGGCTTGTGATAATAGACCACTGCATCATAAATGGGAACTGTGCCGATGATAGCCGGGCATTCCCCGGTCAGCTTTCTGCGAAACTTCTGGGTATCTCCGAAAGAACTTAAATCCATAATGGACTCAGCCCCCATGGAAACCGCATCCTTTACCTTGTTAAGCTCCATTTCCAAATCATTTAAGTCCCTGGAGGTGCCAAGATTGACATTGATCTTGGTCCTAAGCATAGAGCCGATTCCGCTGGGCTTTAAACAGGTGTGATTTTTGTTGGCTGGAATGGCAGCCTTTCCCTCTGCCACCAGTTCCCGGAGCTGTTCCGGTTCCCAGTGTTCGTGTTCGGCCACTGCAATCAGTTCTTTTGTCAGAATGCCTTTCCTTGCGGCATCCATTTGCGTGGTGTAATTCATCTGTGATCCTCCTTTTGTTTTGAGGTGGGGATTACGAGGATTTTTGAAAATAAAAAAAGAGCCCATACCAACAGGTATAGGCTCAGATAGTATCAATAAGCTCGTGTGAATCCCTACGTTGGCATTATCCAAATCAGGTTTAAAGGTCGAAGTTTGATTACTTCCTCTCAGCCCGCTTACGAGCTCCCTCTTACGGCTATCAGTGTAGCATTTTGTGTATATGGTGTCAAGAAAAATTTAAGATATGGCAGCTTTCATTTCTTTTACATACTGGCAGATCGGTTCCACACAGTCCTTTCCGTATTTGGCGGCAATCTTTACAATGGCGCTGCCTACGATGACTCCGTCCGCGTGTCTGCTTATTTCCTTTGCCTGCTCCGGTGTGGAAATTCCAAAGCCTATGGCACATGGAATGTCCTTGACTTCTTTTACAAGGGAAACCATTTCTTCGATGTTGGTGTTAATTTCCTTTCTCACTCCGGTTACGCCCATGGAGGAAACGCAGTAGATAAAGCCTTCTGATTCAGAGGCAATGGTCTGGATCCGGTCCTTGGAGGTGGGGGCAATGAGGGAAATCAGTTCAACTCCAAATCTTTGGCAGAGGGGAAGAAGCTCCTCCCTCTCCTCAAAGGGCATATCCGGCACGATCAAAGCGTCAATACCGCTTTCTGCCGCATTTTTAATGAACTTTTCACTGCCATATACGAAAATAGGATTGATGTAGGTCATAAATGCCAGAGGCACGTCAGTTTCCTTTCTGATTCTTTTTACAGAGTCAAAAAGCTTATCTGTGGTAGTTCCTGCCTCCAAAGCCCGCATATCGGCTTCCTGGATAACAATTCCCTCTGCAATGGGGTCTGAAAAAGGGATTCCAAGTTCAATTAAATCAGCGCCTGCCTTTGCCATGGCGGGAACCAGCTTTTCCGTGGTAGCCAGATCCGGGTCACCTGCTGTAATAAATGGGATAAATGCCTTTCCCTTTGAAAATACGTCTCTTACTCTACTCATAGATATCAACCCCCTTGTAACGGGCAATAGCTGCCACATCCTTGTCGCCGCGCCCTGATAAATTAATAACAATGATTTCATCCTTACTCATGGAAGGAGCCACTTTTCTGGCGTAAGCCACCGCATGGGCACTTTCAATAGCCGGAATAACCCCTTCTAAACGGGATAAGTATTCAAATGCTTCAACAGATTCCTGATCTGTAATGGGCACATAGCTGGCTCTTTTGGAGTCATAGAGGGCTGAGTGCTCCGGCCCGATACCCGGATAATCAAGTCCTGCGGAAATGGAGAAAACAGGGGCGATCTGGCCGTATTCATCCTGGCAGAAATAAGATTTCATGCCGTGGAAAATTCCCAGGGAGCCGGTGGTAAGGGTGGCAGCGTGTTTTCCAGTTTCAATGCCGTGGCCTGCCGCTTCACAGCCTACCAGCTTTACAGAAGGTTCATTGATAAATTCGTGGAAGATTCCTATGGCATTGCTGCCGCCTCCCACACAGGCAATAACCATATCAGGAAGCTTTCCTTCTGCTTCCATAAGCTGAGAGCGCATCTCTTTGCCGATGATGCTCTGGAAATCCCTGACTATGGTGGGGAAGGGGTGAGGGCCCATAACAGAGCCTAAGACGTAATGAGTGTCCTCCACCCGGTTGGTCCATTCTCTCATGGTTTCGTTAACAGCATCCTTTAAGGTCTGGGTTCCGCTGGTAACAGCGTGAACCTTTGTGCCTAAAAGCTCCATACGGAATACGTTTAAGGCCTGACGGTCTGTATCCTCTTTTCCCATGTAGACCTCGCACTCCATTCCCATAAGGGCGGCGGCAGTAGCGGTAGCAACGCCGTGCTGTCCGGCCCCTGTTTCAGCGATAACACGGGTCTTTCCCATTTTCTTGGCTAAAAGAACCTGGCCTAAGGCGTTGTTGATCTTGTGGGAACCGGTGTGGTTTAAATCTTCTCTTTTTAAATAGATTTTTGCGCCGCCCAAATCCTCTGTCATTCTCTTTGCGTAGTAGAGAAGAGAGGGTCTTCCGGTGTATTTTTCATGAAGCTCCTGAAGCTCAGCCAGAAATTCCGGGTCCTGGCTGTATTTTTCGTAAGCTGCTTCCAGTTCGTTGACTGCGTTCATCAGCGTTTCCGGGACAAATTGTCCTCCGTGCTGTCCAAATCTTCCTTTTGACATTATTCTTTACTCCTTATTATTTGTATGATTTCTTTGATTTTCTCAGAGTCCTTTTTTCCTTCTGTTTCCAGGGAACTGCTTAAATCCAGGCAGAATGCGCCTGTTTCCATGGCAAGTCTTATGTTTGCGGCATCGATGCCTCCTGCCAGGAACCAGGGTTTTTTGATGGGCGGAATCATGGACCAGTCAAAGGTTTTGCCGCTTCCGCCGTAGACTCCTTTTGTATAGGTATCAAAAAGCAGAAAGTCTGCGGGAAGTTCCTCTGCCTGGCTGATATCCGCCTCTGTCCGGACCCGTACGGCTTTTATGATGGGAAAGCCTGGGGTCAGACGTTTTTTTAATCCCAGAATATAATCGCAATCCTCATCCCCATGAAGCTGTATGCAGTCAATGGTTTTCTGTTCTGCCAAAGCCAGAACTTCTTCCATAGGACTGTTTACAAAAACTCCCACTGCCGGAATCTCCGGCAGCAGCAATTCCTTTAATTCCTTCGCCTTTAAAGCCGTAAGCCGGCGCTTTCCGGGAGCAAACACAAAGCCAATATAATCCGGCTTCCATGTGTTAACGGTCAGAATGTCTTCCTTGCGTGTCAGCCCGCATATTTTAATCCGGTTTTCCTTCATGCTCATCGTGCGGCCCTCTTAAAACCGCCTATAATCTCTTTTTTATCCGGAGATCGCATCAGGCTTTCCCCGATCAGGACTGCATTGACACCTGCTTCGGACAAACGTCTGATATCATCCTCCGTCTTGATTCCGCTTTCCGCCACAAAGAGCACATCAGAGGGAACCAGGGACCTTAAACGGATGGAATTGTTAAAATCCACTTCAAAGGTTTTTAAGTTCCGGTTGTTTACGCCGATGATCCTGGCTCCTGCGGCCAGAGCGGAATGAATTTCCTCTTCGTCATGGGCTTCCACCAGAGCGCTTAATCCCAGCTTATGGCAAAGCTCAATCCCCTCTCTTAAAGCCTTTGTATCCAGAAGAGCGCAGATCAGCAGGACTGCGGAAGCGCCCATGACCTTTGCTTCATAAATCTGATAAGGGTCTACGGTAAAATCCTTTCTCAAAAGGGGAATGGATACTTCCTGCTTGATTTCTGTCAAGTAATTATTGCTTCCCAGGAAATACTCCGGTTCCGTAAGGACTGAAATGGCATTTGCACCTGCTTCCTCATATTCCTTTGCGATTTCCACATAAGGAAAGTCGGGGGCAATAAGCCCTTTTGAGGGAGAAGCACGTTTCACCTCGCAGATAAAGGCGATATCAGGAGAGGAGAGTGCCTGTTCAAAGGAAGGTGTCTGGTCTTTTGTGTTCTCATAAACCTGAAATGCCAGCTTTTCTATTTCCCCCATGGAAATAAACATTTTTGCAGCCAGTGCCCTGTTTTTTGAAGCAGCAGCCAGAGTGTCTAAAATCATGCAGTCACCTCCTGAGTTGCTTTCACAAATTCCTCCAGCTTTGCAGCAGCCTTTCCGGAGTCGATTAAGTCCGCTGCTTTTTCAATGCACTCTGCGATGGTGCAGTCGTCAATTCCCAGATACAGGCTTAAAGCGGAGTTTAAAATGACGATATCCCGTTTTGGCCCAAGAAGCTTTCCGTAAAGGATATCCCTGGTGATTTCTGCGTTATCAGCGGGTGTGCCCCCTACCAGATCAGAAAGAGAAGTTCTCTTTAAGGAAAGGTCTTCCGGTGTAATCACATAGCGGGTCAGTTCCCCGAAACGGATTTCGCATACGTGGGTAGGGCCAGTTACTGTGGCCTCGTCAAGTCCGTCGTCTCCGCATACCACCATTCCCCGTTTCACCCCAAGGTTGCTTAACACCTGAGCCAGGGGGTCTACCAGCTTTTGATCGTAAACACCCAGAAGCTGCATGGTGGCTCCCGCAGGATTGGAAAGAGGGCCTAAGATGTTAAAAATGGTTCTTACACCCAGTTCCTTGCGGACCGGGCCGGCATACTTCATGGAAGAGTGGTAAGCCTGAGCGAAGAGGAAGCACATGCCGGTTTCCTTTAAGATCTTTCCGGACTGTTCTGACGTGAGGTTTAAGTTTACCCCAAGGTGCTCCAGCACATCGGCAGCTCCGCTTTTGCTGGAAACGCTGCGGTTCCCGTGCTTTGCCACCGGAACGCCTCCGGCAGCCACCACAAATGCGCTGGTGGTGGAAATATTAAAGGTTCCCGCCTCATCGCCTCCGGTGCCCACGATGTCGATAACCGGGAAATCCGGTTCCAGCTTCAGGGCCTTTTCCCTCATAACCGTGGCGCATGCGGTGATCTCATCAATGGTTTCCCCCTTCATCCGGAGCCCGGTCAAAAAGGCCGCCATCTGGGCAGGAGTGGTTTCTCCGCTCATGATTTCGTTCATCACTTCTCTGGCTGCGTCAAAGCTTAAATCCTGTCCTGTGATTACTTCGTGAATTGCCTGTTGAATCATTTCGTCTGCCTCCTTTATACAATGGATAAGAAATTTTCAAGTATGGTCTTCCCGTCCGGTGTCAGAATGGATTCCGGATGGAACTGAACACCGTAAAGGTTATAGTCTTTATGTTTTACCGCCATGATCTCCCCCATATCATCGGTGGCAATGACGGCCAGACAATGGGGAAGGGATTCCTTTTTAGCGATAAGGGAATGGTATCTGGCAGCAGGAAGCTGTTCTTCCAGGCCCTTAAATATAGGGTCAGCGGTGTCAATGGTAAGAATGCTCTGTTTTCCATGCATCAGTTTTCTGGCGTGGGTGATTTCTGCTCCGTACACCTCGCAGATTCCCTGATGCCCCAGACACACCCCGAGGATGGGGACTGTTCCTGCCAGCTTTTTTACTACGTCCTCACACACGCCTGCATCCTTTGGGTAGCCGGGGCCGGGAGAGAGGATGATGTGGCTTGGGGAAAGATTTTTGATTTCCTCCACAGTCATTTCATCGTTTCGTATCACCTTGATATCCGGGTTAATGCTACCGAACATCTGAACCAGGTTGTAAGAAAAGCTGTCGTAATTATCGATTAAGAGAATCATCAGTCATTCACCTCCCCTGCTGTTTCAATGGCCTTGATCACGGCCTTTGCCTTGTTTGCCGATTCTTCATATTCCTTCTCCGGTACGCTGTCGGCTACAATGCCGCCTCCCGCCTGGACGTACACCTTTTCCTTGACCTTCACGGCCATCCGTATGGCGATACAGGTATCCATGTTTCCGGTGAAATCGATGTATCCAAGGGCTCCTCCGTAAATTCCTCTGGGTTCTGATTCCAGTTCTTCAATGATTTCGCAGGCCCGGATTTTAGGAGCTCCGGAAAGGGTGCCTGCCGGAAGGACCGCTTCGATGGCATGGAAGGCATCCCGTTCAGGGGTGATGTCAGCCTCCACCTGGGAACAGATGTGCATGATCCGGGAATAGCGGTGGATCATCTGATAGCCGGTCACTTCTACAGTGGAAAATGCTGCGATTCTTCCTAAGTCATTTCTTCCTAAGTCCACCAGCATGTTGTGCTCTGCCAGCTCCTTTTCATCGGTAAGCAATTCTTCCTCCAGCCGTTTGTCTTCTTCCTCACTTTTTCCTCTGGGTCTGGAACCTGCCACCGGGAAGGTGGTGAGCCGTCCGTCCTTTAAGCGGACCAGAGTTTCCGGAGATGTGCTCATGATCTCCATGTCGTCCATGTGGAGATATACCATGTAAGGAGAAGGATTGGTAGTTCTTAATACCCGGTAGGCATTTAACAGGCTGTCATGGTAATCACTTGTAAACTGCCTGGAAAGTACAGCCTGGAAAATGTCTCCGTCCACGATGTATTCCTTTGCCCGCTCTACCATGGTGCAGAATTCTTCTTTTGTCACGTTGCAGCGGAACTGGGGCCGGCTGGTGACAGCGGACTTTTTCAAAGGAGTGTTTTCTGCGATCATGGCTGCAATGCTTTCCAGCTTTGCACAGGCTTTCCCGTAATTTTCCATAACCCGGTCTGTTTTCATGTTGACCACAAGGCTGATTTTCTGCTTTAAGTGGTCATAGGCAATGACTGTATCAAAAAGCATTAAGTCAAAATCGTTGCAGTCCCCCTTTTTTATGGATAAGACCGGCTCTGCATAACCGATCATGCTGTATGCAAAATATCCTACGAAGCCTCCGGTAAAGGGAGGAAGTCCGGGAAGCTTTGGAGACCGGTAATCCTTTAAGATATTTCGAAGTACATCGTAGGGCTCTTTGGTTTCAGTCACCTGGTCGGTTTGGCTGCTGTGGTAGCGGTGAACCGTCACCACATGGTCCTTGCAGGAAACCTTTAAGACCGGATCATAGCCAAGGAAAGAGTAGCGGCCCCAATTTTCGCCTCCCTCAATGCTTTCAAGCAGATAATAACGGCTGTCTAAGGCTGCAATCTTGCGCAGCAGGGTAATTGGTGTGACAATGTCTGCAAAGATTTCCCTGCAGACAGGTATGACGGGATAGGAAGCAGCAAGCGCTTCAATTTCCCTGCAATCCGGTGTGATGTTCATGGTTAAACTCCTTTCAACTTTTTTGTCCATGTTTTCAGGACATAATGGTATGCCCGTAGGGTGCTTCAACTTTTTTGTCCATGTTTTCAGGATATAATGGTATACCCGCAGGGTGCTTCAACTTTTTTGAAAATCAAAAAAGCTCCCGCCCCTCACCCATATAAATATGGATAAGGGACGGAAGCTTATAAATCGCCTTCCGCGGTACCACCCTGATTGAAGAAGATAAACTCCTTCCGCTCTGTAACACACTAACATGTGCCTCCCCTTGGTAACGGATAGGAAACCCGTCGGCATCTACTCCCAGCTATTTGCTGATTTCAAGCCGCCCTCGCAGGTCCATTCAGACTAAACATCAACGCTTCCTCCCACCAACCGGAAGCTCTCTGGGCATGATGAAGAAATCTTACTTACTCCTGCTCAACAGTTTGTTATTTTGGTATAGTATAGGAGATGGAGATTGAAATGTCAATAGGGAATTTATTTTTTTAAATATATTTCGGCCTCTTCTCTTGTCAGTTTGAATTTATCCTGTATTTTTTGCAATATAATCAAGTCAGATATTCCGACTTCCCTGAATGCATCAACCAGATTAAGAATCCCTTGCTCCAATCCTTCCTCTCTGCCCAATTCTATAAATTGTTCCATTACCTCACACATAGTGTCATGGCCTCCTTCCTCACATTTTAAAAAATGTACCCGTTTTGACAGCATACCCTGGCTGGTATCTTCAGGATCTGCTTCTTTAAAATACTTCATCATCCGGGCGATCTCTGTGCCATCGTCGATTGCAGCATTCACATATAATATACTTACTCCATCTTCATATATGGTATCCGTACCTTCAAAAAATTTCTTAACAGAATAGGTTGTCCTCCCTGCCCTCCATAGGTCTGTCTCACTTATATAGATGATATGGACATCCGGCAGTTCATTATAATCTTTCCCCTTTTGCAGGAGCTCACTGTCTATCATGGAATGGTAGAACCTTGTCCGCCTCCCGTGATCCAGGGTGCTTCTTTTTTGTATCTCAATGTTATAGATTTTCCCATTGCTGTCCTCTGCCAGCACATCAAGGACTGCCCCGCGGGATGTAATTTTAGATATGGTATATTGGGTTCTTACCTCCCGAACCACTAAATCCTCAATTCCCATCAGGATTCGCAGTACATATTGGCAGGTTTCCTCATCCTGAAGGGCAACCGACATAAATGTATTGCTCAATAAATTAAGCTTCTGCAGTGCGGCGATTCTCCCTTCTCTGGAGCTGATTAAATTGGTGTCACGATCCATCCATTCTCCTTTTCCGCATAACCCAAAAGGAGACATTGCTTTCTTAGATTTATTATAGCGTAAGAAAGATTTCCAATCAAGTTATTCTTCTGTCATCTGGTGTGTAGGCTGCATTTTTATTTCATGGGTAATAAAGTGGCTGAATAGCCGGAATAATAAGAAAATATAAAGACATTATTTTCCTTTGCATTATACCAGGAAAAATGAAATTGTTCCATAGTATATTTAAAAATAATATAAGCCTTATTTTAATATTTCATTATTTTTTTTGTTAATAATAATATAGAAAAATGTCCGGATTTCGTGGTATGATATGGACTATGGCAGCAGATAGCTGCTATTTTACAGGAGGAAATTATGCTATCCATATTACTTGTCATCATTTACATATCCTTTATCAGCCTCGGTCTGCCGGACGCATTGCTGGGGTCAGCCTGGCCTGCTATGTACCGTCAGCTTGGCGTTCCTTTATCCTATGCAGGAGTTATTTCCACCATCATCATAGGAGGTACGGTTATCTCCAGCTTAAACAGCGACCGCCTCATCCGGAAATTCGGCACCGGAAAGGTGACGGCTGTCAGCGTGGCAATGACGGCAATAGCCTTGTGGGGCTTTTCGATTTCCGGTTCTTTTTTAGTTCTGTGTTTTTGGGCCATTCCTTACGGTCTTGGGGCAGGTTCTGTAGATGCGGCTTTGAATAACTTTGTAGCCCTTCATTACAAGGCAAGGCATATGAGCTGGCTTCACTGCTTCTGGGGTGTGGGAGCTACCCTTGGCCCCTATATCATGGGATATTTTCTCACAGGCGGCATGCCCTGGTCCATGGGTTACTGTTCCATTTCCTTTATCCAGATCGTCCTGGCAGCCATGCTGATGATTTCCCTTCCCCTCTGGAAGAAAAGTCCTGAGCAGAGACAGGAGGAAACCGAAGAGGGCGGGCATTTAACTATAAAGGAAATCCTGAAAATGAAAGGTGCAAAGCCCATTCTTACGGCTTTCTTCTGCTACTGTGCCCTGGAGGCCACCGCAGGTCTGTGGAGCAGCAGCTATATGGTAATGGAAAAAGGAATTTCACCTGAGGCAGCGGCAAAATGGGCTTCTCTGTTTTACTTCGGCATTACTTTTGGAAGATTTTTAAATGGTTTTGCCGCCATAAAGCTGTCCAATAAGGAGATGATACGAATAGGACAGGGAGTCATACTTCTTGGGATTTTTACCATTCTTCTGGGAAGGGGGCAGCGGATTGTTAGGGGCCGGTTTTATCCTGGTTGGAATGGGCTGCGGTCCAATATATCCCTGTATGCTTCATGAAACCCCAAAGAACTTCGGCAAGGAGCTGTCCCAGGCTATTATGGGAATCCAGATGGCATGTGCCTATGTGGGGGCCGCCCTCATGCCTCTTTTCATGGGATTTCTGGCAGAATACGTGTCTATTAAGCTGTATCCCTTTTACCTGCTGGCATTTGCAGCAGTTCTCATTGGGACAGTAGAACGGGTGAACCGGAACACAGAGGTCATTTTAGCATAGTAGGAGGAGCCTGCCTATGAATCAGACGTCAATCAACATCACTCTTAACAGCATTAAAAACATAAAACCCCATACCCACAGCGGCCTGGAGTGCATCTTGCTGCTCAAGGGAAGGCTGCAGGTGGAGATCAACGGCGATTTTTATAATATGCTTCCTGATGATATTATACTGATCAACCATAGAGACATCCATGCCTGCCATGGGGAATATAACAATCTTGCGATTATGCTGTATATTGAAGAAGAGTTTTTGAAAGAAGAGTGCGGGGAGATATTAAAAAGCTCATTTTGCTGCAATTCCATCCTGCAGCCGGATTTCGATAAATTCCATGAAATTAAGCGTCTGCTTACACAAATGCTTCTGGTACAGGTGAAAAATGAAAAAGGAGCCAATCTGGAAATCCATGCCTTGCTATTCCGCTTTTTAGTGACCTTGATGCAGCGGTTTCAGGTGGAAGGAGGGCAGGCTTTGCCGGGGCAAGCCCAAGGCAAGGAGTCTATAAGCAGAATTTTAGATTATATCCAGCACAACTATGCCTCCACCATTACCCTGACTGATGCAGCCAGACAGCTATATATGTCCCCTCAGTATTTTTCCAAATACTTTAAAAACAAAATGGGAATAAGCTTTTTACAGTATTTAAATCAGGTGCGTCTGGAACATGCTGTGGTGAGCCTGATTGGCAGCAGCAAGCCTGTCATTAAAATTGCCATGGAACATGGGTTTGCCAATGCCAAGGCATTTTCTGCCGCCTTTCAGAAGCAGTATGGAAAGGCTCCGGGAGAATACCGGAAACTGCATGCGCAAGCTGCGGAGAACAAGAAAAATGAAATTGAAGAGATCACTTCCAATATCCAGGATAACCTGCTGGAACTGGTCAAATATATGAAAGAACATGATATGCACCAGGATATGCCCACATACTCTCCGGATACGGTGGAACTGGATTTATCAAAAGAAACGGGACAGCCCTTAAAAAAACCCGAAAAGATGATTGGTGCAGGCCGGATCACCGATGTGCTCCAGTCCGGACTGATGGAACAGCTTACAGAAGCCGGCAGGCAGCTTTACTTTGAGTTTATCTATTTTGAGGACTTTGATTTAGAAGAAGTAGAGGTGAAACAGGAGGAAGTTTATCACAATTATATCTGTCATGAGTACATTCACCAGATAGAGAAGCTTCAAATGACTCCCTATGTGCAAATTGATGTTTCACGCCAGATGGATCGCTATGAGGGCTGTTTGACAGCTTATAAGGAACGGCTGTCCTGCTTTGCCGATGTGCTGCGGTCCCATAATTCCCGCCGTCCCACAGGAAAGTGGAGGTTTGAAATTGCCTGCAAAAACCCGGACCATCTGGAGACCTTTGGACGATTTTATCATTGGTTTTTGGAGATTCTCAGGGAAAAAGGCATTGGTGCGCATGTGGGAATTTTAATTCCTGACTGGGCCATGGTTCCTGAAAAAGAAGGACGGCAGAAGTTCTTCGGCACAGTAAAGGAATTTCAGAGTGCCCCGGAATTTGCCGGGTTTCACGGATATCCCAGGCTCTTTACGGAACAGGATAATGAAAGAACGAAACAGCAGCTAAAATACTTCTACGTTCACCGGGTGGAAATGATTCAGGCTTTATTTACGGAATACGGCCTTTTTGTTCCTCCTCTTTATATGACCAGGTGGAATACGCTGACAGGCAGCGGTTCAGCAGAAGCAGGTGCTTTCTTCCGGTCTGCCCTGATTTTTGACAGTCTTCTTCAGCTTCGGGGCAAGGTGGAGGCGGTGGGCTTTCCTGCCAGCACCTACCATACCCAGAGAACAGAGGGAATTTATGATTTCGGTATCCTGGGGTTGTTTTGGGTAAAAAAGGTCAGGCGTCCCGTGTATTTTGTATTGGAGGCGCTGAACCGGCTTAAGGGCCAGATGGTATTTTGCGGCGACAGTATTATGGTAACCAGGGAAGGAACGGATGAGTTTTGTATTGCGGTTTACCATCCCTATTATATGAATCCTCTTTATTCAGTGGATTTCTATTTCATTGAGCATGAAATTCATCAGATTACCATTTTGCTTCAAGGGCTGCGGTCCGGGACTTACCGCATGAAACGGTTTATTTTTGACCAGGGAAACGCAGGTGTATTTGGCCGCTGGCTGGGAGTGGGGATGCCGGACCTTAATGATCCGGAGGTGATTGATTATCTGGAGCATGCGATATATCCGGAGTGCTATTTTTGGGATCAGGAAATCACAGGGAGTTATTCCCTTCATACAAATCTCACCTTTAACGGGCTGGTGCTTTACACCATAAAAAAACAATAGAAGCTTCATCAGGTTAAAAAATGACCTCACTTTTTTAACCTGATTTTTACGGAATAAAAAACAAATATGAAAATGACCTGCATTATATACAAAAAGATATTTATTTTTTGAAATATTTTGTGTAATATATCCTCATGAGACGATCGCCCAGTAAATAAAAAGGAGGATTTGTATGAAAGATTATTTAAACATTGCCAATGGGGGTGTAGTATTTCTGCTTTGCGGAATTGTCATTGTATTTGTTCTGGTACAGTCCGTTATTTTCATGCGCAAGGCATGGGCAAGGGGAGTAGAACTTGGAATGGAAAGAGCAGCCTTGAAAAAGGTTATGGTCAATAGCTGCGTGGTATCTATTCTGCCAAGCATGCCCATTCTGATCATTTTGCTGCTGCTTATGCCTACTCTTGGACGGTATTTTCCATGGCTGCGCCTTAGTGTGGTTGGCTCCGGCGTGTATGAGAATATGGCGGCAGATGTTACTGCAAAGGCATTTGGTTATACCGGAATTGCTGACCCTGATTTTTCCTTTGAGGCATTTGTGGGTGCCATGTGGGTTATGACCATCGGTATCATATGGGGACCCTTGTATACGGCCTTTGGCTCCAAGCTGATCCAAAAGGGAATTAAGGTTTTAAAGGGAAAACAGGAGAAGAAATTTCAGGCTATTTTTGCTTCCATGTTTATTGCGCTCCTTTGCGTCTTTTCCGGCCCTTATCTTTCCGCCCCTTTCCGGGCAGGAACCACCGGTGCTGTTGGACTTGTCCCCTTGCTGGTGCTGCTGGCCTCCATGGCATTTAATGCAATTTTAGAGGTTCTGGCAAAGAAAAGCAATATCAAGGCTCTGTCGGAATTCTGTTTCCCCATCAGTCTTGTACTGGGCATGATTTCCGCAATCGTATTCAGCCAATTACTTAAATAAAGGAGGAAGGACCCATGAAACAAAACGATTACTACAGTTCCATCCACAGATTAGGCCGCTGGTCCACTCTTGCCGGCATTGCACTGATGTTTATGGTGCCTATGGTAACAACCATTGTTTATGATGTGAAGCTGAATGTTCCGGTAATAATAGCTGCTGCCGTACAGCTTTGCATCGTATTTATTCCTACCCAGCTTACGGAGGTTATTTCCTTTTCTCCGATTTTAGGAGCAGGAGGAACTTATCTTTCTTTCATTACAGGGAATGTTATGAATATGAAGCTTCCTGCCGCAGCCGCAGGCCACCGTCTGATGAATGTGGAGCCTCATAGCGATGAGGGAGAGGTTGTTTCTGTTCTTGCCATTGGCATGTCCTCCATTACCACTACCATAATTATCTTTGCGGGTATGTTCATATTTACACCTTTTATCCATTATTTAAGCAATCCAGTGCTGCAGCCCGGATTTAGCAGTGTTATGCCTGCATTGCTGGGAACCATGCTCCTTCCCCACCTGCGCAGGAACTTTCCTCTGGCAGTTACACCGCTTATTATCAGCACTGCGGCGGGAGTTATCTTTGCCTCCACTTATGGTCAGGTTCAGGGGTACCTGCTTTTGTTTACCATGATTATTTCGGTCATAGCAGCCATTGCTATCAGCAGCAGGGCTGCAAAATAAACACTTACTATAAAAATCCATTTGGAAAGGAGATCACATGAACGCCAAGGAACGAATTATAGAATTAATTGAACAAAAAGAGGGACTGTTTACAAGCATTTCCGATGGAATATGGGAGTTCGCAGAAACACGGTTTGCCCTGAAAAGATCTGCTGATCTTTTGTGCGATGCCATAGAAAAAGAGGGTTTTCAGGTGACCAGGGACATTGCAGGAATGAAGGATGCCTTTATTGCTGAATACGGCAGCGGCAGCCCGGTCATTGGGATACTTGCGGAATACGATGCTTTAAATAACATGAGCCAGCAATGCGATGTTGCAGAACCGCTGCCCATTAAGACAGGGGAAAGCGGCCACGGCTGCGGCCACCATCTTTTAGGTGCCGGCGCCTTTGCAGGTGCGGCAGGTATTAAGGACTATATGAAGGAAACAGGCATGACCGGAACCATCCGCCTGTTTGGCTGTCCTGCGGAGGAAAGCGGCTATGGAAAGGCTTTTATGGCCAGAGACGGGGTTTTTGAAGGGACGGATGTGGCTCTTACCTGGCATCCTATGGACTCCACAGGAATGTGGGATTTCAGCTCCCTGGCTGTATTTCAGACCTATTTCCGGTTTAAAGGCCGTGCAGCCCATGCGGCGGCGGCACCGGAACACGGACGAAGCGCATTGGATGCCGCAGAACTGATGAACATTGGTGTGAATTTCTTAAGGGAGCACATCATTGACGAGGGAAGGGTTCATTATGCATTTACCGATGTAGGCGGCACCTCTGCCAATGTTGTGCAGCCTACGGCAGAGCTTTACTACTTTGTCCGGGCACCCAAAGCAGAGCAGGCAAGGGAGATATATGACAGGGTGGTAAATATTGCAAAGGGCGCGGCCATGATGACGGATACAGAGGTTGAAGTTGATTTTGACTCCGCCTGTGCCAGCTATATGGTAAACCGGGAGCTGGGCAAAGTTATGTATGAAAATTTAAAGCAGATTACTCCCATTTCCTATACGGAGGAAGAAATGGAATATGCCCGGGAGTTCTTTGACCAGCTTCCGGAAAGCACCAGAAACCAGATTGCAAGAAAGATCAGCGGCTTCCTTCCTGATGCTGATCAGGATACCATTGATAAAGAGGCCCAAAGTCCCATTAACCGTCTGGTTGCCCCGCTTACATTTCCCTCTAAGCCCATGAGCGGTTCTACGGACGTGGGAGATGTGAGCTGGACCATTCCCACTGCCACGGCAGTTGTGACTACGGCACCTAACGGAACTCCCGCCCATTCCTGGCAGTGGGTTGCTACCGGTAAATCCGCCATGGCTCACAAGGGAATGATAGCTGCCGGAAAGGTTATTGCAATGACAGCCCTTGATCTTTTGGAAAACCCTGAGATTATAAGAACAGCCAAAGAAGAGCATAATAAGAATCTGGGCGGCAAGCCTTTTGTAAGTGCCATTCCGCCTGAAATATCTCCGCGTTAAGCTTTTTATGCGGTCCGTAAAACCGGACCGCATATTGTGCGTTATTATGAACATTATACTTTTAGAAGGAGGCTTATGCCTATGAAATTGATCAGTGCATTCGATGTGATCGGCCCAAACATGATCGGGCCTTCCAGCTCCCATACAGCCGGAGCTCTGCGCATTGCGGAGCTGGCCCGGAAGCTGTTAAAAGGAAAGCCGGTTTCCGCCCGGTTTATTCTTTACGGCTCCTTTGCCCATACTTACAGGGGCCATGGTACGGACAGGGCATTGGCGGGAGGAATTATGGGATTTCAGGCTGATGATGAACGGATTCCTGATTCCCTAAAGATTGCAAAGGAAAAAGGAGTGGATATTTCCTTTGAAATCAACACAGAGGAGAGCGATGTCCATCCCAATACCGTTGATATTGACGTGACCACCGACAGGGACGAGCACATGGTAATCCGGGGGATTTCCACCGGAGGAGGCAGAGCCGAGTTAAGTGCCATTGACGGAGTCAGCATCAGGCTTTCCGGAGAGTACAGCACCATTCTTGTAAAACAGTTGGATACCCAGGGAGTCATTACCCACATTGCAGGCTGTTTAAGCGAAAATAACATTAACATTGCCTTTATGCATTTATACAGAGAGGAAAAGGGCAGAAATGCCTATACCATCATCGAGGCAGATGAAACCATTTCAGAAAGTGTTGTTCATCAGATTGAGGAGCATCCATCTATTTTCAGCGCTATTTTGATTGAGTAAGGGAGGAGATTTTATGGATTTTCGTTCAGGAAATGAACTGCTGAAGCTTTGCAGGGAACAAGAGCTTCCCATATGGGAGATTATGCTGCGCCGGGAGGAAGAGGAGCTGGGGATAAAGCGGGAGGATGCTATGGCCCGCATGACCCATTCCTGGCAGATTATGAAACGGGCTGTAAGAAAGGCCATCGAAGAGCCGGTAAAATCCATGGGAGGATTGATCGGAGGAGAGGCCAGCAGGATGAATGCCAGACGGCTGGAAGGCCATTCCATATGCGGCACCGTCACTTCCAAGGCCATTGCCTATGCCATGGGTGTTTTGGAGGTCAATGCCTCCATGGGGCTGATTGTGGCCGCCCCTACGGCAGGATCTTCGGGAATCATTCCGGGAGTTTTTACGGCTCTTCAGGAGGAATTCGGCTTTTCCGATGAACAGATGGTACAGGCCCTGTTTCATACGGCGGCAGTGGGATATTTGATCATGCGAAATGCCACAGTTGCAGGGGCACAGGGAGGCTGTCAGGCAGAGGTGGGCTCGTCTGCCGCCATGGCTGCCTCAGCAGTGGCAGAGCTGATGGGAGCTTCCCCGGAGCAGTGTCTGGGAGCGGCTTCTATTGCCATCACCAACCTTATGGGACTGGTCTGTGACCCTATTGCAGGGCTGGTGGAAGCGCCCTGCCAGAACCGCAATGCCGTTGGAGCGGCCAATGCTCTGGTATGTGCGGAAATTGTTTTAAGCGGTACCAGGTCGGTGGTTCCGTTTGATGAGATTTTAGAGGCATCCTATCGGGTGGGGCTGCGGATGCCTATGGAGCTTCGGGAAACAGCATTGGGGGGAGCGGCGGCCACACCTACGGCCTGCGAGCTCTGCAAGGGGATACTGAAAGAATAGAGAACTTTTTGATAATAGTAATTGTTTTTATTTTAACAATGTGTTATAATGCAAATGAAAACAATGAGCAAGAAAAACCCTGTGGACTCGTATGATATAGAGGAGGTCTCTTATGGAACGTATTGTAGTAATCGGCGCAAATCACGCCGGAACAGCAGCAATTAATACGATTTTAGATAATTATAAAGATAAAGAAGTGGTCATATTTGATTCCAACAACAACATCAGTTTCTTAGGCTGCGGAATGGCTCTGTGGATCGGAAACCAGATTTCATCTGCTGATGGGTTATTTTACTGCAGCAAGGAAATCTTTGAGCAAAAAGGCGCAAGGGTCTATATGGAAACAAAGGTAGAATCCATTGACTATGACAATAAAATCGTCCGCGCACAAGGCAAGGACGGGCAGACCTATGAACAGGTATATGACAAGCTGATTCTCGCAACAGGCTCCCTGCCCATTTCTCCGGGCATCGAAGGGAAGGATCTGGAAAACGTTCAGTTTGTAAAGCTGTATCAGAACGCCAAGGACGTCATTGACAAGCTTCATCAGGATTCCATTGAGGATGTGGCAGTTGTAGGTGCAGGATACATCGGCGTGGAGCTGGCAGAAGCTTTCCGCCGTGTAGGGAAAAATGTGACGTTAATCGACAATATGAACACCTGCTTATCAGGCTACTATGACCAGGAATTTTCCGATATCATGTCGAAAAACCTGGAAGACCACGGCATCCGCCTGGCTTACGGCGAAACCGTAACAAAGATAGAGGGTAATGGCAGGGTGGAAAAGGTGATTACCGATAAGCATGAGTATAAGGCAGATATGGTAATCCTGGGAGTTGGATTTAAGCCCAACAGCTGTCTGGGAGAAGGCCGGCTGGAACTGTTTGAAAACGGAGCCTATCTGGTGGACAAATGCCAGCAGACCAGCGATCCCCATGTGTACGCCATCGGCGACTGTGCCACTGTATTTGACAATTCCATTCAAAAGACCAGCTACATCGCACTGGCCACCAATGCGGTCCGTTCCGGAATTGTGGCCGCTCACAATGCCTGCGGCACTTCTATAGAATCCATCGGCGTTCAGGGTTCAAACGGAATCTGCATCTGGAATCTGAAGATGGTTTCCACAGGCATCACTTACACCAAGGCCAAGGCCCTGGGCTATGATGCGGCTGTGAGCGATTATGAGGATACCCAGAAGCCTGCCTTTATCGAGCATGATAATTACAAGGTGAAAATCAGAATCGTTTATGACAAGACAACCCGTGTGATTCTGGGAGCCCAGATGTGTTCCGAGTATGACATTTCCATGGCCATACATCTGTTCTCCCTTGCGATTCAGGAACAGGTTACTATAGATCGGCTCAAATTGACGGATATTTTATTCCTGCCTCATTTTAACAAACCTTATAATTACTTTACAATGGCGGCTCTTGGAGCAGAATAAACAGCAAAATTTAGAAAGAACCAGGTATGTAGAAATATGTACCCGGTTCTTTTTTGTTTATGGAAAACAGGAGTAAAGTATAGGGGATTAGTAAAAATAGATAAGAATAAAAAGAAAATAAAAAATATATTGACAGGAACAAACAACTGATATAATATTAGGAACATAAACAAACATGATAACGAACATAAACAAACAAAACATTTCCGGACATAACCATTTTTCAACCGGAAATCATAGGGAGAAGGGAGAGGGAGTATGCCTCAATGTGTTGTGGTAGCAGATGATTTAACAGGGGCTAATGCCACTGGGGTTCTGCTGAAGAAGATGAATTACCGGACCTACACTGCGATGAATTCGGAACGTCTCAATCTGTCGCTGTTTGACCAGTGCGATTGTGTTATGTATCCGACAGACAGCCGGGGACTGGACCGCACAGCAGCCTACAACCGGGTTTTTAATGTCACCAATCTGCTGAAGAATGAGGAAGTGATTGTCTATTCCAAGCGGATTGACAGCACGCTGCGGGGAAATGTAGGAAGCGAGACTGATGCGCTCTTAGATGCCCTGGGACCTGAGTACATAGCCATCTGTGCCCCCTGTTTTCCTGCTTCGGGAAGAATTGTGATCGGCGGGTATATGATGGTCAAAGGGCTTCCCCTCCATAAGACGGAAGCTGCCTTAGACCCCAAGAACCCGATTTCCACCTCCGTTGTTTCAGAAATCTTTGAACAGCAGACCAGATACAAGGTAGGAAGCATTGAGATGAACGGGATGATGGGTGGAAAACATGCTCTGGCGGACCGGATGAAGGCTCTTGCAGACAGCGGATGCAGGATCATTGTTCTGGATTGTGTGACTCAGGAGGACTTAGACTTGATTGCTGATGCGGCCATTACCAGCAAGCTGAAATTTGCGGCGGTGGACCCGGGAGTGTTTACGGCTACCATTGCCAGAAAGCTGATCATTCCTCCAACCAGAGAGGGGAAAAATAAGATTTTAGCTGTAGTTGGAAGCGTAAATCCAGTGACGAAAAAGCAGATGGAAGAGCTGTGGCTGACCCAGCGCACAGCCCATAATGTTTTCGTGGAGACAGCCAGATTTTTAGAGAGCGAAGAAAGCCGGGAAGATGAGATTAAAAAGGTTTCAGAAGCCGTGCTGGAGGCCAGCGGTGCCTACGATATCCTGACGGTTACGGGAGACGGAATCTATCCTGAAAACCGGATTGATTTTGAAGAGTACAAGGCGGGCTATGAAGGCGGCATAGATGAAATGACGGGAATTATATGTGATTCCTTTGCAGAAATTACCCGCCGGATTTTTGCGGAAAACAGCAGTTTTAAGGGGATTTACAGCAGCGGAGGGGATATTACGGTGGCTGTCTGCAGAAGGTTTCATACAGCGGGCTTATGTCTGCTTGACGAAGTGCTTCCCCTTGCAGCTTACGGGACATTTTTAAAGGGAGACTTTGAAGGAGTATCCATCATTACAAAGGGCGGAATGGTGGGAGAATCTGACGCTGCCAACCGGTGTATCACTTATTTGAAAGAAAAATTATTTATGTAGATAAAAGGAGGAAATAATTTATGAGCAAACCATTAATTATCATACCAATGGGAGATCCGGCAGGTATTGGGCCGGAAATTGTGGCAAAGGCTCTGGCAGAACCCAAGGTTTTTGAGGCGGCCAAATGCGTCATCATAGGAGATAAAAAGGTGATGGAGCAGGCCATTGGAATTACGGGAGTGAATTTAAAGGTCGAGACAATCAAGGAGCCGGAGGAGGGGAAATTCGAAGCAGGAATTTTAAACCTCATTGACTTAGATAACATTGACATGGACCAGTTTGCATTCGGTAAGGTCAGCGGAATGTGCGGCAAGGCGGCTTATGCTTACATAGCGGAAAGCATCAGACTGGCAAATGAGGAAAGAGCCGATGCGGTGGCTACCACTCCCATCAACAAGGAGGCTTTAAAGGCAGGCGACATCAATTTTATCGGCCATACGGAGATATTCAGCGCCCTGACTGATACGGAGGACCCTCTTACCATGTTTGAGACAAACGGGCTGAGAGTATTTTTCCTCACAAGGCACGTTTCTTTGAGAAAAATGCTGGATTTGATCACCAAGGACAGGATCAAGGATTATGTGAAGCGGTGTCTGGAAGCCTTAAGGCGTCTGGGCGTGGAGGAAGGAACCATGGCCATTGCCGGGCTCAATCCCCATTGCGGCGAGCATGGATTGTTTGGAGATGAGGAGGTAAATGAGATCACTCCGGCGGTTTTGGAGCTGCAGGCGGAAGGGTATCCGGTGACAGGTCCCATTGGGGCGGATTCCGTGTTCCATCAGGCGGCCCAGGGACGGTATAACAGTGTTCTTTCCCTGTATCATGACCAGGGGCACATTGCAACCAAGACTCTGGACTTTGACCGGACCATTTCCATTACCAACGGAATGCCCATACTCCGGACCTCGGTAGACCATGGAACAGCGTTTGATATTGCAGGTAAAGGAGAGGCTTCTGCTGTCAGCATGATCGAAGCCATTTTACTTGCGGCAAAATATTCTCCCTGCTTTAAACAAGCGTAGCAGGAGATCAAATTAAGAGGAGGGTTTCTTTATGGTAGGAGGACTTAGCGGCGAAAGAATGATGATTGGATTAGGCATTGGAATTGTGGTTTTAGTATTTCTGGTGCTGAAAACAAAGATTCATGCATTTCTTGCCCTGATCATGGCAGCAGTTATTATAGGCGTTGTGGGGGGAATGCCTATGGTGAACATTAAGCTGGATGATGGCAGGACTTTTGGAATTATTAATTCTATTACAACAGGTTTCGGAGGCACGCTTGGAAGCATCGGTATTATTATCGGCTTTGGCGTTATGATGGGCCAGATTTTTGAGCGGACCGGGGCGGCAAAACGGATGGCTCAGACATTTTTAAAGCTTTTTGGAAAGAAACGGGAAGAGGAAGCTTTGGCTCTCACAGGATTTCTGGTTTCCATCCCGATCTTCTGTGACTCCGGATTCGTAATTCTGGCTCCTATTGCAAAGGCCATTTCAAGAGTGACGAAAAAATCCGTGATTTCTTTAGGAGCTGCTTTGGCAGCAGGACTTGTTATCACTCATACCATGGTTCCTCCGACTCCCGGCCCCTTAGGCGTATGCGGAATCTTCGGAGTGGATGTAGGAAAATTTATTCTCTTTGGTATCGTAATCGCCATTCCCATGGCAATCGCTTGTACGATTTATGCAAGATGGGTGGGAAAGAAGCTTTATCAGCTTCCGGATGAGAAGGAAGGGTTCGTGCGCCTTCCATATCAGGAGCCGGACTACTCTCAGGACTTTTCCATTGATTCTGAGAATCTTCCCTCTGCTTTTGAATCTTTTGCACCTTTGTTCCTTCCTATTATTTTAATACTCATCAGCACAGTGTCAAATGCCGCGGGAAAAACCAAAGGCTTTATGGAGATTTTCCAGTTCCTCGGATCTCCTATTGTGGCTGTAGGAATCGGCCTTGTTCTGGCTATCTTTACTCTCGGCAGAAACTTAACCAGAGAAGAAGCTATTAAGGAAATGGAAAAAGGAATGGCGTCTGCCGGAATCATTATGCTGGTAACCGGCGGAGGCGGCGCATTGGGACAGATCATCAAAGACAGCGGACTTGGTACATATATGGCGGAAGGTCTTGCAGGAACTGCAATTCCTATCATAGTGCTTCCCTTCATTATTTCAACTGCCATGCGGTTTATCCAGGGTTCCGGTACAGTTGCCATGACAACGGCAGCCAGTATTTCAGCTCCCATTATTGTGGCGGCAGGCGTCAACCCCATCCTGGGTGCTCTGGCTTGCTGTGTTGGCTCTCTGTTCTTCAGCTACTTTAATGACAGCTATTTCTGGGTAGTAAACCGGACCTTAGGCGTGGGGGAGGTGAAGGAGCAGATTATGACTTATTCCATTACCTCTACAATTGCATGGGGAGTCGGATTTGTTGAAGTTTTGATATTGAGTATTTTCCTTTAATCATTTATGATATAGATAGGGGATTTTATCCAGAGCATGGATTCCCTGCCGCCTGCCCGGCGGCGGGGATTTTTGCGTTTTGGAATCCATAACAGGAGGAGAAGGCAGATGATGATGGCAGAAAGGCAGATTAAGATTCTGAACATGATACAAGAGGATGGCAGTGTCCAGGTGGAGGAACTGGCAGAAACGCTTGACGTCAGTCCCATGACCATTCGCAGGGACTTGGAAAAGCTTCAAAAGGACGGACTGATTGAACGGTGCCACGGCGGGGCAGTCAGTAAGACTGAGGTGGCTTATGCGGATAAAAGCGTGAAAAACCGGGACCAGAAAGAGAGTATTGCGGATAAGTGCATGGAATTTATCCGGGAGGGCACCTGCATTTATCTGGATGCGGGAACCACCACCTATGAGATCGCAAGGAATATTATAGATATGGAAAATATGACGGTGGTGACCAATGACCTTGAGATCGCCCTTTTGATGAAAAACAGCAAGGCAGAGCTTTTTGTGTGCGGAGGTTATGTCCAAAAATCCACAGGAAGCATCTTAGGTTATCATGCCACCAGGATGCTGGAGGACTTCCGGTTTGATATCGGATTTTTTGGAGCAGCGGCCATAAGCAGGGAATTTCATGTGCTGACACCCTCCATTGACAAGGCATTTTTAAAACGCCAGCTGGTAAGCCAGTGCCAGCAGTCTTTTCTGGTTGTTGATGAATCCAAATTCAACCGTCAGGGGATGAACCGGATCAACCATTTATCTGACTATACGGGGATTATAACGGATCATGAATTTAAAGAGCCGGAAAAGGCTGTTTTGAGAAAACAAGCAGTTCGGATTATTTCTGCTGTGGAAAAGAAAATCTTAAATAGTGCTAACCGGTTTTGCGGGACCGAAAATTAAGAAGGCAGGAGAATAAAAACATGGCAAAAATAGGAATTATAGGAATCGGAAACATGGGAGGAGCCATTTTAAAAGGGCTGCTTAAGGAATACGAAAAAGAAGATATCATCTTTACCGATGTCAATGGGGACAAGTGCAGGCAGGTGACTGAGGAGACGGGGGTGCCTCATGCAGACGGCAATGCAGGGTGTGCAAAACAGGCGAAATACATTGTACTGGCTGTAAAGCCCCAGTATTTTTCACCGGTTCTGGCGGATATCCGGGAGGTGGTGACAAAGGATCATGTGGTTATCTCCATTGCCCCGGGAATTACCACGGACCAGCTGAGGGAGAAGCTGGGAGACGAAATACGGGTGGTCCGGGCCATGCCCAATACACCTGCTCTCCTTGGAGAGGGAATGACAGGAGTCTGCTTTTCTGAAAAGGATTTTTCCCAGGAGGAGAAGGAGGCCATTGAGAGCATTTTCCTTTCCCTCGGTAAAATGCGGATTGTTGAGGAACGGCTCATGAATGCGGTAGTCTGCGTCAGCGGAAGCTCTCCTGCTTATGTTTACATGTTCATTGAAGCTCTGGCAGACAGCGCCGTAAAATATGGATTGCCAAGGGATGCCGCCTATGAGATGGCTGCCCAGACTGTTCTTGGCAGTGCGAAAATGGTTCTGGAAACAGGAACCCATCCGGGAGCTTTAAAGGATCAGGTCTGCTCCCCTGGAGGAACCACCATTGCGGCAGTATCTGCCCTGGAGGAACACGGCTTTCGCAATGCGGTCATAAAGGCGGCTGACGCCTGCTTTGCAAAATGTGAAAAAATATAATCCCACATAACGGAGGTAAGGAAAAAATGGAACAGCAGCCTGTAAAACGCCTGGAAAGAACCTTAAAATACCAGGGGACAATTTTAAAAATATATGAGGATACGGTGGATGCGTGCGGCCATCTGGCCCATTGGGATTTCATCCATCACAATGGAGCCGCCGCCGTGGTTCCAGTGACAAAAGATGGAAAGCTGCTGATGGTGCGCCAGTACCGCAATGCCCTGGACCGCTATACCCTGGAGATTCCGGCGGGGGCCTTAGATCATCCCGATGAGCCGAAAATCGACTGTGCCCACAGGGAGCTGGAAGAGGAAACGGGATATAAGACAGATAAGGAAAAGCTGGAATATTTAATCACCATCAATACCACCGTGGCCTTTTGCGATGAAGCCATCGATGTATTTGTAGCAAGAGAGCTGGAGCCCTCCAGACAGAATCTGGACGAGGACGAATACATTGAAGTGGAAGAGTGGGAGGTAAAGGATTTAGAGGAAATGATATACCGGGGAGAGATCACCGATGGAAAGACCATTGCTTCTGTCCTGGCCTATGCCCGTAAGTACGGCGTGAAATAAGAGGGTTTGTAATACGGCTCTCCAGCAGAATAAATGTCCCTTTACAGGCATATATTTATGAAAATAAAAGCTGTTTTCATAATCAGACAGGCGTTTTGGAAACAACCTGTTATGAGAAAACCTGTAAGGGGATTTTTGTATGGCTGAGGTATTGGAACAATTAAAATTTCGTCCGGAGGTGAGTCCCGGGCCGTTGGAGAACCGGGTCATGGACCGCTATATTCTCTGTTTTTTGGCTGGGCTTTTGACCGGGACTGTGGCGGCAAACTTCTGGTATCCCACCTTTGTGGAGGAGGCGGGGTATTACCTGGCTCTTTTGGAGGGGCAGGTAAATTTAAACCAGGAGGAGCGTTTGGGACTGTTCGGACAGGTTTTTAAGCAGAGGGCGGCAGAGGTCTGGATTGCCTGGCTTATGGGGCTGACCGTTTACGGCGCTTTTCTCTTCTGTCTTTTGACGGCAGGAATGGGCTTTTCCATGGGATTTATTCTTTCGGTTATAACCATTCAAAAGGGGCTTATGGGGCTTCCTGTTTTTCTCATGTCATTGATGCCCCAGGGACTTCTCTACCTTCCCCTTTGGGGAATCCTTCTCTTCTGGGGAATGCAAAAAGGAAAGCGGTTCCGGATACCGGCCTTTTTGCTGCTTTTGCTCCTGGCTGCCTTAGGAAGTGCCTGTGAAGCCTGGCTGAATCCGGTTTTTTTAAAATTTGTCCTTTAAAATATTTCCCTTTGTTTTACCATATCTTGCGGAAAAAAACAAATCCTTTCCTATATCTTGTACTGACTGCAAAAAATGACTTTAAAATGGTTACAATGTAAAAAAAATGTGTTTGATTTTATCGAAAATAGTATATATAATGTTAGGAAGAAGCCGTGTTTTAGGGCGTTTTCAAACAGTCAGGTTAGGGGATAGGACAATGTTAGGAGAGATAGACCATTTTATTGTTTATTTGAGAGAGATCAAAAAAACATCGAAGAATACGGAGGTATCTTATCAAAGAGATTTGATTCAGATGGCCTCCTTTTTAAGACAGCAGGGAATCGAGACTGTGGACAAGGTGACGAAGACCAGTCTGAATTCCTATATCCTGTACCTGGAAAAAGAAGGAAAAGCTTCCACCACTATTTCACGGAGCCTGGCTTCCATGAAAGCGTTTTTTCATTATCAGTGGGGAGAGGGAAATATACCAAAAGATCCGGCGGAGCTTTTAAAAGCGCCTAAGGTGGAAAAAAAGGCACCCATCATTTTAACGGTGGAGGAAGTGAACTGCCTGCTGAGCCAGCCAAACGGGGACTCCCCCAAGGAGCTTCGGGACAGGGCTATGCTGGAGCTTCTTTATGCTACCGGGATACGGGTATCGGAAATCATCCATTTAAAAAAAGAGGATGTGAACCTGACCGTAGGCTATATTACCTGCAAGGATGAACAAAAGGAGCGCATGGTTCCCTTTGGAAAGGTGGCAAAATTGGCACTTTCCGCTTATATGGAACGGGGACGGGGATGCCTGCTTCGGGATATGGACTCCCAGTGGTTTTTCACCAACTGCAACGGAATGCCCATGAGCCGCCAGGGCTTTTGGAAGATTATAAAGTTTTACGGAGATAAGGCAGGGATTGAGGCAGATATTACGCCCCATACTCTGCGCCATTCATTTGCAGCACATCTGCTCCATGGCGGAGCCGATATCCACGCAGTACAGGCCATGATGGGACATTCTGACATGTCCTCCACCCAGTTGTATATGAACTGCACCAGAGGAGAATCAGTGCGCCGTGCTTATACGGGGGCGCATCCGAGAAGATAAATAAAAGATAGTATAGGAGCCTTCCGCATTGATGACGCGGTGGGCTTTTTTATACATTTAAACAGATTGGATAAAAATGTTGTAAGGAGGCGAGGGTTAGGATATAATATAAGAAAAGGCGATTTGGAGAGGAGGGAAATAAAATGGAAGAGGGCACTGATGTAAAACAAAAGGCAATGGACCGGCTCTATGGGCTTTTGAATCTGCAAAAGGATGTGGAACAGAGATTTGGCGAGACAGGATATAATGTTTTCGTTTTTGGCAGTTACCTGACAACCGGATATGTGGAAGGAAAAAGCGATATTGATATTGCGGTCTATGCGGAAGATTTTAATTTATATAAAAGACTGTCTTTATATTTAGAAGAATACTTCCGTCTGAAGGGAATTGAAAGTGATATATTTTTTATTGATACAACCATGGAAGCACCTGTTTATTGTGTTCCATTGAAGTCTAAAATTCAGTTTACAGATTATTTCCCGCCGGAACTGGTTGACTTTGAGAAAAGATGCCGGGATAAGCTGGAGGAAGTCAAGGCGAGGATATCTTAAAAGGATTTTTTTGACAGAGAACTTCATCAACAAAAGTTGATTTGGATTATGATGAATTGCTGTGAAGGCGCTCTGGATGTATATAATGATTTAAATGAATATTGCACAGATAAAAATCTTTTGACCCGATTTGCGGATAAGAACTTATTATAGTATCTGTAGTTTTATGAAATACCCTTCCTCTGTGGGCGCAATACCTGCAGAGGGATTTTTTTGATATGAAAAAACAACATTTGCCTGAAAGAAATCTTTGAGTTATAATAGAGAGGTTGAGAAATTTCAAGTTGGTTAAAAATAAAACAATACGAGGTATAAAGGATGAAGCGTTTAGAAGATTATGTTACAAGCATTCCGGACTTCCCGGAAGAGGGGATTATTTTTCGGGATGTAACCACCATACTGGAGGATGCAGACGGACTTGCCCTGGCTGTGGATGGTTTAAGAAATATGCTTGACGGGGTGGAGTACGACACAGTGGTGGGACCGGAGTCAAGAGGTTTTATCTTTGGCGTTCCCGTAGCTTATGCAGAGCATAAAAGCTTTGTTCCTGTCAGGAAACAAGGGAAGCTTCCAAGAGAAGTAGTATCTGCGGACTATGAACTGGAGTATGGAACAGCCACTGTTGAGATCCACAAGGATTCCATCAAACCAGGTCAGAAGGTGGTTATCATCGATGATCTGATCGCTACAGGCGGAACCATAGAAGCCATTATCAAGCTGGTTGAAGAGCTTGGAGGAGTAGTAGTTAAGATTTGCTTTATCATGGAACTGGCCGGATTAAACGGAGCAGAAAAACTGGCAAAATATGATGTGGAATCCCTGATCGTATACGAGGGAAAATAACCTGAAAAAGGCGGAAAACAGGGAAAATACAAGGTTTGTTCGATATGTTTTTGTCATAATTTATTTTTTTTTATACATTGGTGCAGCCTATTGATTTTACTATTTTGAGTATGATATGATGTGAAATATGTAAACTAATTGTATACAATATTCGGTTAAAATAGTCGTTCTCCGGAAATAAAATCCGGCGGCCAATAAAAAGAAGAGAGGAAAATAAATTATGGGAGTTCATGTAATCGATGAAGCAAACAGATGTTTAAACTGCAAAAAGCCTTTGTGCCGTCAGGGCTGCCCCATCAATACCCCCATTCCCCAGATGATTCAGGCGTTTAAAGGGGGGGATTTAAACGCAGCAGGAGAGATGGTATTTGAAAATAATCCCCTGTCCATTGTCTGTTCCCTCGTCTGCAATCATGAAAAGCAGTGTGAAGGCCATTGCATTCTGGGTAAAAAAGGACAGCCGGTTCACATCAGCAGTATAGAAAACTATATTTCCGATACTATTTTCGATAAAATGAAAATCGAATGCAAGCCGAAAAACGGGAAGAAAGTGGCGGTAATCGGTGCGGGACCTGCGGGAATTACCATCGCATTTCTTCTGACCAAAGAAGGCTACAGTGTGACGATTTTTGATTCCAAGGACAAGCTGGGAGGCGTTTTACAGTACGGAATCCCGGAATTCCGCCTGCCCAAGACAATATTGGAAAGATACAAAAAGAAGCTTTTGGAAATCGGAGTGAAAATCCGCCCCAACACAGCCATCGGGACTGCTCTGGAAATCAAGGACCTGATCCGCGACGGATATAAGAGCATATTCATTGGAACAGGTGTCTGGAGGCCCAAGACTCTGGGGGTTAAGGGAGAATCCCTGGGAAATGTCCACTATGCCATTGACTATCTGGCAAATCCCGATGCCTATGATCTGGGCGAGACGGTAGCCATCATTGGAATGGGAAATTCCGCTATGGATGTGGCAAGAACTGCCATCCGCCATGGAGCCAGAAAGGTAACTCTCTTTGCCAGAGGCCTCCACAGCAATGCCAGCGACCACGAAACCAATTATGCGAAGATTGACGGAGCTGATTTCCAGTACGGAAAGCAGATCATAGAAATTACCGATGACGGCCCTGTTTTTGAGAATCTGATCTATGATGACGAAGAAAATCATATTGGAAGTGAGGAAGAGCTGGAGCAGGTTCATGCAGACTCCACCATCATTTCCATCAGCCAGGGACCAAAGAGCAAGCTGGTAAATACCACAGAGGGCTTAAAAGCCGGAAGCAGCGGTCTTTTGGTGACTGATGAAAGCGGTCAGACCACCATTCCCGGTATCTTTGCTTCCGGAGACGTGGTGTTAGGAGCCAGAACCGTGGTGGAAGCCGTTGCTTACTCCAAAAAGGTGGCGGAAGCCATGGATCAATATATGAAGTCATTAGAAGAATGATAAGAGTGATAAGGTTGAAAGAAAAACATCTTTCAACCTTGAATTTGTGATTCAACTGGATATGCAGGCATATCCGCTTGATTTATTTAGGAGACAAAATGAATAATGGTAATCTCATAAATCTCCAGGGGATGCTGTTTCTCCTGGTGGCAGCAGGTGTTATTCTCAGGAAAAAAGATATTTTGCCGGAGGGAGCAAAGGCCATTCTTACGGATCTGGTCATTTACTTAATCCTTCCCTGCAATATCATCAGTTCCTTTTTGATCGAATTTAATATGGATATCTTAAAAGGATTTGCTGTCATTCTTGGGATCGCATCCTTAATTCAGGTTGGCTGCCTTGTGCTCGCAAAGGTCCTCTATAACGGAGAACCGGCCCGGAGAAAAAAGGTGCTCCAATACGGAACAGTCTGCTCCAATGCCGGATTTATGGGAAACCCCATTGCAGAAGGGGTCTACGGGCCTGAGGGCCTTATGTATGCCTCTATCTTCCTGGTGCCTCAGAGAATCGTCATGTGGTCTGCCGGTGTATCCTACTTTACAGACAGCCCGGACAGGAAGGCAGTGGTGAAAAAGGTTCTGATTCATCCCTGTATTGTAGCAGTTTACATCGGAGTGGTGCTCATGGTCACCCAGCTTCCCCTGCCTGAATTCCTGGAAAATACCATCCGAAGCATTGGAAGCTGCACCACCACAGTGTCCATGGTGTTAATCGGAACCATACTGGCAGAGGTGGCTCCGGGCAGCTTCCTGGATCGGGGAATCATCAAATATACGTTTTTCCGTCTGTTTTTGATTCCTCTTCTGGTTTATGCCGCTTGCCGCCTCTTCCATGTGGACCCTCTTCTTTCCGGAATTTCCGTTCTCCTGACTGGAATGCCTGCAGGTAGCACCACCGCCATACTGGCCGCAAAATACGACGGGGATTACATATTCGCCACAAAGTGTGTGGTGGTAACCACCCTTTTATCTTTAGTGACCATTCCCCTTTGGTGTCTGGTTCTCTAAGAAATGAAAATCAATGCAAAAAGCGGCATTCCGGTCTTTTAAAGACCCGGGATGCTGTTTTTGTTTCTTTCCTTCTTATAATATGGTAGAATACTTTCATAAACCTTAATGGACGTTATTCCATAGGATATTTGTAAAGGGGAGGGACAGCTATGAAACCACTGGAAACAGACCTTCATCTGCATTTGGATGGCTCCTTGTCCATAGAAGTAGTAAAGGAGCTTGCGGGGCAGATCGGATATGAACTGGAAGGCCAGGATATCAAGAAACTCATTTCCGTAGGGGAGAATTGTGAAAGCCTGGTTGATTACTTAACGTGTTTTGACTTACCCGGGCAGCTTTTGCAGACGGCCGGGGCCCTGGAGCTGGCAGCCAGGGATTTGACACAGCGGCTGGCAGCCCAGGGGCTTATTCTGGCTGAAATCCGTTTTGCACCTCAGCTTCACATGAAGAAAGGGCTGACAGGGCAGCAGGTGGTGGAGGCGGTCATAAGGGGGATGAACCAGGGACTTGGAAATTCCCCCATGAAAGCCGGACTGCTCCTCTGCGCCATGGTAGGCGGACCGGACAAAGACAATGAGGAAACCTTTGATCTGGCAGCCTCTTATCTTGGAAAAGGAGTCGTAGGTGTGGACATTGCAGGGCCGGAAGGGCTCACTCCCATGTCCCATTTTGAACCGCTTTTTAAAGGTGCCGGCAGAAAGGGAATTCCCTTTACCATTCATGCAGGAGAGACGGGCAGTTTTGAAAATATCATAAAAGCAGTCCACTACGGGGCCAGAAGAATCGGACACGGCTGCGCAGCCATTCAGTCAGAGGCGTGTATGGACCTTTTAAAAAAGGAAAACATTACCTTAGAGATGTGCGTGATCAGCAACCTTCAGACCAAAGCGGTTCCATCTATCAAGGAGCATCCTTTAAAAGCCTTTTATGACAGGGGAATCCGGGTCACATACAATACGGACAATATGACGGTTTCCGATAATTCTTTGGAAAAAGAAGCAGAATTGATTCAAAGGCACATGGGCTTTTTGCGGTCGGATCTGGTTCAGATGAACCGGTATGCTCTGGAAGGGGCTTTTCTGGAAAAGGCAGAAAAAGAAAAAATAATTGCATTTTTCGACAAATCTAATTATAATGAATCATAACTATGTTTAAAAGCAGGCAATAATCAGGATTGTTACAAAAAGGTGGCGGCATATGGCAGAGAATCCAATAATGGAAAAAAATATCCCGGAAGATTTCGAAAGAGAGAATCTGGAGAAGTTGATAGGAATAGACCGGGAGGGTCCGGCTGATTTCACCAGCCCGGAGGGGCTTTACCACGAGCTGGTAGAAACCATAAGAAGATATCATCCTTCCGATGATATTTCCATGATAGAAAAAGCGTTTCGCATTGCGGATGAAGCACATAAGGATCAAAGGCGCAAGTCAGGAGAACCTTATATCATTCATCCTCTTTGTGTTGCCATTATTCTGGCCGATTTAGAGATGGATAAGGAAACCATTGCCGCCGGAATCCTTCACGACGTGGTGGAAGACACCATTATGTCTCTTGATGAGCTGAAAGCAGAGTTCGGAGGAGAGGTAGCCCTCTTAGTGGACGGCGTTACCAAGCTGACCCAGATATCCTGGTCCATGGATAAGATGGAAATTCAGGCTGAAAACCTGAGGAAGATGTTTTTAGCCATGGCAAAAGACATCCGGGTCATCATCATCAAGTTGTCGGACCGCCTTCACAACATGCGGACCTTGCAGTACATGAAGCCGGAAAAACAGAAGGAAAAGGCCAGGGAGACCATGGAAATCTATGCTCCCATTGCCAACCGTCTGGGTATTTCAAAAATCAAGATTGAGCTGGATGATTTGTCCTTAAAATATTTAGAGCCTGATGTTTATTTTGATCTGGCAGAAAAGATATCCTTAAAAAAGGATGCCAGGGAAATTTTTGTAAAAAGCATTGTCGATGAGGTCCATGACCATTTAAAGACGGCAGGAATTGACGGCAGGGTAGATGGCCGGGTCAAGCATTTTTTCAGCATTTATAAAAAAATGGTAAACCAGAACAAGACTCTGGACCAGATATACGACTTATTTGCAGTGAGGATCATTGTGGACAGCGTCAAGGACTGTTATGGAGCACTTGGAGTGATTCATGAGATGTATAAGCCCATTCCGGGCCGTTTTAAGGATTACATCGCCATGCCTAAGCCCAACATGTACCAGTCCCTCCACACTACCTTAATCGGAAGCAACGGACAGCCATTTGAAATCCAGATCCGCACCTATGAGATGCACCGGACTGCGGAATACGGAATTGCCGCCCACTGGAAGTACAAGGAAAGCGGAAGCGGACAGGTGGCAGAAGGCAAGGAAGAAGAGAAGTTAAGCTGGCTGCGCCAAATCCTGGAGTGGCAGAAGGACATGTCCGATAACAAGGAATTCTTAAACGTAGTCAAGGGCGATCTTGATATGTTCTCTGACAGCGTTTACTGCTTTACTCCTTCCGGAGATGTGAAGAACCTGCCCAGCGGCTCCACTCCCATTGACTTTGCCTACTCCATTCACAGTGCGGTGGGAAATAAGATGGTAGGCGCCAGGGTAAACGGCCAGCTTGTAACCATTAACTATGTGATCCAAAACGGCGATCAGGTGGAGATCATCACCTCCCAGAACAGCCGGGGGCCCAGCCGGGACTGGCTGAATATTGTAAAGAGCACTCAGGCCAAGACCAAGATCGGCCAGTGGTTTAAGACAGAGCTGAAAGAGGATAACATTCTCAGAGGCCGGGAAATGGTGGAGCGTTACTGCAAGACCAAGGGAATCACCTTTTCTGATATCAATAAACCGGAATACCAGGAAAAGGTCATGAAGCGATATGCCTTCCGGGACTGGGAATCTGTCCTTGCTTCCATCGGACACGGTGGCTTAAAAGAAGGCCAGGTCATCAATAAGATGGTGGATGAGCGGAACAAGAAGCTTAAGAAAGAAGTGACCGACACCAGCATTTTAAATGATATCGAGGACATGAGCAGCAAGCTTCCCGTGAAAAAGCGTTCCAGCAGCGGAATTGTGGTAAAGGGGATTCATGATCTGGCGGTTCGTTTTTCCAGGTGCTGCAGCCCGGTGCCGGGAGATGAGATTGTGGGATTTGTAACGAGAGGCCGGGGGATATCCATCCACAGGACAGATTGTGTCAATATTCTGGCCTTGCCGGAGGATGAAAGAAACCGTATGATTGACGCGGAGTGGCAGGAGCCTGAGGGAAATAATACCAAGGAGCGGTATTCCACGGAAATCAATATATTTGCAAAAAACAGAATCGGCATGTTTGTGGATATTTCCAAGGTGTTTTCGGAGAGACAAATCGATATCACATCTATGAATTCCAGAACCAATAAACAAGGCAATGCCACCATTACCATGACTTTTGATATTCATGGGGTGGAGGAGCTTGGAAAGCTGATCGATAAGCTGAGACAGATCGAAGGCGTCATAGACATTGAGAGGACTGCGGGATAACGCAGTTCTCTTGCATGAGAAAGGCAGGAATATGAGCGATTTCAGAATTAAGACCTACCCAGTAGGGCAGATCGGAACCAACTGTTATATTTTATACCGGGAAGGAACAGGAAAAGCAGTAATTGCCGATCCGGGAGACAATGGGGCATATATTCTGAATATGTGCCGGGAACTTTCCCTGACTCCTGAGGCTATTTTGCTGACTCACGGTCATTTTGACCATATCCTTGCAGTAGAGGATATCAGAAGGGCATTTCCCGAAATAAAGGTATATGGAGGAGAGGCAGAAAAAGACCTTTTCACCAATTCTTCCCTGAATTTATCTTCCGGCTTTGGATCGGCCTGCGTGGTGCCGGATGTGGAATATGTAAAGGATGGAGAAATGCTGTCTCTTGCAGGGATTTCCTTTGAAGTGTTGTTTACGCCGGGACATACGTCTGGTTCAGTTTGTTATCTGATCAGGGAAGAAGGGGTTCTTATAAGCGGGGACACCTTGTTTATGGAATCTCTGGGCAGAACTGACTTTCCTACGGGAAACCAGAATCAGATTGTTAAATCTATAAGAGAAAAGCTGTTTACACTGCCGGAGGATACCCTTGTATATCCGGGACATGGAGATAAGACCACTGTCGGACACGAAAAAGTGTATAACCCGGTGGCATCATATGGCAGGGGATAGGAAGAACAAGATGATAGGAATGATATTGGATGACCAGTCCTTTGAACAGGATATCAGAGAGCTTTTGATGGCATTTTATCCGGGAGAAAGCTTTGTCCGTGGAGAAATGCCGGAGGGAGAGCAGAGTCTTCTAATCCGCGGCAGGACAGGGGAAGCTTCCTTTGAACTGACTGTTCAGGATATTGAGAAAGGGATTGTAAAATCCTCTGTGACGGAAGCTGATTTTTCTGACCGTTTTGAGACGAAAAACCGGATCAAGCGGATGCTTTATAAAATGCTCCGGCAAATTACGGGAATAGAGCTTCCCTGGGGAACTTTAACAGGAATCCGTCCCACGAAAATTGCTATGACAAAGCTTTTGGAGGGCTGGGAAGAGGAGAAGGTCCGCGGTTACATGAAGGATACTTATTTCACCAGTGATCAAAAGATTGACTTAAGCCTGGAAATTGCAAAGAGGGAAATGGATTTGCTGTCTTCCATTGACTATGAAAACGGCTACAGCCTGTATGTGGGCATTCCATTCTGCCCTACTACCTGCTTATACTGTTCTTTTACATCCTTCCCCATCGGACAGTGGGAGAAACGGATGGAGCAGTATTTGGAAGCCCTTTTTAAAGAAATGGATTACGTGGCGGGAAAGATGACAGGAAGGCCTTTGGATACGGTCTACATCGGAGGGGGTACGCCTACCTCCCTTTCTGCCGGCCATTTGGATCAGCTTATAACCAGGCTGGAAAAGACCTTTGACTTTTCCGGGGTAAAGGAATTTACGGTGGAGGCTGGAAGGCCGGACAGCATTACAGAGGAAAAGCTTCAGGTTTTAAAAGATCATGGAGTGACACGGATTTCTATTAATCCCCAGACCATGAAGCAGGAAACCCTGGACTTAATTGGCCGGAGGCATACGGTGGATATGGTAAAGGACTGCTTTTTCATGGCCCGGGGCATGGGCTTTGACAACATCAATATGGATTTGATTGTGGGACTGCCGGAGGAGGACGTGGAGGATGTGATCCGTACCATGGAGGAGATAGAGTCCTTAGATCCTGATGGTATTACGGTTCATTCTCTTGCTATTAAAAGGGCTGCTCGGCTTAATATGTTTAAGGAACGGTATGGGGATTTGAAGATCACCAATACTCCTGAAATGATTGAGGTGACAGCAGCATATGCTGGAAAAATGGGACAGGAGCCTTACTACCTTTACCGTCAGAAAAATATGGCAGGAAATTTTGAAAACGTAGGCTATGCACGTCCTGGAAAGGCTTGTATCTATAATGTTTTAATTATGGAGGAAAAACAGACTATTATTGCCTGTGGGGCAGGGACTACCACCAAAGTGGTATTTCCTTCGGAAAATCGTTTGGAACGGGTGGAAAATGTTAAGGATGTAGAGCAGTATGTGAGTAGAATTGAGGAAATGTTGGAGCGGAAAGAAAGATTGCTGGCGAATTGGAATGATTAAGTGTGACGGAGCCGGGGGTAACGGAAACAGGTAAAACCACCAAAAACAGGCTCCGATGCAGTGGCAAGTCGCCTTTATTTTGGTGGCTTTACCTGCTTCCTGCGTTTTGGCATTTCCTGCGTTTTAGTATTTCCTGCGTTTTGGTATTTCCAGTGTTTTGGTATTTCCCGTGTTATGATTTTAAATTTGTGATTAATTGTTAATTATATAGAAATGGAGAAAATGAAATGGCGTTGAAAAAGAAACCGGTTACGGGAATGAAGGATATTCTTCCTGCAGAAATGCAGATACGGGAATATGTGATGGAGCAGATACGGGAAACTTATGGCAGTTTTGGCTTTCATTCCATTGAAACTCCCTGTGTGGAGCATATCGAAAACCTGATCAGTAAGCAGGGTGGAGATAATGAAAAGCTGATTTTTAAGATTATGAAGCGTGGGGAAAAGCTGAATTTGGAAACAGCTCAGTCAGAAAGTGATTTGACTGACAGTGGTCTGCGCTACGATTTGACTGTTCCCTTATCCAGATATTATTCCAACAACGCAGCAGCTCTTACCGCTCCTTTTAAAGCCCTTCAGATGGGAAGCGTATGGAGGGCAGACCGGCCTCAGAAGGGCCGTTTCCGCCAGTTTGTCCAGTGTGATATCGATATTCTGGGGGATTCTACCAGGCTTGCTGAGATTGAATTGATTCTGGCAACCACCACATTGTTGGGTAAAATCGGTTTTAAGGACTATTCCATAAGAATCAATGACAGGAATATCTTAAAGGGAATGGCGGCTTATTGCGGTTTTCCTGAAGAATCCTACGATCAGGTATTTATTATTCTGGATAAAATGGACAAGATCGGCACTGACGGCATTGCCAAAGAACTGGCAGAAGCCGGCTATGATGAGGAAAAGATCAGCAAATACTTAAGACTTTTTGAAAATGTGATCCCGGATGCATCAGGCGTGCGCGGCCTTGGCGAGTTATTAAAAGATGCCATGGACCAGTCTCAGGCGGAGAACTTGGCATCAATCATAGACAGTGTCACTGAGATTTCCACCAGTCAGTTCAACATCGTGTTTGACCCCACCTTGGTAAGAGGTATGTCTTACTACACAGGAACCATTTTTGAGATTCATGTAGAAGGTTTTCCGGGTTCCGTTGGCGGTGGTGGACGCTACGATAAAATGATCGGGAAGTTTACAGGCATGGATACCCCGGCCTGCGGCTTTTCTGTTGGATTTGAGCGGATCATTACCATTCTCATGGACGAAGGCTTCACTGTTCCGGGAAAAGAAGAAAAGCTGGCATTTCTCATTGAAAAAGGCACCAGTGCTGAAGTGATGAACAAAGCTATCCAGGAGGCCATGGAGCAGCGGGCTAAAGGAGAGGTTGTTTTAGTTTCCCAGATGAACAAGAATAAGAAATTTCAGAAGGAAAGCCTCCAAAAGGAAGGCTATACCCAGTTTAAAGAATTTTATAAAGATTAATGCTTAAAATTAAAGAGACATTAGGAGGAAGTTATGGCAGAGTCAATGTTGGGCTTAAAAAGGTCCCATAGATGTACGGAGGTTACAACAGCTAATGCAGGCGGAGAAGTCACTGTTATGGGCTGGGTGCAAAAGAGCAGGAATAAGGGAGGCATCATCTTTGTGGATTTGAGGGACCGCTCCGGAATCCTGCAGATTATATTTGAAGAAAGCGACTGTGGAGCAGAGAATTTTGCAAAGGCTGAAAAGCTGAGAAGTGAATTTGTCATCGCAGTTACCGGAACCGTGGAAAGCCGGGCAGGCAGTGTCAATGAAAACCTGGCTACAGGGGCCATTGAGGTGCGTGCAAAAGCCTTACGGATTCTTTCTGAGTCAGAAACGCCTCCATTTCCCATTGAGGAAAACAGCAAGACAAAGGAAGAGTTGCGGTTAAAATACCGTTATCTGGATTTGAGAAGACCGGATATTCAGAAAAATATTATGGTGAGAAGCCAGGTTGCTATTCTGACCAGGGCATTTCTGGCAGAAGAAGGCTTTTTGGAGATCGAAACCCCTACTTTGATTAAGAGTACGCCGGAAGGTGCCAGAGATTATCTGGTTCCCAGCCGCGTTCATCCCGGCTCTTTTTATGCCCTTCCCCAGTCTCCCCAGCTTTTTAAGCAGCTTCTCATGTGCTCTGGCTATGACCGCTACTTCCAGCTTGCCAGATGCTATCGGGATGAGGACTTGAGAGCTGACAGGCAGCCGGAATTTACCCAGATCGATATGGAGTTGTCCTTTGTGGATGTGGAAGACGTTCTGGATGTTAATGAAAGGCTGTTGAAAAAGTTATTTAAGGAAATCTGCAATTATGATATACAGCTTCCTATTCAGAGAATGACATGGAGAGAGGCTATGGACCGTTTTGGTTCCGACAAGCCGGACCTGCGTTTTGGAATGGAGCTTAAAAATGTCTCCGATATTGTGAAGGATACCGAGTTTGCCGTGTTCAAGGGCGCTCTGGAAGGCGGCGGCTCTGTCCGAGGCATCAATGCAAAGGGCCAGGGTGCTATGCCTCGTAAGAAAATCGATGCACTTGTGGAATATGCAAAGGGCTTCGGAGCAAAGGGGCTTGCTTATCTGGCCATCAATGAGGACGGAACCTATAAATGCTCCTTCTCAAAGTTCATGTCAGAAGAAGAGCTTCATAAGCTGGCAGATGCTATGGAAGGAGTGCCTGGTGACCTTTTGTTGTTTGCAGCGGATAAGGACAGCGTAGTTTTTGATGTTTTGGGCAACTTAAGACTGGAGTTGGCAAGACAGCTTGATCTTTTGAAAAAGGATGAGTTTAAATTCCTGTGGGTGACAGAATTCCCGCTGTTGGAGTATTCTGAAGAACATGGACGTTTCACCGCGGTTCACCACCCATTTACTATGCCCATGGACGAGGACTGGGCTTTGATCGACAGCGATCCGGGCGCAATCAGGGCCAAGGCATATGATATGGTATTAAACGGTACGGAGCTTGGCGGCGGTTCCGTGCGTATCCACCAGAGTGACATTCAGTCCAGGATGTTTGAGGTTCTTGGATTTACCAAGGAACAGGCTCAGGAGCAGTTTGGCTTCCTGTTAGATGCCTTCCGTTTCGGCGTTCCGCCTCATGCTGGACTTGCTTATGGTCTGGACCGTATTGTGATGCTGATGGTTGGCGCTGACAGCATCCGTGATGTTATGGCATTTCCGAAGGTGAAGGATGCTTCCTGTTTGATGTCAGAGGCACCGGCTCCTGTTGATCCTAAGCAGCTTGTGGATCTGGGAATAGAAATCAGTGAAGAAGCGGAATAGTGATCAATAATTAATCGGTGAGGGATACCCCTCTGCCAAGGGCATAGCTTGAGGCAGAGGGGTATTTTTGTTTGTGATTATGGATTGTTATGTCGAAAAATGACTAATAAAAGCGGAGATTAGATTTTAAATATGAAAAAACATTATATTAATTTATGAAGTTATCTGATATAATAGAGGAAAAATATATTTTATCAAAAGGAGGTTTCAAGTAATGAACAGAAGCAAGAAAAAAAGGTTCCTGTCACTATGGCTGGTCCTGCTGATGGTCATGTCCCTGACCACAGGCATGTCTTTTTCTTCCCTGGCGGCGGATCAGGATATCGTGGTTCTCTACACCAACGATGTCCACTGTGGGGTTGATGACAACATAGGATATGCCGGGCTGTCCCTCTATAAAAAAGAGATGCAGGCCCAGACCCCTTATGTGACGCTGATTGATGCAGGCGATGCTATCCAGGGGGCACCCATCGGAACCTTGTCAGACGGAGGGTATTTGATCGACATTATGAACCAGGTGGGCTATGACTTTGCTGTGCCGGGAAATCACGAGTACGACTATGGAATGCCCCGTTTTCTGGAATTGGCAGGGAAGCTGAATTGCGGCTACTATTCCAGCAATTTTATGGACTTGCGGACCGGTGCTCCCGTATTTGAAGCTTATAAGATGTTTACATACGGTGATACCAAGGTCGCATTCGTAGGTGCCACCACTCCCGAAAGCTTTACCAAATCCACACCGGCCTATTTTCAGGATGAAAATGGAAATTACATTTATGGATTCTGTGAAGATGAAAGCGGACAGAAGCTTTACAACCGGATTCAGGAATCTGTAAACAGTGCAAGGGCAGAGGGCGCTGACTATGTGGTTTTAGTAGGCCATTTGGGTGAAAATGGGACAACGGACCGCTGGACCTCTGACAGCGTGATCAAAAACACCACTGGAATCGATATACTCATTGACGGCCATTCCCATGAGGAATATGAAAAGTACGTGAAAGACAAGGAGGGACGTGATGTGCTTCTGACCCAGGCTGGAACAAAGCTGAAGAGCATCGGAAAACTGACTCTCCGTACAGACGGAACCATTACCAGTGAATTGGTTTCCCAGGTTCCTGCGGGAGCCGGAACCAGTCTTTATACGGTAAAGGCCGGAGATACCTTGAGCAGGATTGCAAAGAGGGAGCTGGGGTCTTATAACCGCTGGGAAGAAATTTACGCGGCAAACAGAGACAAGATCAGGACTCCCGATATGCTGGCAGTAGGTACCCAGCTTGTAATTCCGGGAAAGAGCACTGTCACTGCTGACGGAAAAGCCATTGATTATGATACGGACAGATTCATAAAAGCAATCCAGGCTCAGTACAATGAGACTTTAAAGGTTGTAATCGGACATACGGATGTGGAGTTGACCGTCAATGATCCTGCTACCGGAAACCGGGCAGTCAGAAGTGCAGAGACAAACCTTGGTGATCTGTGTGCCGATGCGTACCGCTTTGTCCTTGGTGCAGATATTGGCCTTACCAATGGCGGCGGTGTGAGAGCCAGCATAAAGGCAGGAGATATTACTTATAACGATACTCTTACAGTATTTCCATTTGGAAATATGGGGTGTGTGGTAGAAGCAACAGGCCAGCAGATCAAGGATGCCCTGGAAATGTCTTCCTCCAATTATCCTAAAGAGAGCGGAGGATTTTTGCAGGTATCCGGTCTTACCTATACCATTGATGGTTCAAAGACTTCCAATGTACAGGTAGACGAAAAAGGCAATTTTGTAAAAGTAAACGGAGCATACCGGGTATCTGATATCATGGTAGGCGGAGCGCCTCTTGATGTGAATAAGACTTATACGGTGGCCTCCCATAACTATATGCTAAAATCTGCCGGAGACGGCATGACTATGTTTAAGGGAAGCAAAGTGACCCGGGATGAGGTTATGACTGACGTGGATGTTCTTTCTGCTTATATCCGCAGCAATTTAGGCGGCAATGTGGGTTCTGATTATGCCAATCCGGCAGGTCAGGGAAGAATTACTGTTAAATAAATATAAGGTGAGAGACAGCCTGTTCCGTAAGGGGCAGGCTGTTTTGGTGGTTTCTCTTGGGGGAAAGTGGTATACTAAGAGGAAGAAATGATTAGAAATAAAAGATTAGGAGATTGATATTATGTTGTTAAAGACCCCTGAAACCCGTTTTGAGGAAATATACCGGATTTATAAGGAATCATTTCCCGATGTTGAACGTAGGACCAGAGAAGGACAGAAAAAGGTTTTCAGTGATCCCTGTTATAGAATCCGGGTTGTGGAGGAAGAAGGAGAGATTCTGGCTTTTCTGGGATATTGGGAGCTTTCAACCTGTGTTTTCTTGGAGCACCTGGCAACTACTGAAATATGCAGGGGGAAGGGATATGGAAAACAACTGGTGGAAGAGGTGGTTGGAGAAAGTTCAAAGCCTGTGTTTCTGGAAATAGAGCCTGTTACAGAAGATGATCCCATGACAGGGCGCCGGGCGGGGTTTTATGAAAGGATAGGATTTCATTTGAATTTCTTTTACTATGAGCAAATGCCTTTAAAAGCCGGGGACATGTCAACTCCGCTGCAGATTATGAGTTATGGGAAGACTGTGACGGAGGAGGAATTTAAGGCGTATAAGGAAGAGATTTACCGGGTGGTGTATGGTGTGAAAAATATATAGGGGAAACTTGCAGGTTGTAATCAGTGCGAAGCCAGACAAGGGTATAAGAATAAACACTTATATCCTTTTTATTTGCCCAAAGAACAGATTTCTCACAAAACAAGCCGCAGACTGCATATATTAAGAATAGCGGAATACCCAGAGGGCACGATGTAAAATTGGTTGAGTAAGATGAGCAAAAAGGAGTTAATAAAGTGAGCCGATATAAAATTTGTGTATATGCCATCAGCAAAAATGAAGAACAGTTTGTGGACCGCTGGATGGACGCCGTATCAGTTGCCGATGCCGTCATTGTGACGGACACAGGCTCAACGGACGGGACTGTTGAAAAGCTCCGGGAACGAGGAGCCATTGTTTATGAAGAAACCATATCCCCCTGGCGGTTTGACACAGCCAGAAATGTGGCATTAAGCCATGTCCCGGAAGATGCGGACATCTGCGTTTCCAACGATTTAGACGAAGTATTTGAGCCTGGATGGAGAGAGAAGCTGGAGGACGCCTGGAAACCGGGTCATACCCGGGCAAGCTATTTATTTGCTTTTACCTGTAATCCTGACGGGACGCCAAAGAAACAGTTTCCTATGGAAAAGATTCATATCCGGCATGGATACCGCTGGGTTCATCCTGTCCATGAGGTTTTAGAATATACAGGGGAAGCCCCTCAGAATAAAGTGTGGGTGGAAGGACTCAGGCTGAATCATTATCCGGATTTATCAAAGCCCAGAAGCCAGTATCTGCCTCTGTTGGAATTATCCGTACAGGAAAATCCCCTGGATGATAGGGCTGTATTCTGGCTTGGAAGAGAATATATGTATTACAGAAAATTTGATGAAGCTATCCAAACCTTGAAGAAGCATTTATCCCTCCCCACTGCAAAATGGGATGAGGAGCGGAGTGCCTCCATGCGTTTCCTGGCTCAAAGCTATGAGGAAAAAGGAAACCTCAAAGAGGCGAGAGCATGGCGTTACCGGGCCCTTGCAGAATGCCAGTATGTGCGTGAGCCTTACCTGGCTTTGGCAAAATCGGGATATAAGGAAAAGAACTGGCCCCTGGTCTATGCAATGGTGGAAAAAGGTCTTTCCATCACCCAGAGCACAGGAAGCTATCTGGTAGAACCGGAAAGCTGGGGATATGCCCTCTATGATTACGGCGCCCTCAGTACCTATGGGCTTGGACTATATGAAAAAGCAAGGGATTATGCCAAAGAAGCCTTAAAGCTGGAGCCGGATAATAAAAGACTTCAGGACAATTTAAAGTTTATCGAAGAGAAAATCAGTCAGCGGGTCAAAGGGGAGGAAGACTCATGAGTCGCTTAAAAATATGCGTTTATGCCATTTGCAAAAATGAGGTTCATTTTGTGGACCAGTGGATGGATTCCATGAGCGAAGCGGATCTGATTGTGGTCACGGATACAGGCTCTGATGACGGCACGGTAGAGCGTCTGAGAGAACGGGGAGCCGTTGTCTACGTGGATGTGGTTAAACCGTGGAGGTTTGACGTGGCCCGGAACATTTCCCTGGACCACGTTCCTGAGGATGTAGATATATGTGTGTCCACCGATTTAGATGAGCGGTTTGAGCCGGGGTGGAGGAAGAATCTGGAGGAGGCCTGGCTGAATCATAAATCAAATATAAAAGGACCTTCGGCAAAACATGGAAGATATCTTTATAATTGGAGTTTAAAACCAGACGGAACCCCTGACGTGCAATTTTATTATTTTAAAGCCCATGAGCGGAACGGTTTCCGCTGGAAATGTCCGATTCATGAGCATGTCCAGTATGTAGGCGACCTGCCTCTTGAAATCATATATATCGAAGGTATGGTTCTCAACCATTATCCGGATTTTTCCAAGTCCAGAGGTTCCTATCTGCCTCTTTTGGAACTGGCAGTAAAGGAAGATCCGGACGATGAGCGGATGCGGTATTATCTGGGAAGAGAGTATATGTATAAAAAGCAATGGGAGCAATGCATTGACGCCCTGGAAGAATACTTGAACCTTCCTTCTGCTCAGTGGCGTGATGAGCGGTGCGCCGCCATGCGCTGGATTGCAACTTCCTGCTTTCATCTGGGGAAAATGGTAGAAGCTTACGGCTGGTATTATAAAGCGATTGCGGAAATGCCGGAACTCCGTGATTCTTATGTGGAATTTTCAAACGTGTGCTACGAATTAAAGGACTGGTCCATGGCTTATTTTCTGGGAATGGAAGCCTTAAAGATCAAAGAGAAATCCAGGACCTTTGTCAATATGGGATATTCCTGGGATTATACATTAAATGATCTCTGCGCTATCTCATCCTATTATCTGGGCATGAGAGAGGAAGCCTTAAATCATGCAAAGAAGGCCCTTGAATATGATCCGGATAATGAGCGTTTAAAAAATAATATGGATTTAATCGCAGCCTCTGGGGAATAATTCCTCAGAGGCAAAATAAGATGTTGAATTAAAAACTACCCTGTGGTAGGATGAAGATGGTCAGTTATTTCAAAAGTATAAAGAAGGAGGTTTTTATTCATGGATATTCGATATTCTGCAAATCAGAAGGATTTCAGAAGATACACAACAGAAGAAACCAGAAATGAATTTTTAATTGAAAACTTATACATTGCCAATGAGGTAGTCGCTGTTTATTCTCACGTGGACCGTATGGTTACATTAGGCTGTATGCCTACCACAGAGACTGTTTCCATTGACAAGGGAATCGATATATGGAAAAACTTTGGGACAAGCTATTTCCTTGAGAGAAGAGAGGTCGGAATTTTCAACATCGGCGGTTCTGGAAAGATCGTGGCTGACGGAGAAGAATTTAAGATGGGCTACAAGGATTGCTTGTACATCACCAAAGGCACAAAGGAAGTTTTGTTCTCCAGTGATGATTCCTCCAATCCAGCTAAGTTTTACATGGTAAGCGCTCCGGCTCATAAGTCATGTAAGACAACCTTTATCCCCATTGATAAGGCGGCTAAAAAGCCTTTGGGTGCTATGGAGACCTCCAATAAACGTGTGATTAACCAGTTTATCCATCCGGACGTGCTGGAAACCTGCCAGCTTTCCATGGGCCTTACTGTCCTGGACCCAGGCAGCGTATGGAATACCATGCCGTCACATACTCATGAGAGACGTATGGAAATCTATACGTATTTTGAGATTCCGGAGAATAACGTGGTATTCCACATGATGGGCGAAGGAAAGGAAACAAGACATATTGTGATGCAGAATGAGCAGGCTGTTATCAGCCCCTCCTGGAGCATTCATTCAGGTGCAGGTACAAGCAATTATACTTTCATCTGGGCAATGGGCGGAGAGAACCAGGCATTCGATGATATGGATGCCATTCCTACTACGGAATTGAGATAGTGTTTTAAATGATAGAACTAGGAGTCTTGACTGCTCTGGAAAAACGGAACTGGTGAGTTTGACAGCAAAACAATTTTAAAGAAAGGAAGTGGTGCCATGCCATTACTGAGGAAACAAATGTGTACAATTGATGATATTTATAATCTGCCGGACGGAACCAGGGCAGAATTGATTGATGGCCAAATGTATATGATGGCACCACCAAGCCGAATACATCAGGAAATTTTAATGCAGCTCTCTACAACCATAAACAGCCATATCAAAGCAAATGGGGGGACATGTAAGGTCTATCCTGCGCCTTTTGCGGTTTTCCTGAATGATGATAATACGACCTATGTTGAACCAGATATAAGCGTTATCTGTACCTCCGATAAGCTGAATGATAAAGGCTGCGTTGGTGCGCCTGATTGGATTATAGAGATTACATCTCCAGGTAACACCAGCCATGATTACATCAAGAAACTAAATCTATATGCTGATGCAAATGTCCGGGAATATTGGATTGTAAATCCGATAAAGAAATCGATCGTTGTTTACAACATGGAAAATGATTCAACCCCCATAATATATACTTTTAATGATAAAGTAAAGGTTAATATATTTGAATCGCTCACGATTGATTTCAACGAGATTATATAGTTGATACACAAAGCCTCTGTCCATGTGACAGGGGTTTTTCTTTTGCTTTGCGTTATGTGAAATCTCTGTGAAAATATGGATATCTGCATCAAAATTTGGTAAAATAGAGTCCATAAACATTGAGGTGAATTTGCCGGCAGGGCAAAGAGAGGACCCCTGGGGGCAAGATAAATTTTCCCGCAGGGTAAAGAGGGAACTCCCTGAGGAGTTTGGTGAAAAACAAAGCATGATTTCAGGAGGCTATTATGGAAGCATTAAAAATATTAGTAGTAGATGATGAAGCCAGGATGAGAAAACTGGTGAAGGATTTTTTGAGCGTAAAAGGATTCTCGGTGATAGAGGCAGCAAATGGAGAGGAGGCAGTGGATATATTTTTTGAACAAAAGGATATTGTCCTAATCATTTTAGATGTGATGATGCCTAAAATGGATGGCTGGGAAACTTGTAAAACCATCCGCCAATATTCCCAGGTTCCCATCATTATGCTGACGGCAAGAGGAGAAGAGCGGGATGAGCTTCAGGGCTTTGAGCTGGGGGTGGATGAATACATTACGAAGCCTTTCAGCCCAAAGATTTTGGCGGCCCGCGTGGATGCCATTTTGAGGCGCAGCAAGGCAGTCACTTCTGATGATTTAGAGGTTGGAGGAATCTGCATGGACAGGGCAGCCCATCAGGTCAATATTGATGGGAAAAATATTGATTTGAGCTATAAGGAATTTGAACTTCTGGCTTACTTTCTGGAAAACCAGGGAATTGCCCTGTCCAGAGAGAAGATTTTAAACCATGTCTGGAATTACGATTATTTCGGTGATGCCCGGACCATTGACACCCATGTGAAGAAGCTGAGAAGCAAAATGGGAGATAAGGGAGATTATATCAAAACGATATGGGGCATGGGGTATAAATTTGAGGTGAAGGAATGAAACACTCCATTAAAGCGCGTTTTGCTGTGATTTTTGTTTGCCTTATGGCATTTGTCCTCATTTCTACCTGGTGTATCAATACCTGGTTTCTGGAAAGCTTTTATACCAGTGATAAGGTGAAGATCATGGGAAAGGCGTATGCCTCCATCGGCAGGTTAGTGGAAGAGGCAAATGACAGCGGGGAAAATATTATATCATATTACATGGACTCCTATGACCCCGATATGAAAAATGAAGGTACACCCCAGAAGATGTTCCGGGCTTTGGGGGAAAAGTACAACTTAATGATGGTGCTGATTGACAGCACCACTGACGAAGTCCTCTTTCCCACAAATGGGGACAGGCAGTTTTTGAAAAACAGGGTGGAAGCATATATTTTTGGACGAAATATGCCTGATGCCAGCATTTTGAAAAGATATGACAATTATATTGTGCAGAAGACTTATGACAAGCGTTCCGATTCTTATTATCTGGAAAGCTGGGGGTATTTTTCTGATAATAAGACCATATTTTTGCTGTCCATTCCCCTTGCGAGTATACGGGATAGTGTGAATCTTTCTAACCGGTTTTTGGCTTATGTGGGAGTGGCGGCATTGATTGTGGGCAGTTTTTTCATTTATCTGGTCACAAGAAGGATTACATCTCCGATTCTCCAGCTTGCGAATTTATCAGAAAAGATGTCTTCTTTGGATTTTGATGCTAAGTATACAGGACAGGAAGAGGATGAGATTGGGGTTCTGGGGAACAGCATGAATAAGCTGTCGGATACGTTGAAGGAAACTATTGGGCAGTTGAAGAGGGACATTGAGGAGAAAAATAAGATTGATGAGATGCGCAGGGACTTTATTGCCAATGTTTCTCATGAGTTGAAGACTCCCATTGCTTTGATTCAGGGGTATGCGGAAGGGTTGACCGAAGGTATGGCTGAGGACCCGGAAAGCAGGGATTATTATTGTGAAGTGATTATGGATGAAGCCGGCAAAATGAACCAAATGGTCCGGCAGCTTTTGAATCTTACGGCTCTTGAGTTTGGAAACGATACTCTTCAGGCTGAGGCTTTCGATCTGACGGAATTGATTCAGGGTGTGGTGAATTCTGCAAAAATTCTTATTCAGCAGAGGGAGGCTGAGGTGGTGTTTGTAAATAATGGGCCTATTGCGGTGTATGCGGATGAATTTAAAATAGAAGAGGTGGTTACTAATTATTTGAACAATGCACTGAATCATTTGGATGGGGAGAGAAAGATTGTTATTACTGCGGAGGAAAATGGTGAGGAAGCGTTGGTAACGGTGTTTAATACGGGGCAGAATATACCGGAAGAGGATTTGCCTAAGCTGTGGTCCAAGTTTTTTAAGGTGGATAAAGCCCATACGAGAGAGTATGGGGGGAGCGGTATTGGACTTTCTATTGTGAAGGCGATTATGGATTCACATAAGAAAGGCTGTGGGGTTAGGAATGTACAGGGGGGAGTGGAGTTTTGGTTTACCCTGGATTGTTATAAGGAAAGTTTATAAGGGGTTATTTTAGTGGTTGAAGTAACCGATATAATAGTATCGGGATGAATCAGGAGTTCTGATCAGGTATATTCCGTGAAAGGAGAGTGGAATTATGGATATTGGTGCAATGAGTATAGATATGAGTCTTGCAAGGGTTCAGCAGAGTGCAGGGCTCAGTGTGGCAAAGAAGGCTATGAATTCCCAGGAGATTGCAGCGGCTGGGCTGCTTAAGATGGTGGAAGAGGCGATTCCGGAGCAGGTGCCTGTGGATGGGATTGGGCAGATTTTGGATGTGAGAGGCTGATCTTAAAATGAGAGATACAGAGAGGATTCAACCTTAAGAAGATGAGGGATTTGCTGGTGAAAAAACTTAATTTAGTTATGATAGTAAAAAATGAAGAACGCTGCCTTGCGAGATGCTTGAAAAGTGTTAAAGATTTGGTAGATGACATGATCATTGTTGATACGGGCTCAGAAGATGCTACAAAACAAATAGCTGTCTCTTTTGGGGCTAAGATTTACGATTATGCATGGAAAAATGACTTTTCAGATGCCAGAAATTTTGCATTGTCAAAATCAGACAGTGACTGGAATTTGATACTTGATGCTGATGAGTATTTAGTTCAGGGCAGAAGGAGCGATATATCGAAGCTTTTGGACCGTGTTGATTTGCTGGGCGCAATACAGATAAAAAATGCATATATGGACAACGGTGAGCTTAGTTACGGAATAGACTATACAACAAGGATAATACCTAAAGGTATTTACTATTACGGTAAAATCCATGAGCAGGTTGACAGCGGACTATCTCGTATACCTGTACCGCTAATCTTCGAACATGATGGATACCTTATGCCTAATAAGCCAGAGAGAAATTTACCCATCCTGCTTGAGGAATTAAATAATAATCCCAATGATTCTTATTTTCTGTATCAAGTTGCATCAACACTGGTAAACATGAACAGACACAAAGAAGCTATGACATATTTTGAAGACTTTTATAACAGCGTAAGAAAGAGTGATAATTTTTATAGAAAAGGTTTGATAAAATATATCTACGCCTTAATTGAAATTGAAAATTTTGAAAAGGCATTGAAAATAGTTGATGAAGTCAATCCGGATTTACAAAAATATGCAGACTTCAATTTTTTGTGTGGTATATTTTATGTGAAGTTGATATTGTCTGACATTGTAAAATATCAGAACTATCTGCCGCTTATAGAAAAAAGTTACTTAAAGTGCATAGAGATCGGAGAGGTTCCTCAGCATCAAGGGGTGTACGGATGCGGAAGCTTCAAGGCAGCATACAATCTTGGGGCATGGTATGAGGCGGCAGGAAATTTGGATATGGCAAAAAAATATTATGAATTGTCTGCCTGTCCAGCCGTTTCGTCTATAGAGAGTCTGTTATAAAGGGAAAATTGTCTATGAAAGAGCAGGAAGCAAGAGCTGCGGCGGTAAGCTGAATGAAGGACACCAATAGGAGTAAATAAAAAATAATTAAAAATATTTAAAAAGGGCTTATCTTTTATTGGCTCCAATACGATAATACACATGAAAGGAAGTTACACTTCCTAAGACACAAGTGTCATAAGTCTGGAATTGATAAAGCGGCTGGTACCCCGTAAGATTCCGTTCAAACGATTTACTTATTTTCCTGAATAAGGAAAACACATAACACAGGGAAAAGGAATTCCCTGAAACACATTCAAGGAGGAAATATCTATGAGAATTCAACACAATATCGCAGCTTTAAATGCACACAGACAGTTAGGAAACAACAACACCGCAGTAGGAAAGAGCCTTGAGAAATTATCTTCTGGTTTTAGAATCAACCGTGCAGGTGATGATGCAGCAGGTTTGGCTATCTCCGAGAAGATGAGAGCGCAGATTACGAGCCTTGAGACCGCTCAGAAGAATGCTAATGACGGTATCTCTTTAATCCAGACAGCAGAAGGTGCTATGACAGAAGTCCATTCCATGTTAAACCGTATGGTAGAGCTGGGAATGCAGTCTGCTAATGGGGTTTATCAGAATTCTGTTGACCGTACAGCGTTAAACGATGAGTACACTGAACTGGCAACAGAGATTGAGCGTATCGCTAATACTACAAAGTTTAATGGTATGGACCTTCTGAATACAGCGTCTGGTATTGATCTTCAGATTGGTGACACCATCAGTACTGACAATAACTTAACAGTAGACCTTAAGTCCATTACGGCTACTGATTTAGGCGTTTCTGGTATTAATATTTCAACTCAAGCTGATGCCAAGACTACTGTAGATGCTGTTAAATCAGCTATCAATTATGTTTCTGGTGTCCGTGGTAAGTTGGGCGCACAGCAGAATCGTCTGGAGCATACAGTTAACAACTTAGGAGTGACTCAGGAGAACATGACTGCTGCTGAAAGCCGTATCCGTGACGTTGATATGGCAAAAGAGATGATGGCTTACACCAAGAACAACATTTTGGTTCAGGCTTCTCAGGCCATGCTTGCTCAGGCAAATCAGCTTCCACAGGGTGTATTACAGTTACTTCAGTAATCACGTCATATCTGTATTTCATATCCCCCGGAAAACTATTTTCGGGGGATTTTTTAAAGGAGGAAATTGATATGAAGCCATCCATTCGCCTGTCCCAGTGTATGATTGTGAAGAATGAGGAAAAGAACATCCGGCGGGCTCTTAGCTGGGGCAAGGGGATTGTTTGTGAACAGATCGTAGTGGATACCGGCTCAACAGACCAGACAGTAGAGATAGCAAAAGAAATGGGGGCAAAGGTGCTTTATTTTCCATGGGTCAATGACTTTTCGGCGGCTAAAAACTTTGCCATTGAACAGGCGAAGGGGAATTGGATCGCTTTTTTGGATGCAGATGAATACTTTTCACCAGAAGAAGCAAAGAAGATTCTGCCTCTTATAAAACGGTTGGAAAAGATGTTTTATCCATCTCTTAGACCTCACTCGATTGTTCATTTGTTGGCGAATTTGGATATTAATGGAAATGTGGCGAATACAGGAGCTCAAGAACGGATATTCAGGAATATGCCTAACCTCCGTTATAAAAATCGGATTCATGAGATGCTGGGATTGACAGACGGCGGTCAGGTTTTTGCGCTGAATATGATAAAAGAACTTACTATTTTCCATACCGGATATACTTCTGAGGCATTTAAAGAGCAAAACAAGGAAGAACGCAATATCTCCATGATTCAGATGGAACTGGAAGAACATCCGGAAGACGACGGGCTGTGGTCTTATCTGGCGGATTCTCTGTCTGCGGCAGGTCGGAAAGAAGAAGCGGAAAAAATCTACCTTCGTATTATTGAAAATCCAGAGGCTGCAATAGGGGAAATAAGAAAAAACACGAATTGGGCCAATCTTCTTAAAGTGAGATATCAGAGAAACTCCTGCGGTGAAGAGGAGATGCTTTATGCCTATCAAAAAGCAAAGAACGGGGGGTATACTTCTCCGGATGTAGATTTTTGGCTTGGAGAATGGTTTTATCGCAAAGGGGATGAAGAAAATGGAAAGAAGCATTTAGAACAGGCTCTTCAGCTTCTGGAGCAGTATACAGATACAGCCGATCTGGATTTGCCAGGTCAACTTTTCCTTGTCTATCAGCAGCTTTGCTTTTCAAGTTATAAACGAGAACTCCTGCAAGAGGCTATACGATATGGGGTATTGGCCCTCAGGAGAGAGCCTTATCGTATTGATGTGTTAAGTGTGATATTGCTTTTACTGAAAAGAGAGCCTGGAGAGGAAGAGACTGCGGAGGGCACCTTTGCTTTTCTGTCTAAGCTCTATGATCTTTCTTCCTTTAAAAATAAAGCCTTTTTAGTAAAGTCCTCAGAGAAAAACCTGTTTCCTTCGCTGACAAAGAAGTTGGAGGCTTTGCTGTCAGAGAAAGAGAAGGAATTCCTTGCTGATGCCGGGGAAATCTTTTGAATGAAGAATCAGAGCTGGAGGGATTGACCCTTGAAAAGTATATTAGTCACAGGCACTGCAAGGTATATTGGCAGTCGTCTCGTGTAATAGGAAAGTTCTTCTGCGAAGAGCTCTCGGCTGTGAAAATATCCGCTGAAAGCGGGCATGAGAAACAGACGATGCTGTTAGAAGATGTAAACGCCTTCTTCAAATTCGTCATCATCAAGGTCATCATCTTCGATAAGGAAGTAATGCATGTCCAGTAAATCAGAGTCGGTTATGTTCCGCACAAGTTTTGCAGTCATTCCTTCCGGAGGATTTTTGATATATGTTTGTCTGAGTTCATCTATAAGTTTTGGATCCATTGATTTTAAGTCCTTCTGTCTGTTAATAAATCAAGTATGATACAGACAGGCAAAAAAATCAAGCGGAACGACATTTGGCTTTTGCCATTGCCCTTTCATAAAGTTCTTCCAGAGAAACTCTGTGGTGATCATAATAAAGTTCTACAAACTGCATTTCATGTTCGCACTTGGGACAGTTCAAAGGATCATAACCAAAAGACAGAAGAATGTTGATGCGCCATTCCAGAGGGTGTCCGAAGGTATGAAGAACACAGATAAAGCCAGGGACAAAGTTTTTGGATTTGTTTATGTTATGAAACATACGAAGGACAACACTGCGGACAGCCTGAAAGAGGCAGTCAAGAAGAGAGTGGTCTTCTAAAAAGAAGTGGCAGAGTTCTTCATCAATGGTAAAGACACAGTGCCTTTGAACACAATGAATGAGTTTAAAGGACATAGAGGCAGAGCGTTCCTGAGAATACTTCACACCGCAGGTAGGGCAAAAGCGGCTTTTGCAGCGGAAGGGAACGAATTTCATATGATGACAATGAGTACATACATGGCCCCGCCAAAGGAAGGGTCCCCACAGTTAATCAACCTGCCAACGTTTTCCATAACGACTTGGCGAGGATGAAGAATATATAGCATTTCTTCATAATGGTCCGAAAAGATTCTTTGTAGTATATTCATAAGTCTATTATGAAGTAAAGTGATACAAAAAGAAACCTCTAATCCTCTCAAGATTGAGAGGCAGGGGAGTTGAAGTATCGAAGACACTTATTTAATCAAGGGAGAACTTTTATGAAATCTGGTATCCGGCTGTCGCAATGTATGATTGTAAAAAATGAAGAAAAAAATATCCGGCAGGCTCTTAATTGGGGAAAAGGAATTGTTTATGAGCAGATCGTTGTAGATACTGGTTCTACGGATAAAATGGTGGAAATAGCAGAAGAATTCGGTGCAAAAGTATTTCACTTACCGTGGTATAATGATTTTCAGCAGCAAAAAAAATTGTGCTTGACCAGGCGCTCTGTATGCTTGATCAGTATAACTGTAACGATTTCCTGAGCATATCAAGCAAACTTCCTTTTTTATATAAATGGCTTTGCTTTTATTGCGAAAAACAGAATCAACTTTCTGAAATGATATGGTATGGAATTCTCGCTCTTCGAGCTGAACCTTATGAATCTTTCGTTTTGATGAAAATATTTGCACTTTTAAAACGAGAGCTAGATGAGGAAAAGACGCAGACAATACTTTTGGCTTTTTATCAAAGCTTTATGACCTTTCCTCTTTTAAGAATAAAGCGTTTTTAATAAAAGTATCAGAGCAGGCTGATTTTCAGGCTCTGAAAAAACGGATATATGCTTTGTTGAATGATGAGGAGAAGGAGTTTGTTACAAAGGCTGGAAATATTTTTAATAACAAGGTTTTAATAGATCAATAGGTATTCTTTTGGGAGGTATTATTTTTGGTAAAAGATCAAGCAATGGCTGAGGAAATCTTAAAGATGATGGACACTGCCTTAGAGTGTTCAGAATCTTTAATGGATTTTTTGAATAAAAAAAGGTATCAGGTTTTCCTGCGTGTATCTTTGGATCTCGTTGATTTAATTGGTGCTATACGTAATGTATCTAAAACGTTAAAAAAAGAAGAAAATAATTTGAATATTCTGGAAGCATCTGAGTCTGTTTACTGTTCTTTACAGAGAATTAGAGAATATGCAGATCAAAATCCTTTGAAAGCGAAACATAAGATTGAATATGAATTGATTCCTTTGATTGAAGAGATGAGAATGATGTTTTATTTTTGGGGAATTTGCTATCCAAATCCCGAGAAAGTAAAAAAGTATTATTCGGAAGACATACATTTTTATAGCCGAAACCAATATGTGGAAGAGGCTGAGAAAATGGGAAACTATAAATATGATTTATCAATTCTTGTAATGGCTTATAACAAGCTTCCCTATACGAAACTTTGCCTGGAAAGTTTAATGAATAATCTTCCTGTTGGTATATCTTATGAGTTGATTCTTTTAAATCATGGCTCTACAGATGGGACAAAGGAATATTTTGAATATCTGAATCCCAATAAGCAGTTTGATATAGCTGTTAATGGAGGAGGATCAGGCGCTTCATTAAGAATTTTGGAAGGGAAATATCATCTATTTATTAGTAATGATGTTCTCGTTACACCTAATGCTATTAATAATTTATATGACTGTATTAACTCAGATGAATCAATTGCGTGGGTGGTTCCGTCAACTCCCAATGTGAGTAATTTGCAGACGATTTATTTGGCCTATTCGGACTTGACGGAACTAAATAAAGCGGCTGAAAAAAATAATGTTTTTGATTACCGGCGTCATGAACAAAGGTTCCGTTTATGTAATCCAATTGATATCAGACGAGGTAAGGCGGCGTGGGAATTACAATTTTCTGGTTATTTGCATGCCAATGAAAGGTTTGCATTTCCGGATGATAAGATTTCATTGCTCTGCCGGCGTAATGGTTATAAAATGTATTTAGCTAAAGATGCTTATTGTCATCATTTTGGTTCTGTCACGATGCAGGAGGAAATAAAGACTGTTGATAATCTTTACAGTCATGGAAGAATTTCATTTTATGAATCTTTTGGTATTGACCCATGGGAAAATGGCTTTTGTTATGATGCCCTGCTGTTTGATGCACTTCCTTGTTGTAACAAAGGACATGTGGAAATTCTTAGCGTTAATTGCGGATTGGGAAGTAATCCGTTAAAAATAAAAGAAAAAATAAAAGAGGTATCAGGAAATACAGATGTCTATTTACATAATTATACTAGTCATATACGCCTGATTTCTGATCTGTTAGGTATTTCGGATTGTGCTGAATTATTTACACAATGGGAATCTTTTATATTTCCTTCGCCTGAGAAAAGATATGATTATATAATTATAGAAGAGTTTCCAGAAAATGAAATGTACGCTGACAAAGTATTGAATACATTTATAAGACGTTTGAGTGAACCGGGGAAAATGATCATTAACGCCTCAAAAGAATATGTTTTGGATCAGAAAAATCGCTATAAAAATATAGATATTTTAGATTGCAGGGAAGGCAGAAGGTGGGCAATTTTTAGTTCACACCTCGAATAAATGGTTATTAGCTAAAAATGAGAAATTTTAAATTTTAAGTTTCGTATTATTATTGCAACACTGCATATCAAATATTATTGAGAGGATAAGTTTGAAACAAAAAAGTA
>DGRE01000013.1 GCA_002389905.1 Hungatella sp. UBA4396 | reverse complement strand
ATTATTTCTCTACCCTATTTTGAAAAGAAAAATAAATGGCTCAAATTGGAACGCAATCATAGAATGTAAGTTTTAAATGAATGGCATACTAAAAATAGTTTTATAATAAAAGGAGGTAATTTATGAGCAGAGATAATTCGAAAAAAAGTACAAAGAATCATAAAAAAGAAGATGGTACTTTCCATTCAAAACATATTAATCACAACCCACAAGCAGAAAGTGCCCGGGCTGTATTTGGATTAAAGGCAGATAATTCCAAAGATAAAGAATCTTAGAATTTATATAAGGAGGTTCCCAACATGTCCAATTATACTGGTGTAGTTAAATGGTTTGATAACGAAAGAGGCTACGGCTTTATCTCAAGCAATGAAGGTCAGGATGTATTCGTGCATCATTCGCAAGTCAAAGAAAAGACTCATAATAAAGATTTACACGAGGGCCAGTCTGTCAATTTTGATGTTAGACAAGACGATAAAGGCTTATCTGCTTTTAATGTGCAAAAAATATAATTTAAACGGGAAAGGGGTTATCTTATGAACAAAATTCAATATGAGATATCAGGCGTACAGAATTCGGAAGTTAAAACCCAGTTGAAAAATGCATTAGATAAAATAGAAGGGATTTCTATGGTCAATATTGATGCAGCAAGAGGTTCCATTGAAGTCGGATACAATGAATCAACGGATGAAAATTTAATTAAATCTTGTATCGAAAATGTTGGATGCAATATAATAAGTTAATCCGGCATTTCTATAGCTAATATAAAAAATGCGGCGAGTATAATAAGGAGTAGGGAAAAACTTCCTACTCCTGTTTTTTCTGTTACCAGTAAGTTTGAAAATTTAGATTTTAAATGATCAGCATTGCCCTTTTTTGTCAATAGAACAAAAAGCAACAGCGCTTTCCATTTCTCCGGTTTCAGTAGACATATTTACATATTTACTGATATCAAAGGTTTTTTCTCCATTTTCTAATATAAAAAACGGTATCCCTATTCTCCCGGCTTCCTTAACTTCCTGAAACATACTGTCGTTATCCCGATAGGATAAAAATTCCTTTAAAGTGGCTGTGTCATTGGTAATATTCTTATACTGAAGCTCAATACCATTAAGTGCTGTTAAGCTCTTTTTCGCCTTAACGCAATCAGGACAAATTTCCGTCCCATACATGGTTACTTTCATATTTACCCCTATTCTGTATCCGTAGATAGCGCTCAATATTTTTTGATACTACTTTCATTATAAACTCACTTCTTCATGAAGTCAATCTGCGCCTCCTTTCCATAATTTGATTCCGCTTCATTTTGAGAGAGGGAAGAGTGTCAACAGTATCCGGATTCTTAAACGTCATGGCTGTCTGTTTTGCCTTGAAGAACAAGCCGTTTACAGTGTGAACAAGAGAGAAAAATATTTGTTAAAAAATATTAATGAATTCGCTATTACTTTCATTCATTTTTATGCTATCATTAAATTTATTCTATATATTTTTACAGGGGTGGAAGAATGGATAAAAAAAGCGGAGTGAAGTTAAGTAACATGCGTTTCTTGTATTATGGGTTGATCGGCTTAGTCGTCTGCTTTGCGCTGTGGCTTTTTCTCAGTGAAGGAAAGCGGCTGCATGTTACAGAGATGGAAATTATGCCGTCAAAGCAGACATTTCTCATCAATGTTGAGGCAAATGGCGGGAATGTTCATGTTTTTGCTGCAGAAGAAGACGTTCGTGTTAGGGTCAGTTATGCAGAACGATTAGATGAGAAGCGGACGAGGCTGGCAATCGAGGGAAGTGTCAGGGAGAAAACATTAGACCGTGGGCCAATTCGCCTTCTGCTGCTTGGTTTTGACAATACAGAAAAATGGGAATGGGAAATATTAAGTGGAGTAGGGCTGTCTTCAATTGAATACGGCACAGGAGAGATAGCAAATATCCGGGCATACTTTTATATTGTTATTGCATTTGAGATACTATGTGTATTTCTGCCTTTTAAGAATAACAGGAAAAAGAGAAATTATGCAAAAGAAAAACTATTGCAATTGGTGGAAGATGGGGAGAATAAGGCAGCATTTGAAGCCGGAAAGCGATGGTTTTTGATTCATGACAGGAGACGGTACTGGAATCGGTGTCTGAAATTGTTTTTGATCTGTGGATTGGTTTTTTACTTTTTTCAGGAATATTTATATAAATGGATTCTTTTGAATTCAAGAGACGGTATGGGAATTATTTTAACTTTAACTCTTGCAATTGTGAGTTTAGCATATACTTTGGAAATTTATTGGACAAAAAAGTATATGGAGGTACTTATAAAGGAAAATCGGCCGCTTACTGCTGCGTTCGCTTTTTTGATGGAGGCCGCTTATGGCTTTTATTGGCTCCGGTCTTACTATAAAAAACAAATACATAATGCTGCTGTCGGGCTTGTCCGGACTGGAAAATATGCTCAGGCCCTGGAGTTGGCAGATTATGACTGGAATGGCGCTCGGGAGAAGAAACTGATGCGGCTGCTTCACAGCAATCTGCTCCAGGCCTGCTTTCTGAGGCTGGGAAGAGATGAAGATGCAGAAGCAGAATTTGCGTACCAGAAGCAGCTTATAAAAAAGCATCCCGTATTAAAACGGGCGGGGGAAGCGGGGCTTCTACTAACTGAAATCAGGAAAGCCTATATGGCTCAGAAATTCGGACAGGTGGAAGCCTATGTGAACGTATATTGTGAACGTTATCCGGAGGCATATTACCGCATTTCTATTATGCCTATTCAAATGAAAGTCTATGAACAGGCAGGTGAAATTGAGAAGGTAAAAGATATCTGCCATTCTCTGCTTTCGTACAGCCCCGAAAATACACCAGTCAGGGAGGCAATGAGGTATGGAGCCTGTACCTATACGGAATCTTCGGATTATTTGAAAGATAAGGCCGGGCTTGTAATTCGGATTTTTATAACCGGAATGGTTGTCATTTGCACAGCACTTGGAGGCCTGATGTTCATAGGGACGTACCATCGGAGAGCGGGTGAAACGAGAGTATATGACGAGACGAAAGCTGAGAAAACCATGCCGCAAATTAATAATACAAAGCAGGCAGAAAATGAAACCATAGAAACAGAGCAGCCCGAAACGGGGCAGGAGCCATCGGTTCAGCCTCCTGCTTCTCAGGCCCCAGGTTTTGAAATGGATTTGCCAAAGGATTGGAACAGTCTGGCTGTCAGAAAAGAGTTTGAGGGAGGATGCAGCTACCATCAGAAAAAATCCTATGATCTGATGGGTGATGGGGTTTTATTCTATATTAAATCATATTCGGATGGCAGCTATGTCAACCTGCCGGATTACGAAGTATGGGGATATGATGGTCCCCACGTATATGTGATGTCACTGCCTACCGATGTTACGTTTTATATGGAAGACAGTGCCATAATGGAGGAATACCAGAAAATGACACGTGAAATCAGTCAAATCCGGGAGACTTTCCGGATTCAGTCTGATACGGCAAAATATGACGGATATGAATTTGTATTTCCTAACAGCAGTAACAGCCTGCTTCAGGAGCCTGATTTATGGAATCTTTCGGCCAGCCGGCTGCAGATTGCAAGAAACGAGATTTATGCAAGACACGGCAGGCGGTTTAATGATGAAGAATTACAGAGATATTTTAATCAATGCAGTTGGTATGAAGGAACGGTTGCTCCGGAAGATTTTGATGAACGTATGCTGAATGAAATAGAACAGTCCAATATTCGCTTGATTCAGGAACAGCAGCAAAATATGGAGTGAGAATTTGGAGGATGTATCTTATGCAGGAAAATAAAGGAAGAATGAGCTGGAAAGCATTCTGGCTTTTGATGATAAATCCTCTGACAGCAGCAGTATATTTTGTGTTTTTGCATCATTTATACCGATTGTGTCAGTTTGGAGGACGGCGCAGAAATGTACCGGTATTAGCAGGATGTGTATTATTTTTCAGTGTGATGTTTTTGACAGCTATCATAACAGCAGTAAAGAAAGGAAAAAGGGCGGAAGAACAGGCCGGTGTTTTAAAAGAAACCTCAATGCAAAGGAATCATAAAAAACCATGGCTGTATAGAGGCTACATGTGTGTATTTCTGTTGTTTGGTATAGGAATTACATTATTTTATGGACAGAAAATTTTATATAGTGCCAGCAGCTTTAATGGGAAATTATCATGGTTTTTATATGAGAGAAGTCATAAAAGGACGGTAGAGATTACTCATGATAATGTTTTTTCAGATGGAATGGATAAAATGCTGGAGGATTTTAAGAAGAAGCTTCAAATGCCGGAAGAACTTTATGTTGCCACCAGTTTTAATCTTCATTTCAAACCGGATGGAACCATAACTTCGCTGGAAACCTATTTGTATGGAAATGATGACAGAGGAAATTTAAAGACCTATCTGATCAGCTATGATGAAAGCAGCTCAAAACGGGCCACGGTTTATCTGGATGGGACAGTGGCGGAACAAGGGGAAAACCATAAAAAGCTGCAGCCCATGCTTGATATTTTAAAACAAGTTGATTTGAAAGAATCTGTGCAGAGGTGGGATGAAGAAGAATATGGTATTCTTTATTATGGAGTACGGGACTGGGGAAGTAATCCGGCAGGAATCATTTGGGTAGAATCAAATGAAGGCGGCACAGCCGGTGCTGAGAATCGCCTCAATATTCGCGGATATACAGTTTCGGTATTTGTACCGGGTAAGGAAAATGAAATTACGCCAATACGCTATCTGGCAGCGTCAGAAGGGGAGGATCAAGGGGGCTTCGAATTATCTGATGAAGATAAACCTGCCCCAATCGATCCGGACAAGGAATTTCAATTTGAAAATGGGGGCCGGTTCCGCTTGAATGAAGTAGATGCTGCTCTTGGAAGCCGCTATTATAATCTGGAATACAGTGAAGACGGGGGAAAGAGTTGGATGATTGTAAATAAAGATCCGTTTTTAGGCCAGGGCGGAGTGGCAGCAGGCATTGTCTTTCTTGATGAGAAGCTGGGATTTTTCTGTCTGTCACATAATGGGGGCGATGAGGCAGAACTATTTCGGACAGATGATGGCGGAAAGCATACAGAGCGGGTACAGCTTCCGTATTCCGTCATGGAGAAAGAACCAAGCCAGGATGCGCCCTTTGATTTCCCGGAAATGCCGTATGAAGAAGATGGAATTTTGAAAATGGTAATAGGGCAGGGGGCTGATGGAGGTCAAGAGGTGCTGTACCAATCAGGAGACAGAGGGATCAACTGGGAGTTTGCCAGGGAGATCAGATAAGTACTGATTCAATCTATAAATGATTTTTTGAATAAGAGAACAAGTGTAAAAGGAACATTATATTCCAGAGGAAAGCAGTAAAAAGAATGTTGAAAGCAGGAGGTATCCTTATGAGTTACAACTTAGATGAAGGCGCAAAACGAGCCGTAGAGGATTTAGAGGAACTGGCAGCGCTTACCGCTGATGAAAAAGGTGCACAGCGAGTAGCGTGGACACCGGAATGGCAGAAAGCGAGAGACTGGTTTAAAGCAAAAACGGAAGAATGTGGTGCCGTAGTTACCATAGATTCTGCCGGTAACCAGTGGGCAAAAATGGAAGGTGAAACAGAAGAAGCAGCAGCAATCGGAAGTCATTTAGACTGTGTTCCCAATGGCGGAGGTCTGGATGGCGCTTTGGGAGTTGTTGCAGGTCTGGAAGTTTTAAGACAATATTATAAAAATGGCGTCAAGCCCAGGAAGACCATATATGCTGTTAACTGGGCTGATGAAGAGGGAGCGAGATTTGGTTACAGCTGTCTTGGTTCTTCGGCGGCCAGCGGTTCTCTGGATATCGATGAACTTATGGGAAGAAGAGATGTAAATGGAGTAAAATTTGAGGATGCGGTGAGGAAGTATGATGTTGAACCGGCAAACATGTTAAATGCACATACCCAAATGAAAGCCCGTAATCTGATGAGCTATCTTGAGCTGCATATTGAACAGGGACCGGTTCTTCAGAACACAGGTAAAGATGTTTCCAGTGTTTATGGCGCTGCAGGTGTAGAACGTTATTCTATTGAATTCACCGGACAATCTTCACATGCCGGTTCATTCCCAACCAGAATGCGCCAGGATGCCTTTTTGGCAGCGGCTCAATCTGCGCTGGCTTTTAAAGAAATTGCTCTGAAATACAATGCTGTATGTACAGTTGGACAGGTACGTGTCGAACCTGATGTTGTAACCATTGTACCAGGAAAATGTGTGATTTCTCTGGATCAAAGGACCATTGACCCTGTTGATTTAAAGAAAATGCACGAGGAAGCACAGCAGGTTGTTGAGCAGGCGGCAAAAGACCATGGTGTTACTGCAAAGTGGGACAAGATTTGTACAGTGGCTCCCCAGTTATTTGATGATCATTTGATTGAATTGTGTAAAACCGCAGTAGAAGAGCAAACTGGAGAACCAACTAATATGTATTCCGGACCTTTGCATGATGCAGTAGAAATGGCAACGCAGGTACCGACAGTTATGATGTTCGTGATGTCAGAAGGCGGATTGTCTCACTGTAAAGAAGAACATACACCCGATGATAAGTTAGAGATAGGTGTACAGGCGTTTTTGCGCCTGGTTAACAAGGTTGTGAACGAATAAGCTGTACTTACTGAAACAAATCCAAATCATGAATGGGTTGATTATGAGCTTTTAGAAGAAAAGCGGGAATATAAGGAATAAAACAAACTTAAAATTACTTCCGCAAATTATAATGCAATATTATTGGTATCTGACTCTCATATTTATGATATATTATAATCATATGAAAATCACGGAGACATGGAAAGGAGAGATCGATATGTCTGGATTATGCAATGAAAAGCTTATTTATGGAAATTTAATCAATGGACAGTGGGTGGAATCAGCATCGGGTAAGGTCATTACCATAACATCCCCGGCAGACGGTTCTCTTGTGGGTGAGATACAGGCACTCAGCAAAGAAGAGGTTAATGAGGTTATCCGGTATTCCAAAGAAAGTCTCTCTTTGTGGAGCAGTGTTCCAATATATGAAAAGGCTGGGATATTGTACAAAGCAGCAGAGCTTTTGGAGGAAAGGGCGGAAGAAATATCGGATATTCTGATGATGGAGATTGCAAAAGACAAGAAATCTTCTGTATCAGAAGTGAAGAGAACCGCAGATTTTCTCCGGTTTACTGCGGATGCGGGAAAGAGCCTGGAAGGGATAGCGGTGAGCGGGGAGAATTTCCCGGGAGGCTCCCGCAATAAGATGTCTTATGTAAAAAGAGTTCCTCTTGGTACTGTATTAGCCATATCACCTTTTAATTATCCCATTAATTTATCTGCTTCTAAGATAGGTCCGGCACTGATTGGGGGGAATACGGTTATATTAAAGCCCGCTACGCAGGGAGCCATCAGTGCCCTTCACCTTGTAAAGGCGTTGCAGGATGCAGGATTGCCTGGAGGAGTGCTGCAGACCGTTACCGGTAAAGGCAGCGAGATCGGCGACTATATTGTAACACATGGCGGCATAGACTTCATTAATTTTACAGGTAGTACGGAGGTAGGCAGGCACTTATCCCAGATATCCTGCATGACCCCTCTGTTGCTGGAGCTTGGCGGTAAGGACGCGGCTCTTGTGCTGGAAGATGCTGATTTGGAATATGCGGCAAGAAATATTGTGGAAGGTGCATTCTCTTATTCCGGACAGCGCTGTACGGCGGTGAAACGCATTATTACCACCGATGAAGTAGCAGATCGGCTAGTAGATATGCTGAAAGCCGGAATTGAAAAGCTGCCTGTAGGCGATCCCAGGGAAAATGTGGTGGTCACTCCTTTGATCGATCAGAAGTCTGCTGATTTTGCCGAATTTTTAATTCAGGATGCCATTGCAAAAGGTGCCGGCCTGATTGTGGGAAATAAGAGAGAAGGAAATTTGATCTATCCTACTTTACTGGATCATGTAACAGTAGATATGGAGATTGCTTGGAAGGAACCGTTTTCACCGATTCTTCCCATTATCCGGGTGGAAAATATGGAGGAAGCGGTAGAGATAGCCAATCGCTCAGAATATGGCCTGCAGTCTTCCGTATTTACCAAAGATATCAACAAGGCTTTCCGCATTGCTGAAAAATTAGAGGTGGGAACCGTACAAATTAATAATAAGACAGAAAGAGGCCCGGATCACTTCCCATTTTTAGGAGTAAAAGCCTCCGGTATGGGGACCCAGGGGGTGAAGTATTCCATAGAAGCAATGACAAGACCTAAGGCAATCACCATTAATTTAACAGAATAAATGAAACATACTTCTGATAAATCCTCTAATTGATCAAGGAGAGAGCAAGATTATGAGTCAATTTTTCACCCAGGTATATGATGTTGTAGAGCGGATTCCTCAGGGTAAGGTGGTTTCATACGGACAAATCGCATTTATGCTTGGAAGGCCCCGTGCTGCGCGGGAGGTTGGCCGGGCAATGCGTTTCTGTCCGGAATATTTGCCGTGGCAGCGGGTGGTAATGGCTGATGGTTCTATTGCCGGCGGCAGTTTTCCGGAACTCCGCACGGCTATGCTGAAAGCCGAAGGCGTAGCCTTTCTACCGGATGGCCGGGTCGATATGTCAGCCTGTTTATGGAAAGGGGAAAAAGAGTAAGCCGCCAGGTATGTGAAAACTATAAGTTACTCTATAAAATAAAAACAAGCGTTTCGTTCATTTAGAATGATACGCTTGTTTTTATTTGTATATTCTATTTTACTATATCGGGTGAATCAGCCGCAGTGTGAGAACGGCGGATCAGTTCCTTACGGTTTAAGATATAATATCCGCTTTCTCTTTTCTCCAATACCCCATCCTCACAAAGCTGTCCCAGCAGCCGGAACATATGGCGGTAGCTCAAACCCACTGAACAGGAGACATCTGTCAGGATATCGCTGAAATGGCCCCGGTGTGAAGTCTGAAGTATATAGGTGCAAAGCCGCTGTTCCCCGGTATATAATGCTGAGGAGGTAAAGCTTTCCGCACTTTTATACAGCTTTTCTGCCAGTTCGGTTCCCAGCTTGTTCAGAAAAAATATATTGGTTTTTAATTCAGTTAAACAGTTTTGATAATTTATCACAATGCACTCAAAATATGTAATAGCTATGACGGAAGAGGCGGCAATTTCCTGTCTTGTCATCAATTCAACATCGCCGATCATTCCGTAGGAAATATAATAGCAAAGAATGAGACTTTTGCCGTTAGGAGCGGTGCGGCAGACTTTCGCCCTGCCATCAACTACAATGGAAAGCCAGGAAATCGGCGATCCTTCCCTTAAAACCTCTTCACCTGATGAAAAGCGCATGCAGGAACAAGCCTCTGACGGTATATTCTGCAAGCCGTATTCCGCAAGTTTATCTATGTGTTCTTTTTTTAGGGGAAGTTTCTTCAAATTTATCACCTCACTATACATTATAACAGAAAATCATAAAAACACTATGACAAATGTCCTATGTGCTGCGGTAATTATTTTGTTATTATTTGATAGGGAGGTGGAATAGCATGTATCAATTTTTATCTTTTATATCGGGTATTCTGCTGTCTGTTATGATTTCTGTTAACGGTGGGTTATCAGATCAATATGGAGCTTTCACAGCAGCAGTAATTATTCATGTAATCGGCTCGCTGTTTGCGCTGTCGTTTTATATGATACATAAAGAAAAGAAGGCACTTTTTGTTCATAGGCCGAAGTGGATTTATCTGGGAGGTGCCATAGGTGTTTTGACCACCATATTTTCAAATTTAGCCTTCGGACATATCAGTATGACAAGTATTATTGCATTGGGGCTGCTGGGACAGACGGTCACTTCTTTATTTATTGATATTTTGGGCTGGTTTGGTATGGAAAAAAGGCCATTTCAAAAAACATCTATATTTGGTCTGGCATTTGCTGTCTTTGGTGTTGTTCTGATGCTGGATAATACAGTTTCCACTGGTTTGACGGCTGTATTTATATCTTTTGGCTCGGGGATTACGGTGGTGCTGTCCAGAACCGTTAATGCGTATTTGGCTAAAAAAATCGGTGCTTTGAATGGTTCACTGGTCAACCACCTGGTTGGGCTTCCGATTACCGTAATGATTGCATTTATTGTCGCAAGAGGTACACATTTAAATGTTATCTCAGATAATAAATTTCGGATATGGATTTATACAGGCGGTATTCTCGGCGTAGCAGCAGTGATGCTTTTTAATATCATTGTTCCCCAAATCCCGGCCTTTCAGCTAACCATGCTTGTTTTTGTGGGGCAGGTGTTTACCGGGGTGTTTTTGGATGTGATGTCGGGTAACTATCATTCAGATACATCGTTTTTAGGTGGCACTGTTATTGCAGCCGGAATTGCAGTTAATATGATTATGGAACGGGCATATGTCACGAAAGAACGGAAATATCAGAAATATTTAGCCAGAGTAAAGCGGACAGAGGATGAATACCGAAAATATCTGATGGGGAAATATTGCCAGTAATGGCTGGTTTGATCCTCTTATTTTCCTGACTGTACATGGAAAACAAGACTTCTTATATCATACAAGATAAGTTGATCTTGCAATGAAAAAGCAATAAAAAATAAAATAAGGAATTGTTAGTTAGTGCAATAGATGATAAAATCAGCGTAGGCAGGTTTTGGTTTATGTATTTGTTTGGGTGGGCAGCTTAACAAAATACCGTAAATTCGAAATCTGCCATATTTATATCTTTAGCGGACAGGTAATAAAAAATAATTTACATAAAAGGCAGAGGAGGACACGCATATGAAAGACAGAATTGTCCCGAGAATTGATACCAAGTTACGTAGTCATACAGTAATTGTACCTGATGCCATTAACCGTGCAACAGGGATTATTATTAATGGAAGACGGATTAAATCCATCTTATTTTCTACCGATGTTGCTATTATTGCCAATTGTAATGCTGATGCAGTTATTGCCGTATATCCATTTACCCCTACAATGCAGATTACAAAGGCAATTATTGATGTGTCACAAAAACCGGTATTGGCAGGCGTTGGCGGCGGTACAACTGCCGGGGGGAGAGTTCGTGATATTGCTCTTGATGCTGAGCTCCACGGAGCCATGGCTGTCGTGCTGAACGCTCCTACAAAAACAGAATTTGTAAAAGACCTGGCTGAAATCATTGACATTCCCATCATATTATCAATTATTTCAATCGATGAGAACTTAGAAGAGCGGATGCTGGGTTCCGGAGCAAAGATTGTTAATGTATCCGGCGGAAAGAACACTGTCGAGATTATCAAGGCACTGCGCAAAATTGATGGAACATTTCCCATCATTGCAACAGGAGGGCCGACCAGAGAATCGATTGAGGCCGTTATTGAAGCAGGGGCCAATGCAGTGACATATACATCACCGTCAAATGGTGAAATATTCAAAGATATTATGGATCAATACCGCAGGCGTTGTAAGAATCCGGAAAAAGAAACTTACAGCAAGGAATCTGACTAAATAGCAGATTTACTCATACAAAAAGGCAACTTGCAGCAGAAGCAGGGTTGCCTTTCTGTATGACAGAATGAAGAGTAATGAGGAAAATTTTTAAGCGGCTATAAAATATCTCCTCCCGTTAAATGGACATGATTAAGGTTCCGGAACTTCAACGGCGTCACCTTCTCGTGGTTTTTAAAAGCCCGTATAAAGTTGCTGACATTATTAAAACCCGAAGCAGCAGCTATTTCTGAGACATTCTTATCCGAATAATAAAGCAAATTTTTAGCGTAAGAGATTCTTTTTAAAATGATGTACTGTTTAAGGGTATATCCGGTCACATCTTTAAAAAACTCCATAATATAGTATCTGTTTAAATGGAATTCTTTTGCAAGTGAGTCAACGGAAAGGTCTTCCAGATAATGCTGGTCAATATAATTTTGAATGTTGCTGGCAGCAGCGGTCGTTGAGTTAGTTCTTACTGAAGGAAATAGGGAAGTAAAATTCCGGTACAGGTGTATTAACAGTGCAAGGGTGTTTGACATAATGGCCATTTTAAAAAATTGGTTTTTATTTTCGCACTCATTCACACATGCTTTTAGGAGTTCCAAAGCAAAGGCTGCAGACGGTTCGGGTAAATGAAAGCCGTTTTGGAAATTGGCTGGACGCTGCTTAAAAATGGAACACAGCATATGATCATGAATAAATTGATCAAAATACTCGGGTTCAAAGATAATCACATACCGTATATACTCATCGCTGAGAGGTCTCATCTGATGTCTTTCCATCTGGTTAATAAATATAATATCATTTTGATGATAATGCATTTGTTTATCGTTAATAATAAATTCAGAGCTGCCTTTTTCTATAAAAATCAGTTCATATCCATTGTGAAAATGATATGATTGAGAAAGGCTGTCGTCGGCCCTGTAAGCCTTTATGGTTTCGCTGATACTTTTCTTCATGTTTAACACCCCACTTTTTATCAATTTTACCCCATTCTTTTCGTACAATCCAGTATTATTATTTGATATATTATAAATGCGTAAAAATATATAAAAAAGAATGCACACAAGGAGGAAATTTGTGGAAATGAAACAAAAGTTATTTCCGGTATGTATGGCTGCTGTGTTGCTGCTGAGCGGCTGCTCCGGCTCTGCGTTGGTAAAAGGAGATGAGCCGGTTGAGATTAAATTCGCTCATGTTGTCAGCGGAAGGACACCAAAAGGACTGGCAGCAGAAGAATTTAAACGGGTGTTGGAAGAGAAGTCGGAAGGAAAGATCCTGGTAGATATTTATCCGGATTCCCAGTTGGGAACGGATCAGGAAATTACGGAATTGATGACGATGAATGCTGTGCATATGAATGCACCGACAACCAGTGTGCTGACTTCATTTATCAGCGAGTTTGAATTGTTTGACTTGCCTTACCTGTTTACAACGGAAGAAGCTACATATGAAGCCCTCAACGGAGCGTTGGGAGAAAAATTCAATGAATATCTGTCGGAGAAAAATTTAGTTTGCCTTGGTTACTGGACCGGAGGATTTAAGCATTTAACCAACTCCGTGCGGCCGGTGGAACGTGTTGACGATTTAGGCGGTCTGAAAATCAGGGTCAGCCAGAGTCCCTTGCTGGTGTCTCAGTTCCGTACGCTGAATGCAGGCGGGATTTCAGTGCCGTTTAGTGAATTGTATACCGCGCTTCAGACGGGTACCGTGGATGGGCAGGAAAATCCGCTTTCCAATATTGCCTCCCGCCGGTTTTATGAAGTACAGAAATATATGACTCTGAGCAGTCATGGATTCATGGGATATCCAGTTATTATATCCAAGCAAAAGTATGATTCCCTGCCGGAAGAACTGAGATTGATATTACACGAAGCCATTGCAGAAGTGACAGAATACCAATGGGAAATCAACGGGGAAAAAGAGCAGGACTACTATGAGGAAATTGTGGATGCCGGAGTGATTGTATCTGAATTTACGGAAGAAGCCAAGCTGGAGTACCGTGAAAAGACAGAAAGTGTTTATGCTGAATTTGCCAGGACTGCACGCGGACAGGAGCTGCTTGATATTGTTGCAAAGTATAATGTTCAGGGAGGGACCAATTAATGGAACGGCTTTTGGAAAAGTTAAATAAAGTGGAGGAATATGTTGCTTCCAGCTTATTAATCATGACATCTTTGCTGGTTTTTGTGCAGGTAATTCTGCGTTACTTTGCCAATTACTCCATTTCCTGGTCAGAGGAGATAGCCCTGATGATGATTGTCTGGTTTATTTTTCTGGGCAGCAGCATTGCTGTGCGGGAGAAGGCCCATGTGAATATGGATGCACTTCCCAATATTCTGCCTCCAAAAGGTAAATTACTTCTGGAAATGGTCTCATTGATCATCAGTGTGGTCTTTTGCGGCCTGATTACAATGGCCGGGGTCAATATGGTGATCGGTGCTTATGACATAGGTTCAGCTTCTACATCGCTGAAGATACCACTCTATATTCCCTATGCTTCCGTTCCGGTGGGATTGCTGCTGATGATGATACGGTATCTGATTCAGTTAAAAAATCTGTTCGTTGAAGCGATTGATATTTTTGGAAAAAGGGAGGCAAAGTAAGAGATGCTAGCATTATTTTTTGTTATTTTTCTGATTATCGGGGTGCCCATCGGCATTACCACCGGAATGTCAACGCTGATTTGTTTCCAGCAAAACGGTATTGTGACAGAGGTAATTGCCCGTAAGATGTTTGCAGCAGTTGATTCCTTCAGCTTGATGGCGATTCCGTTTTTTATCTTTTCCGGTGATTTAATGGTACAGGGCGGAACTTCCAAACGGCTGATCAACTTTGCCAACAAGTGTTTTGGCTGGATCACCGGGGGTATTCCCATTACAACGGTTATTTCCTGTATGTTTTTTGCTGCTTTATCCGGTTCCAGTCCAGCTACGGTTGCCGGCATCGGAAGTGTTATGATTCCTAATATGATTGATGCAAAGTATTCAAAAAAGTTTACGGTGGGTCTGATCTGTGCGGCCGGTTCTCTGGGAATCATCATTCCTCCCAGCATTACAATGATGACCTACGGCGTGGTAGCGGAACTTTCAGTCAGTGATCTGTTTCTGGCGGCATTAATTCCTGGAATATTTATTGGCGCGGTTCTGATTGTTGTTGCGGTTATTTATTCACGGGTAAAACAATTTGATAAATCCCAGCGTCCTACGATCGGAGAAGTAGGGCAGGCTTTTAAAGATTCCATACTCAGTATTTTAATGCCGGTGATCGTGCTTGGCGGTATTTATTCCGGCATGGCCACGCCCACGGAGGCGGCTTCCCTGGCGATTGTATACAGCCTGGTGATCGGAATGTTTGTCTATAAGGAAATCAAGCTCAGTGATTTGTTTAAAATCGCCAAAAAGTCAGTTGTCACTTCCTCCATGATTATGTTTGTCATTGCTTGTTCCAAGGCATTTAGCTGGTATCTGACTTATGAAAAGATTCCGTCTGCTATTGCGGAAGGCATCCTGAATTTCTCCCAGGACCGGGTGGTGATTCTGCTGATTATCAACTTGCTGCTGCTGTTTGTTGGAATGGTCATGGATTCCAGTGCTGCAGTGCTTATTTTAACCCCTTTGTTGCTGCCGGTGGTTACAAATCTGGGAGTAAACCCTGTTCATTTTGGCGTGATTATGATTGTCAATCTGGCTATTGGAATGCTGACTCCGCCCTTTGGTTTAAATCTGTTTGTGGCTTCCGGCATATCAAAGCTGTCATTGACGGATTCCATTAAGGGGGCCATACCTTTTATATTTATTCTTATTGCTGCTTTACTGGTGATCACATTTGTACCAGCCCTGTCGCTGGCATTGATTTAAAATTACGGAGGCTGAAGAAATGGGAAAACACGAAAAATTTACCTATAAAAGTCTGGAGGAAATACAGGCTAAAGCAAAGGAACTGAATATTTGCCTGCCCTTTGCAGAAGATACCCACATATTAAAGGAACCGTTGACATTTGGACAGATAACGGTGAACAACCGTATGGGGATTGCTCCCATGGAAGGGGCGGATTCCCTGCCTGACGGCTCCCCGTCAGAACTGACAACCCGCAGATATGTGAGAGAAGCGGCAGGGGCCAGCGGGATCATCTGGTTTGAAGCAATTTCTATTGTTCCGGAGGGACGTTCCAGCGCTCATCAGCTTATGCTGACCAGAGACAATCTGGAAGCCTATAAACAGTTTACAGAGACCATAAAGGAAGCCGGACGGAAAGCCAACGGATTTACTCCTTATCTGGTGATGCAGGCTAATCACAGCGGCCGTTACTCTAATCCGGACGGAAAGCCGGCTCCCCTGATTGCCTACCGCCACCCGGATTATGAAAAGCTGAGAAAAGCCGATGATTCCTGCATTGTTTCTGATGATTACTTAAAAGGGCTGGAAGAGAAATTTGGAGAAGCTTCTCTGCTGGCCAGGGAAGCCGGGTTTGATGCGGTTGATATTAAGTCATGCCACGGTTATCTGCTGGCAGAACTTTCTTCTGCCTATAACCGTCCGGGCGAATATGGGGGCAGCTTTGAAAACAGGACCAGGCTTTTACGCAATGGAATCCAGGCTGCCAAAGCCTATGAGAATAAAGACTTTATGGTGACCGCAAGAATCGGTATTTTTGACGGATTTGCCTATCCATACGGTTTCGGGGTAAAAGAAGGGGAAGGGATCAAGCCGGATATGACTGAGCCCATTCGTCTGGTCCTCAGTCTGTATGATGAGTATCATATACCCATGCTGAATTTAACAATGGGAAATCCCTATGTCAGCACCCATGTTACCCGTCCTTATGATCAGGGGAAATATATTCCGGATGAGCATCCGCTTTATGGGGTGGCAAGAATCATTGATGGTATTGGCGAGGTGAAAAAAGCAGTTCCGGAAATGACTGTTCTGGCCTCCGGTCCATCTTATTTGCGGCAGTATTCGGATTTGTTTGCAGCCGGGGCAGTGGAGGGCGGACTGTGCGATGGTATGCTGTACGGCCGTTTATCATTTGCCAATCCGGAATTTCCCAGGCAGATTTTAGAACATGGCCGGATGGATCCCAAAAAGGTTTGTGTTGCCTGCGGCAAGTGCGGTGATTTAATCCGGGCCGGAAAGCCGACCGGATGTGTGGTCCGGGACACGGAAGTTTACTTAAAGCCTTATAAAGAATATCTGGCCGAGGTGAAGCAATGAAGAAGACAGCGGTAATTACAGGAGGAAGCAGGGGCATCGGCTATGCGGTTGCCATGGGTCTGGGACTGGATGGATTTCGTGTGGTTTTGATGGCCAGAAATAGTGCCGAAAGCTGCCGGGAGAACCTGGAGGCATTGACTGCTCAGGGAATTGAATATCTGTACGTGCAGGGAGATATTGCCGTTACCGGAGACCGGCAGCGGCTGGTGGATCAGGCAGTTGCACAGTTTGGCGGTATTCATGTTCTGGTTAATAACGCAGGCGTTGCTCCCCAGGTCCGGACAGATTTGCTGGAGATGACTGAGGAGAGCTTTGACCGGGTGATTGGAATTAATACCAAGGGAAATATGTTTTTGACCCAGGCAGTTGTAAAGCAGATGTTAAAACAGCCCATGGAAGGCAAAAAGCGGGGAACAGTGATCAATATCTCTTCCTGTTCCGCAGAGGTATCTTCTACCGGAAGAGGAGAATACTGTGTGTCCAAAGCCGGAGTAGCAATGCTGACTACTTTGTATGCAGACCGGTTAGCCGGGGAAGGAATCTTAGTTCATGAGGTCCGTCCGGGAGTGATTGCAACGGATATGACCAGTACTGTTCAGGAAAAATATGACCGTCTGTTTGAATCCGGTGCCTTCCCAATTGCCCGATGGGGCACTCCGGAGGATGTGGCAAATGCAGTTTCTGTATTTGCCGGAGATGACTTTTTATATACAACAGGCAATTACATTGATGTAGACGGCGGATTCCATATTAAGAGACTGTGATTTGTGGGGCAATAGGAGAGGATAGAAGATGGAAGAGAGAAGAATTTCCTGTCACGGCATTTCACTGCGGGAATATCGGTTAAATACGGTTGTGGTCGGCACCGGGGCAGCAGGATATAATGCTGCGGATCAATTGTTTTCCTGCGGACAGCAGGATATAGCGGTTGTTACGGAAGGGATTAACCGTGGAACCAGCAGAAACACAGGAAGCGATAAGCAGACGTATTATAAATTGACCTTGTCAGGAGAAGAGGCGGACAGTATCAGGGAAATGGCCCAGACCTTGTTTGACGGACAATGTGTGGACGGTGATATTGCTCTTTGTGAAGCCGCTCTTTCAGCCCAGGGGTTTTTAAAACTGGTTGGCCTGGGAGTACCGTTTCCCAGGAACCGGTGGGGCGAGTATATCGGTTATAAGACGGACCATGACCCCAGACGGCGGGCGACCAGCGTCGGCCCTTATACCAGTAAAATCATGACCGAATGCCTGCAGCGGTCGGTGGAAGAAAAACAGATTCCTGTTTTTGACGGATTGCTGGCCATTGCTATTCTCAGCGACGGGCAATCCTGTTGCGGACTGCTTTGTCTGGACTGCCGGAATGCAGAACAGGAAGATATGCGGTATGTGGCCTTCCGCTGCCAGAATGTTATCTGGGCAACCGGCGGGCCTGCCGGTATCTATGGGGACAGTGTATACCCTGCCGGACATTTTGGGGCAACCGGTACGGCCTTTGCAGCCGGAGCAGCCGGAAAGAATTTAACGGAATGGCAGTATGGACTGGCTTCGGTAAATCCGCGCTGGAATGTATCAGGAACCTATATGCAGGTATTGCCCAGATTTATTTCCGCAAAGGAAGATGGAACGGATGAACGGGAGTTTTTATATGATTTCTTTTCCAATCCGGCTGAGCTTCTGACTATGGTATTTTTAAAAGGTTATCAATGGCCCTTTGATGTGCGCAAGGTGGCTGGCGGAAGCTCCATTGTGGATATCCTGGTTTATCTGGAACAGAAAAAAGGCCGGAAGGTATTTTTGGATTTCAGGGCCAATCCGGGCGGAGGGGAAATTGATTTTGGACAGCTTGGGCAGGAGGCTTTGGATTATTTGCAGCAGGCCGGGGCATGTTTTGGTACGCCCTTTGAGCGGCTTCTTCACATGAATCAGCCGGCGGTAGAGTTTTACCGGGCCAGAGGTGTGGATTTGTCCAGAGAGCCTTTGGAGATTGCGCTTTGTGCCCAGCATAATAACGGCGGTCTGGCCATTGATTCCTGGTGGCAGACCAATGTAAAGGGCTTGTTTGCAGCCGGAGAGGCAGCCGCCAGCCATGGCGTATACCGGCCCGGCGGAAGTGCGCTGAATGCCGGACAGGTCGGCTCCGCCAGAGCGGCCCAGTATATTGCCTGTCATGGACACGGAACTGGTGATGAGGAAGGTTACAGAGTTTTACTGGAAAAGGAACTGGGAAGGGCCAGGGAGTTTGGGAACGCTGTTTTAGACAGCAGCCATCCTCTGGAGATTCGGACTATCTGGAATGAGACAGCAGCGGATATGAGCCGGTTTGGGGCCTCCATCCGCAGCCGGAGCGGGATGGAGCAGCTGCTGGAACGGGTCAAAGAACGAAGAGAAGGGCTGGGCAGTAATGGCCGGGCCGCTTCTTATGGGCAGCTGCAGCAGGCTTTCCGGCTGCGGGACATGCTTTTATGCCAGCAGGTCTACCTGGAAGCAATGCTTGATTATTTGGACAAAGGCGGAGGGAGCCGGGGCAGCGCTTTGTATACCGATCCGGAAGGATTACGCCCCTATGCCGAACTGCCCGATGAGTTTATCTATAAGCTGGATAACGGTTCAATGGGAGATAAAGTACAGGAAGTATGCTGGAATGGCAGCAAGTGTGAATTTTCCTGGCGGGAAGTAAGAGCGGTGCCGGAAGATGATGATTTTTTTGAGAATGTGTGGCGGGAGTTCCGCGAAAATGGAAATGTATATTAAAATCAGAAAGAAAGGCAACTGTGCGTCTGCGGCAGTTGCCTTTCTCTCTCTGTCTATATTGTAACACATATAATCACCAACAACAAGACTGTTTTTCCAATTCCGGTTGTGTTAGACTTTTTACCATAGCATTTGGGGCTTTTAATTCCTGCCCATTTTAAAAGAGAGGTGATGTTGATTATGGAAAACAACAATTCTGAATTGGAGTTTGAACAAAAGAGGTTAGAACAAACCATAGTTTTAGCGAAAAAACAACTGAATCAGGCGAGAGAGCGCAATGAGGAGAATAAGTCGGCCATTATCTCGGCTAAAAAGGAACTGCGGGAAAACACGTCCCATTCCATAGGCAGTCTTTGGGGCAGTGAAGCATTTGAAGCTCTTGCAGATTTAAACCAGTATGTAGACCCCATTACAGATAAGCTTGCAGATTATGAAGCAGTGGAAAATAAAATCGCATTGCTGGAGAATATGATCCAATCACCTTATTTTGCCCGGATCGATTTTAAATTTGATGACGAGGATGAATTTGAAAAGATCTATATCGGGCGGTCTTCCTTAAAGGGGGACAATGGAAATGAGATCTTTATCTATGACTGGAGATCTCCCATAGCCAGTGTCTTTTACCGCTTTGTGACAGGACCGTCCTTTTATGATGCGCCCGGGGGACGGATTACAGGGGAAGTGAGTTTGAAACGCCAGTATGAAATCAGGAAAGGCGCACTGGAATATTTCTTTGATGCCGAGGTGCAGATCATCGATGAATTTTTGAGAAAGCTTCTTTCTCAAAATACTTCCTCCCAGATGAAGGCCATTGTAGAAACCATACAGAGGGATCAGGATATGGTCATCAGGGATATGGAAAATGATCTGATGATGGTGCAAGGGGTGGCTGGAAGCGGAAAAACCTCTGTTGCCCTCCATCGGGCTGCCTATCTGATGTATCAGGGGCTGTCCTCTAAGCTGTCCGCCAATAATATCATCATCATTTCTCCCAATACCTTGTTTGAACAGTACATTTCCCATGTTTTGCCGGAGCTGGGAGAGGAAAATGTGCTCTCTGTTGTGTTTGAAGAAATTCTTTCTGAAATCCTGAAAAGTGAACAAATACAGTCCAGAAATAAATTTTTGGAAAATCTGATTTCAAGCTCCCGTTACAGGAATATCATTAAAAAAACCATAGAATTTAAGACCTCTCAGGAGTTTTTAGAGATATTAGAACGGTTTATCGATGATCTTCCTTACCGATGGATTGAATTTGAAGATGTTTTCTATAATGGATCGTGTATTGTAAGGAAAGAGACTCTAAAAGAAAAGGTATGCTCGGGCGGGAAAGAAACTCTTCTGGGAACGAAATTAAAGCTGCTGGAAACGTATATTCTGGATTTGGCAGGAGAGGCGAAGAAACGTTCTGTCAACAGGCAGGAAGAGCTGCTCATAAAGGAAAGGATAGGAGGTTTTACAGAACTTCGTGTCAGAGAGCTTTACAGAAAACTGTTTTATGACAAAGAGTATTTTTACAGCATGGCAAAGGGAATAAAACTTCCAGATTGCATAGAAGACATTTTAACCTTTACCCAGGAGAACTTATGCGGTCAGTTTCTGTACTATGATGATGCTGCGGCTCTTGCCTGCTTGAGTTTAAAGGTCAATGGAACCAGCAAATATAAAACCATCAGGCAGGTGGTCATCGATGAGGCCCAGGATTATTACCCCCTTCATTTTGAGATTTTCCGTCTGCTGTTTTCAAAATCCAAATTTACAGTTCTGGGAGATATTAACCAGACGTTGGAAAAAAGTGAGGATTTATCCTTATATAACCAGATCGGAAGAATCTTGAATAAGAAAAAGACTTCTCTTGTGACCATGGATAAAAGCTTCCGCTGCACCAATGAAATTTTAAATTACGGAATGAAGCTTCTTGGAGGCAGCACACAGGTAAAGAGCTTTAACCGGAAGGGAGAGGAGCCCCAGGTTTATAAAATGGCTGACCAATCATCACTGAGCGGCAAAATCATTTCAGAAATCCAGCTTTGTATGGAAAAAGGCTACCAATCAATCGGACTGATCTGCAAGACTGAGAAAAATGCCATGTTCCTGTTTGACCGGTTAAAAAATAAGATTGATGTTCAATTGGTGAAAAATGAGAGCAGTACAGATTTGCATGGCGTATTCATCATCCCTGTGTATATGTCAAAGGGGCTGGAATTTGACGCTGTCTTAATATGTGATGCTGACAGGAGAAATTATTACAGCCAGGATGACAAAAAGCTCTTATACATTGCTTGTACAAGAGCCCTTCACAGACTTAATCTGTTCTGCATGGGAGAAGCCAGCCCTCTGCTGGGCTGACCTATAAATCGATTCCAATTGTTTTGGGAAGCTGTTCCTGAACAAATTCAGCAAAGGAAGCTTCATCCTGCGGGAGAATCACATCGGCATAGGTCATTACCGCCTGTGCCGTAGGCTTGATGGAGGAGGCAGTGCTGCTCTGGATCATAATAAAGCAGGCTGGCTCAACGGAAAGGCGCGCACTGTTGGATTCACATAGGATAAGAGCCTCTTCGGGAACTGCTTTCAAGGCTTCCTCCAAAGCTTCCCCCACATGTTCTTTCAATGCCCTGATCAGATAAACCTGTCTGGCCCCGGCCTTTTTCATCACCATGGTGTCTTTGTTCCCAGTTCCATTTTCTTCCGTTATATCAAAGCAGCCCTTCAGCCCCTTGCATATCCCGCAGCCATGTCCTCCTCTGGGACAGATGTCTTCGTGATCTCTTACGGTAATCAGTTTAAATGCGATAATGGGTACTTTATTTTGAAATGCGTTGATAATCTGGAGGGCAAGGGTGGTCTTTCCGCTGTTGCGGCCTGTTGCTCCTATCAGTATCATGCGTTTTGCTTGCAGAAGATTCTGGTTTTCTATGTTCATGGGTGCTCCGATCTGATTTTCAGCGTATTTGGGATAAGTGATTCTTTATTGATTTATTATAGCATTTTTAATCCGCAAATTCAACAGAGGAAAAATGTGTCATAATTTTAACGAAAAATCTTTACATATGACAGACTGTTTGATATCATTTCAGTATAAAGGGTTTTATATCTAACATGTGTAGGAGATGAGAATATGCGGAAAAAAAGATATGATCAGGTCATTGCAGCAGGGGTGATGTGTGTTTTATCCCTGGGAACGATTTTTACTGCGGAGACAGTGAAAAAGCAGGCAGCAGCAGCGTTTAGCGGCACAGTGGCAGATATTTCAGGATTGAACGGAGACAAGTACCAGGTAAAGGAATTACATACACTGGCCGACGGAAGCTATGTGGTATACGGAACTGCAAAAGGGTTTGCAGGTGATATTGAAACTGCCGTGGTTTTTGACCAGACAGGAGAACATATTTTAAAGCTGACTGTTACATCACAGGGAGAAACAGCAGGTATTGGCACAAAGGTGACGGAAGACGGATTTTTAAATCAGTTTCAGGATATTGCAGCGCCTGTAAAGGTGGCTGATCTGGAAGTTCTGTCCCCGGTTACAGGTGCGGCAGGCACTGCCGGAGAAGGGGAAGCCGTGAATCTGGCTGATGAAAACTATGATCCCGCACAGTGGAAGCCTGAGGATACTTCACCGGAGGCAAAGACCATGCGCACCTTATATGAAGCCGGTCTTTTGAAAAGCTCCTTTGAAGGAGAAAAGATGGAGACTCCTGTTGCCGATCTGCCTTCCGAAGGAAAATCCATGAATGCCTTATATAAGGCAGGACTGCTGACAAGCTCCATAGAAGGGGAAAAGCTGACGGAACCGTTTTCTGATTTGTCTCCTGAAGAGCAGGCGGCGCTGAAGCTGGAAGAGGCAGGCCTGGCAGAAGGGAAAAAGGAAGAACCGGCAGGAGAGCCTGTCAATGCGACGGATGTGGATGCCGTATCCGGCGCCACAATTTCCTCTAAGGCAGTTGCAGCAACAATCAACAACGGATATTTCTTCTTGAAGGAAGAGGTAATAAAATAATCTGTAAAACCAGGATTGTAAAAAGACCTTGTGCCTGCGGCTGATTCAGCCGGGGCACAAGGTCTTTCTTATGTGTGCCAGGCATGGCAC
>DGRE01000026.1 GCA_002389905.1 Hungatella sp. UBA4396 | reverse complement strand
TACTATGTGCATGGGCTTCGGCTGCAACGCAGCCGGAATCATAGGCTGCCGCATCATCGACTCCCCAAGGGAACGCCTGATTGCCATGATTACCAATAACTTCGTTCCTTGTAATGGACGATATCCCACCATGATTGCCATAATTGCCATGTTCTTTGTCAGCGGAGCAGCCGGCCCCTTTTCCACTGTATTATCAGCCGCCATTCTATCAGGCGTGATCATTTTGGGAATATTCATGACCCTTTTCATCTCCAAACTGCTGTCAATGACCATATTAAAGGGAGTTCCCTCCTCCTTTACCTTAGAACTGCCTCCTTACCGCAGGCCCCAGATCGGAAAGGTACTTTTGCGTTCCGTGCTGGACCGCACCTTGTTTGTGCTGGGCCGTGCCGTGGCAGTGGCAGCCCCCGCGGGCCTGGTCATCTGGTGTATGGCTAATATCACGATAGGGGATGCCACATTGCTGGCCCAGTGCTCCGGTTTTCTGGACCCCTTTGCCAGACTTATGGGGCTTGACGGAGTCATCCTCTTAGCATTTATCCTGGGCTTTCCGGCCAATGAAATCGTGGTTCCCATCATCATCATGACCTATATGGCAGAAGGAAGCCTCAGGGAGATTCACGATCTGTCTGTTTTAAAACAGCTTCTCACCGACAATGGCTGGACCTGGATTACAGCGGTCAGCACCATGCTGTTTTCCCTGATGCACTGGCCCTGTTCCACCACCTGTCTCACCATCCGAAAAGAGACTCAGAGCATGAAATGGACGGCTGTTTCCTGGCTGGTGCCCACTGTGACCGGATTTGTGGTGTGTTTTTTATTTACAACAGTTGCAAAGGCCTTCATTTGATGTTTAAAGACTTCTCCTTCTGACAACAATAGTAATATATGAATCCAGCAGGAAAGGAGGAGAAGGCTTGCACAGGAGTTATTGTGTTTTCGCCCTGTCAGACCGGCTGAAGGCGAGAAAGATTCAACGTGAGCTGGCCAAAGTAGATGGAGTGAAAACTATCAGGTTTTCAGAGGACTTAAAAGAAATGAACATCGAAATGGAAGCAGGGAAGATTTCAGCCGTCATGGAACGGGCGGTAAATATTTGCAGCAGAATCTCTTATGGCTGCGAGCTAAGGTATAAGTTTATCTGAACAAATCAGAAAATAAAAATGGCCCCGGGCGTCTTCTTAAACCGACCCGGGGCCATTTTTATGAGCTGTTAAAACATATTATGCAAAGAAAGAGATGACCAGAGCCACCAGAAAGCCGCAGACACCGACCACGGTTTCCATAACGGTCCAGGTCTGAAAGGTGGTCTTCTCATCCAGCCCGCACAGTGACTTGACCAGCCAGAAGCCGGAGTCATTGACATGGGAGAATGCGGTAGAGCCTCCTGCAATGGCCATTACCATGCATGCCAGGTAAAGCGGAGACAGCCCCGCAACTGCAGGCATGGCGGCAACGATACCGGCTGCCATGGTCATTGCAACAGTGGCAGAACCGATGGCAATACGAACCGCAATTGCAATAAGGAATGCCACTACCACCAAAGGAAGGGGAGTTGCTGCAACTGCATTTCCGATAATGTCACCCAGACCGGAATCCTGCAGCATATACCGGAGTACGCCGCCGCCTGCAGTAACCAAGAGGATGAGTCCGGTGGGCTCCAGTGACTTTGTCATTACCTTTTCCAGCTCTCCCATAGTAAAGCCGTGGCGCAGACCCAGCAGGAACATGGCGGCTACTGTGGATAAAAGCAGAGCAACAAAAGGTGTTCCAAGGAACTGAAGCACAGGAGCAATGGCCTTTAAAAATGGAACGACGGAGGAAGCGGTGTTCAACAGGATCAGCACCAGAGGAATCATAATGATGGAAACCACGGTACCAAAGGAAGGAAGCTTATCCTCATCAAATTCAGGCTGCTCGGAATATGCCGTTGGAACGGGAACGTCGAACTTTCTGCCGATAAAATTACCGAAAACAGGGCCGGCACAGATCATTGCAACAGTACCGCAGATCAGACCAAGGCCGATAACCAGACCTAAATCAACTCCCAGAATATTGGCAACCAGAACGGGGCCGGGGGTGGGCGGAATAAAGGCATGCCCTACGGCCAGACCGGCAAGGAGCGGGATAACGAAAAATAATACAGATTTTTTTGCCCGTTTTGCAATGGAAAAAGCCAGCGGTATGAGGATAATCAGTCCTGCGTCAAAGAACACAGGAATTGCCACAACCATGCCGGTGATACCCAGAGCCCATGGAGCCCGTTTTTCCCCAAACTTGCGCATCATGCTTAAAGCAACCCGCTCTGCGCCGCCTGAAATTTCAAGAATGGCGCCGAACATGGAGCCAAGGCCTACCAGCATTGCGATGCCTTCCAGGGTTTTGCCCATTCCTTTTGTTACTGTGTCTGTGATCATTTTTACCGGCATACCGGCGGCAAGGCCGATGGCGAGGGCCGAAATCAGGATGGCCACAAAGGGCTGGAACTTGCCCTTGATAATAAGAATCAGCAGCAGAGCCAGACCAAACAGCGCTGAGAGAACGAGACGTGCAGGATCGGCTGTAAATAATGTTTCTGTCATAAGAATATCCCCCTGTTTTATATGATTTTTTTAATGTAACCCTTTTTTATAAACTCTTTTATTACTTCATGTATCCGCCCTTCATGGGAGAAACTGCATGCTCAGAGAAAAGCTTTAACACTCCGGAAGGATATTTAGCAGGCTTGGGCTGCCAGTTTTTCTTTCGGGCTGCTAAAATTTCTTCTATTTCCTCGGGAGTCTTCGGTTCCCCGGCAACACCCACGATGGCGAGAATGCGGTTGGGTATGTCAATTTCAATAATGTCGTCCGGTTCAACCAGTGCAATGGGACCGCCTTCAGCAGCTTCCGGTGACACATGCCCGATAGCCGGGCCTGTGGAGGCGCCGGAAAAACGTCCATCCGTAATAAGAGCCACTGATTTACCCAGCTCCTTGTCAGAGGAAATTGCCTCTGAAGTGTAAAACATCTCAGGCATGCCGCTGCCTTTGGGTCCTTCATAGCGGATAAATACCGCATCTCCCGGCTGGATCTTGTGGGTTAAGACTGCGTCAAGGGCTTCCTCTTCGCTGTCAAAGGGGCGGGCCTTGAGGGTAGCCTTAAACATCTCCTTGGGACAGGCTGTATGCTTGATGGCAGCGCCCTCGGGAGCCAGATTGCCCTTTAAGATGGCGATTGCCCCATCGGTACCGATGGCCTGGTCAAAGGGACGGATAATATCCTGCCATTTGACACCCACTTTTGCACAGTATTCATCACACTTGTCATAAAATCCGTTTTTCTTTAAATCCTCCAGGTTTTCACCCAAGGTCTTACCGGTAATGGTCATTACATCCAGGTGAAGAAGGGACTTAATTTCCTCCATTACCCTGGGTACGCCTCCTGCATAATAGAAATACTGTGCAGGCCATTTTCCTGCCGGGCGGATATCAAGGAGATAATGAGCGCCCCTGTGGAGCCGGTCAAACATCTCCGCATCCAGATCAATGCCGAATTCACGGGCAATGGTGGGAATGTGCAGCAGGGAATTGGAGGAGCCGGAGATTGCAGCATGTACCATAATGGCATTTTCAAAGGATTTCATGGTGACAATATCCCTGGGCTTTAATCCCATTCTTGCCAGACGAACCGCCTGCTGTCCGGCCTGGCGGGCAACGGTTCTTAAATCCTCGCAGGTCGCGGGCATAAGAGAGGAACCGGGAAGCATCAGCCCAAGAGTTTCTCCCATAACCTGCATGGTGGAAGCCGTACCCATGAAGGAACAGGCTCCGCAGGAAGGACAGGCATGCTGTTTATAATAGGTGAGTTTTTCTTCAGTGATCTCACCTCTTTGGTACTGTGCGCTGTAAATACCCACCTGCTCCAGGGTCAGCAGATCAGGTCCTGCGTCCATAACACCGCCTGTTACCATGACGCAGGGAGTGTTGACACGTCCGATTCCCATTAAGTGGGCGGGAACACCCTTATCGCAGCTTGCCACAAACACTGCCCCGTCAAATGGGGTTGCCCCTGCGTGAATTTCAATCATGTTTGCGATCATGTCCCGGGAGGCCAGAGAGTAATTGATTCCGTCGTGTCCCTGGGCCATTCCGTCGCATATATCGGTGATAAAGTAACGTGCGGGGCGTCCTCCCTCATCCCTGGTTCCGGCGCATGCTTCATCCACCAGTTCCATCAGATGGGCGCTGCCGGGATGGCTGTCACCGAAGGTGCTCTCAATCATGATCTGGGGCTGGGAAAGTTCTTCTACGGTCCAGCCCATCCCCATGCGCAGGGGATCTTGTTCAGGTGCGACTTTGCGGATATCCTGACTAATCATATTTTCCACTCCTTTTCTCAAATTCATCAGATGAATTTTTATGTTTTCATTTTAAAACATCTGACATTCAGTTGTCAATTGCTTTTGGAAAATATTTTATGGCAGGTACATAAAAATATTGATTTTTAAAAGATATTCGTATACAATGTATTCAACATAATTGGAAAGGTGGAGGATTCTCTATGTGCGGATCTCCAAAAGACAGCCGCCCGCTGATTGACAAAACAGCAGACAACATTGTGAGCTATATAATCAGGAATGAATTGAAGCCGGGGGACCGCCTTCCTCCTGAGCACGAGCTGACGGAACTGCTGGAGGTGGGACGCAGTACACTGCGTGAGGCAATCCGGATGCTGGCTTCCCGCAATGTGCTGGAGGTGCGGCATGGGTCAGGCAGCTTTATTTCTCCCAAAGCAGGAGTGGCCGACGACCCCTTCGGTTTTTCTTTTATCAGAGATAAGCACAAGCTGGCGGAGGATCTGATAGAATTTCGTATGATGATTGAGCCCCGTATAGCCGCTTCTGCGGCAACAGGATGTACTGAGGAGGAAAAGCTCCTTCTGCAGGCTCAGTGCGAAAAGGTGGAAAAGCTCATCGAGGCCGGCGAAGATTATTCAGAAGAAGACAGCCGGCTTCATACCATGATTTCCTCCTGCGGCCGTAATTGTGTCATGCCCAAGCTGATGCCTATTATTACTTCTTCCATCAGACTTCTGATTGAGCTTACCAATGCTTCCCTGAGGGATGAAACCGTACGCACTCACCGTGCCATTGTCGATGCAATCTGTGACGGCGATTCCCTGGCTGCCTATGATGCAATGATGCTTCATTTGATCTACAACCGAGACCGTTTGCGGGAAGAGCCGCTGATTGCCTATACCAGGGCTTGATCCGGATATCAAAAGAGAGTATCCCCAAGGCCGTTAAACGGCTGAGGGATACTCTCTTAAATTTTAAACAGATCAATGAGCATTTTTTGCAAATTCACCAATCTTTTTGTCCAGATTAGAAATATGCTGGGTGAGCCAGGTGAGCACCATCTGGTTGGCGTTTAAAATGACCAGTAAGTTGCCGCCGGAAGCTTTGTAGTCACTGCGTAATTTGTCTAACTGCGTGATAAATGCGGTATGAGCTTTTTTCTGCTCATCATATCCGGGATAGCGAATGCTTTGCATATACTTTTCTTCATCTGCAAAGTGCTTTTTGGTGTAGCTGTCCAGAAAGTCAAGAAGCTCACCTACATATTCTTTGGCATTGTTGTTTTTTCCTGCTTCAAACAGCTTTTCTGCATGTGTGAACCAGGTTTTGTGCTGATCGTCAATCATTGATATTCCTACGGATAAATTCGGGGTCCAAGGCATAGCAATTCCTCCTTAGTAATGTATTTTCAAACTTTCCATTATCTTATAATAAAATCTTCTATAGTTCAAGCAAATTATATCTATTTGAAGATTGAGGTTTTACTAAATTCCAGAAAGGGGATGAAACAATGAATGCAATTTTAGCTGTTTTTGGATTTGCGCTGATCATTATCACCATGATACTTTTGATGAAGGGGAAAATCTCTCCGGTGGTGGTTCTGATTTCCATACCTACCGTTATCGGCCTTCTTGTGAGCTATGTGGCGGCTTTTATGGGAGGAGAGGTGCCTGTGGGACAAGTGTTCCGCACAGTTACGGATTTTATTAAAACCGGTGTTGGAACCACGATGAATAATGCCGTTCTGCTGATGTTTTCCGTGTTGTTTTTTGGTGTAATGAGCGATGTGGGTGTGTTTGATGTAATCGTTGATGCGCTGTTGAAGAAGGCTGGCAACAATGTGGTGGCCATTACAGTGGCAACCTCTGTCATAGCAGTCATCGGACATCTTGACGGAGCTACCGTTACAACGGTCCTGATTACCATACCGGCCCTGTATCCCATTTACAAGCGGCTGAATATGCGCACTCATACCCTTCTGGCCCTTACGGCGGCTTCTATGGGTGTTATGAATCTGGTGCCATGGGGAGGTCCTACGGTGAGGGCCGCAACCGTACTGGAGATGGATGCCAATGAATTATGGATGTCCCTGATTCCCATTCAGGCAGTGGGTCTTGTCTGCTCCATAGGTCTGGCAGTTATCCTGGGTCTCGCGGAGAAGAAAAGAGGTGCAGGACTGGCATCTGCAGGCAGCATTCAAGCTGATGGAACAAAGGATGAAAACGTGGATTCCAAGAGGCAGGAGCTGCTTCGGCCCAATCTGGTATGGTTTAACGGTCTTTTGATTCTCGTTTTGATCGTTTCTTTGGTATTTGATATTGCCCAGTCCTATGTACTGTTTATGATGGCTCTGGCTTTGGCCCTCATTGTCAACTACCCTTCTATGAAAATGCAGGATTCCCGCATTAAGTCTCATGCAGCCGGTGCGATTCTGATTTCGGCAACCATGCTGGCAGCCGGTGCCTTCGTCGGTATTCTTGACGGCACGGGAATGCTGGAGGCAATGACAAACGTACTTCTGTCCCTGATTCCGGATTTCCTGGGTAAATATGTTCATATCATTTTTGGACTTATCGGTCTGCCTTTAGGCATGGTAACAGGAACGGATGCTTATTTCTACGGCATTATGCCGCTGGTAATCGGTGTAGGAGAATCCTATGGGGTTACGGGAATCAACACGGCTTTGGCCATGCTGCTGGGAAAAAATGTTTCCCTTATGATCAGCCCCATGGTACCGGCCACCTTCCTTGCCCTTGGCTTTGTAGATTTAGACCTGAAGGATCACATTAAGTTTTCTTTTAAATATCTCTATATCATCAGTGTGATCATGGTATTCAGCGGAGTGCTGCTGGGCTTGATTGCAATATAGAACCTGCCTTATGAAAAGGGGCTGCTGCAAAAGTTCATTTTGCAGCAGCCCCTTTTGTTGACGTACCTCACCGGCAATGCTATAATTTTTATTTAGTATATAGTAAGGGAGAAAAAACATGGAGTCAGAAGGAATCCGTCTGAATAAATTTTTAAGCGAAGCCGGAGTCTGTTCCCGCAGAGAAGCGGACAGGCTTGTAGAGGCAGGAAAGGTGCGTGTGAACGGAGCTTCTCCGGTACCCGGCCAGAAGGTTCTTCCCGGTCAGAAGGTTACGGTCAATGGACGGGCTGTGGAAAGCGGAAAAGGGGAGAAGGATCACAAGGCCCGCCCCGTCTTTTTGGCAGTCCATAAACCCAAAGGCATCGTATGCACTACCTCGGAAAAGGACCGCGCCCCCAACATTGTGGATATGGTAGGATATCCTGTAAGAGTTTATCCCGTAGGCCGTCTGGACAAGGATTCGGAAGGGCTGATTCTCATGACAAATCAGGGAGATCTGGTGAATAAGATGATGCGCAGCGGAAATGCTCATGAAAAGGAGTATTTAGTGAAAGTAAACCGCCCTGTCACCGATGATTTCATCAGGAAGATGCGAAAGGGAGTATTTCTCTCAGAACTTAATGAAACCACCAAACCATGTTTTGCGGCAAAGGCAGGAGAAAAGGCCTTCCGCATCGTTTTAACCCAGGGCTTAAACCGCCAGATCCGCCGAATGTGCGGGGAGTTGGGATATGAAGTGCGGATGCTGAAACGAATGCGGGTCATGAACGTAGAACTTGGAGATTTAAAGCCCGGAGCTTACCGGGAACTATCAAAGAAAGAATACCACCAGATGAAGGAGACCTTAAAGGGCTCTACGAATCTTTCTTACAAGGAAGGAAAAAAGGAGAAGTCTGATGGACGGTAAAATAAACAGAATCAAAGAACTGATTCAAGTGCTCACAGAGGCAGGAAAAGCCTATTATCAGGAAAACCGGGAGATCATGAGCAACTATGAATACGATAAGCTCTACGATGAGCTGCAAGCTCTTGAACAGGAGACAGGAATCATCCTTTCCAAAAGCCCCACCCAAAACGTGGGCTATCAGGTCTTAGGCGAGCTTCCCAAAGAGGCCCATGAAAGCCCCATGCTCTCTCTGGATAAAACCAAAAGCCCAGAAAGCCTGCAGGAATGGCTGGGAGACCAGCCCGGAATCCTTTCCTGGAAGCTGGACGGCTTGACAGTAGTTCTGGTTTACAACCACGGAACCCTCCAAAAGGCCGTAACAAGGGGAAACGGAGAAATCGGCGAGGTCATCACAAACAATGCCAGGGTATTTTCCAATATTCCCATCAATATATCCCATCAGGGAGAATTGGTTCTCCGGGGGGAAGCGGTGATCAAGTATTCAGACTTTAACCGGATTAATGAAGAAATCGAGGATTTGGCCGCCAAATATAAGAACCCCAGAAATTTGTGCAGCGGCTCAGTCAGGCAGCTAAACAACCAGATCACAGCCAGCCGGAATGTGAATTTCAATGCTTTCGGCCTGGTGACGGCAGAAGGCGTGGATTTCGAAAATTCCAGAATGAACCAGCTTCAGTGGCTGAAAAACCAGGGCTTTGATGTGGTGGATTATAAAGCGGTAACAAAGGATACTCTGCCAGAAGCCGTAGAGGAATTTGCAAAAGAGGCCCCGGGATATGATTTCCCTTCTGACGGCCTGGTTCTCATTTTTGACAACATTGCTTACGGAGAATCCCTTGGCAGGACCGCCAAATTCCCAAGAAATGCCATTGCTTTCAAATGGGCTGATGAAATCCGGGAAACAAAACTGAATTACATTGAGTGGAGTGCCTCCAGAACCGGCCTCATCAATCCGGTAGCCATCTTTGATCCGGTGGAGCTGGAAGGTACAACAGTAAGCCGGGCCAGCGTCCATAACCTAAGCATTATGGAAGCCTTGGAGCTGGGAGAAGGAGATCAGATCACAGTTTACAAGGCAAACATGATCATCCCCCAGATTGCCGATAATTTAACCAGAACCAATACCGTCCATGTACCGGACCAGTGCCCGGTATGCCAGGGAGATACGGAAATCCGAAGGGTAGGGGAGGTAAAGAGCCTTTACTGCACCAATCCCGACTGTCAGGCCAAGCGGATCAAAAGCTTTTCCCTCTTTGTCAGCCGTGATGCCTTAAACATTGAAGGTCTGTCAGAAGCCACCCTGGAAAAATTCATAGGCGCCGGATTCATCCGGGAGTTTAGAGATATCTTTTATTTAAGGGATTATGAGGAAACCATCACCACCATGGAGGGATTTGGAAGAAAGTCCTTTGACAACCTCATGGCCGCCATTGAAAGAGCATCCCACACCACCCTCCCCAGACTGGTCTATGGCCTGGGAATCGCCGGAATCGGTGTGGCAAACGCCAAAATGCTGTGCCGGGAATTCAAATACAATTTTGAAAAAATGCGCCGGGCGGAGGAAGAGGAGCTTATGACCGTAAACGGCATCGGAAAGGTGCTGGCAGAAGGCTGGATCAAGTATTTTAAAGAAGATAAAAACAATGAAGCAGTGGACCGTCTGCTGTCGGAAATCACCCTGGAACAGGAAGGAACCCCGGAAGGAGGCGGAAAGTTTGAGGGCATGGTATTTGTCATCACCGGCTCGGTGGAGCGCTATGCCAACCGGAAGGAGCTGCAGGAGGTGATCGAGGCCAATGGAGGCAAGGTGACCGGTTCCGTGACTTCCAAAACCACTTACCTGATTAACAACGATACCATGTCAGCCTCTTCAAAAAATAAAAAGGCCAAGGAACTGGAGGTGCCTATTATTTCAGAAGAAGATTTCATGAGAATGCTGGAGGAATAAATTATGCCGATTAAAGTACAAAAGGAGCTGCCCGCAAAAGCCATACTGGAGAGGGAAAATATCTTTATGATGGATGAAGACCGGGCGCTGAGCCAGGATATTCGTCCTCTGGAAATTCTGATCGTAAACTTAATGCCGGTAAAAGAAGAGGCTGAAACCCAGCTTCTCAGAGCCCTTTCCAACACGCCCCTGCAGGTGGATTGTACCTTCCTCATGCTGGAAAGTCATACTTCAAAGAACACGTCTGCCAGCCATTTAAACAAGTTTTACGTTTATTTTGACGAGGTAAAGAGAAAGAAGTTTGACGGAATGATCATCACCGGAGCGCCGGTGGAGAACATGGAATTTGAAGAGGTAAACTATTGGGAAGAGCTGAAAAAGATCATGGAGTGGAGCAAAACCTATGTGACCAGCACCTTTCATATCTGCTGGGGAGCCCAGGCCGGCCTTTACTACCATTATCAGATACCGAAATATAAACGGAAAGATAAGCTGTCCGGCGTCTACTGCCACAAGGTTTTAGACAGAAAGGTGCCTTTGGTGCGCAGCTTGGATGACTATGTGATGGCCCCCCATTCCCGTTATACGGAGGTTCGAAGAGAAGACATTGAAAAACATCCGGAACTGAAGATTCTGGCGGAGTCCAAAGAAGCCGGAATCCTTCTGGTCATGAGTCTTGACGGAAAGCACATTTTTATCCAGGGCCATCCGGAATACGACCGCATGACGCTGAACGGAGAATACCACAGAGATATGGATAAAGGCCTGAATCCGGATATCCCCTGCAACTATTACGAAAATGACAACCCGGATACGCTTCCGGTGCTGAACTGGAGGAATGGAGCCAATACCTTATACGGAAACTGGCTGAACTTCTATGTATACCAGATGACTCCTTACATCTTGGATGAAAATGGGGAAAAGGTCTGATTACCTTGTCCTCAGCAAAATTATAAAGACACTTCATTCCCTATAATGCTGGAAATGAGGTGTTTTTTTAGTCCTGCTTTTTTCTTGATTACAAGATTTTGCAATTATAAATAAGAAAAACGCAATTTGTTAAAGAAAAGGTAAAAAAATGTCGATTTGTGGATCATATCTTCCCTGCATTTCTTGAAACCCTGTATTTTTTATGGTAAAATGCATGTTATATGACAATTTTTTCCAGAAAAGAAAATGTGAAGCAGTATCAAAAATAAGTGCGAAAGAGGAAAGGAGCATGCCATGATGGAGAACGTGCTTTTGCAGGGAGATAGCAGGGAGGGCTTCACCTGGAAGTCTCTGGGAAATATTAAAAAGGGACGGGGAGCCCTGGGAGAGGAAATGCCGGTATTGGTATACCGTCTGATGCAGTACACTCTTTTGGAGGTTCTGACCAAAGCCCACGGCAAGGATCAGGGAAATGAGTATTTCCGCCAGGCCGGATATCTGGCCGGACTGGAATTTGCAAAGAATGTTTTGGATTTAAAGGCTGATTTCGGAACCTTTGTGGCAAATCTTCAAAAGAAGCTTCGCGAACTGAAAATCGGAATTCTCCGCATGGAAGTATTTGATGAGGCCACGGGAGAAATTGTGCTGACAATAGGCGAGGATTTAGACTGCAGCGGACTACCCATCACCGGGGAGACCGTATGTTACTATGACGAAGGGTTTATTTCTGGAATTCTGGAGACGTATACAGGAAAAAAATATAACGTTCGTGAAATTGATTGCTGGGCAAACGGTGACAGAGTTTGCAGGTTCCGCGGAGAAATTCAATAGAGAAAGCAGTTTTATGCCGCAGGAACAAAAGGGGGAGGAAATGTGTTATGGAGACCGTTGCCAGGCTTTTGCTGACTTATTTAAGCAACGTAGTATATGATCCTGAAAGTGCTGTTCTGGATTTAAAGGAGCTGCCTGAAGAATTTCGGGAGTTTGGGAAAGGATTGATGTACTTTTCCAAATGCGTGTTGGAAACGACAGAATTAGCCGATGCCCTTTCAAAGGGCTGTCTGGACATGAAGCTGCCTCCGGCAAGGAATGAATTGGCTTCTCCTGTCAAAAATCTTCACGCAGTTTTAAAGCATCTGACATGGCAGACCCAGCAGGTAGCCCGTGGAGATTACCAGCAGCGGGTGGACTTTATGGGAGACTTTTCCGATGCATTTAATTCCATGACAGAGCAGCTGGAGCAGCAGCGCTTTGCCCTGTTAAGAGAAATTGAGAGCAGACAGAGGGAAATTCATATGCTGGCACGGAACAAAAGCTTATATGAACTGCTTGTGGGAAAGATCGCACAGTGGATCGTGGTAGCAGATGCGGATACGGCAGAATGGCTGTTTGTCAGCCATGAAATGGACAGCACTTTGACTGGTATTCACTCCGAACAGAGGCTGCGCCAGTGGATGAAAAGGCAGGCAGAAGAGATGAAGGGAAAAGAAGAGCCCCGTGTTACGGAGCTGGAGCTTTCCGAAGAAGAGGGAGGACAGTACTATTCCGTGTCCATCCACCCTATGCGATGGCATAAGCGCAATGCTCTCGCCTTTGTGATTTCTGATGTTACCAGGGAAAGGGAGAGGCTGAACAACCTGCAGAATATTGCCAACTACGATACTTTAACCCAGGCATACAACAGGCATTACTGCATGGAATTATTGGACCAATGGCTGGATGACGGGGAGGAATTTCTCTTATTCTTCATTGATATAGACAACTTAAAGCACGTCAACGACCAGTTCGGACATATGGAAGGGGATAATTACATCATTAGGGTGTCCGATGTTTTGCAGGAGTTTTCCCCTGAGGTGATCACGTGCCGCATAGGAGGAGATGAATTCGTACTGCTGATACAAAACTGGACTGCCAAGGCGGCCAAGGAGAGGATGGAGGCTCTCAGAAACTGTTTAAATGCTGTAAACAGGAAATCAGGGTTGTCCTTTGAATACAGCATAAGCTACGGAGTGATTGAGGTGGAAGAGGACAATATCCTGTCTGCTGCTGACTTGCTCAATGCTGCTGACGAGAAAATGTATGAATATAAAAGGGCGTACAAAAAACGGCTCATGGAAAAACAATGATGCTGTTTCAATTCCCGCCCTCTGTCTGATTTGGAAGCTGGATCATAGTCATATGATTTGGCTTTTTTGTTTTTCCATATTTTACCCGCTATTCAAAGAAAATCCATCATGTTATACTTGAAAAAATAATTGAGAGAAAAAGGAAAATGAAATGAAAAAGAAAATAATGAAAACGACAATTCTGCTGGTTTCTGTTTTTCTGCTGGTCATTTGCACCGGCCTTCCAAGGCAGGAAGCCTTTGCGTCAAAGCCTTCCGATGACATTCTCCCGGGAAAAATCGTTGGCTACTATGGGGCATGGGCTGCATATTCCGGCTATAAACCAGATCAGATTGATGCGGGTAAGCTGACGCATATTAATTATGCTTTTGCCAATATTGGCCCGGACTTAAAAATTACCATGGGATATCCTGACATAGATCCTGATAATATAAGACTGTTAAATTCACTGAAACAGAAAAATCCTGATTTAAAAACCCTGATTGCCGTAGGAGGCTGGACCTGGTCCGGTAAGTTTTCCGATGCTGCACTGACGGAGGAATCCAGAACCGTATTTGCGGACAGCTGCGTTGACTTCATCACAACATACGGGTTTGACGGGGTGGATCTTGACTGGGAATATCCGGTAAGCGGAGGGCTGGTGTCCAATGGCAGACGGCCGGAGGACAAGCAAAACTTTACGCTGCTGCTTAAAAAGCTGCGGGAAAAGCTGGATGAAAGAGGAACCCTGGACAACAGACACTACCTTCTAACTATTGCAGGGGGAGCTGACAGCTCTCAGATCAACAATCTGGAACTGCCGGAATTAACCCAGTACTTAGACTATGTAAACCTTATGGCTTATGACCTTCACGGAACCTGGGATTCAAGGACAGACCTTCTGGCCCCCCTTTATGATAATAACGATTCTTCTCCCCAATACAAAATAAGTGTGGACAAGGTTGTGAATTCCTGGCTGAACAAGTCTGTTCCCCCGGAAAAGCTGGTCATGGGCATCCCATTTTACGGATACTTATATTCCTCTGTCAACAATTCAAACAATGGGCTGTACCAGACCTTTGGGGGAGCCAATTCCATCAGCTACCGGGACATAAAAGCCAACTATTTAGGGAAAGCCGGTTATACGGGCCGTGTCCATTCACAGTCCATGGTACCTTGGATGTTCAATGGAACCATATTCATAAGCTACGAAGATCCCCAGTCCATCGCTCAAAAGACAGCTTACATAAAATCAAAGAAACTGGGAGGCGCTATGATTTGGGAGCTGAGCCAGGATTCAAATGGAGAGCTTCTCAATGCATTGCATGATGGAATGAAATAATATACCCATAAATAAAAGGGCTGCCTGGAGATTTGATCCGGCAGCCCTTTTAGGAGAGTGATATCAGTTCTGTTCAGGTTTTTCCCTTTTAAAGATATGGGCAAAGGCCAGCAGCACAAGATAAATGCCGCTCAGTACAGCGATATGTAAAGCTGTTTTTATAAATAAGGGCATCCCCTGAAACGGATCTGCTGAAGAAAATACTGCAAAGTAAATCCCAATGGACAGAATCATCAAAAATGCCGGCTTCACCACCATATCCCAGGCATTCCACACAAAGTCCACCTTTTTCCGCAGTGTCAGAACGTACATTAAAGCAAGAAGTACCTCGCTGATCAAAGCTCCCACCAGATAAGCCAGGATTCCAAACCTTGGAATTCCAAAGAAGACAAAGCTTAAACGGACCATCAGGGCAACGGTGTTCTGGATAAAGGTGACAGAGGTGCGCCCCAGACCGTTTAAAATGCTTCCCAGGGTGGTGACCAGATAGAGGAAGGGACAAAGCCAGGCCAGAATGGTCATATAAGTTCCGGCAGTTTTATCCTTAAACACGCTGACACCTAAGTCATTTCCAAACAAAGTAAAAATACCAATACAGAGGATTCCCACATACAGGCAATACCGAAGTGACATGGAAATAGCCGCCCCGATCCTCCTTTCATTACCTTCTGACTGGGCCTTTGCCACAGTTGGAAGCAAAAGCACTGCCAGGGAATTAAAAATGGTGGATGGGAACAGAATAAAGGGCAGAGCCATTCCGGTTAAAACGCCGTATACGGAAAACGCTCCTGAATCGGACAGCCCCGACATCTTCAGCCTGCTGGGAATTAAAATAGCCTCCGTACTCGCCAGAATATTTAACACAAGCCGGTTTCCCATAAGAGGCAGGGCCAGATGCATGAGATCCGGAGCGGTTTCCCGGAAAGAAGCAGCAGTTTCTGTTATGCCATGAGGTATTTTAGGCGGAAAAAACCGGTGGGCAACAACCGTATAAAGGGAAGAAGCGATCTCTCCGATTAAATGCCCCATAACCGCCAGATGAACCGTGATTTCTATGCCCGATTCGATCATAATATCAGCGATCAGAAATACAGCTCCAATCCTTATGGCCTGCTCAGCCACCTGGGCTGATGCCGGAACCTTGGGACGCTGCATTCCGTAATAATATCCGTTGATGCAGGCGTGAATGGCCGCACAGGGAACGGATACCGCAATAAAGGTGAGAAGGCCCTCGCAGCGGGGTTCCATCAGGATATTGACGGCAATGAAGCTTTTAAACTGGATGATAACGTATGCCAGAACCGTGGAAATAGCCAGTGAAATAATAAGGCCGGTCCGGAAAATGGAACGGCCCTTTCTAACATTGGCAGCTACTGACTGGGATATGGCAGTTTGGATAGACCCGGCACATAAGGCAAAGCAGACGCCGAACACCGGATGGAGCAGATTGAAAACGCCCAATCCTTCGGCGCCGATGGTACGGGAAAGAAAGATGCGGTAAAAAAACCCCAGCACCCGGGTGATGAGCCCGGATGAGGTTAAGAGAAGAGTACCGGTTAAAAGAGCATATTTTCTTTCAGAAAGTTTTTGGGGAAACTTCAGGGAACCATTCATGAAATCTCCTGAAAATGAGAATTATTATAAATATATGGAGCAAAGGGAGGCTTCATGACATTTTATCCTTTCCGGGCAGGCCAAATTCCCCGGCAAGGACCCGCTGCATACCATAATAATATCCATCTGACAGGTATAAAGTGTATTTTTTTTTGACATATCCGTAATGAGAATCATTCCTATTGAAATTCTAGGAAATATGTGTATAATAGAAATTGTAGATGAAGCTTTTAACTTTAGGACTACAGAAAGGCGGAACTAACAAATTATGAAGCAACTGATTTATCTTGACAACGCTGCGACGACTAAGACGCGGCCTGAGGTCGTGGAGGCCATGCTGCCGTATTTCACGGAATTTTATGGAAACCCATCATCAGTATATGAGTTTTCCGGCAAGTCAAAAAAGGCTGTTACAGAAGCCAGAGAGACCATTGCCAATGCTCTGGGAGCAAAATCCAATGAGGTTTATTTTACAGCAGGAGGTTCAGAAGCCGATAACTGGGCGCTGATTGCCACTGCGGAAGCCTATTCGGGTAAAGGAAAACACATCATCACCAGTAAAATTGAGCATCATGCCGTGCTTCACACCTGTGAATATCTGGAAAAACACGGTTTTGATGTAACCTATTTAAATGTTGATGAAAATGGGGTTGTAAAGCTGGATGAGCTGAAAAAGGCCATTCGCCCTGATACCATCCTCATTTCCATTATGTTTGCCAACAACGAGATCGGAACCATTGAACCGATTAAGGAAATCGGCGAACTTGCAAAAGAACACGGAATTATCTTCCACACCGATGCGGTTCAGGCTTTCGGCCATGTGCCCATCAACGTGGATGAATACCATATTGATATGTTAAGTGCCAGCGGCCATAAGATCAACGGCCCCAAAGGCATTGGATTTCTTTATATCCGTACCGGAATCAAATCCCGTTCCTTCGTTCACGGCGGAGGACAGGAGAGAAAGCGCCGGGCAGGTACGGAAAATGTACCTGGAATCGTAGGCTTTGGAAAAGCTGTAGAGCTGGCAGTGGCCGGCATGGATGAAAGAATCCGCAAGGAAACGGAACTGAGAAACTATCTGATGGAACGGGTCATGGATGAGGTTCCTTATACAAGGATCAACGGCCACAGAAAAAACAGGCTGTCCAACAACGTCAGCTTTGCCTTCCAGTTTATCGAAGGAGAATCTCTTCTCATCATGCTGGACATGAAAGGCATCTGCGGTTCCAGCGGTTCCGCCTGCACCTCAGGCTCCTTAGACCCATCCCATGTAATGCTTGCCATCGGCCTTCCTCACGAGATCGCCCATGGTTCTTTGCGTTTGACTCTTGATGAAGAAAATACAAAGGAAGAAATGGACTATGTGGTGGAATCCATTAAGGAAATCGTGGCAAAGCTGCGCAGCATGTCACCCCTTTACGAAGATTTTATCCGTCATCAGGCAAAATAATGAGATACAGTCAAACCAATATCCGGCAATGGGCCGGATACATTACCTGGAAAGTGAGTTGATATATTATGTATACAGAAAAAGTAATGGATCATTTTGAACACCCCAGAAATGTGGGAGAGATAGAGAATCCCAGCGGTCTTGGAACCGTGGGAAACGCCAAGTGCGGCGATATCATGAGAATTTATCTGGATATTGATGAAAACCAGATCATCCGCGACGTCAAATTCAAGACCTTTGGCTGCGGAGCAGCAGTAGCAACCAGCAGTATGGCGACAGAACTGGTAAAAGGAAAAACAGTTCAGGAGGCTATGCAGGTGACCAATCAGGCCGTTTGTGAAGCTCTTGACGGACTTCCTCCGGTTAAGGTTCATTGTTCCCTGCTGGCAGAAGAAGCCATTCACGCCGCTTTATGGGACTACGCCAATAAAAACGGACTGGAGATTCAGGGATTAAAGAAACCAAAGTCCGATATCGGCGAGGAAGAAGTGGAAGAAGAATATTAAGGTGCGAAGCTATGAGCAAAGCAAAAGTAGTTGTGGGAATGTCGGGAGGCGTGGACTCTTCCGTGGCAGCGTGGCTGCTGAAGGAACAAGGGTATGAGGTTATCGGCGTTACCATGCAGATATGGCAGGATGAGGATTCCGGGACCCAGGAAGAAAACGGAGGCTGCTGCGGCTTAAGTGCCGTAGATGACGCCAGACGGGTGGCCTGGGACCTGGGAATCCCCTATTATGTCATGAATTTTAAAGAGGAATTTAAGTCTCAGGTCATTGACTATTTTGTAGATGAATACCAGAGAGGGCGGACGCCCAATCCCTGTATTGCCTGCAACCGTTACGTCAAATGGGAATCTTTGTTAAAGCGCAGTCTGGACATTGGAGCGGATTATATTGCAACCGGCCACTATGCCCAGATTGAACAGCTTCCAAACGGAAGGTTTGCTTTAAAAAAGTCCGTGACAGCGGCCAAGGACCAGACATATGCCCTCTATAACTTAACCCAGCATCAGTTGTCACATACCCTGATGCCTGTGGGTGCTTATTCCAAGGACCAGATCCGTGAAATTGCGGACAAGATCAACTTACAGGTTGCCCATAAGCCGGACAGCCAGGAAATCTGCTTCATTCCTGACAACGATTACGCCGGATTTATTGAGGAAAATGCAGGGGAAAAGGCTCCCGAGGGAAATTTTGTGGATTTGGATGGCCAGGTCATCGGCCGTCACAAGGGAATTACCCATTACACAGTAGGCCAGAGAAAGGGTCTGAACCTTTCTATGGGACGCCCTGTTTTTGTGGTGGAAATACGCCCGGAGACTAACGAGGTGGTCATTGGAAACGGAGACGACGTTTATTCCGATACCCTTCGTGCAGGTCATTTAAACTGGATGTCAATTGACGGTCTTCACGGTGGGGAAATGCGGGTATCTGCAAAGATCCGCTACAGCCACAAGGGAGCCATGTGCACCATACGGGAAATAGAAGACGGGTTTTTGGAGTGTAAATTTGATGAGCCTCAGCGGGCCATCACTCCGGGGCAGGCAGTGGTGTTTTATCAGGATGACTATGTTGTGGGCGGAGGTACCATACTTTGAGTGATGTAAGGAAAAGAAGAGGCTGGATGTTACTGGCCGCAGTTCTTTTGTGTGCAGCCCTTCTTTCAGGCTGCGGCAGAAAATATGAAGCAGCAGAAGTGCCGGCCATAGAGGAAGCCTCAGGCGGCTTAAGCGTGGCAGAGGGAGAGGAAGTGCCTCCCGTAACCATTGAAGCTGAAACCAGCACCCATGAAGCCGTTGTCACAACAGAGACGGCTCCTGCATTTACAACAGTGGATGAGACTGTTTATGTGACCGGTTCTTCGGTGAATGTAAGAAAGTCCCCCTCTGGGACAGGAGAGGTTCTGGCAAAGCTGGGCAAGGGAGAGACCTTAAAGCGGACCGGATACAGCGACACCTGGAGCCGGGTCATTTATGGAGATAAGGAATCCTATATCTCTTCCCGTTATGTGTCAAAGGACAAGCCGGCAGAGGAGCCAAAGGTTTCTGCTTCCGGCAAGATCATTGCCATTGACCCGGGCCATCAGGCCAAGGGAAATTCAGAAAAGGAACCCATCGGCCCGGATGCTGCCGAGCAAAAGGCCAAGGTATCTTCCGGAACCCAGGGAGTTGCGACAGGCTTTCCGGAGTACAAGCTCAATTTAGCTGTTTCCTTAAAGCTAAAGCAGGAGCTTATTAACCGGGGCTATCAGGTCTATATGATCCGTGAAACTCACGATGTGGATATCAGCAATGCGGAACGGGCGGAAATGGCCAATAAAAGCGGAGCCGATATTTTTATCCGGGTTCACGCCAACTCCTTAAATGACAGCAGCATTCACGGTGTGCTGACCATGTGCCAAACCTCTAAAAACCCTTACAACGGAGAGCTTTACAGCAAAAGCAGCGCCCTTTCCAAGGCAGTGACAAACGGAATCAGCAGCCAGACCGGATTTAAAAACCGGGGAGTTCAGGAAACGGATTCCATGAGCGGCATCAACTGGTGTAAAATTCCGGTGACTATTGTGGAAATGGGCTTTATGAGCAATGCAGAAGAAGATAAAAAGATGGCAACCGAGGAATACCAGGATAAAATAGCCAAAGGAATAGCTGACGGTATTGATACCTATTATCAGAATTAAAACAAAGAACCAATCAGGCAGAAGAGCAGGAGATTCCTGTTCTTCTTTTTTTACCTGACTGATCATGCAGGAAAGGGTTTGCTTGTCAAGCTGGTGCTGTCTGATGAGGTGAGGTTGGTTTTCTGCAAAACTACTATTTCTTCACCGATGACCCGCATTGAGATTTCTTTCATAAATTGAATGGAATATGCATATTTTTGAATAAAAATAAAAGTCTGAAATCTATTGAAACAACGATATATGTGGGTATATAACTTGAAGAGACGAATCAAAAATTAATTTTTATTCAGAAAAGATTATATCAATCACCTATTGACATAAAAAATATGATGTGTTAAAATGCATAACAATCTAAAAAAGTTTTTACTGTCAAAGGAGACAGCACAATATTTGTGCTGTCTTTTTTTTGTATCACGGACAAAA
>DGRE01000010.1:14298-35690 GCA_002389905.1 Hungatella sp. UBA4396 | reverse complement strand
GACATCACACCGCTGGACTTTTTTTATTTTTTATCATTTTATATGTTATGTATGTTGTTTATAATTTAATATTAAGATAACCTTTAAAGGGCATAAGTACATATCAAAACGAAAAGAATTTTAGCTCTTACGAAATTTGAGCTGTATAAAAGAATAGAAATGCTTCTGCGCAGTTTACAAATACCACCCAAACACTCCATACATTTTTCATATTTGGATAGATAAAAAACCTCCCAGAATAAAATGTTAGATGCTTATAAAGCATACTTTATACTGGAAGGTTTTTATTTATGGGCATTTGAGTTAAAAATTCACATTACCCGGCTGCCCCTTCTTTTTATTAAGTATTAGTAATTAGTTATGAGAACCTCAACCGTAACGGCATTCCGTTCTTTAAACTGGTAATTACAGTTAGAATAAGTCTTATCAATATAATGAACCTGATATCCCTTGCTCCATTCAATTAAAAGCTCATTGGACAGGCCCTTATGATACAGCACATTGGATAAGGCAAACCGGATTCCCCGGGCATCCAACCGGTCCAATAGTTCCAGAAGCTGCCGCTCTTCCCTCTCCTTCCAGTCCTTAAAGCCCCGGTTTCCATCGTTATAATTTCCAGTGGAAATCAGATAAGGGGGATCACAGTAAACCAGGTCCTCTGCCCCAAGGCCCGTAAGGTCCAGCATGGTGAAGTCCTCATTTGAAAACTCAATGTTCTTCTCATGAAGGGCGCGGCAGAATTCCGTTAAGTTTTTTTCAATATTTCCATTAAAAGAGCTTCTGTTTCTCCCAAAGGGGGAATTAAACTCATGGCTGTTATTAAAGCGTATCTGATGATTAAAGGCATAGCAGGCCAGCACAAACAGCTCAGTCAAGTCCTTGGTCCGATTATAATGGGACCGGAGGGCATAGTAGCCTTCTTTGTTTTGCTGGGTCAGCTCATATTGCTTAATCAGGCCCTTAATCCGTTCCAGAATCTTTTCCATATCCGACTGCCGGAACATCTGAAGCATCTCAATGAGATAGGTGATCTGGTCATTACAGATAACTTTCTCCGCTTCCACATTGATTCCCACATTAAAGCCTCCGGCAAAAACATCCACAAAGGTGCGGATGTTTTCAGGAAATGCCTTAAAAATGGGTTCCAGAAGCTTGTATTTTCCCCCGGTGTAGTTCAAGGGACTTTTTATGTACATGGCGGCACCTGCTTTTCTATATAAAACAGCAGCTCCTTTAACCGCTCTGTTTCCTTTACCTTCCGGCTCTTGTACCTTCTGTAAGGGATTTCATAAATATGAAAGGTTTCCGGCTTTCCGTATTTTTTCATGGCCGCCTCAATCTCCTCCAGAGACATCAGTCCGTCCGTGCTGTAGCTTAAGATGATGTGCTGAAACCGGGCATTTTCAAGCAATTCCTCAAATGCGGGAACCGCCTTGTGCTTCATGCAGAAATCCGACTTCTGGCCTTCAACCGGCCTTTGGCCTGTCACACCCTTTACCTCCGGGTAATCATACCGGGCCGCCGTTTCAAGAACGTGGTAGTTGGAAAGGTACTGGCGGGCATTGTAAGGGGGGTCTATATAGAGAACATCTCCCTGAATTCGCTTTAACAGCTCTGTTCCGTTTTCATTGAAGCACTGGTTTTGCTTTCCATTATGGGGTACCGCCAGGCGGAACAGCTCATACCGCTTATAGCTTCGCCTCTCCCACTTTTTATGAAAGGCCCCGTAGGTGCCTGAGGTGTTGGACACAAATGGAATTCCCTCCACAATACAGGCAGTTAAGTAGTAATACTCGTCCTCATTTAACAGTCCGGCCTCTTTCCAGTCCTCCACCGTACATCTGGCGAAGTCAATCCGCAGGGCGTTGTCATCATTCAAATACATACGGCCCCCGGTGGGAGCATAGGTGTTCTGGAAAAAGCGGCGTTCCTTTGACAGCTCTTCCAATTCCTTCTTTTCCCTGCTGTTAAAATAATCGATAGGGTCCTGAATTCCGGTTTTCTCCCCCAGGCGGGCAAATTCCGGCACACTGTCATTTTCAACCGTGGCCCTTTGCAGCACATAGGAAAAATACAGCAGGTCATTGGAATAGACCTGATACCACTGTTTAAAATATCTGGCTACCGCAGCGGTTCCGGAAAATATATCACAAAAGCTTTTGGCGTTCGGCGCCTTTTCATCCACTACATATTTAATCTGGTCCAGCAGCAATGTCTTGCTTCCAATAAATCTCATTGTTTTCTTGCTCCCATTTATCTAAGGAAGTTCGATGGCCCTTGGCTCACCGAACTTCAAAATTATGCCTCATATGATTATAATGGAAAAGCGGAAAAAACACAAGGAAAGGATTAATTCTGATACACCCGTATGGCATTGCGGCTTTCCTTTGCTTCATACAGGGCCTGGTCCGCATGGGTGAAAAGGCGTACCGGATCAATGCTGCCGTTGTAAAAAGCCAGGCCAAAGCTGGCCGTCATTTCTAAGCATGTTCCCTCCTCTAAACGAAGGTTTAAAAGCTCCTTGCTGAGCCTTTCACAGACAGCGACGGCCTCCTCCAGCATGACATTACAAAACAGAAGGCAGAACTCGTCTCCTCCATACCGGTAGGGAATATAAGATTTGGAATGCTCCTTTAAAAGTCCTGCAAAGCTTTTTAAGCAGAGATCCCCCATGTGGTGTCCCAGCTTATCGTTGATATCTTTAAACTTGTCCAGGTCTGTAATAGCCAATATATACCGGCTGCCTTTGTCTTCCTCAATGTCCTTTAATGCTTCATGAAGGGCCTTCCGGTTAAAGATGCCGGTCAGTTCATCAATCTTCAGCCTCTGCCTCAATTCATATTTTTCCAGTTCCATCTGTATGCTGGCTTCATTTTTCTTCTTTTCATATCGGATTAACACCATGCTGGCTGTGGAGATAGCCAGCAGAATAATCAGTGAAATGATAAAGTCTCCCAGCCTGTGGGCGCTTTTAAAAATACTGATCTTATCCGGGTCCCATGTTACAAACAGCTCCGAAAAAATGATGGCTGCCACACACATCAGGGCCGTAGTACTGGTCACCCGGTAGTTGGAATAAATAGTCGTCAGCAGGATCGCCATAGTAAATATATAATAGGTTGATGTAAACGCACTGTGGACAGAAAACAGGATGAAGCAGACGGCTACCAGGGATAAGGATATGGTATAAATCTTAAAATTCTGTGATAAGGTCTTGGATCTCATCACCACCGTGTCAACCGCAATGCACAGGAAATTCAAGGTACTTGGTACGATAATATATTTTAATATGTACCGGTCTAAGGTGGTGCTAAGCAATTCGGAGTTAACAAATATCAGGCTCATGGCGCATTCTGCAACCAGGGCAGCCACCACCAGCCCAACTGCTATTTTGTAATGAAGCAAAAGCCAGTCCCTGTCAATTTTCCTGTATTCTTCCTGGATATCGGCTGCATGGCTGTCAACCGGATTCCCCTCTTTTTCCGTTCCTTTAAATGCCGTTAACATACTTCATTTTTTCCTCATCGTAATGGTATCATTTGTATCATTCTTCGAATCCGATAAAATCTCCCCGTTTTTCCACAATGTTGTAGCCCACAGAAGCGACCCTGTTCCTTAGACAGACATTGCACTCCGCCGCCTCTTCTCCTGTGCAGATCTTGTTATCATACAGCTCATATTTCTTTCTCACACCAATGGGAGACAGGTTAGGCATGAGGACGTTGGCCCCTGCCAGAATTCCCGCTTCCCTTCCTTTGGGATCAATGGTTCCAAGGGCTGTGGTGGAGGGCAAAAGCCCATTGGGAATCATGAGCCTTAAAATACCGATGAGAAACAGGGTAAGGTCCATGCTGCCTGCCGGGAAATTTCCAAAGGGTGTGTCCTTGTGGGGAATAAAAGGCCCTATTCCAACCATCTGGGGAGACAGTTCCTTAATAAACAGAAGGTCCTCCGCAAGACATTCCGTCGTCTGGTAGGGAGAGCCTACCATAAAGCCGGTGCCCACCTGATACCCGATCTTTTTTAAGTTCCTCAGACATTCCTTTCTGTTTTCCAAGGATAAGGAATCCGGGTGAAGAGCCCTGTAGTGGGCATCGTCAGCCGTTTCGTGACGGAGCAGATAGCGGTCTGCCCCTGCTTCGTGGTATTTCAAATACTGGTCATAAGTCTTTTCTCCAAAGGAAAGGGTGATGGCACAGTCGGGATAGCCCTCTTTTATGGTTTTTACAATATCCACCACAACTTCATCCGTAAATGCGCCGTCCTCTCCTCCCTGAAGTACGAAAGTCCGAAAGCCCAGCTCGTATCCTGTTTCGCAGCAGGAGAGAATCTCCTCCTTGGTTAAGCGGTAGCGGTCCACATTTTTGTTGCTTCTTCTTATTCCGCAGTAATAGCAGTCATTTTTGCAGTAATTGGTAAATTCGATCAAACCTCTGGTGTAGACCTCATTTCCAAAATACTTTCCGCTTAAGGATCTGGACAGGGAAAACAGGTATTCACTTGTTTCCTTATCGTAATGTTCCAGCAGGTAAATAAACTCGTCCTTTTCCAGGGTCTGATTCTGATACAGCTTATCAATCAGGTTTTTCATATATTCTCCATCAACCTCCATTATCCAAGGTTTTCAACTAACTGAATCCTCATGCCGTCAGGGTCTTTTATAAAGAAAAACCTCACTTTAGGATTTGGCTGAACCGGTTCACCGATCACATCGATTCCCTTTTCTTTTACCAAAGAAAGTGCCTCTTCAAGAGATTCCACCTCAAATCCCCAGCTGATATCTTCTCCGATATCTATTTTCTTTTTATTTCCGTCGCATATGAGCTCAATCTGAGTTTCTCCTGCGCCTAAGAATGCAATTTCAGTCCCAGGCCCGGCGGGAATCCGTCTGATCAGGGAAAGACCTGCAATTTCTTCGTAAAATTTTATTGAATGATCTAAATCTGTAACGTTTAATGTACTCCAGCAAAATTTCATTGAGGCATCCTCCTAAAATATCAATTATATTTACTTGCGGTTTCATTGATTAATTGTAATCATATATTATACTCCTCTTTTTGTAAACCAGCAATCGCCAAACGCAGATCATTCACTGGCAATCTTCATCAAAAATGCCTTTCAGCATCCATGTAGATTCATCTCTTCTTTTTATTTAGTTGTATAGTATGGAATTTCGTTGTAAAAGTCAATCGTTTCTGATAACGGCATATGGAGAATCTAATTATTCAGTAAAAAATTACTTGTTCTACTTTACATAACTTTTATTATATTGTATACTTATTATTATACTCTTCTTAAGGGCACCGTTTTCCCCAATTTCTTCGGTGCTCTTTATTACTGTTTTACAGCCAAAATAAGGAAGTCCGGCATTTGCCCAGACTTCCCTATTTTTACATTCAAACCTTAAATTTAAGATGGGGGATTGTCTCTTGTGATATCATTGAATTTCATCGCTATCATGTTGGAAATTTAAGGATGATTGCTTGTTTTAAGGTCTTTTCCAAAAATAGCAGTATCATATTAGTATCATAATGACACCAAAATGATATCACTTTTACTTGCAAAAGGAGTAATCATGTATTAGAATAATATTAGAGGAACAACCGCCCCTCCACAAGGGGTTGGCCTATAAGAAGATAGAAAATCCCACCCTGCTTAACACGCCAATGTTTTACAAGGGTGGTTTTTCTATGCCTGTTTCCAGGACTTTATAGAAAAATGTTACTTACAATTATAAAAAATAAAGGTAAGCAATGCTAAAATGAATGAGCCAAAGGCCATAAGGTCTTTAAAGTCATATTTCATCCGCACCACCTCCTATCTATGTAAAGATAGAAGGCCAACGACCTTGCAGTGACACGATTGTTCCATGTCACTATGGTAACATATCCCATTTCAATGTGCAATTACTTTTCCTGGCAGCAGGTCTTTCTTCTTAAAAGGGTTTGTAATCCCTGGAAAGTGGTGTTTTTCATGGTTTTATTGAAAGTTTGTTCTGTTTGCAATGTCTGAATAATTTTGTAGTTCCATCTAAATGCCATCTCACTTCTCAATTGCTCGCTTAGCTTCTTCTGGTAAAAGGTCATACTAGAGATTCTTGTTAGCCGCGTAAAACTGCCAGCGAGGAAAACCCACTGGCAGAATTTTTTATTTTTTAATTGTCTACTTGACGGGGAGCAGTTCAAAATACGGCGCTTCCTTTTGACAGCACAGATATTACGATCCAAGCAGCCCCTGCGCAGTTAAGAACGTTTTGGCCACTTCCTCAGGAGTTTTGCCGTTTACGTCTACTTCATAGGTTAAATCCGTCATAATCTCGTTCGTAAATTTACCACCCAGCATATTTAAAACCTCTTCCAGATCCGGTGCAGTATCAGCATAGCGTTCAAACAAATCATCCCGTACCAGAAGGGCATCATTGTATTCCGGGAAATAGTTTTGATCGTCTTCCAGCACCTTTAAGCCAACCTTTCTGTTCATTCCATCTGTAGTATAGACAATGGTAACATCGATGTTACCGCTGTCTATAGCTGAGTATTTAAGTGCTAAATCAATCGCTTTTGCTTCCTTAAATTGCAGATTATAAAATTTGGAGAACGGACCGAATTTCATACTCCCTTCTTCACTGAAAAATTCATGCTCTGCACCGAATATCAGCCCCGGGGCGACTTCAGCCAAATCACTGATAGTTTCCAGATTATATTGGTCAGCCACTTTCTGCGGCACGCCAATGGCATAGGTGTTTTCACTTCCCAGCTTATCCAGAAGACGAACCTGACTGGTTTCCAAAGCCAACCCATTTGCATAATCATAAAGAGTTTCCCCTTCGGGAACATCGGAAACATCCTTTTTCAAATAGGTTGTCAGCAGAGTACCGTCATAACTGTTCATTAAATCACTGCCGCCGCCTGCAATCAGATCATTATAATTATTGATAGGAGACATCTCATCCCTGATTTCAACGGTTAAATCGGTGTGATACTCAACTATCTGCTTTACCATTTGGTGAACAATCTTCATCTCAGAAAACTGCCCGTCATAAATAACCAAGGGATCAGCACCGTTGTCTTTTTTTCCGCATCCTGCCAACAGTCCCAGGGCCAGCAGAGAACATAAAATCATCATCATTTTCTTCTTCATAATATCCTCCTTATTCATTTTTTTAAATTATTTTGTGTTATAACTCAGTCTTTTTTCAACCAATGCCATAGCAAGGTCAAACAATACCGCCATGGCCATCAGTGTAACCGTTCCAAAGAGAATCAGACGCATATTCTGAGTACGGATTCCCTGATTGATAACAGAACCTAAGCCTCCGCCGCCTACTGAAGTAGCAAACACGGCGACACCGACCGAGGTGACGGTAGCAATACGGATTCCGGTGAATATCATAGGAAAGGCCATAGGAATTTCAATGCTGAACAGCCTGTCACATTGGGAAAGCCCCATACCCCGCGCTGCCTCCTTAATGCCGGAAGAAATAGATTCCAGCCCTAAAAACGTGTTGTGTACCACCGGAAGCAAAGAATATAAGACAAGTCCAATAACAACAGTTGCCTTGCCCGGTCCAAGAATCAGCATTACCATACCAAGCAATGCCAGAGCAGGGATTGTCTGTAAAATTTCACTGATCCAAAGAATGCTTTTGCGGGCCGGATAATAGAGATAGGCACAAATACCAAGAGGAAGCCCGACAGCCGTGGAAAACAAAACCGATAAAAATACCAGATACAGATGTTCCAGAATAATTTTACTTGTCATTGGCGGCCACCTCCTTTTCAGGTCCCCGGGTCAGCCGCCTTTTTACAAAATCAATCAGAAGACTCAGTGTAATGGCCATTATCCCAGATGGAACAGCTCCTGCTATAATCAGAGCATTATTGTTGGTGGCGATTCCAATATATATAAATTCACCAAGACCGCCAAGGCCGATCATAGATGCCAGAACCGCCCAGCTTACGGTATATACCGTGGACATACGCAGCCCACCGATGATAGAAGGTGTGGCAAGGGGAAGTTCTACCTCAAACAGGCTCTGCATCTTTGACATCCCACATCCCCTGGCTGCTTCCAGGAGGCTGTCAGGAACCGAAAGCAGTCCTACATAGGTGTTTTTCAGAATCGGAAATATTGCATAGATGGCAAGTGCGGCCACTGCAGCAGCCGGCACCATGCCCAGCCACAAAAACAGCAGAGCGATAAATACAATTCCGGGAATGGTCTGAAATACGGAAATCAACGGAATGACCCCCTTGGCAATACCAGGAACCCGTGAGAGGAAAATTCCCAGAACCAAGGCTGCAAAAAATCCAATGGAGACTGACACAAGCACATACAAGAAATGCACGCCAATGGCAACGATCAGTTTTTGTCCGTAAAGTTCCCAAAATGTCATGAGCCATCCCCTCCCCACAATGCATCAGCCATGGCTCTTACCATACTGGTTTTGGTTACGATTCCTGCAATTGTGTCGTCCTCATTTAGCGCAACCACATAGTCGTTGTCGGAATTCAATAATTTATCAAATGCCTCAGAAGCATCCTCCGTCACATAAGAAATTGTGTTTTGAGAAATGGGAAGTTCACCGATAGAACCGGTTGTTTTACCTGATTTTTTAATACCGTTGACAGTGATGACTCCAGCATAGGTGTCATCGTCATTCTTAATCAAAAGTGAGTCGATATTACGCCGTGCCATAATAGCAGTACACTCCCGGATACTGCGGCTTTTGTATACACTGATGGGATCAGGCCGCATAAAGTCGGAAACTGTTAAGTATACCGGAGTACTGTCGCTAATCCGCTTGCCCATAAAGGAACGGATCAGATCACTTGTCGGATTTTCCAGCATTTCTTCAGGAGTTGCCATCTGGAGAATGCGGCCTTTGTCCATAAAGATAATTATGTCTGCAAGCTTCAATGCCTCGTCCATATCATGGGTGACAAATACAAAAGTCTTATTCAGCTTTTTATGCAGGCGTATAATTTCCTCCTGCAGTATGCTGCGGGTCATAGGGTCCAAAGCACCAAAGGGCTCATCCATAAGCACGATGGAAGGCGATGCAGCCAGCGCCCTCAGCACGCCGATTCTCTGCTGCTGTCCGCCGGACAGCTCCGATGGATATTTATGTCCGTATTCTTCATAAGATAAGCCGACCATATCCATTAATTCACGGGTAATGCGCAGGATCTCTTCTTTTTCGTACTTCAGACGCTTGGGAACAACACCGATGTTTTGCGCAATAGTCATATTGGGAAATAATCCTATTTGCTGGATTACATAGCCGATGCTGCGACGCAGCTTTACCGGATCTGTATTGGAGATTTCCTTCCCGCCTACAAAGATATGTCCGCTGTCAGGTTCAATTAATCTGTTAATGGACTTAAGTGTTGTGGTTTTCCCGCAGCCTGATTGGCCAATCAGAACAGCAAACTGACCTTCCTTTATCTCAAAGCTCAAATTATCAAGGACTAGGTCTTTTCCGTAACTCTTACTTACATTTCGAAATTCAATCATGTATCTTCTCCTTCCCTGGAAAAACTGCCAACTTAATTATATGTTATAAAGTTGGCAAAAGTCAAGATAAACAAAAACATACCTCAGAAAAAGAGGTATGCTTCTTTCGTGTAATAATGAATTTCTGTTCAGATTATCCCCTTTTCCAAAAAGGAGCTTACTGCTTCAACACACTTAACATCACCAATGTAAACAATGATATCCCCGGACTGGATCGAAGCATAAGGGCCTGGAGAAAGAACGATCTTATCTCCGCGCCTTATGGCTATTACAGTTGCGGCTGTTCTCTGCCAAAATGACAACTCTCCAAGCGTGTATCCCAAAATCGGCGAATCAGCTGGAACCGGCGTTTCATAATTGATAAACGGGGTAGTCTTTGAAAACTTTTCGTTAACACGTACAATGGCGGCGGCGGCATCGCTTATTTCACGGGAAAGGGATGCATGCCGGGATAAAAGATCATCAAGTTGATTTTGATAAGTACGAATATCATTGCGCTGGGAGAAGCGGCGGACATATTCTACAGCATGTTCGGCGGAAACCACCAGAGAACCGCTGTTTTGTTTCGTCTCAACAATATCCATATCCTCAAGAAGCTTAATTGCCTTGCGGATGGTCTCAGGAGAGACCCCGTATTCCGAAGCCATAAGTGAACGTCCATAAATTTTCGTATTTTCTTTCAATTCACCCCTGCTTATCCGTAAAGCAATGTCAAGAGCAACTTGAGAGTAAACCGGTGCAACACTTGTTTTTTCCAAGAACCATAGCTCCTATCATGTATTTTTGTTTTTTCAAATTTGTGTCTTATGCAGAACTGGTTTATTTGTTGTAACCATCGTACTGCATCCCTTTACATTTTACCATGTTGTTGACAAATTTGCAATTATATGCTTCCTCGGTTCCTGCATTTACCATAAAGATATAAAACCACGGAACTTAGTATCATTTTCAGGCTTAAACAGAGAATCTCCAGAATTGATAAGAGCTTCCCTGCATTTACATTTAAACCTTAAATTTATATAAACTTTTTCACATAGTAATTGCCTTTTTGCTATATTATATAGTATAGTTATGTTGAGGAAGTATGTAAATATTTATTCATCATTTTTAAAGAACAGGAAGTGATCCTATGAAGATAGAACGTATCAACGAAAACCAGATCCGCTGTACGCTTACCAGCTTTGATCTAAGCCTCCGGAACCTTAACTTAGGCGAACTTGCTTATGGCAGTGAAAAAGCACGCAGCCTGTTCCGCGAAATGATTCAGAAAGCCTCCAATGAGGTGGGGTTTGAAGCAGAAGATATTCCTCTCATGGTAGAAGCAATTCCCTTGTCTAACGAAAGCGTGATGCTGGTCATCACAAAAATTGAAGACCCGGAAGAATTAGATACCAGGTTTGCAAAGTTTTCACCGTCTTCTGAGGGAGACTTAGACTCTATATCAAATGATTTGGCCAGCGAGCTTTTAGAAGGTGCCGATGGGCTGCTGAGCCTGCTGGGAATCGATAAAAAGGAAGAACCGGAAGAAAAACAGCCAAAGGAACCGTCAGGCTCCTCAGCTATAAGAATCTACTGCTTTCAGAATCTGGATCAGATCTCTGACGCTGCAAGGACCATCGGACAGGTTTACGATGGAGAAAATACATTATACAAAAAACCAGACTCCAGACAATATTATCTAGTGGTCCGCAACACTCCTGAAAAGTCCCAGAATTTCAGCCGTGTCTGTAATCTGCTTGCAGAGTACGGCACCAAGGTCCATCAGGATTACGCCTCTGAAGCGTATTTTATGGAACATTACGAGGTGCTGATCAAGGATCATGCCCTTCAGTCTCTGGCAAAGCTTTAAATAAAAACATCAAAATGAGGTTCAGCCCTTTTATACAGGGCGAACCTCATTTTTGTATTCCCAGGAACCTTAAAATCCCAAAGCTTCCTCCAGAAAAAACATGGCAACCAGTTCCAGAGTGGCATCAGTCTCTCTGCAGGGAATTAATATCCAGTTATGGATCATCCTTGCTCCTTTTTTATAAAGGATTTTTGTTTCTTTTAATGCTTTGGCCTTTTCCGCCAGAAGCTCACAATCAGGAGTCAGAATCTCCTCCGTTCCGGACAACACCAGAATCTGCCCCAGATGGTTCCAGTCTCCGTAAAGGGGGGAAACCAGGGGATCATCAGGCTCTAAGGCACCCCGATAACGGGTCCCCGCCTCCTTTAATGCCTCCACCGGAAGGATGGGATCTGACTTTTTTGCTATTTTTATCTTAGGATTGTCAAGGCCCAGGTCAAGCCATGGCGAAATAACGGCAGTGCGCTCCGGCATGGGCAGGCCCTTGTTCCTTAATTCCTGCAAAAATGCAAGGGCCAGACCGCCTCCGGAAAAATCTCCCAACAGGAAAAATTTATCCTCAGGATACTCTTCCCTCAGACAGAGGTATGCATGGATCAAATATTGATGGGCGGCTAAGGCTGTGTATTCCGGTGCTAAAGGGCATTGGAGTATGGACACTCTCACCTGTTCATTTATGGCAAAATGCTCTCCCAGTTCCCTGTAACGGTTTGACGGCTCCAAAGTGTAGGCGCCTCCGGGCACCATGAGAATGTGGTCATTTTTCACGTAGCTTCCGTTTATGGTCACTCCCGGGAAGCCATCTACGTTCCAGGACTTTACCCGCACCTTCTTTGAAAACCGGTCCTGATCCAATTCCCGGCTTCCTCTGGACGGCTGCTCCAGAGCAAAGGCCATTTTCTCTTCCCTTTTACCTATAGCTGCAAAAATCCTGGTCATCTCTGATTTTAAACTCATGAAGGTCATCTCTCCTTTCCCCGAATTCCTTCTTTTCCAGCACATTTCTTTCAGGTTACCAGCATATCACACTCAATGGGCTTGCTCAACCACTTTTTACTGCTTCCCCCTCTTCTCCTTTATCCTCTTCCGGTATTGGAGGGGGGATTCCCCTTCTGACAGCAGAAAGCTTTTGCAGAACACCGAGGCATCGTGAAAGCCGCAGGATAGGCCGATTTCCGTAATCGTAAGCCCGGTATGTTCCAACAGCCGCTTCGACTCTGTGATCCGGTAAGCGGTCAGATAATGCTTGGGGGAAATCCCCTTATATTTCACAAACAGCTTATAAAGGTAGGTCCGGTCAATTCCCACATGCCTGGCTACGTCATGAATCTGTATGGGGTAGCTGTAATTATGGTGAATATACCCTTCCGCCCCTGACAGATAACGCTGTTCGTAGTCCATTTCCCTCCAGTCCCTTGGAAATTTGGAGAACAGGAGGTAGAAATATCCGGTCATTTCATCCATGTTGTGCCTTCCGTTCTGAAAGGACTCCACCAAAAGGGACATGGGCGGCTGCCAGCCCTCTTCTTTTCCGAACCGGTACACATAGCCCTTTTCCTCCTGCCGGTATTGCGAAAGGAGCCTCTCCGCTTCATTGCCTGCAAATGCCACCCAGGCATATTCCCACGGGTCTTTCTCATCGGCCCTGTAATAAGTGACCTCCTGAGGCTTAATTAAGAATGCATCTCCTGCCCCCAGGGCATACTCCTCTCCTCCGGCCCGGTAAATCCCCTTTCCCTTAAACACCACATGCATCAGATAGTGTTTCCGGATAGCCGGTCCAAAAAAGTGTCCGGCCGCACACTGCTCATGGCCGCAGTTATATATGGTTATGCCCCTGCTTCCCTGGTTCATCTTCACCCTCCATGCAACAAAACGACAATTTTATGAAACAATTTCCCTATCTTTTTCCACCTGGTAATTATACAATATTCTCATGAGCGGTACAACAGAAACGAGGAGGAAATATCATGGTAAAAATCACTTTTTTAGGGGCAGGAAGTACCATATTTGCCAGAAATGTTCTGGGAGACTGCATGTGTACCCCCGCCCTTCAGGACGCGGAGATCGCCCTTTATGACATTAATGAAGGACGCCTTAAGGATTCAGAAATTATTTTAAGTGCAATCAACAAAAATGTGAATGAAAGCCGGGCGGCCATCAAGACCTTTTTAGGGGTGGAAAACCGGAAGGCGGCATTAAAGGGAGCTTCCTTTGTGGTAAATGCCATCCAGGTGGGCGGCTACGATCCCTGCACCATTACAGATTTTGAAATCCCAAAAAAATACGGCTTAAGACAGACCATTGCAGACACCCTTGGAATCGGAGGAATTATGAGGGGGCTCCGTACCATCCCTGTTATGGAGGAGTTTGCAAGGGATATGGAAGAGGTATGCCCGGATGCTTATTTCCTCAATTATACCAATCCAATGTCCATATTGACCGGATATATGCAGCGCTACACCAGCATTAAAACGGTGGGGTTATGCCACAGCGTACAGGTATGCTCCGAAAAGTTACTGAAGGGGCTTGATATGGAGGATAAGCTGGAGGGCAGAACTGAGCTGATTGCAGGAATCAACCACATGGCCTGGCTTTTAAATCTTTATGACAAAGATGGAAATGACCTTTACCCCATCATCCGCCAGAAAGCCCTTGAGAAAAATCAAAGGGAAAAGCACAAGGATATGGTCCGCTTTGAATACATAAAACATTTGGGATATTATTGTACGGAATCCAGCGAACACAATGCAGAATATAACCCATTTTTCATAAAATACAGGTATCCGGAAATGATCGAAGAATTCCAGATTCCCTTAGATGAATATCCGCGCCGCTGTATCAGGCAGATCAATGAATGGGAAGAGGAAAAGAACTCCATCTTGAATGACGGAAAGGTCACCCACACCCGTTCCCATGAGTACGCTTCTTATATCATGGAAGCCATTATCACCAACAAGCCTTATAAAATCGGTGCAAATGTGCTGAATCACGGACTGATCGACAACCTTCCTGCCGAGGCCTGCGTGGAGGTTCCCTGTCTGGTAGACGGAAGCGGAATCACTCCCTGCCATGTGGGACGGATTCCTACCCAATTGGCAGCCATGAACGTGACCAACATCAACCCTCAGCTTCTCACCATAGAGGCAGCCCATGACAGAGATATCAACAAGATTTATCAGGCTGCCATGCTGGATCCCCATACTGCTGCGGAGCTTAACATTAAGGATATTCGGAGCATGGTGGATGAACTGGTGGAGGCTCACGGAGATTATATGAAGATGTACCGTTCCTGAAATTAGAATTAAACTTAAAGTTTTTTCAGTGAAATATGACAGAGAACCTAAAAAGAGGCAGGTCCATAAGACCTGCCTCCAATAACTGATGTTATCTAACCGCCAGAATTTCATTAATCTGGGATACCAGAACATCACAGTCAATTCCATGAACCTGACACGCTTCCTCTAAAGACTCTGCCTGAGAAGATGGGCAGCCAAGGCAGTGCATTCCCGCACGCATTAAGATTGGGGCAATATTTTCATCAAGTCCAAGTAACTGACCGATTATCATATCTTTATTAATCTGCATTTTGCATTCCTCCTTAAAAAGTGTATATACCATCTCTGATATAATTTGTTTTTTTATCAAAAATCCGATCATCCAAGGACAAACCGGATTCTCTTCTACTATAATACTTTCCCCCCTAATTATCAAGAGTTAAATTAGACTTTTCACTTGGAGCCTATTGATTATTTTTTCTCAAATAAAGTTGTTGACATTGTATACAGTATTCATATATAATATATTCATACAAGGGCTGTATGAATTAAAAGCTTTTTCCGACACTCATTTACTGTTTCTGCCCGAAAGCAGAAATCCGCAGTTCGATGAAGCACAGTAAAATCGGACTTTCCTATAAAAAATCACAAAAAATATCATGGAGGTACACGATTATGAAACCAGAATGGAAAAACTTTACAAAGGGCGTCTGGGAGAGAGAAATTAACGTCAGAGACTTTATCCAGAAGAACTACACTCCCTATGACGGGGACGACTCCTTCCTTGTCGGTCCTACCGAGGCAACGACAGAGCTTTGGAACCAGGTTATGGACTTAACCAGACAGGAGCGGGAATCAGGCGGTGTTTTGGATATGGACACAAAGGTCATTTCCACCCTTACCTCTCACGCAGCCGGATATTTAGATAAAGAGAAAGAAAAAATCACAGGCTTCCAGACTGATAAGCCTTTTAAGCGTTCCCTGCAGCCTTACGGCGGCATCCGTATGGCAGAAAAGGCCTGTTCAGACAATGGATACACCGTTGATCCGGAAGTTTCAGAATTCTTTTCCACCCACAGAAAGACACACAATGCCGGTGTTTTTGACGCTTATACCCCGGAAATGCGTGCCTGCCGTTCCAGCCACATCATCACCGGACTTCCCGATGCTTACGGACGCGGACGTATTATCGGTGACTACCGCAGGGTAGCTCTTTACGGAATTGACCGTCTTATTGAAGACAAGGAAGAGCAGAAAAACACCACCCGTACCTCCATGAACTCTGACGTAATCAGGGAAAGAGAAGAGCTTTCCGAGCAGCTTCGTGCTCTTGCGGAATTAAAGAAGCTGGGAAGCATTTACGGCTTTGACATTTCCAAGCCTGCTTCCAATGTACAGGAAGCCATTCAGTGGACTTATCTGGCTTACTTAGCTGCAGTTAAAGAGCAAAACGGCGCTGCTATGTCCCTTGGACGTACCTCCACCTTTATCGATATTTATGCTCAGAGAGACTTGGCAGAGGGAACCTTTACCGAGGAAGAAATCCAGGAGTTTGTAGATCACTTCATTATGAAGCTGCGTCTGGTAAAATTTGCCCGTACACCGGAATACAATGAGCTGTTCTCCGGAGATCCTACCTGGGTAACAGAATCCATCGGCGGTGTGGGAATCGACGGACGCCATATGGTAACAAAGATGTCCTACCGTTATCTGCACACTCTTCAGAACTTAGGAACTGCTCCGGAGCCGAACCTGACGGTACTCTGGTCTACAAAGCTTCCCCAGAACTTTAAGCGGTTCTGTGCCAAGAGCTCCATCGAATCCTCTTCCATCCAGTATGAGAATGATGATTTAATGCGCGTTTCCCACGGAGATGACTATGCCATCGCCTGCTGCGTATCTTCCATGAGACTTGGTAAAGAAATGCAGTTCTTCGGAGCCCGTGCCAACTTGGCAAAATGCCTTCTGTACGCCATTAACGGCGGCGTTGACGAAGTCAGCAAAAAACAGGTAGGACCTAAATACCGTCCCATTACCTCCGAATATCTGGAGTATGATCAGGTTATGGACGCATATAAGGATATGATGAAGTGGCTTGCAAGGGTTTATGTAAATACCTTAAACATCATCCACTATATGCATGACAAATACAGTTATGAGCGCATCCAAATGGCTCTTCATGATAAAAAAGTAACCCGTTGGTTTGCAACCGGTATTGCCGGACTTTCCGTAGTAGCTGACTCTCTGTCTGCAATCAAATACGCCAAAGTAAAAACCATACGTGATGAAAATGGCGTTGTTGTCGACTATGTTGTAGAAGGTGATTTCCCCAAATACGGCAATAACGATGACAGGGTTGACATGATTGCAAGTGAGCTGGTCCACACCTTTATGAACTATGTCAAGGGAGTCCACACCTATAGAGGCGGTATTCCTACCACTTCTATCCTGACCATTACCTCCAACGTGGTATATGGAAAGAATACAGGCTCCACTCCTGACGGACGTAAAAAGGGCGAAGCATTTGCTCCGGGCGCCAATCCTATGCACCATAGGGATACCCACGGCGCTGTATCTTCCTTAGCTTCCGTTGCAAAGCTTCCATTTAAGGATGCCCAGGATGGAATTTCCAACACCTTCTCCATCGTTCCCGGCGCTCTCGGCAAGGAAGATCAGATTTTCTCCGGAGATTTAGAGGTTGATTTAGAGCTGGCTCTCAGTGAGGACCAGAAATAAGGAGTGACTGCTATGGCAGATTCAAAGGAAAGACAAATCGATGATATCGTTTCTATGTTAGACCAGTTTATGTCCGGAAATGGCGGACACATGAACATCAGCGTATCAGAAGACGGTATCATAAACACCGAAGGAACAACAGCAAAATCAGTAACCACCACAAATTCCACGGAATGCGCAGACGGCAATTCAGCCTGCCGGGTCCCTACCCTGTTTGAGGGCTTGGACGATCCCAGTTCCCAGGAAGACAACTAAAAAAGGAGAAAAATAATATGGCAAATATCAGCGAATCCCAAATCGATAACCTCGTGAATTTACTGGACGGCTATGTGACTGAAGGCGGACATCACTTAAATGTCAATGTCTTCACCCGCGAAACACTTTTGGATGCCCAGCAGCATCCGGAAAATTATCCCCAGCTCACTGTACGGGTATCCGGCTATGCGGTTAACTTCAACAAATTGACAAAAGAACAGCAGGATGAAGTAATTTCCCGTACCTTCCACGACCATATATAAGCTCCGGAAAAGAAGGTGACTCATTTATGACAGGATATATCCATTCCATTGAAAGCTTCGGCACTGTTGACGGGCCAGGCGTGCGCATGGTGGTTTTTTTACAGGGCTGTCCCATGCGCTGCCAGTACTGCCATAATCCGGATACCTGGAAAATGGCAGGGGGCAGCCCCATGACAGCAGATGAACTATTAAAGCAATACGAGTCAGCCCGGCATTTTTACCGGGGCGGCGGAATCACCGCAACCGGAGGGGAACCTCTCATGCAGCTGGACTTTGTGACAGAGCTTTTTGAGGCCGCAAGGGAAAAGGACATTCATACCTGTCTCGACACCTCCGGAGTCACCTTCCGGAGAAATGATCCGGAGTATTTAAAGAAAATAGACAGGCTCTTAGAGTCCACCAGCCTGGTTATGCTGGACATCAAGCACATTGATGAAGAAAAGCACAAACCCCTTACAGGACATTCCAATGAAAACATCCTGGATTTTGCCCGGTACTTAAGCGAAAAGAACATTCCTCTGTGGATACGCCACGTAGTGGTTCCCGGACTTACGGACCACAAACCTGATTTATACCGGCTGGGGCTGTTCATCAGCGAACTGAAGAATGTAAAAGCACTTGATGTCCTTCCCTATCACGACATGGGAAAGGTGAAATACGAAAGCCTTGGAATGGAATATCCCTTAAAGGATGTTCCTCCCATGTCCAAGGAAGGGGCCATTGAGGCCAAGAAGACCATCTTACAGGGAATCCGGGACGGCCGGGCAGGTGCCAGCAAGCCGGATTGCTCCTAAATTTAAACATTACTTGCAGCATTTTCTACTTGAACATTTTTAATTTATGGTATAGAATATAGAAAAATGTATAGAATTTAAGGAGGTAATTTATTATGGCACATGTGATTAGTGATGCGTGTATTAGCTGCGGAAGCTGCGAAGGTGAGTGCCCAGTAAGCGCTATCAGCTCAGGTGATTCTCAGTATGTAATTGATGCAGATTCTTGTATCGACTGTGGCGCTTGTGCAGGTGTCTGTCCTACAGGAGCTATTTCCGAGGCATAATCTGCTATTCGATGAGGGTTAATCAAATCGAACGTTTAAATGTTTACATAAATACCTCTTCTCTTGGGAAGAGGTATTTTATTTTAGGAAGGGATATTGGGGATATGAAAAAACCGCTGATCGGACTGACTCCGGTGCATGATACGGATAATGATAATATTAAGATGCGGCCCACTTTTTTAAGGGCCTTAAAAGAGGCGGGGGCCATTCCTGTAGTCATGCCCTTAGAGGCTTCTGAAGAGGATTTAAGACAGCTTGCAAGGGATCTGGATGGTTTTGTATTTACGGGCGGGCCTGATGTCCATCCTTTTTTGTTTGGAGAGGAAACACATGCTCACTGTGGTAATGTGTCCGCTGCCAGGGATCAGATGGAGCTTTCCCTTCTTCCTCTGGTTCTGGAGCTTGGAAAGCCGGTTCTGGGAATCTGCCGGGGGATTCAGGTGCTGAATATCGCTTTAGGGGGGAATATCTGGCAGGATGTTCCTTCTCAGGTGAAAAGGGAAATTCCCGTTGCCCATCAGCAGCCTTTTGACTATCATATGCCTTGCCATAGGGTTGCATTGGTGAAGGGAAGTCTTTTGGAACGGATATCAGGAATGGAAACCTTAGAGGTAAACAGCATGCATCATCAGTCGGTCAAGGACCTGGCGCCGGGGCTGATTGCTTCGGCTTATTCTCCTGATCATCTGATTGAGGCCCTGGAAATGCCTGGATACCCCTTTTTTATAGGGGTTCAGTGGCATCCGGAATATCTGTGGGAGAAACAAAAAGAAGCTCTCCGCTTATTTGAAGCCTTTGCGGGGGCTTGCAGAAAATGATATGATATGGATAAAAAATCCGCAGTTTACACTTTCAGTGGGAGCTGCGGATTTTTGTCTGGTCTGACTTCGCCTGCGTTTATCTGAAAGTAGTTTGAATTTATAGTTTTTTTCCGTTTCGGCCGAATTTCTTTTTGCGGTTGAAAAACGGAATCTTAGACGCTGCTGCTTCGGCGCGGCCTTTGTTGTCCTTTTGATAGGTGCGTAAAAGCTCGTCCAATTGCTTGTAGCGCTCTTCTTCTTTTTCTTCTTTTAAGTTCATCAGGTATTCCATTTCCTTGATGACTTTTTCGTTGACCAGATTGCTGACGTCCTGGCTCAACTGCTCATTGTTCATTTCCAGAGCTCGTCCAATGATATGGTTCATGATTTCCTCGAACTGCTCCATTTTTTCCCTTGCAAGGGATGTGGGGACCGGATTATGTAATTCCAGCCCTGTTTCATCTTCTGAGACCATGGCTGCGTTTTCTTTTAATTCCTGGGTTATCTGGTCCTCCAGCAGCTCGTCCGCTATGACGGGGTCCTGCTCGTCCTCAATGACTTTATCAAGGGCTGTTTTAATGGCTTTCAGCTGATATCCTTTTTCTTTTAAATCCTTGATCTGCTTGAATAAACGGATGTGTGCCTCGGTATAATAGCGGTGATCCATTTCGTTTCTGGGAATCTTTAATTCCAATTCCTCCTCCCAGTATCGGAGGACGTGGGATTCTACGTCCACTTTTTTGGATGCTTCCGATATTAAGTAGTGTATTTCAGCCATAGTGTATCCTCTCCTTTGGTTCGTTAAGTTTTCATAACCTTACTATTTATATTTTATGCGGGATTGAGATGGATTATGAATGGGAATTTAGAAAAATTTTACAGGAACTTATCATTGCTTTTGAAACTTGCGAATTACATCCGGCAATGCTATAATAAAAATAAAGCTTTTGCAGTGGTGCAGCAGAATTGGAGGTCTTATCATATGATATATCCATTTATGACATTAGATGACGGCACGGAAATCGTTCATTCTGAGATGTATCAGAACGGAGAAGTAAAGGTATATATTGAAAAACCTGATGAAAAAGACGGATTTCATTATGCATCCTGCTTTCTTCCTGAGTATACCTGGAAAGAAGTGAATGGATTTACCGACGCAGAGATTGAGCGGTATCGGGAAATCATTGAATCAACAGCACATTTAATATTGGAATTTGCCCAAGAAGGAGGCTTCGAAAATGCCTCAAATTTTTAAGATTGGTTCTTGAGAACAAACCCTTAGAGCCTGTGCATGTACATGTGGCCCAGGGGAATCCTTCTGCCAATAGTACTAAGATTTGGATAACTAAGGCTGGTAAATGTTATCTGTGTAATAATAATTCTAAAATTCCGAATAAAACTCTTGCAAATATTATGAGAATTATAGAAGCCAGAAGCAGGGAAGTGATTCAGAAGTGGTATGATTTCTTTGGAGAAATTAGTTATTATTGTTGAAAAATATATGAATTCAATTGTTTTCATTGGAGCGGTGCTAGGGGAGTCCGCAGGGGCCATCATTGAGAAATGATTCAAAATGCGAATCATTTCTCAATGATGGGGGGCATTCGCCCCATAGAAAAAAGCGCAGAAAGAGGC
>DGRE01000010.1:0-14259 GCA_002389905.1 Hungatella sp. UBA4396 | reverse complement strand
GCCTCTTTCTGCGCTTTTTTCTGCCCTGCTCATTGCTTGGCCATGTTTGCAAACTTAGTATACTCCGGTCGCCAGACCAGATTAACCGTTCCAATAGGACCATTTCTCTGTTTCGCAATAATAACTTCCGCAATATTAGGCATATCCGTATCTTTATTATAATAATCATCTCGATACAAAAACATAACCACATCGGCATCCTGCTCAATAGCTCCCGACTCTCTCAAGTCAGACAGCATAGGCCTGTGATCCTGCCTCGTCTCACAAGCCCGGCTCAGCTGGGACAGTGCAATGACAGGGGCGTTTAATTCTCTGGCTAGTCCCTTTAAGGACCTGGAAATTTCTGAAATTTCCTGCTGGCGGTTTTCTCCGCCTTTTCCGCTTCCGCTCATCAACTGCAAATAGTCAATGATAACCGCGTTAAGGCCGTATTCCAACTTCATCTTCCGGCATTTGGAACGGAGTTCCATGATGGAGATTCCAGGGGTGTCATCGATGATCAGCTTGGAATTGCCGATTACACCGATTCCCTCCACAACCGCATCCCAGTCGGAATCGGATAAAGTTCCGGTTCTCAGCTTTTGGGAGTCTACGTTGGATTCCATGGCCAGCATTCGGTTTACCAACTGCTCCTTTGACATCTCCAGACTGAATACCATTGATGGAAGACCCTTTTTTACAGATATATGGTCTACCAGATTTAAGACAAAAGCAGTCTTTCCCATAGAGGGGCGGGCTGCGATCAGAACGAAATCTGAAGGCTGTAAGCCGGAGGTCTTGTAATCCAGATCAATAAATCCCGTCGGAATTCCGGTGACAGTTCCCTGGTTCTTTGATGCCTGCTCGATTTTTTCCAGAACGTTCATGGCTACCTGACGGATGGGAACAAATTCTCCTGAGGTACGGTTCTGAAGAAGATCAAATATGGTCTTTTCCGTGGTTGCCAGAATGGTTTCCAGGGGTTCCTTTCCCGCATAGCAGGTATTGGCAATGTCTTCATTGACCTTAATAAGCCTTCTTAAGACCGCCTTGTCCCGCACGATGGCGGCATAGGATTTTACATTGACCGAGGTGGGAACCATGGTGATAATATCCCGGACAAATTCCATGCTGGATACCTCCGGGGGGACATCTTTTTCCTTTAAACGGTTTTGAAGAGTCACCAGATCCACCGGCCTGTTTTCATTAAAAAGCTCCAGCATGGCCTCAAACATGATGCCATACTGGTGCTGGTAAAAGTCTCCTGCCGTAACAATTTCGGAAGCCGCAATGATGGCATCCCTGTCCATCAGCATGGAACCAATGACAGACTGCTCCGCCTCTATGCTGTGGGGAAGCACCCGTTTGATCAGGGCGTCATCCATATTCATGCCTCCTAGCTCTCCACTACCTTAACAATCAATTTTGCAGTTACATCCTTGTGCAGCTTAACCGGAACCTCATGGGAACCAAAGGTTTTAAGAGGCTCAGGAAGTACCAGCTTCTTCTTGTCAATATCATATCCCAACTGGCTCTTGATGGCACCGGAAATTTCTTTTCCTGATACGGAGCCAAAGGCTCTTCCGCCTTCTCCTGCCTTGATGGATAAGGTGACAGAGGACTCTGAAAGCTTTGCCCCAAGGGCTTTTGCCTCCTCTAACAGCTCTGCCGCAATTTTCTCCTCATTGGCCTTCTGAAGCTTTAAATCATTTAAATTCTTGGTTGTGGCTTCAATTCCCAGTTTTTTAGGGAGAATGAAATTCCTCGCATATCCGTCATTTACCTTGACGATCTGTCCCTTTTTGCCCAGTGCTTTTACATCTTCTAATAACACAATTTCCATTATGATATGTCTCCCTTCTCTAACATCTCTTTGATAACCGCTTTTACGCGGGTTTTCGCTTCTTCAGCAGTAACTCCTGTAAGCTGTGCGCCTGCAATATTCCGGTGTCCTCCGCCTCCCAAAAGCTCCATCATGACCTGTACATTGACATCATCTATGGAACGGGCGCTTATGTACACCGTATTATTATAGTCCGTCAGGACGATAGAAGCCTTGATTCCTGCTATATTAAGAAGCTCATTTGCCGCTTGGGCGCCCACTACAGTGGGGCCTTCCACACCTTCTGTGCGGCATACGCTGATGGCAAAGCATTTCTCGAAGATCTCAGCTTCCCGGACTGCCTCTGTTTTCGCCTTGTAGTCCGCCAGCTCATCCCGAAACAGCTTCCGCACCCGGACCACGTCCGCACCATTTCTTCTTAAAAATGCAGCCGCTTCAAAGGTCCTGACTCCGGTCTGGTTGGTGAAATTATTGGTATCGATTACAATTCCTGCATACAGGGCATCCGCCTCTGCAGGCTTGATCTTAATGCCGTCCGCAATGTATTGAAGCACCTCTGCCACCATCTCGCAGGCAGAAGAGGCATAGGGCTCCACATAGGACAGCACTGCATTGTCGATGATTTCACTGCTCTGTCTGTGATGATCCAGAACCACAATGGTCTTTACCAGACGAAGCAGGTCCGGGGCATCGGTAATGCTGGGGCGGTTCACATCCACCACTACCAAAAGGGTGCCCCCATCTACCAGCTCCGCAGCCTTTGCTCCGCTTAAGAATATATCTTCAGGATAATCCGCATTTCCGGAAAAGCGTTCCATCATAGGGCGGACAGTGGTTGTCACTTCATTAATAATAATATTTGCTTTTTTATCCATGGCAGTGGCAATGCGGTAAATACCCACAGCAGCGCCAAAGGAATCGATATCCGTAAGACGGTGGCCCATAATTAAAATCCGGTCCTTTGTCTCCATCAGCTCCCTGAGGGCATGGGCTTTGACACGGGCCTTGACGCGGGTGGTCTTTTCCACCTGCTGAGCCTTTCCGCCGAAAAACTGGATCTTCTCCCCGTCCTTAATGACGGCCTGATCTCCGCCCCGTCCCAATGCCATATCAATGGCAGCTCTTGCGAAATCGTAATTCTTGTAATAGCTGTCCCCATTCATTCCAAGGCCGATGCTCAGGGTTACCGCCATTTCATTGCCAATATTAACAGTTTTCACCTCTTCCAGAATGGAAAAACGGTTTTCCTTCAATTCACTGACATAGGACTGCTTAATGGCAATAAAATATTTATCCTTTTCCAGCTTCTTTACAATTCCCTCCATATTGGTGATGTATTTGCTGATCTTCCGGTCTATGAGGGCTGTGAGCAGGGAGCTTCTGACATCCTCCACACTCTCCAATGCCTCGTCATAATTGTCCAGATAAATCAGACCTGCCACCATCTTCTGGTCATCCACCATCTGCTTATAGGTGAGAATTTCTGTTTCATCGTAAAGATAAACTGCTACCAGCATCTCTCCTGCCACCTCGGTGCCAATGGTCCGGGCAGCGTCCTCAGAAGAATCCTTTACATAAACGGCCTTCAGCCGGATATGGTACTTTCTCCCGTTTCGTATTGCATGCAAAACAGCGCTTTCCTCTTTCAGGGCAAACACCTCTTTGGTGATCTCCGGAAAGATAGCCATAATATTCTTTCTTGTGACCTTTAAGGGCTTTTCCTCTCCCAGTACCTCTGAGAATGCCGCATTCCCCCAGAGAATCCGCCCGCTCTCATCTGCAATTCCATAGGGAAGTTCCAGATCAGTAAGAAGCTTCTTCTGCATCCAGGAGTATTCCGCAGAAAATTCCACAAGGCCGCTTAAAAGACGTTTCCTTCTGTAAATATAGAGCCAGACCGACATTCCGATGTACAGAAGGGTAAATGCGGCCATAATAATTCCCGCCTTTACGTCAACTGCACCAATCACCGCATTGGCAGCGATCAGCAATGCACTTAAATAAAGCGGCCACTGCATATACGTCCTTAGCTGTCCCTTTATTTTGAACTTTTCTTTCATATATTTCTCCTTATGGAAAAAAGGGTCATCTTTTTCACTATCTTATTATTATAGCATAGTCATATGGGTTAGTCCATTAAAATGAGAAACCGGCAGCCTCTGCCAAAAAGACAGCCTTATTAACGGTTCATTTTCCGGTATTCCGACGGCGACACTCCAGTGGCTTTTCGAAAAGATCTTGAAAAATAAAGGGGATCATTAAAGCCTGCGGAATAAGCAATCACACTGACTGGAAGAGAAGGGTTCTCAATCAGCATATTGCAGGCACTTTGTATACGGAACTGGGTCAGGTATTTTAAAGGGGGAACAGAATATTCCTTCATAAACAAACGGTATAGGTGGCTGCTTGAAATACCGGCAAAAGAAGCAATTTCATCAATGGTGATGGGGCTTTGATATTCCGTTTTCATATAGGCAAGGGCCTTCTCCAGATAATCACTGCCTTTTGGAAGAGGAGGGTTACGCTCTGAATCCGCTATAATAATGGAGAATAAATGAGTTAGCTTTGAAATCATATACAGGTAACTTTTGGTTTGTGTCCCATAACTTTTATACAAGTTAATCATAGTTTCGGCAATATCATCGGAAGGAATATGCAAAATATGCTTCTTTTTTGTGAATCCGGCCTGTTTCATAATATAAGGAATATCCAATCCCAGAAATCCCACCCAGCAGTATTTCCATGGGCATTCCAGGTCTGCACCATATTTAATGATCTCATTGGGAAATGACATAAATAAATCTCCTTCTGAAAGCCAGTACCTTTCTTTTCCCACATTGTACCAGCCTTTCCCCGAAATAACATAATGCAGCAGATAATAAGCGCGGATGCCAGGCCCCCAGATATGACCAGGTTCTGTCTGGGAATATCCGGCAGTACGGATTATGATACCGGTGATTTCGGTCCGGTAAGAGGAGAAAACCTTTTTAAACGGCACCTCTTGCACGTTTAAGCGCTCTTCCTCTTCTTTGAATTCATTGCCGTTATTTTCTTTCAATGACATGGATGATACCTGCTTTCCTGGAATATCTCTGATTATACTGCAAAATATATAAATGTTCCAAATGATAAAGTGGAGTTCCCGACTTCATCATCATATTTATATAAACAAAGTATGCAATAAAAATCCATATAATGAGATTTTTATATATTGTATATGCATAGTATGAAATGTAAGATTATAATATGTAAAATATCTATAACAATTGCAACATAAGCTTGGTTATATGGCAAATCAAACAAAAATTTCAGGCAATTCATCGGAGTCAATAAAATATCATTATATAAAATATGGAGGATTCATACATGAAAAAACAACCCTTCTGGAGAAACATCAAGGTGGTACCCTATCTATATATCCTTCCCAATATGATTTTGTTTATGGTGTTTATGATCATTCCGATTTTCATGACTTTTTATTACAGCTTAATGGATTGGAAGGGCATAGGAACCCCCAAATTCGTGAGGCTGGAAAATTATTTGCGTATGCTGACCAATGAAGTGTTTTGGAAAACCATGTGGAATACCGTCATGTATACCCTGATGACAGTGCCCCTGATCATGGCCTTTGCCCTGTTTTTAGCCATACTGCTGAATACAAACCTGCCTTTTAAAGGAGTTTTCCGGTCCTCCCTTTACCTTCCTGCGGTAGTGTCCACGGTTGTGGTGGGAATGGTTTTTACCTGGCTGTTTCAGGATCAGGTGGGACTGATCAATTACCTTTTAAATATCATGGGAATGAAGTCCATTAAATGGGCCAATGATACCAGGTTCGCAATGCTGATGCTGGTTGCTGGAACCATATGGCAGCGTACCGGCTATAATATGGTGATTTATCTTGCCGGACTCCAGGGAATATCCTCGGATTATTATGAGGCAGCGGTCATGGATGGCGCCAACGGGTGGCAGAAATTCCGGTATATTACATTTCCCCTGCTGCGGACAACACATGTGTTTGTACTTGTCACATGCATCATACACAGCTTCCGCTCCTTTGATCTGGTGTATACCATGACAAAAGGCGGCCCATTAAATTCCACAAAGACATTAGTTATGTACATATATGAAACGGGATTTGTAAAAAACCAGTACGGAAGGGCAGCTTCTGCAGGCGTGATCCTGTTTCTGGTAATGGCCGGACTGACTGCGGTAAGATTTTTGAATAAGGAGGACGAAGCATGAAGCTGAAAAAACGGGTATACGGCATCATCACCTTTTGTCTGGTACTTTCCGTGGCTCTCATCACCCTGTTTCCCTTTTATTGGATGTTTATCACAGCAGTGAAGCCCGTAGGAGAAATCTTTGCCTTTCCGCCAAAGCTGATACCATCCAAGTTCATGCTGGGCAACTTTTTAGAATCCCTTAAAACCACTGACTTTGGAAGGTATTATAAAAACAGCACCATTGTGACAGTCATTTCCACCACAATCACCATTTGCATCAACCTTTTGGCCGGATTTGCCTTTGCTAAATATAATTTCAAGGGAAAAAACATCTTTTTTATGATCGTTCTCAGCACCCTGATGATACCTCTTCAGGTGACAATGATCCCTAACTTTATCATTGCCTCCAGGCTGGGAATCCGAAACTCTTATGTGGGCCTTTTCCTGCCGCCCTGTGCGGAAGCCTTCGGATTGTTCATGTCAAGGCAATTCATTGAAGAAATCCCCAATGAGCTGCTGGAAGCGGGAAGAATTGACGGCGCTACGGAATTCGGCATTTTTACAAAGATCGTTCTGCCCAACGTCAAGCCTCTGATCAGCGTATTGGCCATCTTTACGGTGATGTGGAGATGGAATGATCTTCAATGGCCTTTGATCATGGTATCAAAGGATCAATACTATACCGTGCAGCTGGGTCTTTCCATGCTGAACGGTGCACAGTATGTCAATTGGAATCATTTAATGAGCGCTTCATTGATATCAACAATTCCGGTGGTTATCGTATTCCTTATTTTTCAGAAACAGTTTGTACAGGGAATCGCCTCCAGCGGAATTAAGGGATAATAAAAAACAGGAGGATTGTAAATGAAAAAAACAGGAAAGAGACTTTTGGCACTTGGGCTGGGGCTTATGCTTACAGCCGGATCGGTCGCTGGATGCGGTTCATCCGACGGTGGCGGAACCACACAGGCCGCACCGGAAGGAACTTCTGCACCGACTGAGGGAGCAGCAGCCGGAGGCGAAGCGGAAGAGCTGACGGCAGAAGAAGGAGCTGAGATCGAAATTACATATTGGGAAGGTTCCCAATCGGATAAAGCTGCCTGGGACTGGGCCATTGAAAATCTGCAAAAGGATCACCCGGAGATCACCATTAAGCCCCAGGTTTATCCGTCCAATACATACCGGGATCAGCTTGACACCAGAATTGCCGGAAATGACTGGCCCGATGTCATGCGGTATACCTATCAGAGGTTGGGGAAATTCAAACAGACCGATACCATGCTGGATCTGACTCCTTATATTTCTGAGGAAAATTTAAGCGATCTCATCCCTGCATTTAAGGAAGCCTGTACCTACAATGGCAAACTGATTGCTATGCCTCACCACACGGATGTAATTGCCTTGTTTTATAATAAGAAGATGCTGGAAAATGCCGGAATCCAAGTTCCCAAATCCATCGACGAAGCATGGAGCTGGGAGGAACTTACTGAAATAGCCCGCAAGCTGAAGCAGGATAATAACCTGGATTATGCCATGGCCGGAATATGGGAAAACTCTTCCGGTTACCGCTATCTGCCCTTCATTTACATGAACGGCGGTGCTTTGATGAACCAGGACCAGACGGAAATTACCATGAATACGCCTCAGGTTCTGGAAGCACTTAAGTTGTATGAGTCCTGGAGAAAAGAAGACCTGATCAATAATGTAGGATTTACAGCAACTCCTGCTGCCAATATGATGTTTGTGGCAAATCAGCTGGCCTTTGATTTTGCAGGAAGCTGGCACTGCTCTTACATGCAGGAAAATATGCCTGACGGCTGGGGAGTGACTTATATGCCTCAGAGAAACGGCAAGACAGGTTCTGATATGGGCGGAAACGGCATATTTGCTTATAAAGAAACAAAATATCCCAAAGCTGCTGCCATTGTTGTGGAATACCTCACCGCTGCCGAGCAGATGAAAGGCTTTTGTGAAGCCGGAAACTTTATCCCTGTAAGAGAAAGCCTGATGAAAGAAGGTATAAAATTTACAGCATTCCAGGATGAAATGAAGCTGTTTATGGAAATAGCAGGCACCATCGATGCAAAAATGGCTGCTGATGAGACTTCTGTTCCTTTCCAGAATCTGAATGAAAGCTTTAATGAGGCAATGGACCCCATGGTTGTGGATGGCTCCCGTACGGCAGAGGAGGTCGCCGCACAGCTTCACGAAAACATGAGTGAGATATTAGAGGAATATAAATAAGCTGCAATGACTGCAAATACAAAAATCAGGCCGGATCGTCTAATATGATGATCCGGCCCATCTTTATTGTAAAATCCTGTAAATTTCTCTTTTAACAGTCCCTGTTGCTTATACCGCTCTTTCATTCTCCCTGATATACCGGTTCACCACCTTTGCAATCTGGGCCCTTGTATAAGGCTTTACAATGAAATCATATGCCCTTATTTTCCAGGCTTCCAGAGAAAACCCCGGAATTCCTGATAACAGCACCACTTCGGGATGGTCAGGAAGCTCATACAGCTTGGCTGCAAAGGTAATTCCGCTGATATCCGGCATGACTACATCAGAAAATACCATATCCACGGGATTTTCCCTCACATACTGCATGGCTCCGATTGCTTCGGGGAAGCTGCCGCACAGTTCCACCCCATTCATTTCCTTTAAAATACCTGTGATTTTTACCAACAACTCTTCTGAATTATCTACAGCTATGACTCTGATGCTCATAACGCCTCCCGGCCTTTCCTTAAGTCCTAATCATCCTTTAATTTCAGCTTTGCAAATGCGTCTGCAAAGGCTGAATTAATGGGCTCCTCCGTCTCTTTTTTCTGCTTGTTCAAATATTTTGCCACATCCTTTTTGGACACTCCCGCACCTTCCTTGGCCCGTCTGTCCTTAAAGGCAGAAAGTTTTTCCTTATAACCGCATTTGCAGACAAAAATCTGTCCTTCTCCTTTGCCTTTCAGCTCCAGCTTTTTATGGCACACCGGGCATCTGGCGTTGCTGGTTCTGGATACCACTTCCCTGTGGCCGCATTCCCTGTCCTGGCAGACCAGCATCTCGCTGTTTTTCCCCTTGACCGACAACATCCGTTTGCCGCATTCAGGGCATTTTGTGTTGGTCAGGTTATCATGACGGAAACTTCCTTCCCCGGACTTAATCTGATGGATTAAATCCCCGGAATAGCTGCGGATATCCGCCATAAATGCAGCCCGTTTTAATTTTCCTGCTGCGATTTCCGATAGCTTCATTTCCCAGTCAGCAGTCAGCTCCGGCTTTTTTAAGTCCTCCGGCACAAGGGTCAGAAGCTGCTTGGCCTTGGAGGTGAGAAAAATGTCCTTTCCCCGCTTTTCCAAAAGAAAGCTGGAGAACAGCTTTTCAATAATATCCGCCCTGGTAGCCACGGTTCCCAGGCCTCCGGTTTCTCCCAGGGTCTTAGCCAGACCCGAATCCCTTGTCTCCATATAGGAAACCGGATTTTCCATGGCAGAAAGAAGGGTAGCCTCGTTAAAGGGTGCGGGAGGCTTTGTCTTTCCCTCTGTCATCACAATGGTGAGGTCAGAAAGCCTGTCTCCCTTTTTCATAACAGGCAGAGTCTGTTCCTTTAATTCCTGCTCCTCATCTTCTTCCTCCTGATTCTCATAGACTTCCTTCCAGCCTGTGACAGTCACAGCCTTTCCTCTTGCCGCAAAAGTCTCTCCCCCCATATCCAGCATCAGCTCTGTCTGGTCATACTCAAAAGGCGGATACAGCACTGCAAGGAACCTGCGGACTACCAGATCATAGATCTTTCTCTCATCAATTGTCATATGGTCCAGTTGGACAAACTGCTCTGTGGGAATGATGGCATGGTGGTCTGATACCTTCTTGTCATCTACAAAAAATGGTTTTGCTTCGATTTTCCGGTTCATAAGCCGTCCTGCCAGCTTGCGGTAAGGTCCCACGCCGCAGGCATCCAGCCTTTCTTTAATAGAAGGAACAATGTCAGAGCTCAAATACCGGGAATCTGTTCTGGGGTAGGTCAATACCTTGTGATTCTCATAGAGCCTCTGCATAATGTTTAACGTCTCTTTTGCAGAGTAATTAAAGCGGCGGTTTGCCTCTCTCTGCAATTCTGTCAGATCGTAAAGCTGAGGGGAGTAAACCTTCTTGGGAACGCTTTTCACCTCAGTGATCACGCCTTCTTCCTGAGCCTTCATTTTATTTAAAATGGCCTCCATCCGGTCCCGGTCAAAGGAACGGTAGCTTTTTGATTTCTCATCCCTCCAGGTAAAGGTGAGGGCCGGCTTGGCGCATTTGGCCGTAATTCCGTAATAGGGCTTTGGAACAAAGTTTCTGATCTCTTCCTCCCGCTTTGCAATAATAGCCACAGTGGGAGTCTGCACCCGTCCGCAGCTTAGCTGGGCATTGTATTTACAGGTCAAGGCCCTGGTGGCGTTGATTCCCACCAGCCAGTCCGCCTCCGCCCGGCACATGGCCGCATCATATAGGTTATCATAATCTTTGCCATTTTTTAATTTGGCAAACCCTTCCTTAATGGCTTTATCTGTAACAGAGGAAATCCAGAGCCGTTTCATGGGCTTTTTATTCCCAGCTTTTTCTAAAATCAGCCTTGCCACCAGCTCTCCTTCTCGTCCGGCATCAGTAGCAATGATGATCTCTCCCACATCGCTGCGGTGGATCTGGGATTTTACCACACTGTACTGCTTGCCGGTCTGCTTGATCACCTCAAGCTTGAACCGGTCCGGCATCATGGGAAGATCCTCCATCTTCCATTCCTTATATTTAGGATCGTAATCCTCCGGGTCCGCCAAAGTGACCAGATGGCCCAGGCCCCAGGTCACCACGTAACGCTCCCCTTCGATCACGCCGTTATTGCTTTTTTTGCATTGAAGCACCCGTGCAATATCCCTTGCTACCGATGGCTTCTCCGCTATAATTAAAGATTTCATATATTTCCTCCAGATTTGCGATTCTTTCACAATTATATCCTATCAGGCCCGTTATTACAACCCACGCAAAAAAGCCGCCCCTGTTATGCGGTTACAGGTGCGGCCCTTTTGTAGGAGTCTTAATCTCTCACAGGTCAATGAAAGATAAATTCAGAGGGTTAGTCTGATGTATAGAATATTCACATGTTGTTAGCTATTACTAACTGTTTATATGTTAGCATAGACTAACCGAAAATACAAGTCCCTTTTTGAAACATTTTCTCATTAATCTTGTTTTTTCTGATTCAGGGCTTCTACAATGCCTCTGATATAGCAAATATCGTTTTTTATCTTTTCTTCCGGGTTTTCTGCAGAAGAAAAATCTTCAAAGGTAATGACCCCATCATACCCTATTTTCTTAAGAGCCTGGAAAGTTTTTTCAAAATCCGCATATCCATCTGCAAAGGGAGCCCAATCGGGAACAAACTTTTCTTTTCCCTCCATCTCCTTTTTCACCCATCTGGCATTTTTTACGTGAACCAGGTCCAGATAAGGTCCTAAAATCTCCAGGGCCATCTGATACTCTTCAAACCCTTCATAAACCACATTTCCTGTATCGTAAATGACTCCGATGTAAGCCGGATCAAACCGGGAGGCCAGACGGAAAGCAGCGCTGGCACTTGGGACAATGGTTCTCATGTGCATTTCAAAATCAGCCTTCACCCCATGCTTTTTAGCCAGAGCTTCCACCTTTTTAAACCCTTCCACAGCCTCGTCAAACAGATCCCCGTAAGTTCGTTTAAAATCATAGGAAGGCGCATTGATGCGGATTCTGGCACAATCCATCTTCTTTGCCGCCTTCATGCAGCGCTCTATGCTCTCTTCACTGTCCCGGCAGGTCAGGTAGGTGCACAGCATATTAATATGGAGGCCGTATTGATGGCAGAGAGCTTTTATTTCCTCTGCCTTTTGATCAATGGTTTCTACGTCAAAGGTACAACGGTTATTTCTCCAGTAAGACGGCTCTTCCTTTAAAATATCCGGGTCGTTTGGAATGGCGGCCACTCTCCAGTCCACGCTGTCATACCCGCATTCCTTCATCCTTATTAAGGCCTGTTCCGGCGTCAATTCCGGTACACTTACGGTAAACAATGAATATTTCATGGCTTCTCCTTTTTTCGTTCATAATTATGCCAGAGGCAGGGATACAAAAAAATGATTTCCTGATTTCCCGTCACTTTCCGCCCATATTTTCCCTTTATGTCCATTTACAATGCTTTGGGCAATAGAAAGGCCAAGGCCAAAGCTTCCGTGACTGCTTCTGGAACTGTCACAGCGGTAAAACCTTAGAAAAATCTGTTCCAGTTCCTCTTTTGGAATGGGTGCGCCTTCATTGGAAACCTTCAGTAAAAGAGCATTGTGCTCCCCTTTCCTCAAAGTAAGGTGAATCCTCCCCCCGGAAGGTGAATACTTCCCGGCATTGTCAAGAAGTATATGAATCACCTGCTGCAAGCGGGCTTCATCACCCATGACCGAAAGATGGTCTTCTATTTCATAGAAAAATTCCTTTTCCTCATCATATATGACAGGCTCATACACAAGAACAGCACTGGTTACCAGGTAGCTGAAATCCACGGCAGCATACACCTGGCTCCTCTCCCCATGGTCAGACCTTGCAAGGAACAGCATATCTTCCACAAGCTGTTTCATCCGCATGGCCTCTGCATGAATGTGGTCCAGCCGCCGGGCAGCTTTTTCATCCTCAAGGGAATTTCCCGTCCGCAGCATACCGGCATTGGATAAAATGACGGTCAGAGGAGTTTTCAGCTCATGGGAAGCATTAGCAATGAATTGCTTCTGCCTGTCCCAGGCAATTTCCACAGGCTTTACAGCCCAGCGGGCCAAAAATACGGTAATCAGGAAGAATACCGCCATGGAAGCTCCGCCGATCAGGAGGGAGTTTCCAATCTGAGCCTTCATCATTTCTTTTTCCATTGATATATCCGCAAATGCGATCCGGCTCCCGCCTTCCCGGATCTCCCTTAAATAGCGCAGTTCATAATCCGGGAGAATGCCGAGATCATCTTCCCTGGTTAAAACCAGCTCTGCAAGAGGCTCCACGTCTTCCTGGTCAATGAAATGCAGCTGATTGATCACCGTGGATACGCTTCCTTCTTCTTTTATATCAACTACGAGAACCGGAAAACGCCTGCCCGGCCCGTCTTCTCCCGGAGGGTGGGGTCTCGCATCACCGGCCGGCTGACCATTGCCAGAAGGAAATGAGCCAGTCTTTATAGCCTGACGGAGCATGCCCTCGCTCATTCTTTCATTATTTCTTTGGGTAGTCATCATCATGGTGAAAAAAATTGCCAGGAGTATGACCGACACAATGGACATAACAATCAATATGAATTTAATCCGCAGCTTTCTGATCATTCCCTGACCTCCAGACGGTAGCCCACCCTGCGGACCACAGATATTTTCACCTTTGAGCCGATGTGATCCAGTTTTTTTCTCAGAAAAGAAAGGTACACTTCCACAATGCTGTCCTCAGCCTCCCCCTCATATCCCCATATTTTTAAGTAAATGCTCTCCTTTGGCAGCAAAATCCCCTGATTGGCTATGAGCAGCCGGATCAGCTCCAGCTCCTTTGCCCCCAGACGCACGGAACGCCCCCTGCATATGAGCTCGCTGGCGGCAAGACTGACCTCAATATCCCCATAAGTCAATTCCTCTGACTTCATATCTCCGCCTCTCCGGGTAATGGCCTTTAGACAAGCCAGAAGCTCCGGAGTTTCAAAGGGCTTTGTCAGGTAATAATCAGCCCCGTTATTCAGTCCCATAATCCGGTCCTCCAGCTCTCCTTTAGCCGTCAGCATCAGCACCGGAGTGGTATTTCCCTGTTCCCGCATACAGCGGACAATGTCAAAGCCATTGATGTGAGGCAGCATGACATCCAGAATTACAGCATCATAAATGCCGGAAAGGGCATGGTCCAGGCCCTTTTGGCCGTCATGGCAGACATCGGCAGTATCTTTATTTTCAGTGATAATATCAGCAAGAGTTTCTGCAAGGCGTTTTTCGTCTTCAACAATAAGAATCCTCATAAGTAATTCCTCCTTATGCTAATTATAACATATTACAATGCCATATTACCTCAACAAGTTTAATCAAAGCTTAAACAAATACCGGACACAAAATGTTCACCGTTCCATTAAGCTTTAATTAAGCTTGGGGCTTTAGTATGGGAGCAGGACGGAGGTGACAAACTATAAATAGT
>DGRE01000030.1 GCA_002389905.1 Hungatella sp. UBA4396 | reverse complement strand
GCAATTATTTCTCTACCCTATTCCATGAGATGTTATTTCATTTTTAGCTGACCGGAGCAAGAAGAACCTTTCCGGTGCCCCGGTAAACATTTACAAGTCCTTCGCCGGAAGCCGCAGAACCGATCAGGGATTTTCCGGAGCGCTCTACGGTAAAGTCTAAGCTGCCGCTCCATGCAATGGCCATGTTTCCATCCACTTTAAGGGCATCATCCTTTAATGTGATTTCCACCAATTCCTCACGGGGGCATGCAGATTCCAGACACAGGATGCCGTCGCCGCTTACGCCCAGGTTGAACAGCCCTTCATTGCCTGCAACCGCGGAGGAAAGATTGGAACGCAGCACAGTCTTGTGCTTTAATTTGGAATCACAGGCGAGAAACAGTCCGTCATCCAGTACAATGGAACCGTTCCATTCCTGAAGATCGATCAATAAAAGATGGCGGTAGGTGGGCTCCAGCACCAAAATGCCGTCTCCGGTGTACTCCGGCTTGATGGCGGATTCTCCGGTCACTTTTCCCCGGACCGCCTTGCTGAATAAGTCACCTACGCCCTTGATGCCGGTGGTGGCATTTACATTGCCTACAGTCCACTGCATGGCTCCGGCCTGCAGGGTAATATCGGCTTTGGATAAGTCGCAGATGACCTGCCTTTTGCGGACATTCATTTCATTGCAGAAATAAGCGAACTGAGCCTCCGAAGGCATTACACTTAAATCACGCTGGTATTCGATTACAGTGAAAGGGCCTAAAGAGCCTAAGGTTTTAATATCATCATTGTCTGTAAAATTATGAATCTGAAACATGGAAGTCTCCTCTCTGTATCCTTGCATGAAAATTTTGACATTTGGTTTTCTTTGACTTGATTATACAGAAAACGAAAAGAAAACACAACTATAACTTTCCATCAGAGAGTCTTTCCGATGTGTTCCTGATGTGGGCAAATCTGGCTAGAACACTGTTATCCGCTTAAACAGTTCATATAAATCCAGAATACCATATCCCCATATATTGTTCGGATAAACCAGCTCATGGCTGCGCTGGGCTCCCCGGATTATCATGCGGTTGACTTGGTTTCCCGTAAGTGTGGTAAGATTGCCCTTGCAAAATCCCCATTCCACCACCATGGCGGCGGCCCCTGACCCATGGGCGGCGGCGGCTCCCGTGCCTGTAATGGTTCCGTATTCATTTCCCGGAATGGCACAGGGAATCCGGTAGCCGGGGGCAGTGACGTCAGGAGCGATCTGATTGGACCGGGTGTAGCCTCTCCCAGATTCCTCTAAAATGGTGTCATCAAACTGATTATAGGCGGCGACCGTAAGGGGAAGCCTGGCATTTCCCGGGGCGGTAATGGTAGTAGCCGGATCTGACAGGTCAAAATAAGTTTCATTTGAAATTATATTGCCGGAAGGCAGCCAGCAGTGAAAGGAGAAAGGGGCAGATTCCATGTTCCTGAGTTTAAAATTCCATACTCCTGGAACCGAATTGTCAAAGCGCACCAGTATTAAGTGGTCTCCGCTGTCTCCTTCCAGCAAAATATTGTTGATCCAGACAACAGTTTTACTGCGGGAGAAGGTGAATTTCCCGCAGTCGCTGGTAGGCCGGGAGATAGTGCCGATGGTCTCTCCGGTGGGAGAGGAGATCTGGATAGAGATTCTTCCCGGAGGAAAAGGCCAGATTTCCATAAAAAACTTCTTATCATATTGTCCTGCATTCAAATGAAAGCTGTGTTCAAAGGGAACTTCAATACAATTTTGGAAATAATGCCTTCCTCTGTTCCCTTCATTGCCTCCTGCCACCACCACATTTGTTTTATGCATGGCAGTCAGATGGTTTAGGTAGATGCTGAGAGGGCTGTTGCCGTCGTGTCCGCCCTGACTGCTTCCCAAGGCAATGCAGATGACAATGGGACGGTTTAACCGCCTGGCAACTGAGATGAGATAACGGATTCCCAGCATAATATCCGATTCCTGATAACATAGGGCATTTTCCGGAACGAAAAAAACATCTTTTAAATTTTTTTTTGCCTCCTTCAGCTTTACAACCACCAGCCTTGACCTGGGAACAACACCTGTAAAGGCGTGCTGCTGATCGGGAGAGCCGGCGATAACGCTGGTGATGGCTGTTCCATGAATGTAAGAATCAGTGGTTGGAACAATGGACAAAGGATTTTCAGACCTCAGTGCAGTGTTGATATGATTCTCCCCGTATTCAGACCCAAAGGTAAAATCATTGGGAGGTCTTCCGCTCCCCTCTGTCTGATCCCATATAGAAAGAATGCGGGTGGTTCCATCCTGATTCCGAAAGGCCTGGTGAAGGTAATCAATGCCCGTGTCAACCACACCGATGATGATGCCTGAACCAAAGAGGCCAAGCTGGGGAACCCGCTGAATGTTGCTGATGCCTGACCGTTCCATACTCACCTTGGAAGAAAGGGTAAAAAGAGACGGAAAGCTGTCATAAGGCTGACGCCCCAGGTCACAAGGATCCATGCTGCTTTTTTGGATGTGAAGCAGGGAATGGGTCTCATTTAAAACTGTAATATTATTTCCGCTGTCAAATGACGGCACCATAGAGTTATGAATGATCAGGTCATAATATCGGTTATCCAGTATTTTTTCCATGGCAAAGCCCCCTGTCCTTTTTAGACCCGGTATATTTATATACTATGTCATATGTATGCGGAAAGGAAGATGAAAAATCCCTCTTTCCAGCTTATTGGTCCATTCTGTTAAGAAAGGCCGTCAGCACAGGAAAGAGGGAAGGCATGTTTTTTTACTTATTTTTCGGAAGGTTTTCCTTTTGAAATTCCGTCAAAGGAATTAAAGAAAACAGTGCGGTTTAAAGAAAAACGGTTTTCATGAGTCAGGTTTGGAGCTGAATCCACAGCCGGATAGCCCATGGGAATCAGGGCAACAGGTACCAGGTAATCAGGGAGTTCAAAGGAAGTCCGTATCAGCTGAGGGTCAAAGTGGGCTACCCAGGTACAGCCAATGCCTGATTCAGTGGCCTGAAGAATCATCTGGAGGGCAACGATGCTGGCGTCAGTGATTCCGGTGTCTTCATTGTCATAGGATCTTTTCCAGCTGGCAGAAGTATCATAGCACACCAGCAGTGCCAAAGGGGCGTGGAAATGACAGGGAGTGCAGGTTTTTAATTTCTCCAGGCTTTCTTCGCTGTCAAGAACAAGGATGCGCTGGGGCTGGTAATTTGCCGCAGTGGGAGCAATTCTCCCGGCTTCCAGGATTAAGTCCAGCTTTTCTTTCTCTATTTTCTGGTTGCTGAATTTCCTGACGGAATGTCGTTTCTTAGCCAATTGTAAAAAATCCATAGTCGTGTCTCCTTTTTGATTTTTATAGTGATTAAAATATGAATTACGATGCCAAGGGTCAGGGAAGAGGAGTGGCCTCTCCGGTAACCTCATCATACTGAAAAGCAACATCGCCTGTGGAATAATCCGATAAATAGGTGGCAATGTAAATCAGGGTGCTGTCTGCCTGACGCTTGTAGGTTCTGACCGTATAATAATTGATGCCGTCTATCTTTGCGATTCCCGGAGACGCAATATACTGGTAAGAATTTGTCGGTTCCGGAAGTCCCAGCTTTTGCTGCTCCTGGGAAGAGACAGACTTTTCAGCTTCCTCGATGGTATTGCTTGTTTGTGAAGATTCGTCAGCCTCAGCAAGTTCCTTTTTCTGCTGGTTCCAGATTTCCTTAATATACATATTCCATGGCTGGTCCCCCTTATAGGCAGTCACCGTGTAGCCGTCTTCTTCCTCTTTTAAAGTAATGCAAAGGTAGGAACCGGAATCGGCGGAAGGACCTGCAAGCTGATAGATTTCCAGCTTTTCTTCATGGGAAGATGGCTTCTCCTCCTGGCTGTTTTTTGTCACATCAATAAAATTCTTTTCCTCTTCCAGATAGGTTTTGTAGCTGTTTAAATCTGCAGACACATCCGCTGCGTGAAAATACTTGTATGATTCCCCTGTATTCGTTGGTTCAGCTTCGCCTGAGGTCTGGGATTCTTCCTGTTCTGAAGAGAGGCTGTCCAGCTTTTCAAAGTCTCTGGGACCTAAAACTTTGGTTACAGAAGAAAGTTCTTCTTTTTTTGAAAAATAATAGGCCGGCGCTTCCGGTTCGTTTTCATCGGAAGTGCCTGTCTTTGCCAAAGTCAGCAAAGTAATGGCAGCAGCGGAACCGGTAACCGCAACCACCAGAATGGCTGTCAGAAAAATGAATGCCTTTTTATTTTTAGGGGTCTTTTTTTCCTTAGCTTTAGGAGGTTTTGCTTTTTTGACCCTGCTTTTAGCCGGTTTCACCTTTTTTGAGGTTCCATCAGCTTTTTTTTGAGGGGTTTTTAGAAAATTTGGCATTGTAATCTTCCTCGCATATGCATTGATTCGGATATAGAACATTTTCTATCCTACATTACAAGACATATATCGGTAACTTGTGCTAAAAAAATAAGGCTTTAAAGTCAGGTTCTGCTTTTTAATAAAATATTAATGGTAAAAACTGACAGTCGAACGTATATTCGAAAGTGCTTGAAAAGAGAAAAAAAGTATGCTAGAATAAAGAAAAGAACATGCGTTCGAGGTGAGGATATGTTAATTCAGGAAGAATTAAGCGTTCAGGAAAAGCTGGCCATTTTATCAGATGCTGCCAAATATGATGTTGCCTGCACTTCCAGCGGCTCAGACCGGAAAGGAAAAGCAGGAACCCTGGGGAATACGGTCGCAGCCGGGATCTGTCACAGCTTCTCGGCAGACGGCAGATGTATTTCCCTATTGAAAATACTATTTACCAACCAGTGTATTTATGACTGTAAATACTGCATCAACCGCAGTTCCAATGATGTGGTAAGAACTGCTTTTACCCCTGATGAGGTGTGCAGCCTGACCATTGAATTTTACCGCCGCAATTACATTGAAGGACTGTTTCTCAGCTCCGGGGTTCTCTATAGTGCTGATTTTACCATGGACCTGATATACCAGACCTTGAAAAAACTGAGGGAGGAATATCACTTCCACGGTTACATCCATGTAAAGGCGATTCCCGGTGCAGATCCGGTTCTCATAGAGAAGACTGGATTTTTGGCGGACCGTATGAGCATCAATCTGGAGCTTCCTACTGCTGACGGACTTAAGAAGCTGGCTCCGGGAAAGAGCAGGAGCAAGATTTTAACACCTATGAAGCAGATTCAGAAGAAAATTGCGGTAAACCAGTATGAGCTGATGGAGTACGGTCAGGCCCCGGCCTTTGTTCCGGCAGGACAGAGCACCCAGATGATCGTGGGAGCGACTCCGGAAAATGATTTTCAGATGATGATGGTGGCAGAAGCCCTCTATCAGAATTATGACTTAAAACGAGTTTTTTATTCCGCATTTGTTCCTGTTAATAAAGACAGCAGTCTGCCCGCTCTTCCCGGAGGTCCGCCTCTTTTAAGGGAACACAGGCTTTATCAGGCGGACTGGCTTATGCGTTTTTACGGATTCCGGGCTGGGGAGCTGCTTTCTGAGGAACGGCCCAATTTCAATGTGTTTCTGGACCCAAAGTGCGAATGGGCTCTGCGCCATCTGGAGCTGTTTCCGGTGGAGGTAAACCGGGCGGATTACTATACCCTGTTAAGGGTTCCCGGCATGGGGGTGAAGTCTGCCCAGCGCATTGTTGCGGCAAGAAAGAGCGGGCCTTTGGATTTTGATGCCTTAAAGAAAATCGGCGTGGTGCTGAAACGGGCCGTTTATTTCATCACCTGTTCCGGCCGGATGATGTATCCGGTTAAGATTGAGGAGGACTATATTACCCGACATCTGGTGGGAGAGGAACATAGGAAGGTGTGGGACATTGAATCATCAGGAACGTTCCGCCAGCTTTCCCTGTTTGACGACATGAATGTACCGGCATTGACAGGAACAGGAGGCAGCTTATGAAGACAATTTATTTGTGTGAAGACAGCGTGGAAGGGATTCTCAGCGGTGTGTATACGGCCTGGACCAGCAGAAAGGGCCATGCCAATGTGAAGCTGGAGCTGGCGGGCAGTGAAAATACCATGGAATTATTTTGTGAATATGAGGAGGTTATTCCTGATGCCGTCCATGCGGCTAAGGTGGTGCAGGCTGTCCGGGAGAAGATTTCAAAGGAAGCCTATACCGCGGTCTACAAGGCGGCTTTAAGCAGGGAAAAGGATCGTGCGGATAAAATATACCGCTTTCTGATTTATGGCTTTCATGTGGGAGCCCCTATTATCAACATGCTTCAGCTGCCCCAGGTATACGATATTTTTCAGATGTGCCGTTATATTGACAATGAAACCCACTGTCTTACGGGATTTGTGCGTTTTGCAGAAATGGAGGGCGGTCTTTTGGTGGGAAAAATCGGTCCCAGAAACGACGTATTGGTTTTGCTGGCCCCTCATTTTGCAGACAGGATGTCAGGGGAAAACTGGGTTTTATACGATGAAAACCGGAAAAAGGCTGTTCTTCATCCGGCTTTAAAATCCTGGTTTTTAGTGGATCTTATTTCCGAGGAATGGGAAGGCCAGCTGAAAAAGGCCCTGGAAGAGGATGAATATGAAGAATTATACCGCTGTTTCAGAAAAAACATTTCTATTAAGGAACGAACCAACCCGGTCTGTCAGAGAAATCATATGCCTCTCCGTTACCGCCCTTATATGCCTGAATTTTCTCGTGGATTAAAAGATGTCTAGAAAAAGCTTGCCTTTTTCTGCCCTTTCCTTTATCATAAAAACAGGTTCCTGGTCAGGAACATTCTGATGCGTTTCTGCATTGTTTTCCATGAGAAAATTAGGTAAAGACAGGTTATAATTCGGCTTCTGCGGGGATACCCGGGGAAAATAGATTCTATTGGCTGGACTGTAACTAAATCCGGTACAGAGAGGAGAAAACAGGTTTGTATAGCAAAGTTCATAGTGTGGGGATTACAGGAGTGGAGGGAGTCCCGATTTTAGTGGAAGCCGATGTAAGTGACGGCCTTCCCGGCTTTTCTATGGTAGGATATTTATCTTCTGAGGTGAAGGAGGCCCAGGAGCGTGTGCGGACAGCCCTGAAAAATTCCGGTTTTCGCCTTCCTGCCAGAAAAATTACCATTAATTTGTCACCTGCCGGTATTCCCAAGGCAGGAACCTCCTTTGATCTGCCCATAGCTGTAGCGATTTTAACAGCATCATCCATGATAAGGGCTTCGGTGCTGCAACATTGTGTGATTTCCGGGGAATTGGGTCTGGATGGGGAAATCAGGCCCTTAAGGGGAGCACTTGCGATTACTGCGGCAGCAAAAAAGTCCGGAATGGACCGGTGTTTTCTTCCCAAGGAAAATGTCAGGGAGGCCATGATAATAGAAGGAATTGAAATCATAGGGGTGAAAAGCTTAAAAGAATTGTCGGACCGGCTCAATTCCCGCGGTGAACCAGGCGGGCAAGAACCGGAAAGCCTGAGGCATGAGCTGCCTCTTTGGCAGTCAGAATCCTACGATGTGGATTTTTCCGAGGTGGGAGGACAGCTTCTTTTAAGGCGGGCCACGGAGGTGGCGGTAGCAGGCATGCACAACATTCTCTACATCGGTCCTGCGGGAACGGGAAAGACCATGATCGCCAGACGGATTCCCACCATCATGCCATCCCTGTCCATGGAGGAAATCATAGACATATCAAAGATTTATGGAGTATGCGGCCTTTTGTCCCAGGAAAATCCCGTCATGTGCAGACGGCCGTTTCGCAGCCCTCATCATACCATCAGCCCCCAGGCCCTGGCCGGAGGGGGAAGAATACCAAAGCCGGGCGAAATCTCCCTGGCCTCCGGAGGCGTTCTGTTTCTGGATGAATTACCCGAATTTCAAAAAAACACATTGGAAATTTTAAGACAGCCTCTGGAGGAGAGAAAAATCACCGTATCCAGGATGTTTGGGGCTTATGAATTTCCGGCCGATTTTATGATTGCCGCTTCCATGAACCCCTGTGCATGTGGTTTTTTTCCGGACAGGACCCGGTGCAGATGCTCGGAGCAGCAGGTGAGAAAGTATTTAGGCCGAATATCCAAGCCTTTGCTGGACCGGATCGATATCTGTGCAGAGGCAAGTACCATTCCCTATGAGGAGCTGAGAGCAGGAAAGAAGGGGGAGTCTTCTGAGATCATCCGAAGGAGAGTGGAGGCGGCAAGGGAAATCCAAAAGGAACGGTTTAAAGGCCGGGGGAATTATTTTAACAGTGCTATGAGCAAGGGACAGATGGAAGAGTTCTGTTTTCTTGGAAATGAAGAAAAGGAGTTTTTAAAAAAGATTTATGACAGGATGAATCTCAGCGCAAGAGGCTATGAAAAGATACTGAAGATTTCAAGGACCATAGCGGATTTGGAGGGAACTTCCAGAATAAAAAAGGAGCATCTGGCAGAGGCGGCAGGCCTGCGAAGCATGGAAGGAAAGTATTGGGGAGGTATTTATGGACAGGCATGAGGAACGGGAGTATTTGTACTGGCTTTGCCATGTGGGATTTCTGGGAGCAGTGAAGATCAAGAAGCTCTATGACTACGTGGGAAGCTATAAAAGTATATATAATATAGAAGGAAGACAATTGGAAGAGTTTGGAATTTTAAATCAGAAGGAAGCAGGTCTTTTTGATGGACATAAAAAACGTCTGGAAGAGTGCAAAAAGGAACTGGAAGAGTTAGGGAAAAGAGGTATTTTATTTGTCATGTCTTTTGAGGAGGAGTATCCCAGACGTCTCCTTGAAATCCACGGATATCCTATGGGGCTTTTTGTAAAAGGAAGGCTGCCCGGGGAGGAGAGGCCGTCAGCAGCCATCATTGGAGCCAGAAGCTGCACAAGCTATGGAAAACAGATGGCAGCCCATATAGCCGGAGAGCTTTCCATGGCAGGAGTCCAGATCATCAGCGGCCTGGCTGAAGGAATCGATGGGGCCGGGCACATGGGAGCCTTGGAGGCGGGAGGAGATACTTACGGGGTATTGGGATGCGGAATCAATATCTGCTATCCAAGGGAAAATTACGGACTGTATGAGCGGATGGCTCTTCAGGGAGGTGTGCTGACGGAATTTATGCCAAAGGAAGCGCCAAAGCCCTTTCATTTCCCTATGAGGAACCGGATTATCAGCGGCCTGTCTGATGCGGTTCTGGTGATCGAAGCCAGAGAAAAAAGCGGTTCCCTGATTACGGCCAACTTAGGACTGGAACAGGGAAAGGAAATTTTTGCCCTTCCCGGCAGGGTGACTGATCCCTTAAGTGCCGGCTGTAACCGGCTGATCAGCGAGGGAGCAGGAGTTTTGCTGGGGCCTGATTCTGTGCTGGAATATTTTCAGTTACAGAATGGTAAAATATTAAGAGTTCATGAAAAAAATAAGAACGGGCTTGCCAAAAAAGAAAAAATGTTGTATAGTTGCCTAGATTTGCAACCGAGAAATCTGGAAGAAGTTATAACGTTAAGCGGATTGTCTGTCAGTGACTGCATGAGCGCTCTGTTGGAGCTGGAATGGAAGGGCCTGATTGTTCAGACATCCCATCAATATTATGGTAAGAAATTATAGGCGAGGAGTTTGGTATGGCGAACTGTTTAGTAATTGTGGAGTCACCTGCAAAGGTTAAGACGATTAAAAAGTTCCTTGGAGCAAATTATGAAGTAGATGCTTCTAACGGACATGTAAGAGATCTTCCCAAAAGTCAGATGGGAATTGACATAGAAAATGATTTTGAACCAAAGTATATAACCATCAGAGGCAAAGGTGACATACTTGCCAAGCTGAGAAAAGAAGTGAAAAAGGCTGATAAGATCTATCTGGCAACTGACCCTGACCGGGAGGGAGAAGCTATTTCCTGGCATTTATTGAAGTCCTTAAAGTTAGATGAGGTAAAGAGCAAGCAGGTATACCGCATCAGCTTTAATGAGATTACCAAGAATGCGGTAAAGGCTTCCTTTAAATCCCCCAGGACCATTGACATGAATCTGGTGGATGCCCAGCAGGCCAGAAGGATTTTAGACCGTATGGTGGGCTACATGATCAGTCCTCTTCTTTGGGCAAAGGTAAAGAGAGGCTTAAGTGCGGGCCGTGTCCAGTCCGTAGCGCTTCGCTTAATCTGCGACAGGGAAGAGGAGATCAACGCCTTTATTCCGGAGGAATACTGGAATCTGGAAGCAGTTCTTAAGCAGGAGGGAAGCAAAAAGCCTCTGGCTGCCAAATTCCACGGCAATGCAGAAGGCAGGATTGCCATTCACACCAAGGAAGAACTGGATCAGATATTAAAAGGATTAGAAGGCCAGAATTATGTGGTCAATGAAGTGAAAAACGGGGAAAGGGTCAAGAAGGCTCCTATCCCATTTACCACCAGTACTCTTCAGCAGGAAGCTTCCAAGGTACTTAATTTTTCCACCCAGAAGACCATGCGCCTGGCCCAGCAGCTTTATGAAGGTGTTGAGATCGAAGGCCAGGGAACTGTTGGTCTTATCACTTACCTGCGTACAGACTCCACCAGAATTGCGGAGGAGGCAGATGTTGCGGCCAGATATTATATAGAAAAGCAGTACGGAAAAGAATATGTGGCAAAAGGCGAGCAGGTCAAAAAGAATAATGGAAAGATTCAGGATGCCCATGAGGCCATCCGTCCTACAGACATTGCCCTGACCCCTGTCCGGGTAAAGGAATCCCTGCAAAGAGATTTGTTCCGGCTTTACCAATTGATCTGGAAGCGGTTTGCAGCCAGCAGAATGGAGTCAGCAGTTTACCAGACCACCTCTGTGAAGGTAGGGGCAGGAGATTATTTCTTCACCCTTTCCGCCTCAAAGCTTTCCTTTGACGGATTTATGTCCGTGTATGTACAGGAGGATGACAAAGAGGAAACCAATGTGCTTCTGGGCAATCTGGCAAAGGGAAGTGTGCTGAACTTAGAAAAACTGGAGAACAGCCAGCATTTCACCCAGCCGCCTGCTCACTTTACGGAAGCCTCTCTGGTAAAAGCCATGGAGGAACAGGGAATCGGACGCCCCAGTACTTATGCGCCGACCATTACCACCATCATAGCCAGAAGATATGTGGCAAAGGAAAACAAAAACCTTTATGTGACAGAGCTGGGAGAAATTGTTAACAGCATGATGAAGCAGAGTTTTTCCAGCATTGTGGACATCACCTTTACGGCTAATCTGGAATACCTCCTGGATAAAGTGGGAGACGGATCGGTCCAGTGGAAGACTGTTGTAAGGAATTTCTATCCGGATTTAAAGGAAGCAGTGGATAAAGCTCTGGTGGAACTGGAGTCTGTGACCATTGCCGACGAGGTGACAGAGGAAGTCTGTGAGCTTTGCGGCAGGAACATGGTCATCAAATACGGCCCTCACGGAAAATTCCTGGCCTGCCCCGGATTTCCGGAGTGCAAAAACACCAAGCCTTACCTGGAAAAAATCGGAGTGCCCTGTCCCAAGTGCCAGAAAGAGGTCGTTATTAAGAAAACCAAAAAAGGCAGAATTTATTATGGCTGTGAGGCAAATCCGGAATGTGACTTCATGTCCTGGCAAAGGCCTTCCACCCAGAAGTGTCCCAAATGCGGGGGCTATATGGTTGAAAAAGGAAATAAACTGTTATGCTCAAACGAGCAGTGCGGCTACAGTGCTGACAAGTAAAGAAAATAAATTATTAAGAAAATCGAAAATCTTCAATAAACTATTGTTATTTGAAAATAATAATGATAATATCTAATTATTACAGGTGTATTTTTGTCTTTCACATAAATTATAAAGGAGGTTTTCGATTATGAGCGTACAGTTGTTGGATAAAACTAGAAAAATAAATAAATTATTGCATAATAATAATTCGCACAAAGTTGTATTTAATGATATCTGTGAAGTGCTGACTGAAATTTTAAATTCCAACATTCTTGTAATCAGCAAGAAGGGAAAGGTGCTGGGCGTTGGCGTAACACCGGACATAGATGAGATTCAGGAGCTGATTGCCGATCAGGTAGGCGGCTATGTTGACACTATGCTCAATGAGCGTCTGCTGGGTATCCTGTCGACAAAGGAAAACGTCAACTTGGAGACCCTGGGATTTACCGGCGGCGATATCAGAAGGTATCAGGCCATTATTACCCCTATTGACATTGCAGGAGAACGGCTGGGAACTCTGTTTATCTACAAATCCGAATCCCAGTATGACATTGACGATATTATTTTAAGCGAGTACGGGACCACGGTAGTGGGGCTGGAGATGATGCGTTCTGTCAATGAGGAGAATGCAGAAGAGACCAGAAAGGTGCAGATCGTCAAGTCTGCCATCAGCACCTTATCCTTTTCCGAGCTGGAAGCCATCACTCACATCTTTGATGAGCTGGATGGCAACGAAGGAATTCTGGTGGCAAGCAAGATTGCAGACAGGGTAGGAATTACCCGTTCTGTCATTGTCAATGCCCTCAGGAAGTTTGAAAGTGCGGGAGTCATTGAATCCAGATCCTCCGGCATGAAGGGAACCTATATCAAGGTTCTGAACGATGTGGTGTTTGATGAATTGAAAATCATAAAGGCAGGAAACGGAAAAAGCGTTCCGGAACGGGGACTGTAAAGACACAGGGGCAGGGCAGGAGTTCTGCTCCTTTTTGTGTCGAAAATCAGACCTTTTTGGATATGAAATGTAAAAAATTACTTGCATCAGATAGAAAGATATGCTATACTAGCAAGGCTTATTAAAAAACACGTCTGCGGATTCCAGAGGAAGGTGCCTGATCAAGGTCTCCCCGGAAGCATAAGAAGCGGGCGGAAGAAAAACCAGATGGAGGAAATAACATGAGCGTAATTTCAATGAAGCAGCTTTTAGAAGCTGGCGTGCACTTCGGTCACCAGACAAGAAGATGGAACCCTAAGATGGCTCCATACATCTACACAGAGAGAAACGGCATCTACATCATCGACTTACAGAAATCTGTAGTTAAGGTAGATGAGGCTTACAAGGCAATCTCCGATGTTGCTGCAGAAGGCGGCAAGATCCTTTTCGTAGGAACCAAGAAGCAGGCTCAGGATGCAATTAAGTCCGAAGCAGAGCGCTGCGGTATGTACTTCGTAAATGAGAGATGGCTTGGCGGTATGCTTACAAACTTCAAGACCATCCAGTCCAGAGTTAACCGCTTAAAAGCGATTGAGACCATGTCTCAGGATGGAACCTTTGATGTTCTTCCTAAGAAAGAGGTTATCGCTCTTAAGAAGGAATGGGAAAAGTTAGAGAGAAACTTAGGCGGAATCAAGGATATGAAGAAGGTTCCGGATGCAATTTTCATCGTAGATCCCAAAAAGGAAAGAATCTGCGTTCAGGAAGCTCATACACTGGGAATTCCGTTAATTGGTATCGCTGATACAAACTGTGATCCGGAAGAACTTGATTTTGTTATTCCGGGTAATGATGATGCCATAAGAGCCGTTAAATTAATCGTATCCAAGATGGCAGACGCAGTGATCGAAGCAAACCAGGGCGAGGCAGTAGCTGAGGAAGCAGAAGCAGCCGAGGAAACAGAAGAGACTGTAGAAGCTTAATTTTCGGGCGATCGAATGCTTCAGCCTGCTTTGGGAAGTGGGCTGGAGCATTCTTTTTTACTGGAAAAGATTAACAGATTATAATGAATAATAAATAGATGGAGGTAAATCAAATGGCAGCAATTACGGCTGGAATGGTAAAAGAGTTAAGAGAGATGACCGGTGCGGGCATGATGGATTGCAAGAAGGCTCTTGGAGAAACTGATGGTGATATGGAAAAGGCAGTGGAGTTCTTAAGAGAGAAAGGACTTGCAGCAGCTTCCAAAAAAGCCGGCAGAATCGCAGCAGAGGGACTTGTTACTGTTGTAGTAAGCGAGGATGGAAAGTCCGGAGCAATCGTAGAAGTAAACAGCGAGACAGACTTCGTTGCAAAGAACGCTCAGTTCCAGACTTATGTGGCTGATGTTGCAGCTCAGGCTTTGGCATCTGATTCAAAGGATATGGATGCATTTCTTGCAGAAGCATGGATTAAGGACAGCTCCTTAACTGTTGCTGAGGCTTTATCCAGCCAGATCGCAGTAATCGGCGAGAACATGAACATCAGAAGATTTGAAAAGGTTACCACTGACGGTGTGGCAGTTGATTATATCCACGGCGGCGGAAGAATCGGCGTTTTAATTGAGGCTGGAGCAGAAGTTGTCAATGACGCAGTAAAAGAGGCGCTGAAGAACATTGCAATGCAGATTGCAGCTTTAGCACCGAAATATGTAAGAAGAGAAGAAATTTCCCAGGAATTCATTGACCATGAGACAGAGATTTTAAAATCTCAGGCCAAGAATGAAAATCCGGACAAGCCGGACAGCATCATTGACAAGATGATCGTAGGCCGTTTGAACAAGGAACTGAAGGAGTTCTGTCTGGTAGATCAGGCTTATGTAAAAGACGGTGATCTGACAGTTGGAAAGTATCTGGAGCAGGTTTCCAAGGAAGTAGGCGGAAAGATCGAAATCAAAAAGTTTATCCGCTTTGAAACCGGCGAAGGTATTGAGAAAAAAGAAGATAATTTTGCGGAAGAAGTTGCAAAACAGATGCAGTAATCTTGTAACAGGATTCTGGGGAGATCCCATGGGTATCCATGGGATTTTTCTTCATTATATAGTGTCCGTTTCACGTTGACAAATGTTTCCATATTGTACGGACACCGAATACACGAAAGGAGTCGACAAAAGTGGCTAAGTATATTATAAAGCGCGTTATTATGGCAATTATCACTGTTTTTGCCGTTGCAACCATCACTTTCTTTATTATGAATATGGTGCCGGGCGGACCCTTTATGGCAGAGAAGGCCCTCAGTCCCCAGGCTCAGGCAGCCCTTAACGAAAAGTACGGATTGGATAAGCCCTTAGGGGAGCAATATACAACTTATATGAAGGATCTGCTTCACGGTAATTTAGGATTGAGCGTTAAGCAGAGAGGCCGTACCGTAAATATGATTGTTGCGTCCAAGTTCCCGGTATCGGCCAGAATCGGCGGAATTGCCATTTTAACTGCTGTTCTTGTGGGAATACCCCTGGGAAGCATTGCGGCCTTTAAAAGGGGTACTATGGTGGATAGTATCATTATTGTTTTCAGTACCTTCGGCATTGCGGTGCCCAGTTTCGTAGTCTGTACGGTTTTGATGTATGTCTTAAGCACAAAGCTGGGACTTTTGCCCACCTACGGACTGACCTCCTGGAAAAACTACATCATGCCTGTGGCTGCTCTGGCTCTTTATCCATCATCCTACATTGCCCGGCTGATGCGTTCCTCCATGCTGGATGTGCTGGGACAGGATTACATGAGAACAGCCCGTGCAAAGGGACTTTCCCAGTTGGTCAGCATTTTTAAGCATGCTTTGCGCAATGCCATTCTTCCGGTGGTTACATACTTGGGACCGCTTTTGGCCTACACTGTAACAGGAAGCTTCATTGTGGAAAAGATATTTACCATTCCCGGTCTTGGTTCTGAATTCGTCGGCTCCATTACGGGACGGGATTATCCGCTTATTATGGGAACGACCATTTTCCTTGCTACCTTAATGGTAATCATGAATGCGGTCGTAGACGTAGCTTACAAACTGATTGATCCTCGTATCAACTTGAAGTAGAAGAAAGGAGATAAAGATGCCAAAGAATAAACTATCAATGCAGCTCAATGTGGACGACTTTCTCCCGGCAAGTGATGCAGAAAAGGAAAGTCTTATTGTCATGCGCAAAAGTGTGGGATTCTGGAAGGATGGAATCCGGCGCCTTAAGAAAAATAAGATTTCCATGGTCAGTCTGGTTGTCATTTTATTTGTATTTATTTTGTCATTTGCAGTGCCTCATTTTTATCCATACAGCTATGAGCAGCAGATCAGGGGAAGTGAAAACCTGGCTCCCATGCAGTATTCAGAAAAAGAATTGTCAGCCATAGAAGCGGGAGAGAGTGTGTTTCCTCACATCCTTGGAACTGATAAGCTGGGCCGTGATTATGCAGTCCGGGTTATGATGGGAAGCCGTGTTTCCCTGACTGTCGGTCTGGTGGCCTCCTGTATCATCCTGCTGATCGGTTCTATTTACGGTTCTGTTGCAGGCTTTTTCGGCGGCTGGGTGGATATGATCATGATGCGGATTGTGGATATGATTTATACGGTTCCGGACATCCTGATCATTGTTCTGCTGTCGGTGGCCTTTGAACAACCCTTGAAAACTTTGGCCCAAAAACCTGGTTTTCAGTGGATTCAGGTTATCGGTGTCAACCTGATCAGTATTTTCGTAGTGTTTGCCCTTCTTTACTGGGTTGGAATGGCCCGTATTGTGCGAAGCCAGATCTTGATTTTAAAGGAGCAGGAGTATGTGACCGCAGCCAGAGCCCTTGGGGCCTCCAGCGGACATATTATTAAGAAGCACCTTCTTACCAACTGCATCGGTACGCTGATTGTCACAACTACCTTACAGATTCCTTCTTCTATATTCACGGAAAGCTTTTTGAGCTTTTTAGGCCTTGGCGTTGCTGCGCCCATGCCGTCATTGGGAAGCCTTGCAAGTGAGGCTTTAAATGGTATGCAGAGCAATCCCCACCGGCTGTTTGCACCCGCTATTGCTATTTCAATTATTATTTTAAGCTTTAACCTGTTGGGCGATGGCCTTCGTGATGCATTTGACCCGAAACTGAGAGACTAAAGGAGGAGAGAACTAATGAGCGAATATTTGGTTAACATTGAACATGAACGCCTTTCCTTCTTTACTCCGGCAGGAGAGGTAAAGGCTTTAAATGACGTATCCCTCCACCTTCGTGAGGGAGAGGTTTTAGGAATTGTAGGAGAGTCCGGTTCCGGAAAATCCGTTACCGCATACAGCCTTATGGGGCTTACGGCTTATCCGGGCCGTTTGATTGATGGTTCCTTAAACTTTAACGGACATCAGATCGAGAAGATGACGGAAAAGGAAATGAGAAAGATCCGTGGAAATGAGATTTCCATTATTTTTCAGGACCCCATGACCAGCTTAAATCCGGTTTACACCATTGGAAACCAGATCAGTGAAGTGATCATGCTTCATACCGATAAAAACAGGCAGCAGGCCTACGACAGGGCAAAAGAGCTTCTCACCCTGGTTGGAATCAATGAGCCTGAGAAGCGTTTAAGACAATACCCCCATGAGCTTTCAGGAGGTATGCGCCAGCGTGTCATGATCGCCATTGCACTTGCCTGTGAGCCCAAGCTTCTCATTGCAGACGAGCCCACCACAGCCCTTGATGTTACTATTCAGGCGCAGATTTTAGAGCTGATGATGGAGTTAAAGGAAAAGCTTGGAATGGCAATTATTATGATCACCCATGACTTGGGTGTGGTTGCTAACATGTGTGACCGCATTGCTGTTATGTATGCGGGAAAGGTTGTGGAATACGGTACTGCCGAGGATATTTTCTACAATCCCAGCCACGAATATACCAAGGGTCTGATTCGAAGCATTCCAAAGCTGACGGAAAAGGAGCATAACAAGCTGGTTCCTATTGAAGGAAGCCCGGTGGATATGCTGAACCCGCCAAAGGGCTGTCCTTTTGCCCCCAGGTGCAGGGCATGTATGAAGATATGTCTGCGGGAAATGCCGCCTTATACAGATTTGTCCGATATTCATTACAGCGCCTGCTGGCTGCTGCAAAAGCAGGAATTTGAGCAGGCACAGAAGGGAGATGCATGATGGAAGATAAGTATCTTGTGGAAGTGAAGAATTTACAGCAGCATTTCCCGGTGGCCGGAGGAAAGATGTTTGAAAAAAGGGTGGTCAAGGCCGTTGATGACGTTTCTTTTGGAATCAGGAAGGGGGAGACCCTGGGACTGGTAGGAGAATCAGGCTGCGGAAAGACCACAACAGGCCGTACCCTTTTAAGGCTTCATGAGCCTACGGGAGGAAAGATTTTCTTTGACGGAGAGGACATCACTAAGGCTAATATGCTGCCTTACCGCAGGAAAATGCAGATTGTGTTCCAGGACCCTTATGCCAGTCTGGACCCCCGTATGACCGTAGGTGACATTGTAGGAGAGGCCATTGACATTCATCATCTGGCTGCAAATAAAAAGGAGAGACAGGAGAGAATCATTTCCGTCCTTTCCACGGTAGGTCTTAACTCAGAGCACTCCAACCGCTATCCCCACGAATTTTCCGGCGGTCAGCGCCAGAGGGTGGGAATTGCAAGAGCGCTGGCAGTTAATCCTCAGTTTATTGTGTGCGACGAGCCGGTATCGGCTCTGGACGTATCCATTCAGGCCCAGGTTGTCAATATGTTTGAGAAGCTTCAGGAGGAGATGGGACTTACCTACTTATTTATTGCCCATGACCTTTCCATCGTAAAGCATATCTCAAACAGAATCGGCGTTATGTACCTTGGAAAGATGGTGGAGCTGGCGGACAGCCTGGAGCTGACCTTCCACAGCGTTCACCCTTATACCAAGAGCCTGATTTCCGCCATTCCCATTGCGGACCCGGAAATCAGCCGCAAATCCCAACGAATTGTTCTGGAAGGAGATGTGCCAAGTCCGGTGAATCCGCCGTCTGGCTGCCATTTCCGTACCCGCTGTCCTTATGCGGATGAGCTTTGCGCTGCACAGGAGCCGGAATGGAAAGAGGTTTCTTCCGGTCATTATGCAGCATGTCACCACCTGGACAAGGTTAACTAATTTTCCATTGCTATTTTCCAGAATTTATGCTATGCTGGAAAGGAATCGGCGCAGCAGACGGGTAACGTGTTACTGCGTCGATAAAAATATTTTTATAGGAGGAAATTTATGAAGAAAATGTCACTTGTATTGGCTGCAATCATGGCATCCAGTATGATTCTCTCCGCTTGCGGAGGCGGCAAAGCTGCTGATCCATCTGCAGGCGCCGGAACTACTGCGGCAGGAGGGGAAACATCTGCTCCCGCAGAAGCGGCAGGTGCTCTTGACCTTGCAGTTCGTGTCGGACCGGACCCTGAGACCATTGACCCTGCTTTAAACAGTGCGGTTGACGGTGCCAACATCATTGTTCATGCCTTTGAAACCCTTTTGATCGTGGATTCTGAGAATACCATCGTTTCTGGTCAGGCAGAGTCCTATGATGTATCTGAGGACGGGCTTACCTATACGTTCCACCTTCGTGAAGGTTTAAAATGGAGCGACGGTTCCCCTTTAACTGCCAATGATTTCGTGTATTCCTGGAAGAGACTGGCAGCTCCTGAGACAGCAGCTCCTTATGCAGCAGACATGCTGGGCTATATCAAGGGCTTTGAAGGTGCAGCAGGCGGCGATTGGGAATCTCTCGCTGTTTCCGCTCCCGATGACAATACCTTTGTAGTTGAATTATCTGTTCCCTGTATCTATTTTGCAAAACTCGTAACTCATGCTTCCATGGTTCCTGTTCAGCAGGCATCTGTAGACGCAAACGGAGAGCAGTGGAGCTTAACTCCTGAGACTTATATCTCCAACGGCCCTTTAAAGATGACAGAGTGGGTTCCAGGATCTCACATTATTCTTTCTAAGAATGAAAATTACTGGAATGCAGATGCAGTTACTTTAAATACCTTGAAATTCGCTTTAATGGAAGATACAAACTCCTATTACAGCGCATACCAGGCTGGTGAGCTTGCTATGATCAAAGAGCCTCCTACAGAGGAAATTCCAACCCTGAAGGGCACAGAAGATTTCCATGTAGAGCCGATTATGGGTACCTACTATATCGATTTCCAGAACCAGAAAGAACCCTTTAACAATCCTGACGTACGTAAGGCTTTAAGCCTTGCCATTGACCGTGACTATGTTGCCAACACTGTTATGCAGGGCATTTATACTCCTGCAACAAACTTCGTTGGCCCTGGCATTTCTGATGCGAAAGACGGATCTTTCTTTGCAGACGTGACAACGGAAAAGAACGGCGGAAATTTCTTCAATCCTTCCAATTATGACGCGGATGTTGCAAAGGCAAAGGAACTTCTTGCACAGGCCGGATATCCGGACGGACAGGGATTCCCAACCATTGAATACATGACCAATGACGCAGGCTACCACAAAGCAGTAGCAGAGTATTTACAGAGCTGCTGGAAGGAAGCACTCGGCATTAACATGGATATCAAGGTTGTTGAGTGGGCTACCTTCACACCTACCCGCCGTGCAGGAGATTATCAGGTTGCACGTGACGGCTGGGTATATGATTATGACGATCCATCCAATATGCTGAACTTAATGCTGTCCACAAGCGGTAACAACAACGCAAAGTACAGCAGCCCAGAGCTTGACGCTCTGCTTCACGAAGCAAACTCCACTGCTGATATCGAAGAGCATTATGAGAAGCTTCATCAGGCAGAGAACATGATTCTTGAAGATGCAGCTATTGCGCCTCTTGCTTACTACAATGACTTCTGGTTACAGAATCCGAAATTAAAGGGAACATGGCATTCCCCATACGGCTACTGGTTCTTCCAGTATGCTACTATTGAATAAGGAAAGACGGTTTTCTGAAAAACGCCCGGGAAAGTCTCCCGGGCATTTTTTTGCCCATACAACCTGACCACAGGCGGCAAACTTCCTCTTTCCAATGGGGGAGAAGTGTGGTATAATCTCCATGAAAGCAATGAGCAGTGCAAAATGGGGCAAGGAAATTTTTTCGTTGTGCTTGCACTGCGGACTAGCCGACAGACAAAAGAAACTTGCACAAGAGAACTTTACGACAGGAGAACTAAAAGCAATGAATCCAAGACGTGTATTATTAAAACTCAGCGGTGAAGCTCTTGCCGGTTCCGGAAAGACAGGCTATGAGGAAGCCACTGTAAAAGAGGTTGCACGGCAGGTTAAAATATCCGTTGATGCAGGTGTAGAAGTAGGCATCGTCATCGGCGGAGGGAACTTCTGGAGAGGCAGAACCAGCAATGCCATTGACCGCACCAAGGCGGATCAAATCGGCATGCTCGCCACCATCATGAACTGTATCTACGTTTCAGAGATTTTCCGCAACGCAGGAATGGACACCAGCACCTTAACCCCATTCCCATGCGGTTCCATGACGGAACTCTTCTCCAAAGACAAAGCCAACCAATACTTTAAAGAAGGAAAAGTAGTATTTTTCGCCGGAGGCACAGGCCACCCCTATTTTTCCACCGACACAGGAATTGCTCTCCGTGCTATTGAGATGGATGCTGACTGTATCCTTTTAGCAAAGTCCATTGACGGAGTCTACGACAGCGATCCAAAGCTCAACCCGAAAGCGGTAAAATATGAAAAGATCACCATAGAAGAAGTCATTGAAAAACAACTGGGTGTGATCGATTTAACCGCTTCCATCATGTGTATGGAAAATAAGATGCCCCTCGCGGTATTCAGTTTGAATGAAAAAGATGGCATTGCCAATGCAATGCAGGGAAAAATAAGCGGCACCATAGTGACCGCATAAATCAGGAGGACGATATGCAGGAGAAGTTACAGGTTTACGAAGACAAGATGAATAAGACATTAAAAGCACTGGAGAATGAGTATATGACCATTCGTGCAGGACGTGCCAATCCTCATGTGTTGGATAGGATCAAGGTGGATTATTACGGAACACCTACTCCCATTCAGCAGGTGGGCAATGTTTCCGTTCCAGAGGCCCGCATGATCGTGATTCAGCCATGGGAGAAAACCTTATTAAAGGCCATTGAAAAGGCTATTCTCACTTCTGACTTAGGAATTAACCCCACCAATGACGGCAATATCATCCGTTTGGTTTTTCCGGAACTGACAGAAGAGCGCAGAAAAGAACTGGTAAAGGATGTTAAGAAAAAGGGAGAGGCCGCCAAGGTTGCAATCCGCAACATCCGCCGTGATGCCAACGACTCCTTTAAGAAACAGCTGAAGGCAGAAGAGATTTCTGAGGATGAGCATGCAGAGGCAGAAGATAAGATTCAGAAATTAACGGATAAGATGATCGCCCAGGTAGAAAAAGCGATTGATGAGAAGTCAAAAGACCTTCTTACCGTATAAAAATCTTAAACAGGGGGGCAGGCATTTTGCCTGTCCTGTTTTGTGCTTTTAAAGGAGCGGTATTTTATGGATAAAAACATTGAAAATCTGGTAATTCCGGAGCATGTGGCGATTATACTGGATGGCAATGGAAGATGGGCTAAAAAGAGAGGCCTTCCCCGGAGCCTGGGACATAAAGAGGGCTGTGTGACGGTAGAAAAGACCGTAGAGGATGCAGCCCGCCTTGGCATCAAATACTTAACGGTCTACGGCTTTTCCACAGAAAACTGGAAGCGTTCCAAGGAAGAAGTGGGAGCACTGATGCAGCTGTTCCGCTACTACATGGTAAGGCTTTTAAAGGTGGCTAAAGCCAATAACGTCCGGGTTAAGATGATCGGAGACAGGGAACGCTTTGACCAGGACATTGTAGAAGGCATTGAAAAGCTGGTGGAACAGACAAAAGACAACACCGGCCTGACCTTTGTGATCGCAGTCAATTACGGCGGCAGGGATGAAATTCTGCGGGCTGCAAAAAAGATCTTACAGGATGGACAAGAAGGCAGGCTTTTGCCGGAGGACATGACGGAGGAGATATTTACTTCCTATCTGGATACCGCTGACATCCCGGACCCGGATCTTTTAATCCGCACCAGCGGAGAGCTGCGCCTTTCCAATTACTTATTATGGCAGCTGGCATATACAGAGCTTTATGTGACAGACTGTTACTGGCCTGATTTTAATCAGGATGAATTAATCCGGGCTATTGAAGCTTATAATAGCAGGGAGCGGAGATTCGGGGGAGTGAAGTGACAGGGAGGGAGGAAGCACCATGTTTACAACCAGACTCATAAGCGGAATCGTTCTCATTTTAATCGCTCTTGTGACAGTGGGGAGCGGCGGACTTCTGCTTTTTGCTACAACCGTCTTCATATCCATGACCGGTTTGTTTGAGTTGTACCGCGTGATGAAAATAGAAAGAAACCCTTTGGGTTATATGGGTTATCTGACAGTCGTATTCTATTACGGACTTTTGTGGTTTCAAAAGGCAGAATTTATGATGCTGATGTTCATCGCTTTTTTGATGATTCTCATGAGCATCTATGTATTTACATTTCCAAAGTATAAGACAGAAGAAGTGACAGTGGCCTTTCTGGGAGTTTTTTACGTGGCGGTTATGCTGTCCTATCTGTATCAGGTCCGTTCCATGCCGGACGGAAAATATCTGGTATGGCTGGTGTTTTTGAGCTCCTGGGGCTGCGATACCTGTGCATACTGTGTGGGAATGCTGATCGGAAAGCACAAGCTGGCTCCGGTGCTCAGTCCGAAAAAGTCCATTGAGGGAGCTGTCGGAGGAGCCATAGGATCAGCTCTTTTGGGCCTTATTTACGGAACAGTTTTCAGCGGAGCCCTGACAGAGCTTCAAAGCCCAGGTGCTGCCTGTGCTTTGGCCTGTGCCATTGCTGCGGTTATTTCCCAGATCGGGGACTTGGCTGCTTCGGCTATTAAGCGCAATCATCAGATAAAGGATTACGGAAAGCTGATTCCGGGCCATGGCGGAATCCTGGACCGGTTTGACAGCATGCTCTTTACTGCTCCGGCCATTTACTTTGCCATGACATTTCTGCGCTGAAAAATTGGAAAACAAAAGGAGTTATTAGCATAAGATGAAGAAAATAGCAATCCTCGGTTCAACAGGTTCCATCGGAACCCAAACTTTGGAGGTGGTAGAGGCCCAGAAGGATATAGAAGTCACTGCTCTGGCGGCAGGCAGCAACATCGCCCTGCTGGAAGTACAGATCAGAAAATTCCGCCCAAAGACAGCTTGCGTATGGGACGAACAAAAGGCCAAAGAATTGAAATCATCAGTCCGGGATCTTCCGGTCCGCATTCTGTCCGGCATGGAGGGACTGATGGAGGCTGCCATAGAGCCCTCTTCTGACATGGTGGTAACCGCTGTTGTGGGCATGATCGGCATACGTCCCACCATTGCGGCCATGGAGGCCGGAAAGGACATTGCCCTGGCCAATAAGGAAACTCTGGTGACGGCAGGGCATATCATCATGCCTTTGGCCAAGGAACGGGGGGTAAAGATTCTGCCGGTGGACAGTGAGCACAGCGCCATTTTCCAGTGTTTAAACGGGGAACATAAAAATACCATCCATAAAATACTTCTGACAGCTTCCGGCGGTCCTTTCCGGGGCAGAACCCGAAAGGAAATGGAGTCCGTCCAGGTGGAGGATGCCTTAAATCACCCTAACTGGTCCATGGGAAGGAAGATTACCATTGATTCTTCCACTATGGTCAATAAGGGATTAGAGGTCATGGAAGCCAAGTGGCTGTTCGGCGTGGAGATGGATCAGGTGCAGGTGGTGATTCAGCCTAAGAGCATCATTCATTCCATGGTAGAGTTTGAAGACGGGGCAGTCATGGCCCAACTTGGAACACCGGATATGAAGCTGCCCATCCAGTATGCACTTTATTATCCTGAGAGAAGACCCCTTTCCGGAGACCGTCTGGACTTCTGGATCATGGGACAGATTGCTTTTGAAAAACCGGATATGGTCAATTTTCCGGGGCTTGGGCTGGCTTATGAAGCCGGAAGAACAGGCGGAACCCTTCCCACAGTCTTTAATGCTGCCAATGAACGGGCAGTTTCCAAATTTTTAAACAGAGAAATTCCATATCTTGCCATTACAGATATGATAGAGGGGGCAATGAACGGGCATACTGTAAAAGACAGCCCGACCGTGGAGGAGATTCTTGAAGCAGAGGCGGCGGCTTATGAATATATAGAAAGCAGGTGGTAAATTGTCCAGTATTATTGTAGCAATTCTGGTATTCGGACTGATTGTTTTGATTCACGAATTAGGACATTTTTTGTTTGCAAAAATAAATGGGATCGGAGTGGTGGAATTTTCCATCGGCATGGGTCCCAGGCTGTTTTCCTTTAAGAGAGGAGACACTACTTATTCCATTAAGGCGCTGCCCTTAGGCGGCTCCTGTATGATGCTGGGAGAGGATGAAGAAAATCCTGATGAACGGGCCTTTCAGAATAAATCCATTCCAGCCAGGATGTCAGTCATTGCGGCAGGCCCTGTATTTAACTTTATTCTGGCCTTTTTCCTGGCAATGCTGGTGGTGGGCCTTGGCGGATATGACACCACCTACATCAAGGAAGTGGCAGAAGATTCCCCGGCCTATGAGGCAGGAATCCGCCCCGGAGACAAACTTCTTAAGATCAACGGGGAAAATGTGTCCATGTACCGGGAATACATTCTCTATAAGGTTTTAAGGCCCGATGATAAAATGAATCTGGTGGAATTTTCCAGAGTGAATCCCTCAACAGGGAGTCAGGAAGTCCTGAAATCTTCCGTCACTCCTGAGTATTCTGCGGAGAGCGGAAAATATTTGATCGGCATTTCCATTATTCCGGAAAACCAGAAGGTAAAATCTCTGGGAGGATTGATAAAATATGGATTTTTGGAAATGAAGTATGATGTAAAATTGACAGTCAAAAGCCTTGGAATGCTTATTTCCGGAAAAGCAGGGGTCGGTGACTTAAGCGGTCCTGTGGGAATTGTGGTCATGATTGACGATTCAGTCAAGGCAGGGCTTACAGTCAGCTTTATGGCGGCTTTTATGAATGTAATCAGCATGTGCATTCTTTTAAGCGCAAACCTGGGAATCATGAACCTGCTTCCTATTCCTGCTCTTGACGGGGGAAGGCTGTTGTTCCTGATTATCGAAGCAGTCAGAGGAAAGCCTATGGACCCGGAAAAAGAGGGGCTGGTGAACATGATCAGCATGGCGGCTTTAATGGCACTGATGATTTTTGTGGTATTTAACGATATCAGCAGGTTTACCTGACAGATGCCCATAAAGGCAAAACGGAGGAATCTATGAGCAGACAGAATACAAGGGCAATCCGCATCGGAGACCGGGTGATCGGCGGAGGAAATCCGGTGCTGATTCAGTCTATGTGCAATACAAAGACCCAGGATGTGGAGGCTACCGTCAGGCAGATCAACATCCTGGCAAAGGCCGGATGTGACATCATCCGGGTGGCTGTTCCCGATATGGAGGCGGCAGAGGCTTTAAAGGAAATTAAAAAGCAGATTACCATTCCTTTGGTGGCAGACATTCATTTTGATTACCGCCTTGCCATCGCCTCTATTGAATCCGGGGCAGATAAAATCCGGATCAATCCGGGCAACATCGGCTCTCCTGACAGGGTTCGGGCAGTGGTGGAAAAGGCCAGGGAATATGACATCCCCATCCGTGTGGGCGTAAACAGCGGCTCTCTGGAGAAGAACCTTCTTGAAAAGTACGGAGGGGTGACTGCAGAGGGAATTGTGGAAAGCGCTCTGGATAAGGTCCGGATGATCGAGGAACTGGGATATGAAAACCTAGTGATCAGCATTAAGTCCTCTGACGTCCTCATGTGCATCAAGGCCCATGAGCTGATTGCAGCCAGGTCGGATTACCCTCTTCACGTGGGAATTACCGAAGCAGGCACTTTGACCTCCGGAACCATCAAATCCTCCGTGGGACTTGGCATCATTCTCCATCAGGGAATCGGGGATACCATCCGTGTTTCCTTAACCGGAGATCCTTTGGAGGAGATCAAGGCAGGAAAACTGATTTTAAAGACCCTGGGCTTGAGAAAAGGCGGTGTGGAGGTGGTTTCCTGCCCCACCTGCGGCAGAACAAGAATTGACCTCATAGCCCTGGCAAACCAGGTGGAGGAAATGGTTTCCCGTTTCGACCATCTGGATGTGAAGGTGGCTGTTATGGGCTGCGCGGTCAACGGACCGGGAGAGGCCAGAGAGGCAGATATCGGAATTGCCGGAGGAATCGGAGAGGGGCTCCTCATGAAAAAAGGAGAAATTATACGCAAGGTTCCTGAGGAACAGTTATTGAGTGCCCTGCAGGAAGAACTTATGAAGATGTAACAGGTGATGGAATGACAAAACAGTTTTTGGAGGTTTTTCCAGGATTACATATTACAGAGGAATTGCGGGAGCTTTTAAATCTGGTGGAAGTGGAAAAGGTCACTTTAGGCAGAGATAGAAGCTCTATTCGCATTTATATAATCAGCCCCAGACTCATTCACAAGCAGAACATCTACGGGCTGGAAAAGGGGATTAAGGATCAGCTTTTTCCCACCAAGCATATTACGATAAAGATAATAGAGAAATTTCATCTGTCAGGCCAGTATACTCCCCAGAAGCTTTTAAAGGCTTACCGGGAGAGCCTTTTGATAGAATTAAAAAATTACAGTATCATTGAGTATAATATTTTCCGCAAGGCAGAGTGCGTGTTTCCGGAACCGGACCTTCTTACCATGACTGTGGAAGACACCATTGTCACCCGTGAAAAAGCGGGAGAATTAAAACGGGTTATGGAGAAGATTTTCCATGAAAGATGCGGCCTGCCAGTAGAAGTGAAGTATGAATATGTGGAGCCCAAGGTAAATGCCCTTGCAAAGCAGAAGGAGCTTCAGATGCAGCGTGAGGTGGAGGAGATCGTAAGCCGGGCAGTCATAAAGGAGGACCATATTTCTCTGGAGGCTCCGGCAGCGGGGCAGTCGGATGAGGTTCCCTTTGCCGCCAATTCCAAGGCTCCTGCCGGTGCAGGGAGCAAGGCAAAAGAAGGGGAGAAAAAGCAGGACTTTGCTTCCGGGAAACGGGAGTGGAAGGACTTTAAAAAGGGCGGCTTCAGTTCCCGGCGCTCAGATAATCCAGATGTGTTATACGGCAGGGACTTTGACGGAGAGCCTATTAAAATAGAAGAAATTGTAGACGAAATGGGAGAAGTGGTCATCCGGGGCAAGATATTAATGACAGACAGCAGAGAGCTGCGGAGCGGAAAGACCATTATTATCTTTGATGTGACGGATTTTACCGATACCATTACGGTGAAGGTGTTTGCCAGAGAGGAACAGCTTGAGGACTTAAAGGCAGCTACTGTCAAGGGAAACTTTATCCGGCTTAAGGGTGTTACTACCATTGACCGGTTTGACGGGGAACTGACCCTGGGTTCTGTAGTGGGAATCAAAAAAGCAGAAGATTTTACAGGAAAGAGAAATGACAACAGCTTAAATAAACGGGTGGAGCTTCACTGCCATACCAAGATGAGCGATATGGATGGGGTTTCCGAGGTCAAGGATCTTGTGAAAAGAGCTAAGAAATGGGGGATGCCCGCCCTTGCCATCACAGACCACGGCTGCGTCCAGGCCTTTCCCGATGCCAGTCATGCCCTGGAAAAGGACGATCCCTTTAAGCTGATTTACGGAGTGGAAGGGTATTTGGTGGATGATTTAAAGCAGCTTGCAGAAAATTCCAGAAACCAGAACTTTTCCGATACATATGTGGTATTTGATATTGAGACCACGGGATTCAGCTCTTCCAGGAACAAGATTATCGAAATCGGGGCAGTGAAGGTGATCAACGGGGTGATTGGAGATAAGTTCAGCACCTTTGTAAATCCCGATGTCCCCATTCCCTTTGAAATCGAGAAGCTTACGGGAATCAATGACAATATGGTTCTCCCTCACCCCAAGATCAATGAGATCCTGCCTCAGTTTCTGGAGTTTTGCGGTGATGCGGTGCTGGTGGCCCACAATGCTTCTTTTGATGTAGGCTTTATTGCATACAATGCGGCCCAGCTTCATCTGCCATTTCATCCGACTGTCATCGATACAGTGGCTTTAGCCAGGCTCCTTCTGCCTAACTTAAACCGGTTTAAGCTGGATACGGTAGCAAAGGCACTTCACGTCTCCCTGGAAAACCATCACAGGGCTGTTGACGATGCCGGATGTACGGCTGAAATATTTGCCGCATTTGTGAAAATGCTCCGGGAGAGGGGAGTGGAGACTCTTGATGAGTTGAACGGCTTAAGCACCATGACGCCGGATATGATCAAAAAGCTCCCCACTTACCATGTGATCATATTGGCGGCCAATGACGTGGGAAGGGTGAACCTCTACCGTTTGATTTCCTGCTCCCACATCGACTATTATGCCAGAAGGCCCAGAATCCCCAAAAGCGTACTGGAGCAGAATAGGGAGGGATTAATTATAGGCTCTGCCTGTGAGGCGGGAGAGCTGTATCAGGCCCTGCTGAGGGGTGTTTCTGACGCGGAGATCGCAAAGCTGGTTCATTTTTACGACTATCTGGAAATCCAGCCATTAGGCAACAATGCTTTTATGCTGAGAGATGAAAAGAGTGTGGTGAAGACGGAACAGGATATCATTGATATTAATAAAAAAATCGTGACCCTGGGAGAAGAATTTGGAAAGCCGGTCTGTGCCACTTGTGATGTTCACTTTTTAGACCCTGAGGATGGAGTATACCGGAAAATCATTATGGCAGGAAAGGGCTTTAAGGATGCCGACGACCAGGCCCCCTTATACTTAAGGACTACCGAGGAAATGCTGAAGGAGTTTCAGTATTTAGGCCCTAATAAAGCAGAGGAAGTGGTCATAAAAAACACCAGAAAGATTGCGGATATGTGTGAAAAAATCTCTCCGGTGAGGCCGGATAAGTGTCCTCCTGTCATTGAAAATTCCGATGAAGATTTAAGAAATATCTGCTATGACAAGGCCTATGCCATTTATGGGGAGAATCTGCCCACCATTGTTACGGAAAGGCTGGAGAGGGAGCTGAACTCCATTATTTCCAACGGGTTTGCGGTTATGTATATCATTGCGCAGAAACTGGTGTGGAAGTCCATTGAGGACGGCTATCTGGTAGGTTCCCGAGGTTCTGTAGGCTCCTCCTTTGTGGCTTATATGGCGGGAATTACGGAGGTAAATTCCTTAAGCCCTCATTATTACTGCACCTCCTGCCACTACTATGACTTTGACTCGGAAGAGGTGAAGCAGTTTTCCGGAATGGCAGGCTGTGATATGCCGGATAAGATCTGTCCGGTGTGCGGACGTCCCCTTTCCAAGGACGGATTTGATATCCCCTTTGAGACCTTTTTGGGCTTTAAGGGAGATAAGGAGCCTGATATTGACTTGAACTTTTCCGGTGAGTATCAAAGTAAGGCCCATGATTATACAGAAGTGATTTTCGGAAAGGGACAGACCTTCCGGGCGGGGACCATCGGTACTCTGGCGGATAAGACTGCCTTTGGATATGTGAAGAACTATTATGAAGAGCATGGAGTGAGAAAGAGAAACTGTGAGATCAACCGGATTGTCCAGGGGTGTGTGGGGGTGAGAAGAACCACGGGGCAGCATCCCGGAGGAATTATTGTGCTTCCCCACGGGGAGGAGATCTATTCCTTTACCCCGGTTCAGCGGCCTGCCAATGATATGACTACCATGACGGTGACCACTCATTTTGATTACCATTCCATTGACCACAACTTATTGAAGCTGGACATTCTGGGACACGACGATCCGACCATGATCCGTATGCTTCAGGATTTGATCGGTTTTGACCCAGTTAAGGATATACCGCTGGACAGCCAGGAGGTTATGTCCCTGTTTCAGGATACTTCTGCCCTTGGAATTCGTCCCGAGGATATTGGAGGCTGTAAGCTGGGAGCTCTTGGGGTTCCGGAGTTTGGTACGGATTTTGCTATGCAGATGTTAATTGATACCCAGCCCAAATACTTTTCTGATCTGGTGCGGATTGCCGGTCTTGCCCATGGTACGGACGTGTGGCTGGGGAATGCCCAGACCCTGATTCAGGAGGGGAAAGCCACCATTCAGACTGCTATCTGTACCAGAGATGATATTATGGTCTATCTCATTTCAAAGGGGATGGACGAAGGGCTTTCTTTTACCATTATGGAGAGCGTCCGTAAGGGAAAGGGCCTGAAAAAGGAGTGGGAGGAGGAAATGACTGCCCACGGTGTGCCGGACTGGTATATCTGGTCCTGTAAAAAGATCAAGTACATGTTCCCTAAGGCCCATGCGGCGGCCTATGTTATGATGGCCTGGCGTATTGCTTACTGTAAGGTGTTTTATCCACTGGCCTATTACGCCTCGTTTTTCAGCATCCGTGCCAGCGGCTTCAGCTATGAGCTGATGTGCCTGGGCAGTGAGAAGCTGGAGCATTATCTGGCAGATTACAGAAAGAGGATGGATTCCCTTTCTAAAAAGGAGCTGGATACTCTCCGTGATATGAGAATCGTACAGGAGATGTATGCCAGAGGATATGAGTTCATGCCCATTGACATTTACCGGGCAAAGGCCAGACATTTCCAGATCATAGACGGAAAGCTGATGCCTTCCTTAAGCAGCATTGACGGTCTGGGAGAAAAGGCGGCTGATGCGGTGGTGGAGGCAGGAAAGGATGGGAAGTTTTTATCCAGAGAGGACTTCAGAAATCGTACTAAGGTCAGTAAGACAGTCTGCGATTTAATGGGGGACTTAGGTCTTTTGGGAGAACTGCCGGAATCCAACCAGTTGTCCATATTTGATCTGGGGTAATGGCAAAATATTGACGGAAAATGCAGTAATTTTTCCGGTAATTTACAAAAATAAAAAAATTTGAAAATAAGGTTGACTTTAGGCCGGGATTATATTATACTACTTAACGTAATCGAGGCGTGGCTCAGTTTGGTAGAGCGCTGCGTTCGGGACGCAGAGGCCGCAAGTTCGAATCTTGTCGCCTCGATTCCGGCCTATTGGTCAAGCGGTCAAGACGCCGCCCTCTCACGGCGGAAACCCGGGTTCGATTCCCGGATAGGTCATCTAAAAAGCCCTCAGGCATTTCCTGAGGGCTTTTGTGTTAGAATTGGCTTGTTTATGATAATATAAAATTCTACATGAAACACTTACATCACGATGAAAGTCAGATTGCGGGGTAAAAATGAAATATATTTCACTGGAAGAGATAAAGGATAAACTGGACTTTTTTGAAAAAGTGCATGATTCAGTGCGGCTGGTTGATCCTCTGAATAAAAGAGTATTGGAATGCCGGGGGTCTTCCCTGGCTGGAATAGATGAAATATGCTATGACTATTGGGGGAACGGAAAGATCTGTGAGAACTGTGTTTCCTTAAGATCACATAGCGAGGGAAAAAGCTTTATGAAAATGGAAAAAAGCGGGGAGAAGATCTTTCTCGTTACGGCAATTCCCATAGATTGTTCCGGGCATCCGGTTGTGCTGGAATTGCTTAAAGATACGACAGATTCCATGCTTGTAGGCTCTGGAAATTATAATGACGGGGAGATGATGACCCGTTATGTGAAGGAGCTCAATGACATTATTGTCAAAGATCCTCTTACTTCCCTTTATAACCGGCGTTTTTCAGAAGAGAGGCTGCCGGTGGATGTGGCAGGAGCGATTTTGGCTGACGAGCCTCTGTCTGTCTGCTTTATTGATATGGATAACTTTAAGGAAATCAATGACCTGTACGGCCATGAATCAGGAGATATGGCTATTAAGGCGGCAGGAGAGGTAATCAGCCGCCATATGGATTATGGGGATGCCTGGGCGGCCAGATATGGAGGGGATGAGTTCCTCTTGAACTTTAAAAATATGGATGAGGATCAGGTCCGTCAGATCGTGAAGCGCATCCAAGAGGAGATTAAGGAGTTATCCCTTGCAAGGTTTGCTAATAAAACCCGCCTTTCTATTTCCTTTGGTATAGAAACCATGAAGAATACTCCCATGACTGCCGCAGATTTAATCCGGCGGGCTGATGAGAAGATGTATCAGGCAAAAAAGGCAAAGCTTCAATAAAGACAGCAGAGGCTGTCTTTTTATTTTGGAGAATGTTGTAGGATTAAATAGGGTTTTGTTTCGAAAATTGCAGTATTTGGGACAAGCTTGTTTAATATGTCGAAATATTTGTTGACATGGAGCCAGTAATAGGATAAATTTAGATTGCAGGGATAAAATTTTATTATCCGCTTATAAGGAGGGTTTGGTCATGTACTGGTCAGGAATTATCATTGGTGTTGTGTCGTTTTTAATTATTGGGCTGTTTCATCCGGTGGTTATCAAATGCGAATACTATTTTTCGTGGAAAATCTGGCCGGTGTTTCTGGTCGGAGGAGTGATTTTCTGTCTGTATTCTCTTTTTATTCCCAACGCCATTTTGTCCGGCAGTTTTGCAGTTACGGGCTTTGCCATGCTGTGGTCTATCGGGGAATTAAAGGAACAGGCAGAACGAGTGCGAAAGGGCTGGTTTCCTGCAAATCCAAAAAGAGTACATAAGGAGCTTCGCCCCGAAAGCGGCGAAAAGATAAACGAGGAGGAATGAAGTTTGAAACATAGAGATAGTGGTTAGAAAAAAGTTAATTGCATAGCAAACAAAGCCATCATATGAGGGCTTCGAAAAATTGAATATTGACACAACACC
>DGRE01000068.1 GCA_002389905.1 Hungatella sp. UBA4396 | reverse complement strand
TATACTTACGGACCACCCATGGCCGTAGCTCCTATTAATATGGTCAGAAGGGTGGTGGAATATGCCCTGACTGAAATCCCCAGAGAGAAAATCAGTCTTGGAATTCCCAACTACGGCTATGACTGGCCCCTGCCTTATGAAAGAGGAACCACAGTGGCCCAGACTGTCAGCAATTTGGAAGCTGTCCGTCTTGCCATTGACCATGGAGCGGAGATTCAGTTTGATGAAGTGGCTATGAGTCCGTACTTTCACTACTGGCAGTACGGAGTTGAGCATGAGGTATGGTTTGAGGATGTGAGAAGCTATAAAGCTAAGTTCGATTTAATTAAGGAATATGGACTGACGGGAGCCGGTTATTGGCAGTTGATGCAGTTTTTCCGCAGCAACTGGCTGCTGTTGGATGATATGTTTGAAATTGAGCGGATTTGAGAATATAAAGATGGATGATGAAGGAACTGACCTCCAAAAGTTAGACTTGTAAATCTAACCATGGGAGGTCAGTTTTATATAGAAAAATGCAGTTTTGGATTTAAAAAATTATTATCTTAAATTAAAGGGTGAAGAGGTTTTTTGAAAGTACAGATATGCTTTGTATCAAGCTTCCTGCTCCTGCTATAATCCAAGCTCTTTCATTAATTCCTCATGGGTGATGCTGCTATTATCATTTAATGCATTTTCTAAGGCTGTTTTCTCTGCAGCTGTTAACTTTGTATAATCAGGGTCCCATGCCAATACGAGTTTTTTAACGAATTCATACGCAAAAAGCTGGTCTGCTTCGGGAAGCATTTCTAATAATTCAAGTGTTTTAGTGATTTGTTCGCTCATATCCTATACCTCCTATTTATAAATGTCGCCGCGTGAGCCAATGTCTAATATTACAATATTATTATTTTCGTATCCATAAATGACGCGATATTTCCCCACTCTCAGTCTGTATTCATCGATTCTTCCCTGCAAAACTTTAATGTCACCTTCTGGAGGGACTTTGGTTAAACCGTTTATAGCGTACAGGATTTTTGTCGCAGTAACCTTGTCGGTTGATTTCAAGAATTTTGAGGCAGACTTTTTGTATGTTATTTGCATGGCATCCCCTTTAAAATTATTATTGTCCATGATGTTTTCATCATATCACGAGTGTTGAGAAGGCGCAACATCACAATGAAACAAAATGAAATGAATTCAGAAAACTAAACCAGAGAGAAATGTGGGTGTCATATTTACACAAGAAGAAACTATCATCCAAAGATCAACGGAAAGTCGATTGTATTTACAAGAATATCAAGCAAGACATACATTTTCATTCCCTCCACAATAGCTTATACGGTTTTGGGCAGCAAGGTTCCCCTGTTTGAAATATGTTATTTCTTTAAATATTTGATGCAGCATAGGAAGACCATAAAGTAAACAACATATTTGAAGATTTCTAAAAATTGCAGGAACATCCCAAAATAAATAATCATAAAGTACCTCCTAATCATTTCTATATTTAAACGATATCAATGCCCCCGAATATCCAATTCCTCAAATAACTTAATACCGCTTCCCCATGAATAGACAACATAATAGCCACTACCTTGGATTTCTTCCGAAAATTCAAGAGTTCCATGTTCAATTACATCAATGGTCTTCCCTTCCTGCTTTTCAACAATACAGTCCCAATCATTTTTCCGATAATCTGCATAGTAGTTATCAAGCTCCTCAATGGATAAGGTACTTTTAATTAACATTGCTCCCAAAAACTGCATCCCATTTCCGTTTCCAACCAGCTTGCCTGCCTTTGAAACAGATTCTATCAATTCTGTTCCCTCTGGCAAAGGTAATTCACGCAATTCTTTACTTATCTTAACTGCGCTGTAATTATTTACCAGAGAAATTGAGACAATGCCACACACCAACAGTAGTGCAAATGCAATCCCTATAATTTTTCCTATTTTAGATTTACGCATCTTCTTGCTCCTTTTGATTTCTATGTGTTTATTATCAATGCTTTTATGCTATTTACAATATCATTATATTACAAGAAGTCAGAAGATAACAGAGGATGCATTAACACTGCCCGAGTTTGGATATGCCAATGCCAACATCCCATTAAATAAAGAAAATTTGTTTTGCTATCCAATTCATCCGGTGGTTATTAATGATAGTCCGGCAAATACAGCTGCAAAATTATATCACAGCTTTAATTTTATTTACTTCCGTACTGGCCTGATATACTTAAAAAATCGTTCCGGATCATGATAAAGGTAAATGATTCTACCGGGGGAAGTATCAAAGCAGTAACCAGTGCTTGCAAAATCAAAGGTTGCCATTGCCTCTTCAATTTTTTCTTCCACACTACGATTTTCCTGCTCATAATCGAATGCACCATGTTCAAAAACAATATACTCGGCTCCGGGAACATCAATCATGAGCATTTGTGGTGGTATTTCACCTTTATAATCAAAAGGAAGCCGTACACCATAACACTCTGTACGTGGAATACCCCAATCGCAGAGTCTTCCGTTTGGATCGTTAATGTAGGCCATAATCTGACCACTGCCGCTGTTACATTCGATCCCGCCATCATCATCCAATTTGCCCTTGATACTATCCAGCAGACCGCAAATTGTTTCGCAATCCTGTCCTGGAATAAGACTTTGTTTTTCCCAAAAATCCCAATACCCATTACTTTCATAATTCTTAATGTGCAAAAATTTGTGTTTGGGAATGGTTACAAAATAAATTTTAACATCATCCACGGATTTCATCATTCCAATCTCTCCCAATCCTAAAAAGTAGCGGTCAAAAGGGTTTATTTTTGTACGAAGAACCACGGGCTTAGGATTTTTTCGGTATTCACTTGGAGTTATACCATATGTTCTCTTGAAAGCTCTGGTAAAAGCTTCATGTGATGAAAAACCATAATCAAAAGCAATATATAAAAGGCTTTTTTCACTATCCCTAATTTCTTTTAGTGCAAAGGCTAATTTTCTATGCCGAAGATAATCCCTAAATTGCATACCCGATATTTCTTTGAACTTTCTCGTTGTATAAAATTCGGAATAACCCAGCCTGTGAGAAAGAACGCGTAGTGTCAAGGCTTCATCGTTATAATTTTTAATACACTTGTCAATTTCATCAACGATTATTTGAATTTGCTTTTGCCACTCATACATGCGCCTGTTTACCTCATTTCAACCACCCTATATTTATTATAAAAAAATAGAGAGATTATTACTTGATTTTACTTGCTCTTATTCATATTATAACTCATATTATAAACGGAAGATTAGTTTGTGGCAACAAATAGAGAAAGTACAGATTATTCCTTCCCCAATGCCTTATAGCTTTTGGGGCGGCAAGGTTATATTGTTTGAAATCAGAGGATAACAAAGGGTAATTCATTAAGATTGTTTATTGATAGTCGCTGGCTTTTCATGTATTATGATATTAAAAAGAATAAGGAGGCGGCTCAAGAATGATTACGATATTTAACCGCAAAATATTGACTAGTACATTTGATATGAAAACGCAGGTTAAGGTGCGGGAATTAATGGCACAATATCATATTCCCTATTCATGCAAAGTAATTAATAGAAGAAGTCCGTCCCCCTTTAGTGCGGGTTCCAGAGCGAGAACGGGGACATTTGGAGAAAATTTACAGTTGGCATACGAATATATTATATATGTTAAAAAGATAGATTATGAAAAGGCAGATGCCATTATAAATGGGAAAATCAAATAATAATAGAACTTAACACGAAGCCAGTTTTGATGATATATTTGATATTGAAAGTATATGAGAATACTAAAACGGGTGCTGTCAAGGATTGTGGGACAGCACCCGTTTGCGGATGTGATTGTTCACATTACACCCAATTAAAATTCCGATTACATCCACAAAAACGGCTGCCTGACAGCCGCATTTCTCCTGGCTTCCTCATTATCTGATTCAAAGGGAAGCTGCTCATACAGCTTAACCAGTTGGGGAATTCCCAGCCGGTATCCGGCAAACATCATAAAAGAAGCCCGGGCCGGAAATGCGTCAAAATGCATGACATCCGGAGGATAGGGCCAGAGGGATTTATCCAGCAAATAGGGAAGCAGGAAGGACACCGCCTTTTTCATACTTCTTCCGTCAGAGTCCTCATATTCCCACAGATTGTCCTCCGGTGTGGACAAAGCCTGGCAGATGGCGGCTAAGTTATCTACGATAAATATAGAATAATTGTATGGCTTGGTTCGCCCCAGCTCCCGGGGAAACGCCCCATTGACCTCCATCTGCTTTAACAGCACCTCCTTATAATGCCTGCGGCAAAGACCAGCCAGCAATTCATTACCCGTAAACAAGGAAAATACGGCGGCCTGCATAAAGAAACAGACGCTGTGATTATTACTGGTATTCATTTCCTCGATTCCGTTTTCGCTTGTGAGCATCCATCCCAGATACTGTGCAAACCAATCCTTCATCCCATGCCGGATTTCTTCTGTAACAGACGGACTTTTACACAAAGCCTGAAAGGCATAGGGAATATCCGCCAGATGTATGGTGTCAATAATACCGATTCCCCTCCCGGTACATATCCCTGGAATGGATTGGGCATAAGAAAGATGAGGGTTCATTTTCGTGTCCTCATCCAGAAAGAATTCCTTCAGCACCGTAACTGCCTGCCGGGCAAACCGCTCTTCCTTTGTCAGGGAGTAGGCGGAGGAAAGAGATACAACCAGATCGCCCATCCGGCGCAGCAGCCGTCGGTGCTCATGGAAGTTGTCCGGGTTGGATTCTCCATCCCGGCGGATATAGGGAAGGCCGTCCGGGGATGCCGGGTCAGGCCACCAGTAATCCCCGTTGGAACAGTAGTCGTGGACAGAGCCGGGACTTTGAGGACAGATTGCATCTGTGATGTGGGGTATAGGGGCGTCAAGAGCTGCTTTTGCCTGCTTGAGAATCTGATTCTTGTCCGGGCAGGACAAGAAGAAGGCAGAGCATTTCGGATTGCTTGTCATGGAATGTTCACCTCGTCTATAATTTTGCTTATGCTGTTGGTTCATATGGTTTTAGCTTAAGGCAGTCAGGAGAAAAAACCAATAGGCAAAACCCTCAAATCATAAGCAATTTGTACATAATCTCTAAAACATCCCGGTTTTCTGTAAAGTTTTAATGTAAAAAACCGATATTTTATAGGTGGTTATCCTAAGCAGCAGGATATTTAAGCCATCGAGATATATCAAGAAATTAAACAAAAAGAAAGGGAAGAAAAATCATGAAACAACGTTCAAAGGTGTATCTCCACCTGTTTTTATCCTATCTGGTGATTTTTTTGGTTCCCATTCTTTTAGGAACTGTCATTTATGGTTATTCATTCCGTTCTGTACGCCGTCAGGAAGAGAAGATGAACACCAATCTTTTGACCATGATCCAAAGGGACTTTGATAAAGAAATCGATAACATCCAGAAGATTTCGGCAAGATTGGCCATGGATACGGGCGTGCAGCTGGCCAGTAAGGTAAAGGGAAGTTTTGGCAATGAAGACCAAATGACCTTATATTACCTGTTTAATGATTTACAGTCCATTGCCATGTCGGAGGAATTTATTGAAGATATATTCATTTATTTCAACAATACCCAAAGAATCTCCTGCATCAATGGAAATATGTCTTCGAATATGTATTACGATCTCTACTATGACAGTAAGAAGCTTCCCTTTGATGTATTCAGGGAATACATGGGACTGCCTCATTATAATGACATGATTTCTTTTTACCAAAAGGCCGGAGGAGAAAGGTTGATTTTCACCATGACGGTGCTGGACTACGCCGTAGGAAGAAAGTCTGCCACCGTGGGAATTGCGGTGGACTATGATACCATTCTCCAAAGGCTGGAATCCATGCGCTGGGATGGCGGGATTGACATTTTGGTGATCAATGAGCACAATGATATTATTTCTGCCGGAGGAGAGAACGCCCGCAGCCATGGGCTGACCTATGACAACCTGCCGGAAGGCAGCAGGATTGAAAAGGACAGCAAGGGGAAGCCCTATATGATCTCTGTCCTGGATTCGGACAAGACTGCCTGGAAATACGTGGCAGCAGCTCCCGTGGCCCTGATTGAAAAAGAGGCCAGGGCGATTCAGAATATAGCGGTGGCCGGTCTGTTCCTCTGTATTATTTCCGGATTCGCCATTTCTGGTTATCTGACCAAAAGGAACTACAATCCGGTGAAAATGCTTCTGGAAACCGTAAAAAATCATGGCAGCAGGGAAATCGATGAAAATGAGAACGAATACCAATGGCTGAACCGCCAGATCAACCAGTTTTTCCAGGAGCAGGTGAATTCAGAGCGGCTTCTGGCTGAAAACAGGAAGAATCTTAAGAATTATTATTTAATCCAGCTTCTTCAGGATTATTATAACGGCAGGCCCATGGAGCCCTACGGCATCCATCTGCACATGGAATACAACATGGTCATGCTGTTTGAGCCTGAGGTGAAAAAGGATGATGTAAAGGAAAATGCCCTGCAGAAATTCGTGATCACCAACGTATTTGAAGAAATGTGCTTAAACCATTTTGGAGTGGAAATGGTGGAAATCGGTGAGCGGACGGCGGCAATCATCAACCTTCCCACTCAGGAAATTCAGCATATTCAGACGGTGAAGGAGCTGGCGGAGAATCTCCAGCAGATGGCAGAGGAATCCTTTGGATTTACGGTGAGGATTTTTGCCGGTTCTATTTCCAAGGGGCTGGAGGGAATTCATTTATCCTATCTTCAGGCCAGGGATATGGAGGAGTATTTAAACCTGTTGGATACCAGCCTCATCCTTTATGATGAGGTGAAAAACATTCAGCCTGAATACGATTATCCGGCGGAAATGGAAGAAAAGATCATCAATGCCATGAAGGTGGGAGACAGCCGGCAGGCCGGGCAGACCATGCGCCAGGTATTTGACCGGAATTTAACCGGCCATGTATCGGCCAATATTTACCGGTGCCTGATTTATGACATGATCGGAACCCTTTTAAAGGGTGCCAACTCAGGAGGCTACCGGGAGGCAGCAGGAGAATTGGAGTTTCCGGACCAATCCAAGGTGCGGCAGCCTGTAGAAGAGGTGAAATGCCAATTTGAAAGTCTCCTGGAAAAGATCTGTGAAAAGATTCTGCTTCTGGAAAAGGAAACCAGCCAGGACAGGACCCTGAGCAAAAAGGTCCAAAAATATATTTTGGAAAATTATATGGACCCGGACTTGAACATTTCCCTGACCAGCCAGCATTTTGACATGACCCCTAATTACCTTTCTTCGGTTTATAAGAAGCAAACGGGAAAAAGCCTTTTGGATTATATCAATACCATGAGGCTGGAACACGCCAAAGGATTGCTGGAAGAAGGGAAAAGCGTGGTAGAGGCGGCAGAGCAGACCGGTTTCCGGGACAGCGGCACCTTTATCCGGGCTTTTAAGAAGAAATATGGCATTACACCGGGGCAGTTAAAAAAGAAAACTTGAGAAATAACCCATTGACTTGAAAAAATGCAAATGGAAATTGGAGATTTTGCCAATGGAGTTTGCATTTTTTCTATATCTTCCTGGCATTGTAAAGTGCTATGATAGGGGCACAAAAGCTGGGGCGTAAATTCCCCGGTCCAAAATAACTGTATGATCGAAAGGAGACAGGGAGGCAATGAAGAAAAGAGGATTATCATTGCTGCTGACAGCCGCAATGGCAGCCGGAACACTGGCGGGCTGCAGTACGGCAAAGCAGGCACCCGAGACAACACCTGCGGCAGAGACTACTGCTGCGGCAGGAGAGACGGGGGCAGAGGCAGTAAGCTTTTCTTATCCAATGGATAAGGGAGATCAGCTTCAATACTGGTGCGAACTGACCAGCACAGTTTCTGCAAACTATGCAAATTTAGGAGATACGCCTTTTGGAAAGGGCTGGATGGATCGGACAGGAGCGGACATCGAATTTTTGCATCCGCCGTCAGGCCAGTTAAAGGAACAGTTCAGCCTGATTATGGCAGATGGAAACCTGCCGGATTTAATGGAATACAACTGGGTATCGGATTATCCAGGCGGACCGGAAAAGGCGATCAAGGATGGAGTGATTGTTCCTTTAAATGATATCATTGACAAGTATTGCCCCAATTTAAAGGCTTATTTGGAAGCAAATCCGGTCATAGACGGTATGATCAAAACCGATGACGGCAATTATTATGCATTCCCATTTGTCAGAGGAGATGAAATGCTGCTCAATACCATTGGACTGATGATTCGCCAGGACTGGCTGGATGAGCTGGGCCTGGAGGTTCCCACCACCATGGATGAATGGCATACCGTACTTACGGCATTTAAGGAGAAAAAAGGAGCTGAGGCTCCATATACCTTTGAATATACCAATACCCCTTACTTAAACAGTGACCCATTTGCTTATGCTTTTGGAACAAACCGTTCTTTCTATGTGGGAAGTGACAAAAAGGTTCATTTCGGAGCGGTGGAAGACGGCTACAGGCAGTTTCTGACAACCATGGCTCAATGGTACAGCGAGGGACTGATTGATAAAGATCTTGCCACCTTAAAAGGTGACCAGATAAGTGCCAAGATGACCAATGGCCTTTCCGGAGCCTCTATGGGCCAGGCAGGAAGCCGTATGGGAACCTGGACGGAAGCAGCCCGGTCGACCAATCCCTCCTTTAAGCTGGTGGCAGCTCCGCCGCCAACTCTGGTAAAAGGAGAAAAGGCAGAGTTTGGACAGATCGAGGTTCCCTATTCAGGAAGAGCCAGCGTGGCTATTACCTCCTCCTGCGAGGATGTGGAGCGTGCGGCAAGACTGATGGATTATGCTTACGGCGAAGAAGGCCATATGTATTTTAACTTTGGTATTGAAGGGGAATCCTACACCCTGGTCAACGGCTATCCGACCTATACGGATCAGGTTATGAAGAATCCTGACGGACTTCCCGTATCCCAGGCCATGTCCGCCTACATCCGCGGCAACTACAACGGACCATTTGTACAGGATGTGCGTTATCTGGAGCAGTATTATACTCTGGATGAGCAGAGAGAAACTCCTACCATATGGGGACAATCCAATGGAAGCGCCCACATCATTCCTCCGATTACACCTACCTCAGAGGAGAGTAAGGAATTTTCCACCATCATGAATGAGATCAACACCTACCGGGATGAAATGACTCTGAAGTTCATGTTCGGTACAGAGAGTCTGGATAACTTTGACACCTATGTGAAGAATATCGAAAACATGGGCTTGGCCCGTGCGCTGGAAATTCAAAATGCGGCTTTTGAACGATACAATTCAAGATAAAAGCAAAGCCATAAAGGACTGTTGGAAGCAACAGTCCTTTATGATGAAAGAAGAAAGAGAAAAGGAGCAGACCGGCATGAAGCTAAGCTACCGCATAAAAAAGGACTGGGCCAGGAACCGCTCGTTGTATTTAATCATACTTCCTGTTCTGGCATTTTATATTTTATTTCATTATAAGCCCATGTATGGGGCAATCATCGCCTTTAAGGAATACAGTCCGGCTTTGGGAATTGCCGGAAGCCCCTGGGTGGGGTTTGATAACTTCATCAGGTTTTTTAAGAGTGTCTATTTTACCAGACTGATTAAGAATACCATTTTATTGAGCCTTTACAATCTGGCGGTGGGATTTCCGGCTCCCATCATCCTTGCCCTGCTGTTAAATGAGGTAAGGAACAGAAGATTTAAGAGCGTGACCCAGACCATTACATATCTGCCTCACTTTATTTCTCTCATCGTGGTAACGGGAATGCTGACGGATTTCAGCATGACCACAGGACTGTTTAACGACATAGTGGAAATATTGGGCGGCCAGCGGTCTCCTCTTTTGCAAAATCCCAAGCTGTACCGTTCCATTTACGTCATATCCGGAATCTGGCAGGAGGTGGGCTGGGGCTCCATCATCTATCTGTCCGCCCTTGCAGGCGTAGACAGCCAGCTCTATGAAGCCGCCCAGATTGACGGGGCAGGAAAATGGAAGCAGTTGGTTCATGTGACCCTGCCGGGTATTGCACCCACTATCATCATCATGTTTATCTTAAAAATGGGCTCCCTGATGAATATGGGATACGAAAAAACCATTTTGCTATACAATCCGTCCACCTATGAAACAGCCGATATTATTTCATCTTATATTTACCGGATCGGCCTTTTAGAGCAGGACTGGAGTTATTCCACGGCAATCGGTTTGTTTAATTCGGTGATTAACTTCGGGCTTCTGCTGCTCACAAACAAGCTGTCCAAACGTTACAGCGAGACCAGCTTATGGTAAGGAGGACCTAAGAATGAAAGTGAAACGATCAAAAGGAGAGCAGGCCTTCTCCCTGTTTAATTATATATTTCTGACGGGAATCATCATCATCTGTCTCTATCCGGTGTGGTATGTGGCAGTGGCTTCCATCAGCAACAGCAACCTTCTGACACAGCATACGGGCCTTTTGTTTAAGCCTGTAGGCTTAAGCTTTGAGGCATATAAAAAAGTATTTCAAAATCCCATGATCGGAAAAGGCTATTTAAATACCTTATTCATTCTGGTGATCGGTGTGTTCCTGGATCTGGTGATGACATCCCTGGGCGCTTACTTCCTGTCCAGAAAAAGGGTGATGTTTAAAAGGCCTATTATGATGCTCATTGTATTCACCATGTTTTTCTCAGGCGGCATGATCCCGTTTTATCTGAATTTAAAGGATTTGCACTTGACCAATACCCTGTGGGGACTGATTATTCCATTTATGATCAGCACCTATAACCTGATTATTTTAAGGACTTCTTTTGAGAGCATTCCAGAAAGTCTCATTGAGGCGGCTCAGATTGACGGGGCAGAGCATTTTACCATTCTACTGCAGGTTGTGATTCCGCTGTCCAAGGCCATTTTGGCGGTTATGGTTCTGTATTACGGTGTCAGCATCTGGAACTCCTGGTTCTGGGCGTCCGCCATCATCCGCACCAGAGAAATGTATCCCCTTCAGGTCATCCTCCGGGAAATCCTGATGCAAAATGATGTCAGCTCCATGACAGCAGGCGCGGGAGCCATGGATACGGAAGCCATTGGAATGACCATCAAGTACGCCACAATTATCGTTGCCACCCTGCCGATTCTGTGTGTATATCCATTTTTGCAGAAGCATTTTACAAAGGGAACCATGGTGGGAGCAGTAAAGGAATAAATAAAAAGGAGAGAGCAATGAAGGAGAAATTGCAGGATATTTATGAAAAACTGGATCAAAAGCTCCAGGCAGAATGTGCCAGAGTGGGGGAGAACATTCCTTATATCCCTGAAAACGGACGTTACCAGAAGGATATGCGGGAGGTAAATGATTCCTGGTGGACCAATGGATTCTGGTCCGGTATGCTGTGGCAGATGTATCAGAGTACAGAAAATGAAGTTTATAAAAAGACAGCGGAATATTCGGAAGCCGTCCTATCCAAGGCTATGGAGAGATATGTAGGGCTTCATCACGATGTGGGGTTTCAGTTTCTTCACACAGCGGTGGCAGATTATCGGCTGACGGGAAAGGAAAAGGCAAAAGTTACGGGCCTTCATGCCGCCAATCTTCTGGCAGGAAGGTTCAATGTGACGGGAGAATACCTTCGCGCCTGGAACTTAGACCGGTCCGGCTGGATGATTGTGGACAGTTTGATGAACATTCCCCTGCTGTACTGGGCCGGAAATGAGTTAAATGACCCCAGATTCGCAGATATTGCTGACCGTCATGCCCATACTGCCATAAGAGTGCTGCAAAGAGAAGACGGCTCCTGCAACCACATCGCCATTTTTGACCCGGCCACTGGAGAGCTGCTGGAATGCCCGGGAGGCCAGGGGTATGGGCCCGGATCATCCTGGTCCAGAGGCCAGGCGTGGGCTATTTACGGCTTTGCACTGGCGTTTATGCATACGGGACAGCAGGAATATCTGGATGCCGCCAAACGGACCGCCCATTATTTTCTGTCCAATATAGCCCTTACCGGATATGTGCCCCTTACGGATTTCAGGGCACCTGAGGAGCCGGTTAGCTGGGACACCACTGCGGGAGCCTGTGCGGCCTGCGGCCTGCTTCAGATTTCAGAAATGGTTCCGGATTTTGAAAAGCCTCTGTACTATGACAGCGGGGTGAAGATGCTGATGGCTCTGGCGGAAAATCATTGCAACTGGAACCCGGAAGAGGATGGAATCCTGCAGAACGGAACTGTGGCATACGGAAAAGAAGGGGAAACCCATGTACCCATTATTTATGGAGACTACTTCTTTACAGAGGGTATTTTACGGCTTTTAAACAAAGGGTTTATGATCTGGTAGAAACCATCACCACACACAATAAGAAGCAGGAAATAAAAGAAAGGTGAGAGGAAAACGATGAATCACTGTATGGAAAAGTGGAAAGAGCGCAGAATTGTGACAAGAAATGATGCGGCAGAAGTTCTGCTGGATATGATCCGCCCCTTAAAAGGCTTCTACAGTCCGGGCAGAAGCTGGCTGAAGCTGGGGAATACAGGCATCCATTACGGCGACAGGCCGGCCTGGATGGAGGGCTTTGCCCGGGTGATGTGGGGACTTGGCCCCCTGTGGTCCCAGGATAATGAAAGCCTTTCCCCGGAACTTAAGCAGGAAGCGGATGAATGGCTCAATCTGTACCTGGAGGGAATTATCAACGGTACAGATCCTGACCATGAAGAGTACTGGGGTGATCTGGTGGATTACGATCAGAAAATGGTGGAAATGGCCTCTCTGGTGACAGGAATCAGCTTGTCCCCTCAAAAGCTTTGGAATCCTCTTACAGAAAAGCAGAAGAAAAACCTCTATCAATGGCTGGCTCAGATCAATGACCACAAGGTTCACCCTAATAATTGGAGGTTCTTCCGCATTCTGGTGAACATGATGTTTCAGCTTTTAGACCTGCCTTGGTCTGAGGAAGTCATGGAGGATGATATGGCAGTCATAGAAGGCTGTTATACAGGGGATGGTTGGTATTATGACGGAAATGCGGGACAGGTGGATTATTATATTCCCTTTGCCATCCATTTTTACAGTCTGATTTACTCCCGGCTGATGGAGCAGAAGGACCCGGAGAGAAGCAGAATGTTTAAGGAGCGCTCCCATGTATTTTCCCACGATTTCGTTTACTGGTTTGCAGAAGATGGGCGGGAGATTCCCTATGGAAGAAGCCTGACATACCGCTTTGCCCACAGTGCTTTCTTTGGGGCCATGGGCTTTGCCGGAGTGGAAGGAGCCGGATTTGGGGTTATGAAAAGTCTGGCTCTTAAGAATCTGGAACAGTGGCTGAAGCTTCCTATTTTTGATAATGGAGGAGTCCTGTCCATTGGCTACGGATACCCCAACCTGTTTATGAGCGAGCGCTACAATGCTCCAGGCTCTCCTTACTGGGCATTCAAGTCTTTCTTTCTTCTGGCCCTCCCCCAGGAACACCCTTTCTGGCAGAGTGAGGAAGAGACTTATCCATATAAGGAGAAAAAACTGCTTTCCCATCCTCATATGCTGGTCACCCATGACAGCCACAATCATGTGCTGGCCTATGTGGCCGGACAGCACTGCAGAAATCATGGAGCCTGCCCGGAAAAATATGAAAAATTCGTCTATTCCAATAAATTCGGATTCAGCGTGTCCAGAGGCTTTGGCCTGTCCGAAGGAGCCTTTGACAACACATTGGCGGTGTCTTTAGCCGGAGAGGAACGGTATCAGATGCGCTATGGAGCCCAGGATTTTGAAGTGAGTGAAGATGAGGTGAAGGTCACCTACCGTCTCATGCCGGGAGTAGAAGCAGTAAGCCGGATCATTCCTCAGGGAGCCTGGCACGTGAGAATCCATGAAATCAGGACAGAACATGAAATCGATGTGGCTGACGGCGGCTTTGCAATTCCGGTGGAATCGGCAAAATATGACAGAAGCTGTATAGAAGAGGGGGAAGAAACAGCCTCCGCCTCCTTCCCATGGGGAATCAGTAAAGCGGTCAGCCTAAGCGGAGGAAAGGGGAAGATGGTAGATGCGTTCCCTAATACCAACCTCTTTCATCCCTTAACAGTCATTCCCACCATCTGCTACCGGCTGAAACCGGGGATTCACAGGCTAATTACCTGCGTGATGGCTGATGATTCAGAAGAGGCAGAACGCCTGGCGGGGAATATCCCTGATGCTCTTTGTTGACGGCAGCTTTGGCAGGCGTCTTTAAAACCATTGACACGCAAATCATATATTGTTATAATTTTTGTAAAACATATATATTTGGTCTGTTACAGGATAAATGGTTATAAGGCCTGATTAAGGAGTACGTATGACTTTACAAGAAAAAAATGAAGAACTTAAAAACTACCTTTCCCAGCTTGGAAGCGTTGCCGTTGCTTTTTCATCAGGCGTTGATTCCACATTTCTGCTGAAAACAGCCCATGATGTGCTGGGAGACCGTGTGATTGCTGTTACAGCCCGTTCCTGCTCCTTTCCTGAAAGAGAGTTAAATGAGGCGGTGGAATTCTGTAAAGCAGAGGGAATACGGCATTTTATTGTGGACAGCGAAGAGCTGGATATAGATGGTTTCAGCAGCAATCCGAAAAACCGCTGCTACTTATGCAAGCATGAGCTGTTTGAAAAAATCGCTGTCATAGCCGCTGAACATGGCATAAGTGAAATCGTGGAAGGCTCCAATGAGGATGACAACGGGGATTACCGTCCCGGCTTACAGGCAGTGGCGGAGTTAAATGTCCGCAGTCCTTTGCGCCATGTAAAGCTTGCTAAAGAAGAGATCCGGGAACTGTCCAAAGAACTGGGTCTGCTGACCTGGGATAAACAGTCATTTGCCTGTCTGTCCAGCCGTTTTGTCTACGGTGAGACTATTACCAGGGAAAAGCTGTCCATGGTGGACCGGGCAGAGCAGCTTCTTCTGGATATGGGATTGAAACAGGTCCGGGTCAGAATCCATGGAACCATAGCCAGGATTGAAGTCCTTCCTTCTCAGTTGATGCAATTGGTAGAGGGAACCAAAAGACAGGAGATTGTGGACGCATTTCACGGTCTGGGCTTTTCTTATGTGGCACTGGATCTGGATGGCTACCGGACCGGAAGCATGAACCTGACTCTGCCGGAGGCGGGAGAATAGTTTTAAACGGCTTTTGCCCTGTATGCAGATATATATTTGCAGGGGCAAAAGCCGTTTTTTGGTAAAAACCATTGCGTTTATCCGTTTTTTCTGTTAGACTAACGTGTTAAACCATTAACGGAAAGGATTTTAGAATGTTTTTATATCAGATTGTGGATAATCATATAAAAATCCTTGGTTATCGGGGATATGACGGCGTTGTGCGGGTCCCGGAGCGAATCGGAAACAGGACGGTGAAAGAGCTGTCTGCCTATGCCTTTTCCTGCGGCTGGGGCAGGGATGCAATGCTTGCCCGTGCAGGAAATGAAATACTGGTTTGCGATGAGGAAGGAAATCCCATCACAGCAGAAGAAACAGACTTGCCTCCGGAAATCAACTGCGAAAAATTAAAGGCCCTGTATCTGCCGGATACCATCAGGAAAATAGGAAATTACGCATTTTATAATTGTTTTGATCTGGCTCACCTCCAGTGCTATAGTTCCATAGAAGACTTAGGTTCCGGGCTGTTTACCGGATGTACGGGAATCCGGTCTTTGGATATTCATATTGCGGCGGAAAAACGCTCTTGTATGGAAGAAATCCTGGCAGAGCTGCATCAGGAGCTTTATATAAACTATTACAGCCCAAAAGGAAATGCCCGCCTGGTCTTTCCTGAGATGTTTGAGGAGTCGGTGGAACACACTCCGGCCCGGATCACCATCCGGGAAATGCATGGCTGCGGTCATATGTACCGCTATTGCTTTGAACATACGGAATTTCAGTTTCACAAATACGACGCCCTGTTTCCCCATGCATTGGTGCAGGAAAGGGAGTCTGTAACAGCAGCTCTTGTTCTTGGCAGGCTTTATACTCCTGTTGACCTCTATGATCAGGACCGGGAAGTTTATGAGGATTATTTGACTGACCATATGGCGGCAGCAGGGAAGGCGGCTCTTGCAGACCAGGACCCGGATCTTTTCCTATGGCTTGCAAGGGAGTACGGGCAGGATAGGAAGACCTTTGACGGGCTGGTTGACCTGGCAGGGGAGGCGGACCGCACAGAGATTTTGAGTGCGCTCATGGAAATGCGCCGCAGGCGTTTTCCTGCTGTGAAGCGAAGGTTTTCCTTGTCGTAATCAATATACAGAATGAAACGGAAAGAAGGTGAAGCAATGATTGATCCGGTAAGGCAAAAGCAGCTTGATGAGCTGAAAACCGTGGAAATAGGCAGTGACATTTTAACCAATGCCCGCAATGAGCTGTATTTAAACTTCCGGTATCTGGATATTGCCCTGAGCAGCTTCATCTTTGAGGCAGACTGGTCCGGAACAGGTCTGGCGACGGACGGGGCCGTGATTTATTACCAGCCGGAGCATTTGTTTTCCATGTATAAAAGCAACAGGGTCTGGGTGAACCGGGCCTATTTGCATATGCTGTTTCACTGCCTGTTCTGCCACTTATACTCCAGGGGAAACAGGGAAAAGGCGGTCTGGGACTTAGCCTGTGACATTGCCATAGAGTCCATATTGGACAGCTTTTATGCAAAATCCGTTTACCGCCATCAGTCCGGCGGCCGCAGAGAAATATACGGGCGGATTGGAGAACGGCTTAAGGTCTTTACTGCGGAAGGAATCTATCAGTTTCTCCAGGAAAAGAACTTCCCAGCAGAGCAGCTTCGGAAAATGGCAGGAGAGTTCTACGTGGACAGCCATGCCCTCTGGGATCAGGAGCAGGATCCCAAAATTCCGGTGGAGCGCCAGAACCAGTGGCAGAACATCCGGGAGAAGATGGAAACGGAGATGGAATCCTTTGGAGAAAAGGATGACAAATCCTCTAAAAATCTTTTGGAACAGATCAAGGTTGAAAACAGGGAACAGTATGACTACAAAAAGTTTTTGAAAAAGTTTGCAGTCCTAAAGGAAGAAGCGGAAGTGGACCCGGATTCCTTTGATTATGTTTTCTATACCTATGGCCTGTCCATTTATAAAAACATGCCTTTAGTTGAACCTCTGGAAACAAAAGAGGTTTTTAAGATAGAAGACTTTGTCATTGTCATTGACACCTCCATGTCTGTATCAGGAGATTTGGTGAGCCAGTTTCTTCAGGAAACCTATGGGGTTCTTGGGGAGTCGGAAAGCTATTTCAGGAAAATCAACATTCATATCATTCAATGCGATGAAGAAATCCGTTCTGACGTAACCATCACCAGCAGGGAGAAAATGGAGGACTATATGGAGCATTTTACCCTGTCCGGTTTTGGAGGTACGGATTTTCGCCCTGCCTTTGAATATGTAAACGGCCTTGTGAACAAAGGGGTTTTTAAGAAGCTGCGGGGACTGATTTATTTTACCGATGGAAAGGGAATTTATCCGGTGAAAATGCCTCCTTATGATACTGCATTTGTCTTTATGAAGGATCAGTATGAAGATATTTCCGTCCCTGGATGGGCCATGAAGGTGATATTGACGCCTGAGGATCTTGTAACTATTCAGGACTGAACTGTTACTGCAAGTTAACTTACAGGAGATTTAACTATGAATATAAAACGAGCAAAAGAAGAGATTAAAAATACCATTGAAGCCTATCTGCTGAAGGATTCCTATGGTTCCTATGAGATACCATCCATGCGGCAGAGGCCGATATTTCTCATCGGGCCTCCCGGAATCGGGAAAACTCAGATCATGGAGCAGGTGGCGAGAGAGTGCCAGGTAGGTCTGGTTGCCTATACCATTACCCACCACACCCGCCAAAGTGCGGTTGGCCTGCCTTTTATTACGGAAAAGGAATACGGCGGGAAGCATTACAGCGTAACAGAATACACCATGAGTGAAATTGTGGCTTCCATTTATGATAAAATAGAAAGCACAGGGCTCAAAGAGGGAATCCTTTTTATTGACGAAATCAACTGCGTTTCCGAAACTCTGGCGCCTACCATGCTCCAGTTTCTCCAGTATAAAACCTTTGGAAATCACAGCATTCCTGAAGGCTGGGTTATCGTCACTGCCGGAAATCCGCCGGAATACAATAAATCGGTCCGGGATTTTGACGTTGTGACTCTGGACAGAATCAAGCTGATCCATGTGGAGCCGGATTTTGAAGTATGGAAGGCTTATGCCTATGAAAATGGGCTTCATTCGGCGGTTATATCTTATTTAAATGTCAGGATTGAAAACTTCTGCCGAATTGAAACCACAGTGGATGGCAAGCTTTTTGCCACTCCCAGAGGCTGGGAAGACTTATCCCGCTTTATCCAGATCAGTGAGCGGCTGGGCAGAAAGCCGGACCGGGATGTGGTGGGAGAATACATTCAATTTCCAAGGATTTCTAAGGATTTTGCCAACTACCTGGAGCTATACTATAAGTATGAGGAAGATTATCAGATTGATGAGATTTTATCGGGAGTCATTCGGGAAAGGCTTTGCGATAAGCTGAAACGGGCGGCTTTTGATGAAAAATTAAATGTCATAGGCCTGCTTTTATCCAGGCTGGGACAGGGTTTTCGCAAGGCTGCTGACCAGGGAGACAAGACCGAACTTTTGATGGAGGCTTTAAAGGAAATTAATCCGGAAACAGAAGGAAACGCCTCCGGTTCCATGTTAAGCCGTCTGGCTTCTTTACGGGACAGATGGAAAAAGGAATGGAACAGCAAGCGGGAAGCCGGTCTTTTAAGCAGGAGAGAAGATTACCTGCGCCGTGATGTGGAAGGACTTCTTCTTAAATATGAAGAAACCCTTAAAAGGGAAGATATTGCAGACTTAAAAACAGCCTGGGAACGGATCACCCAGATGTTTGAAGAGGAAAGCATATGGTATGATGAGGCCCTGTCAGAGGCAGGAAAAGCCCTGGAACATGCTTTTGATTTTATGGAGGCAGCTTTTGGAGACGGACAGGAAATGGTCATATTTGTAACAGAATTAAATACCGGTTATTACAGCGTTCAGTTTTTAAAGGAGTACGATTGTGAACGGTATTACCAGTATAATGAAAGGCTTTTATTCAACACCCGTGAGGATGAAATAAGGGCCAGAATCAACGGCTTAGGGAGATAATGTATAAAAATCAGGCCTCTATATCATAATAACAGATGAAAAGGAGGTAGTGCTATGAGAAATAAAGCATTGGACTACACAGCCCTTACCATTGCCATTGTGGGCGCAGTAAACTGGGGGCTGGTAGGATTCTTCGATTTCAACCTGGTGTCATTTATTTTTGGCAGCATGACATGGGTTTCCAGAATCCTGTATGCCCTGGTGGGAATTTGCGGATTGTACCTGTTCACCTTTTATGGTCGTTCCGAAGTTAGTGCAGAAAGATAGTAAGTGGTATGGAGAAAGGGGCATTGCGAAAGCAGTGTCCCTTTTTCGTGTGGGAATTAAAAATATATACTATTGAAATAATGTGAAAATTATCATATATACTTACAAAGAGATCCGACGTGAATGTGAGGGGTCTTTTTATTTTGGGGGACACATAAAAAGGAGGATATAAATGAAGGTACAAATGAAGTTTGAAGACTATCTTAGAAGAGAAAATTTATCTGAGAATACGATCTTAGCCTATGCCCGGACGGTAAACCAGTTCAACTTCCATTATGATAAAATCAGTAAAGAGAATCTGCTGGCTTACAAGGGGTACTTAATGGAATATTATAAGCCCAAAACAGTCAACTTGCGGGTTCAGGCAATGAATAAATATCTGTTTTTCCTCAATAAAGTGGATTTGCAGTTAAGGAATGTGAAAATCCAACAGAAAAGTTTCCTGGAAAATGTGATCAGTAATGCAGATTACAGGTTTTTGAAAAAGAGGCTGAAGCAGGATGGAAATAAAGAATGGTATTTTATTGTATGGTATCTGGCTGCCACAGGAGCAAGAGTCAGTGAACTGGTTCAGATTAAAGCGGAGCATGTGGAAATGGGATATCTGGATATTTACACTAAGGGAGGAAAGATGCGGCGGCTTTATATTCCAGGTCAGCTGCGTAAGGAAACCCTGGAATGGCTGAAAGAGTCAGGTGTTTTTAGCGGATATATATTTTTAAACAGGCTTGGACAGCCTATTACGACCAGGGGAATCGGGCAGCAACTGAAAACGTATGCGAAAAGGTATGGAATCACTCCTGAAGTGGTTTATCCCCATTCCTTCCGCCATCGGTATGCGAAAAACTTTCTGGAAAGATATAATGATATTTCTCTGCTGGCAGATTTAATGGGCCATGAAAGCATTGAAACCACCAGAATTTATTTAAGGAAAACGGCGACTGAGCAAAGGGAGTTTATAGATGAGATTGTGACATGGTAATTACATAAGGATGAAAAGAGAGTGCCTGCTATCAAGGGAATGGACCCGTGATGGCAGGCATAAAAAAATCCTTTATCTCCTGTCATACGTATCTGGAAATAAAGAAAGCTTATAAGTTCTGATAATGTGTATTATAGGAAGTTAAAATTTAACATCAAATAAAATTTCAACTTGATTCCCGTAAGATTTACATTCTATTTCTTATATCGTCAATATTTATTCTTACATAAGTAATTTTTCAAAAAATATTTAATAATCCTTTGTAAACTCTGCATTTATAAGAAAATCAACATTCCCATAATACACATTTCAAGAACAAGGCAGTAAGTCAAGGTCAGATTTTTTTAATTCGCAGAAAAACAGGGAGGTGAAGCGAATGTTATCTTTAGGAAGGAATCCAGGTGAGTATCTCGTTATTAATGGGAATATTGTCATCCAAGTGGTTTCCGTAGACGGAGACTTAAGGCTTGCTATTGACGCTCCCAAAGAAATGCCCATTGTAAGAGGCGAAGTTTATGAAAAACGCCATCCAATGCCACAATGCTTAAAGCGTTTAAAGGAAAAGAGCATGAGGTGGTAAAGAAAGCACGATTTCAACTACTCATCCAGGGCCCGGATGGGTAGTTTGGAATAAATAAGAAAACCGGGGGAAAAGGAAGTCCCCGACACAATTCAAGGAGGTATATTTTATGAGAATTCAACACAATATCGCAGCTTTAAATTCACACAGACAGTTAGGTAACAACAACAATGCAGTAGGCAAAAATCTTGAGAAGTTATCATCTGGTTACAGAATCAACCGCGCAGGCGATGACGCTGCTGGTCTTGCTATTTCTGAAAAAATGAGAGCACAGATTACAGGTCTTGAGACAGCTCAGAAGAATGCTAATGATGGTATTTCTTTAATCCAGACAGCAGAGGGTGCTTTAACGGAAGTACATTCCATGCTGAATCGTATGGTAGAGCTGGCTGGGCAGTCTGCAAATGGAACATATCAGAACGAAGTTGACAGAGAGAATGTTCAAAAGGAAATTGATTCCCTTAAAGCGGAAGTTGATCGTATCTCTGAGAGTACCAACTATAACGGGATCAACCTGTTAGATGGTTCCTTAGGCACTTCTAGTGCTAAGATTAGCAAGACCACTAATGGTACAGCAACATTTACCGATGTAGATGCTGTAAAGGGTGAATATCAAGCGGATGTACTTACTGGTTTGACTGCAGCTGATGGTGATACCCTTGATTATACTGTAACATATGACGTGGGCGGAAAGAGTAATTCCATTACAGTAAAATATACACAGGAAGGTGCAACACCACTTGATGGTGTGCAAACAGGTGAGAGTCTTACAAAGCTTCTTAAAGACAGTGATCTTGGTAATATGTTTGATATTTCATCTGATGCTAGTGGAAATATTATATTTACCGCTAAAGAAGGCGGAACCTCTGTGGCACAGATTACAGGTGCTAGTTCTGTCGTAACTACAAAAGCTGACGGAACCAAGGTGTCTGAAGGTGTTGCTGTCGCTGTAGTTAGCGGTAAAGCTCCTGCGGATGCAATGACAACTGTAAAATTTGGTGCATCAATTACAGCCGGAGCAGAACCCAATGATGTAGATAACAGTATTGTTACGATCAATGGACAGAGATTTGCTTTTGCCGCAACTGAGGCTGCTGCTAAAGAATTAGATGGTGATATTAATGTACTTGTTGCAAGTGGTACAGCCGCTACGGATAATGCAAACATGGCTGCACTTATTGAGCAGAAGACTGGAATCAAAGCAACAATAAATGCAACTCCAGCTAATGGCATTGATATTCATATCAAGAATACTTCTGGCAACAAAGGCGGTGGCCTTGTATTACAGGTAGGTGATACATCTGACAGCTTTAATAAAGTTACCGTAGGTGTAGATAATATGGATTCCCGTTCTCTGGGTATTGCATCTATTGACGCAAGCACACAGGAAGGTGCTGCATCTGCTATCAAGAACATCAAGGGAGCTATCAACAAAGTATCCTCTACTCGCGGTGATCTGGGTGCTATCCAGAACCGCCTTGAACACACCATTAACAACCTGGGTGTAGCAGCGGAAAACATGACAGCAGCGGAAAGCCGTATCCGTGACGTTGATATGGCAAAAGAGATGATGGACTATACAAAGAATAACATTCTTGTACAGGCATCTCAGGCAATGCTTGCTCAGGCAAATCAGCTTCCTCAGGGAGTTCTTCAGTTGTTACAGTAATTTAATCTGCTTTATATTTGAAGATATGATTGCAAAAATATAGAGAACTGGTTCGTTAGCTTATACCCAATAAAGAAGTATCAAGGAACATTCAGTTTGGGCAGTCGGCAAGCGGAATGTGACAACAAAAGACGGACTATCGGCGCAAAGCTGATAGCCCGTCTTTTACGTTGAGTGGGGATGGCGAAGCCATGACACGCTCAACGGGGTCTCCAAAGGAGTCCAGTTTCCCTTTAAAATAAAAGTCAAGAAACCTTCTCCATCCAAGATATGAAAGAGCTTAAAAAGCTGTCAAGGAACGCTTTTGTATCCGCATTGCTTAAAGAGCCATTTTCATCGATTAAGGTGTGGTAAGAACCAATATACGCTTCCGGCTGAGCTAAGGTTAAAACATTCAGAAAAGCGAGCACCTGACGCAGGTGGTGATTTGCTCCAAAACCACCGATTCCTCCGGGAGACTGGCTGATAACAGCCCCTGGTTTACCATTCCAAACATTTTTTCCATAAGGACGGGACCCTACATCCAATGCATTTTTCAGTGCAGCAGGAATGGAACGGTTATGTTCTGGCGTGATGAAGAGTACGCCATCCAAAGTTAGTACTTCATTGCGGAATGTGGTGTATTCTTCCGGATCAGCACCGTCATAATCCTGATTATAAAGAGGAAGTTGGCTGATATCAATAGTTTTAAATACCACTCCTGCTGGAGCGTGGTTCTTCACATACTCGGCAATGCTTCCGGAAAAAGAGTTCTTTCTCAAACTGCCTGTAATGATTCCAATTGTTTTACTCATGATTACATACCTCCGTTATATAATTATTTTTTAAAGATTACTGATTGCATACTGTGAATCTGGTGCGGATAAACTGGGGGTTTATTGGATGAATTCTTTTGAGATGTCAGCCAATGTAATGGCGGACATCTCATTTTCTGCTGCACCTTGAATATTGCTATATAAATGCTTCAAGGTACTTTCAATCTTTGCCCCTACAGGGCATTTGTGATTGGTATTACTGTGTATGCCAAACAAGTCCGATTTTTCCTCCACGGCCTCAAATATATCCAGAAGTGTAATATCTTCTTCCTTTTTTGCAAGCCCTGTAATACCGACTCTTGTACTGGTTTCAATCAACTGTGCTTTTCTTAACCGGCTCATCAAACGCCGGACAAGCGCCGGATTGGTATTAATGCTGGAAGCAATATACTCCGATGTAACAGGCTGCGTGTTGGTCAATGCAATTAAACACATAATGTGTATACTAACCGATAATTTTGTAGAGTACATAAGCACCACCTTTAGTAACTATTATAGTTACTAATCTGCCCGTTGTCAAGTTTTCTATGCACGATACCTTCAATTTTATTAAAATCAATATCCATTGCAATGATGAACCGAATATGCTATATTTTCTATACTTACTTCTTCGAGGTGTGAAAAGTTACTTGCAGTTGCTTTATAGTATTATGGCAACATACCTCGCTTTATTATACAACTTTATCCAACCAATGTTTGTGGTGGTGGTGGGAATGTAACCAATGCGATCAAGTGTTAGCCACAGGCCATGGAAAATTCCAATTTCAGGAGGACGCTATGTTATTTATATTCGGCATAAGCCAGGGAAGAAAATTACTTGATTACACAAAAACAATCATCTGCGGCCAGTGTGAAGGTTATGGCAGATATCAGGTATTCATGACCTATAGCTATTTCAGCATTTTCTTCATCCCTATTATAAAATGGAACCGTCATTATTACGTTCAGATGTCCTGTTGTAATACCGTTTACGAACTGAACCCGGAAAAGGGAAAGCAGATTAGCCGCAGAGAGTCTGCAGATATCAGCGAGCAGGATTTAACCCTGGTACAGTCCGGGCATAGGGCGGATGAGTGGAATTATAAAAGGTGTTCAAGCTGCGGATATGAAACATCCGAAAACTTCGAATACTGCCCCAAATGCGGACAGCATTTTTAGAATAAAGAATGAAGAAAACAGCCGGCTCTGAATGATCAGGAAACCGGCTGCTTTTAAAATACCTGCCAAGTTTAGAAAATAATATCGTCAAGCTCTCTCTTCGGAACGTAATGCACCTGATTTTCATCCCTATAATAGCGGACATCTCCGTCCTCCTTCATGGGAACCAGGACAACCTCTTCCTTAGGCTTTCCAAGTGCCAGAACCAGATCAACAGAGTAACGGGAAATATCGATACCCAAGGCTCTTGCAAGCTTTTCCCTTTGCACGGTCGCAAGGATACAGCCTCCATACCCTTTTTCCACCGCCCCAAGCATCATGGTCTGAGCGGTAATTCCGTCGTCATAAAGCTTGTTCTTTCCAAGGGAAAGGTCGCACAGGATGACGATATAAGCAGAGGGGCGCTCTCCTTCTTCCGGTCCTTTCCACTCAGACAGGGCACCGGCCCAGGAAAGAGTATGAAATACCTTTGCATTTTCTTCCGGTGTATTGCACAGCCGGAACTTTAAAGCCTGGGAATTGGCAGAGGAGGGAGTCAGTCTGGCTAAATCCACCAGATCTCTCAAATCTTCCAGTGAAATGGATTCCTCCTCATAAAAACGGCGGTAGGTACGGCATTTGGTAACTAAGTCTTTCAGCATATACAATTCCTCCTGGTAGTTTAGATTTTATTTGTATCTTTAAATAAAATTATAGCAGGAATGAGAGCAATTCACAATGGACAATGGCTTGAAATCATGCCATATCAATTGACTTTAGCTGTTTATAGTGCTAGACTTGATATCGGACTTCATGGATACATAAAAGTTAATTAATCCGTGCAGTCATAAGGAGGAGAATTATTGTGAAATTAACATCAAAAAAACTTGTACTTATAAGTGCATCCATATTGACTATGACCATGATTTCCGCATGCGGCGGCAGTAAACCTGAGCCTGCAACAGCGGCAACAACAGCTGAGACTACAGCCGATGCTGTTTCAGGACCAACCGAAAAAACAGGAGAATCTCCGGCGGAAGAATCAGAAACTGCCGCAAAATAGGCAGCAGGATAAGTGAATCAGGATGCAAAAAAATCAGGGCGGAGACAATTGTCTCCGCCTTTTCATTTTAACACCCCCGGCAATGTCTCTTTTTACGCGAAAAATAAAGGGCATTCCGTTTACAATTCTATGCAGAGCAGCCGCTTCTGTGATATAATTTTCTAAAGAAATTTAAAAGGAGGTCATTTCAGATGAAGATTACATTTATCCATCACAGCTCCTTCCTGGTGGAACTTGATACCATGTGCCTTTTGTTTGATTATACAGAGGGAACACTGCCGGAATTTCCGACACATAAGCCTCTTCTGGTATTTGCCAGCCACCGTCATGGGGATCACTATTCATCAAAAATAATGGAATTTCAGAAAATTCATGAAAGTGTCCGGTATGTCCTGTCAGATGACATAGAAAGAAAGCAGTTCTCCAAAGAAATTTCAGAACGTGTCACCGCTGTAGAGCCGGGAAAAATATACCATTTAAGCATTTCTGAGGCGGGGAAGGAAGTACAGGTGCAGACCTTCCGCTCCACCGATGAAGGCGTCGCTTTTCTTATAAAAGCCGAGGGAAAAACCATTTACCATGCCGGAGACTTAAACCACTGGAGATGGGAAGGTGAACCGGAGAGCTGGAATGAAGACATGGCAAAACAGTTTTCAGCGGAAATGGACAAGCTGGCAGGCGCACATATGGATGTGGCTTTTCTCCCCTTAGACCCCAGGCAGGAAAAAAACTTTTACCTGGGCTTTGATGAATTTATGAGAAAAGCTTTTGCAGCCCATGCATTTCCCATGCATTGCTGGGGAGATTTTTCCGTAATTGAAAGGCTTAAGGAAATGGAGGTTTCCGCCCCTTACCGGGAAAGAATTGCTGTAATTCAACAGGATGGAGACAGTTTCGAAATCAGCTGAAAATTGCAGCAGAATACCATAGAGAAGGAAGAGAGGAAAAAAGGATGATATGGATTAAAAATGCCCACCTGGTAGACCCTGGAAGCGGGCTGGAACGGGATGGAGATATCTGTATAAAAGACGGGAAGATTGTTTCAATAGGGGAATCTCTTTCCATCAACCGGGATTCGGTTTCTAAAGAGGATGTAGTGATTGATGGAACAGGCCTTGTGGCAGCACCTGGGCTGATCGACGTCCACGTTCATTTCCGTGACCCCGGATTTACCTACAAGGAAGATATCTATACAGGGGCCAGGGCAGCGGCAAAGGGCGGTTTTACCACCGTAGTCTGCATGGCCAATACAAAGCCTCCCGTAGACAATGAAGAAACTCTTCAATATATAATAGAAGAAGGAAAAAAGACAGGAATCCACGTGCTCCAGGCAGCAGCCGTGTCAAAGGGACTCCAGGGGAAGGAACTGACGGATATGGCTTTGTTAAAAGCCAAGGGAGCTGCAGGCTTTACAGATGATGGAATTCCCCTTTTAGATGAAGCTTTGGTTAAGGAAGCCATGGAGCGGGCGGCAGAGCTGGACCTTCCTTTAAGCTTTCATGAGGAAGTGCCTGCATTTATTAAAAATAACGGAATCAACCACGGAAAGGTGTCCGAACAGCTTGGTATCTACGGTTCCCCTGCTCTGGCAGAGGACAGCCTTGTGGCAAGGGACTGCATGATCGCTCTCCATACAGGTGCCACCATAGACATTCAGCACATCAGCTCTGCGGCTTCCGTAAAAATGGTAAAGCTTGCAAAGGAGCTGGGAGCTGACGTATATGCGGAAGTGACCCCCCACCACTTTACCCTGACAGAGGAAGCAGTGTTAAAGTATGGCACCCTGGCAAAGATGAATCCGCCTCTCAGAACGGAAAAGGACCGCCAGGCTATTATCCAGGGGTTAAAGGATGGAAGCATTGATATCATTGCCACAGACCACGCTCCCCACAGCAAAGAAGAGAAGGAAAGACCCTTAACCGAAGCACCCAGCGGGATTACAGGACTTGAAACAGCCTTAGGACTGGCTGTGACTAATCTGGTAAGGCCCGGTCATTTGACCATGATGGAACTTATGGAAAAGATGAGCCTCAATCCCGCCAGATTGTACCGTCTGGATTCCGGGTTCATAAAAGAAGGGGCAGCAGCCGATCTGGTGATTTTTGATCCCAATGAAGAATGGATTGCAGGGGAATATGCATCAAAATCTTCTAATACCCCCTTTACAGGAGAGAAGCTGTTTGGAAAGGTGAAATACACCATCTGCAGCGGTCAGATCGTTTACCAGGACGAAAAAGATTAAGGAGAAAATATGGAAATTAAGGCTCAGGACTTATCCTCTGCCGGAACATCCAGAGGGGAACCGGTAATCCAGGAGTTTCCCCCAAATGTAGAAGCAGCCCTGGAAATGGGGAAAATCCAGACTGACGGCAAGCTGATTGAAGCCATGGTGCAAAAAGAAGAGGAAAATAAAAGCAAACCGGAAAGCACCGGAGATTCCGGCAAGGACCAGGCTGTCTTGTCCAGGGAAAGCAGGCCCTATCGGCAGCTTCGGAATCAGTCCGCTGTTTCTGAGGAGAAACAGGGCCGGGAAATACTGGAGCTTGCCTGGAAGAGTCTGCAAAACTGGGCCGTTTCCCTGGATATCTCTTTGGAGTCTGAGCTTTTAAATCTTGGGGCCATGTATGAGAAGATCCTTGAGCAGATACTCCTTTATGGGAACCAGGAAATAACGGAGGGACAGCCTGGAGCCCTTGACCAGATGCTTTCAGAAGTTCTGTCAAAGGTTTTAAATACCCGCCTGGGAGAGCTGAACGGTCTTTTTAAAGCTTATGGGACCCATGATTCCGTAAGGTCCCTGCATACGGCCCTTTACCGCAGTGTAACGGGCCGTTCACCGGATCAGGGAGAGTTGGATCGTGTATTTAAAGAACAGACAGGCGCTGAGGAGGAATCGGGGGATTTCCCAGTTCAGGGAGGCATCCGAAATCCTGTAAACCAGGGGAGCTTAAGCCGTGGAATTATCTATCAGCCTGACGGCCAGGGACGGGTCATAAGAAATGAACGGTACACGGACCGGATGGAAATGGAGTTTCCTCTGAACATGAAGGCGGGGCAGGAAAAAGCTTATGGGGCGGAAGCCTCTATCTCTGCCCTGGGAAAGAACCGGGTCTATTCCCTGGGGGATTTAGAACCGGGAGAAAGATTTGCCGGGTACATAAGCCGCAGAGGAAACTTATTTGCTGCACCGGGGATCAGCGGAAGCAGCGGAGAGCTTTACGGTTTTCTGGCAGCAGTCATGGCGATCAAATCCCAGACCTATGCCTCTGTTTCTAACGTGGAAAAGGAGTTGTCTTCTGACCTGCGCAGCGCGGTTGATAAGATGATCGATTTATATATTCAGGAGGAAGCCGCCAGACAGGAGAGAGACAAAAGGGCTGGGACAGGAATCCGTAAAAGCCTTTTTGAGCCAAGGGCAGCCTATAAGACCTACTATTATATGATGAATCTTTATCACACTACAGGCGATTTGCAGGAAGCTATCAATAAGGGGCTTCGCCAGGCTTACCGGCAGTATTTAAAGAAAAGGGAAAGCGCTGGGGAGGAAGAGAAAAAAGGGTTCTTTTTTTCCAAGGAAAAGAGGGAAGCTCTGGAGGACTGGAAGGATGGAAAACGTATTTTAGAACGGGACTGGAGGGAGTTTTTAAACTTTTTGGAAGGGGAAGGTCTTGGATGCGTCCTGCCCGGGCTTTTGGAACTTAGCCCCTGGGGGATGTTTGCAGAGCCGGAAAAGTCTTCTGGAAAAAGAGCCGTAAGTCCTGCCCTGGCTTTTGGAGTATTTGCAGGGCTGCTTCTTCTGATATTTTTTATGGGTTTTATGGGAAGGTAAAGCGAAATTATAAAGTTTCTTCTTTACAGAAACGCTTTACTATGCTACCATGGTAACACATGAAAACAATGAGGAGGAAGTAATTATGAAAAAGAAGATTTGGAAAGCAGCGGCACTGCTGGGAGCGGCACTGATTCTTGGAGGTTGTTCCGGACAGAAGGAAGCAGCTGTTACTACGGCAGCAGAAACTACCGCCCAGACAAAGGCAGAAGAGACTACAGCGTCAGGAGAAACCAGCGAGGCTGCGGCAGAGGGAACAGATACATTTACCGTTGGGTTTGACCAGGACTTCCCGCCTATGGGATTTGTGGGAGACGACGGAGAATACACAGGATTTGACTTAGAACTGGCTCAGGAGGTTGCAAAACGCCTTGGAAAGACCTACGTTCCCCAGCCCATTGCATGGGATTCCAAGGACATGGAACTGACCTCCGGAAATGTGGACTGTATCTGGAACGGCTTTACCATAACAGGAAGGGAAGACGGTTATACCTGGACAACCCCCTATATGGAAAACAGCCAGGTATTTGTAGTAAAAGGAGATTCCGGCATCAAAACCCTTGCTGATCTGGCAGGAAAAGTGGTAGAGGTTCAGGCTGATTCCTCTGCGGAAAAGGCATTGCAGTCCGATGCAGAGCTGACAGGAACATTTGGCACCCTGCAGACCACACCGGATTACAACACCGCATTTATGGATCTGGAAATGGGTGCTGTTGATGCCATTGCCATGGATGTCATTGTGGCAGGATATCAGATTGAACAGAGAAACGCAGATTTCATCATATTAGAAGAAGCCCTGGCTGCCGAGGAATACGGCGTAGGCTTTAAGAAGGGCAATGAAGCTTTAAGAGATCAGGTTCAGGAACAGTTAGAGGCAATGGCCGCTGACGGAACATTAAAGACCGTTTCTGAAAAATGGTTCGGCAAAGATGTAACAACCATCGGAAAATAAAGATAAACCCCATGGGTTCCGGCCCTTTTCATCAGAAGCCGGAACCCATTTTTGGGAGAACATGGAGGAGAAATCATGACTTTAGAAAAGATACTTTTACAACTGGCAGGGGGTATGTGGGTCAGCATCCAGATATTTTTTGTGACGCTGGTCTTTTCTCTGCCCCTGGGACTTTTGGTATCCTTTGGAAGGATGTCAAAGAACCCTGTCATAAGAGCCATTGTTAAATTTTATATTTCAGTCATGAGGGGAACTCCTCTGATGCTTCAGCTCATGGTGGTGTATTTCGGCCCCTATTACTTATTTGGCTTAAAGGTAGGGAACGGATACCGGCTTATGGCCGCCTTCATTGGCTTTATCATCAACTATGCCGCCTATTTTGCAGAGATTTACCGCAGCGGAATTCAGTCCATGCCTGTTGGACAATATGAGGCATCAAAGCTGCTGGGTTACTCCAGGGGACAGACTTTTTTCCGGATCATATTTCCTCAGGTAGTGAAGCGGATACTGCCTTCTGTGACCAATGAGGTCATCACTCTGGTCAAGGACACATCCCTGGCCTTCACCATCAGCGTTTTAGAGATGTTCGCCGTTGCCAAGGCCCTGGCCTCTTCTCAGACCAGCCTCGTTCCCTTTGTTGCGGCAGGACTGTTCTATTATATCTTTAACCTGATCGTGGCAGTGGGAATGGAGCATTTGGAACATCGTTTGAACTATTATCAATAGGAGGAGGAAGATATGTACTTACTGGAAATGAACCATGTCCGCAAGGAGTTTGACGGCCAGGGTGTGCTTCGGGATATTTCCCTGTCGGTAAGAGAAGGGGAGATCGTATCCATCATAGGTCCCTCCGGTTCAGGCAAATCCACTTTGCTCCGCTGCGCCACCATGCTGGAACAGATGGATGGAGGAGAACTGATCTATATAGGAGAAAAGGCTGCCTGGGAAGGCAGTGATGGGAAATCCGTTTACGCCAAAAAGGAAAATCTGAAGGAAATACAGAAACATTACGGTCTGGTATTTCAGAACTTTCACTTATTTCCCCATATGACTGTATTGAAGAATGTGACCGATGCGCCCATCCATGTACAGAAGCGGAAAAAAGAAGAGGCAGAAGCCAGTGCCATGGAGCTGCTGCGGAAAATGGGACTGGAGGAAAAGGCTGGGGCTTATCCCTGCCAGCTTTCCGGAGGACAGTGCCAGAGAGTGGCTATTGCAAGAGCTTTGGCTTTAAATCCCAGAATTTTATTCTTTGATGAACCCACCTCAGCTCTGGACCCGGAACTTACAGGAGAGGTGTTAAAGGTTATTAAATCTCTGGCGGATATGCAGATCACCATGGTCATTGTAACTCATGAAATGGCCTTTGCCAGGGATATTTCAGACCGGATCATATTTATGGACGGCGGAGTGATCGTGGAAGAAGGAAAGCCGGAAGAAGTTTTTGCCTCTAATAACGTGAGAACTCAGAGTTTTCTGGGGCGGTATGGAGAAATTTAAGAATAAATATTTTACACATACCCCTAAAACCGGTTTATTAAAAACTAAGGTTTTTTTGCTGTAATAATATCCCGGCAACATGGTGTAATTGTGCGGCGGTATCAATGTATGAATGATTTTCATGCAGTATTATTTGCAGCCATACTGGGAGTGTTATAAAGTAACGTCTGGTGCTGGTACTTTTAAAAAGTAATCTGGATAAATTGTTTTTCATTGAATCACCTCAAAAATAGGGTGTGTTGGATGGAAAATAATAATTCAGGAAGTTTTATCCAATTATTAAAATTACTTAAGAAAAAAGATAAAGATTTTTCACAATCGGATGATATACTAAATTTGAAATAACAGATAAAGCAGAAAAGAAAGAAGGGGATGCTCATGAAAAGAATATGGATTTTAGCATTGGCCGTCTGCGGTGCTGTTTTATTTACTGCTTGTGGAAAACCGACTGGAAATACGGAAAGCAGTTCAGAATCGACAACTGCTTCTTCCGAAGCATCAACAGATAGCACTGAAACTGCCAGCCAGGAGGCCCCCGGCAATGGTGCTGAATTTAAGATACTGACAGCTAAGGTCATAAAGGTGGACGACAATCTGGAAAACATGACCGTGTTAAACGGTGAGGCGGAGACTGATTTTGACTTAAAGGGCGTGGCAGTGGAGACTTCCTATGCTCTCGGGCCTGAAGTAGAGGTTTCTGTTGTTTACAAGGGTGAAATATCCGGTTCTGATACCTCCAACGCAAAGATCGTTCTGGTGCTGGATGGACAGGAGGATATGAATGTTCAAACAGTGACAGGCAGTGTGGTGGATCAGGCCATGAGCACCTTTACCATTAAGACGGAGTCAGAAGAAGAACTCAGCTTTATTAAAGGCAGCGGCGAAGGCCTGGACAGCGGTGTGCTGGGAACGGCCACCGACGGAGGAAATGGAAGCGGAGCCATGGTAAAGGTAACTTATGTGACTGTCAATTATGATGCAGGCAGTAAGACGAATTTTCCATTAAAGGTAGAAGCAGCAAAGTAAAAATACTTAAAATCCCGGATGATGCAGGCAGAACTTCCTTTTTTCAATATAAAAGGCTTGCAAATTCGGGATTTTCAGGTACAATAAGAGAGATGACAAGAAAGGGGCCAATTGACCCCTATTTTGCTGAGTAGAGACAATGAAAAACCGCATACTCTGCCCAAGAACCATGGACAGGGAAGGCGGATAAAAGCAGATTACAGAAAGGGAATTAAAGTTAAAATGATCAGTGCACATAATGTAACATTAAGAATTGGAAAAAAAGCATTGTTTGAAGATGTAAATATCAAATTTACAGAGGGCAACTGCTACGGCATGATCGGTGCCAATGGTGCGGGAAAATCCACATTTCTCAAGATTCTTTCCGGCGAGCTGGAGCCTACCAGTGGTGATATCGTCATTACACCGGGACAGAGACTTTCCTTCTTAAAGCAGGACCATTTCCGATATGATGATTTCCAGGTACTGGATACGGTTATTATGGGAAATACCAGACTTTATGAGATCATGAAGGAAAAGGATGCCATCTACATGAAGGAAGACTTCACGGAAGAGGACGGCATCAAGGCGGCAGATTTAGAAGGCGAATTCGCTTCTATGAACGGCTGGGAGGCTGAATCCGATGCAGCTAACTTATTAAACGGACTTGGAGTTGAGACAGATCTTCACTACAAATTGATGAAGGATTTAACCGGAGCGGAAAAAGTTAAGGTGCTTCTTGCCCAGGCATTGTTCGGAAATCCGGATATTCTGCTTCTCGACGAGCCTACCAACCATTTGGATTTGGATGCCATTGCATGGCTGGAGGAATTTCTTATTAATTTTGAAAATATCGTAATCGTGGTATCACATGACCGTTATTTCTTAAATAAAGTCTGCACCCAGATCGCAGATATTGATTACAGCAAGATTCAGCTTTATGCAGGAAACTATGACTTCTGGTATGAGTCCAGCCAGTTAATCGTAAAGCAGATGAAGGAAGCCAACAGGAAGAAGGAAGAAAAGATCAAGGAATTGCAGGAATTTATCCAGCGTTTCTCTGCCAATGCTTCCAAATCCAAGCAGGCAACCTCCAGAAAGAAGGCTTTGGAGAAAATCGAACTGGATGACATTAAGCCCTCCAGCCGGAAATATCCCTACATTGATTTCCGTCCTGCCCGTGAGATTGGCAATGAAGTGCTGACGGTTACCAATTTATCAAAGACCATTGATGGCGTAAAGATTTTAGATAACATCTCCTTTACCTTAAACCGTGAGGATAAGGTGGCTTTGGTGGGACCAAATGAGCTTGCCAAGACGGTTCTGTTTAAAATCCTTGCAGGAGAAATGGAGCCGGATGAAGGTGATTACAAGTGGGGTATTACCACCAGCCATAGCTATTTCCCCAAAGATAATTCTGCGGAATTTGACAATGATGATATCATTGTGGACTGGCTGACCCAGTATTCTCCGGAAAAGGATGTTACTTATGTGCGTGGTTTCTTAGGACGTATGCTTTTTGCAGGAGAAGACGGCGTGAAAAAGGTACGTGTGCTCTCCGGTGGTGAGAAGGTGCGCTGTATGCTTTCCAAGATGATGATTTCCGGTTCCAATGTGCTGATGCTTGATGAGCCTACGGACCACTTGGATATGGAGTCCATCACTGCATTAAATAACGGTCTTATGAAATTCCAGGGAGTTCTGCTTTTCTCCTCCCGTGACCATCAGATCGTGGAGACTACGGCAAACCGTATTATGGAGATCGTTAACGGTCAGTTGATTGATAAGATCACTACTTACGATGAGTACCTGGCAAGCGATGATATGGCTCGTAAGAGACAGGTATTTACTCTGACCGAGGAACAAGTTTCCGAGAATGCAGAGGGTTAAATAAAATAAAAAAGGCGGGAAAGCCAGTCGTTGAAACGCCTGTCTATCCCGTTTTTTTTGTGGGTGCAACAGAAATCAGCCTTAAGCGATACGAAAGGAGGTGAAAATGTTGAATACCATTGATTATTATGCCTGCGTCTCCCGGCTGAGAAGCTGGAATCCCCGGCTGAAAGCTGCTGTAGCTGTCTGCGGGCTTTTAATCTGCATTGCAGCAAATGATGTATGGATGTCCTGTCTGGTGCTTTTCTCCATGTCTGCCATTACCATTTTAGCAGGGGGGCTTTCTTGGAGGAAATATTTGACCCTTTTTAAGATACCTTTTGGATTCCTGGTTTTAGGCACAATGGCTATTGCCATAGGTATTTCCAGAGAACCTTATGGGCATGTTCTTATTTCTGGAGCAGGGGTTTATCTCTATGTGACGGAGGAGGGGATGAGGCTGGCGGCTGGTCTTGTCTTAAAGGCTTCCGCTTCCTTAAGCGCTATGTATATGATGGTGCTTTCCACGACCGCCAGTGAGGTAATCGGTGTTTTGAAAAGTATCCGGGCACCTAAGATAATTGTGGAATTAATGAACCTGATTTATCGGTTTATCTTTGTGATGACAGATTCCCAGCGCCAGATGAAGCAGGCGGCGGAGTCACGCCTTGGATACAGCGGTTTTAAGACATCCTGCCGTACCTTTGGGTGCATAGGGGGGAACTTATTTGTGGTTTCTTTGAAGAAGGCGGGAATCTATTACAATGCAATGACGGCAAGGTGTTATGACGGGGAGCTTTTATTTCTGGAAGAAGAGCGGCCGGTTAAGGGGTGGCAGATAGGTGCAGCAGCAGGTTATGTTGGGGGTCTGGTTCTGACATGGTTGTTGGTATGGCGGGCGAAATGATAGCTGGAATAGGGACTGGGTAATGGATGGAGATAGTTGAAATAAAGACTGGATAATGGCCTCAAGAACGGCTGGAATAAGAACTGGATAATGGCTGGAAGAGCGGCTGGAATAAAGATTACATAATGGCGAAGTAACGGCCTAAATAAAGACTGGATAATAGCTGAGATAACGTCTGAAGTTAAAGGTAGAATGAATGGCTTTTGCAGGCTGAAAAGGAGGTGAAAAAATGGAAAGTATTCTTTTACAGGCAGAAAACCTATGCTATTCCTATGAAGAAGGGACTCAAGTTTTAAAGGGAATTAACTTAACTGTGAGAAAAGGAGAAAAGATTGCAGTCCTGGGTTCCAACGGGGCAGGAAAGTCCACCTGTTTTCTCAACTTAAACGGAGTTTTGCAGCCGGATTCCGGGCGGATTTTCTATGATGGAAAGGAAATAAAGAAAAAGGATTTCAACGAATTGAGAAAGCACGTGGGAATTGTGTTCCAAGATGCAGATCACCAGATCATTGCTTCCACAGTCTTTTCTGAGGTATCCTTTGGCCCTATGAATTTAAGGCTTCCTAAGGAAGAGGTAGTAAGGCGCGTGGAACAGGCATTATCTGATATGAATTTAACCGGAATGAAGGACCGTCCGCCTCACTATTTAAGCGGAGGGGAGAAAAAGCGGGTCAGCATCGCGGATATTCTTGCCATGGAATCAGAGGTGGTGATATTTGATGAGCCTACTGCTTCCTTAGACCCAGTCAATGTGGAAATGCTGAAAGGGATTCTGGATAAAATGGCAGTTATGGGGAAAACACTTTTGATTTCCACACACGATGTGGATTTCGCCTATGGATGGGCGGACCGGGCAGTGGTTTTTGCTCATGGCAGGGTCATTGCTGACGGTCCTATGGCAGAGATTTTCAAAAGAGATGAGGTATTACAAGAGGCTAATTTGAGAAAGCCCATACTCCTTGAGGTATGGACCAGTCTGGTAAAACATGGGATTTTAGATGAAAAGGAAGTTTGTCCCAGGAGTGCTGGAAAATTGGAAACTCTTCTGAAGGAATTGAGACCAAATCAAAAAAGTTGACAGAAAAGTTCTAAAACGTTACAATACAATGGTATTATTTGGAAGGTGCCTGTGAAAATTCTCCGCAGGATAATAGGGAAAAGGGTGAAAATCCCTTACGGTCCCGCCGCTGTAAGTGTGGAGCAGGGTTCCATAAATCACTGGGAAACCGGGAAGAGGAGCTGCTGCGAGGAAGCCAAAGTCAGAAGACCTGCCTTTCATTTTGCGATGCATTCGGTTACGAGCGATGACCGGATGCCGGGAAGTCTTTTTGTTGTACAAAGATTTACCCAGAGGGCGCCTGTCTGATGAGTGGGAATCATCGGATCGTAGGTGCTTATTTTTTTGAGAGGAGAATGAACATGAGTAAGAAAGAAACAAGTATCATGAAACTGGCAATTGCATTTGCCATGGCCTTCGCCGTTGTGCCCAGCGCCTATGGAATGCACATTATGGAGGGGTATCTTCCGGCGGCATACTGCATCGCCTGGGGAGCGGTCTGTCTTCCCTTTCTGGTGGCGGGATTTTTCTCCATCAGGAAATCCCTTCAAAAGGACGGCCGGGCCATTACCATACTGGCCATGTCCGGGGCATTTATCTTTGTCATATCGTCTTTAAAGATTCCGTCAGTTACGGGAAGCTGTTCCCACATGACGGGAACCGGCCTGGGGGCTATTTTGTTCGGGCCGTCTGCTGTCAGCATTCTGGGATTGATCGTACTGATTTTCCAGGCAATTCTGCTGGCACACGGAGGACTTACGACTTTGGGCGCCAATACTTTTTCCATGGCCATTGCAGGGCCGTTTCTGACTTTTGGTATCTATAAATTATGCAGAAAGCTGAATGTAAATAAGATGGTCAGCGTTTTCCTGGCAGCCATGCTGGGCGACTTGCTTACATACTGTGTGACCAGCCTTCAGCTGGCCCTGGCTTATCCGTCCGAGATCGGCGGCATAGGGGCTTCTGCTGTTAAGTTTTTAGGGGTTTTCGCTCCAACCCAGCTTCCCCTTGCGGTCATTGAGGGAATCTTAACTGCAGTGATTATAATGACCCTTGAGACTTATGCTCTTCCTGAGCTTAAGGCTGTTGGATTTTCAAAGGAGGTTTAAGGAGATGAGTAAGAAAAATAAACAGACTGCAGCAATGCTGTTGATCTTGGTATGCTTGATTGCGGTGGTTCCAGTCTTTGTCTTAAGAGGGGCTGAATTTGGCGGCTCTGACGATGCGGGAAGCCAGATGATATCGGAAATCAAGGGAGAAGAACACGACCCCTGGTTTACCCCTGTTATGGAAACCTGGATCGGCGGGGAGATTCCCGGAGAGGTGGAAAGTCTGATCTTCTGCCTTCAGACTGGAATTGGAACTGGAATTTTGGCCTTTTTCATGGGACGGTTTGTGGAACGGAAAAAGTGGCAGGAAAAATAAGAATAGTTGGACCTTAAGTAAGGCGTGAATAAAGATATAAGACACAAGGTGGATGGCATTGATAAGCCGTTCGCCTTGTGTTTTTATGTGAAGGGGAAGAACGTACTTTAAATTAATGAAACTGCAGATGAAATTCTTACGAATAAAAAGAAGTACATTTAAACGGAACCTGAATCATGTCTATATGCTTCTTAGTCGAATTTATCTAAATATTTTTTTAATTCAGCAGCTTCATCACTATTGATTTTTTTGTTTCCAGTTAATGCAAAAACAAATTTTTCAAGTGACCCTTCGTATAAAGTGTTTAATACTTCTTCTGCTTTTTTCTCTTCAAATTCTTCTTTTGTATATGCATACATATATTTTTTCTCGTTTTTTATAAGAAGTCCTTTTTGTGTCATGCGAGATAAATAAGTATTAATTGTTTGACGCTTGCAATTTTGCCCATTGCTATTGAAATACTCCCAAAAATCAGCTCCTGACATCCATTTTTGATTTTTCCACAATAATTCCATTATTTTCTGTTCTGTACTTGAAAGAATAAATCGCATCACTAGTCACCCTTTCCAATTTTATTACTTGATATTACTACTTTAAAGTAGTAATGTCAATGAAAAAGACAATAAAGAAAAATGTAAGAAAGATTATTTGCTGATATTATTGACTTTCTAAAGATATCATGATAATATCTCATTACTACAAGTTGTAGTAATGAGATATTAAAATTTATGGAAATATTATTATGAACTCAAATTTCGCACATTGATTTTAGTTATGCACCCTGAAGATTCAATATCTGGTGGTTGTTCAGTTATCAATGTTCGATGGTTATGTAGCTTGAAGTTTCGACTTTAGTAATGTTGGAAGTGCTTTTATATTAGGAATATATGATATAAATAAAACTACATTTTAAAGGGGATGATTCCATTGTACTATTAAAAAATACAACACCTGCAACAAATATGTATGATGTAATTTTATAACAACAAGGTGCATAAGCCTCAAATATCAACTCATTACATTAACCACTTTATGAACCTTCATACACTTATTATCTTGTGTATGTACTTATTGAGAAAGGAATTTTTATGAAAAAAATAATTAATAGAATTTTATCATTGTTACTAACTGCTATTTTATTCATTATGCCATCATCTGTAAGTTTAGCAGCTATACCAGAATCAGATGTTGTTAGTAGTACTAATATTTCCCCACAGATTTTACTTACACATAATATATCAAGGTGGGATAACAGTAAAAGAATTCAATTTCGTGTTACATACGTGGTTGATGATGCCAATCATAAGATTGTTGAAGTAAAAGACGCTTATGTCAGTGCGTATAATGATGAGGTAGCTGAGTATACCAATACGTCGGTATATCTTGCTCCACAGGGTACCTATGCTACCGTAAAATGCAATTATTACATATATGGTTCTGGAACACAATATACAGCATTGATTCAGATAACACCATAATTGTTGGTCTATGCAGCAATTAGTAAACTAACAATTTATAGACTTTAATATTAATCCCTGTCAACTTCATTTACTATGGTTGGCAGGGATTGATACAATACATGAAGAATACAATCTTTATATAAAGAGGGAGAATTATTATGAAGAAAAAAATAATATATCTAGTATTAATTATAATAATACTAATTTTGATAATATTTATTTCTAAAAGTCTATCAAAAACAAAAACTTATAATTTATCGCTTGGAGCAGAAATTATGTCAAACTCAAGAAGCGAATTATTGATTAAGGGATTTCCTTATAATTCGAAAGGACAAAGTGGACAATATATTATTAGAAATAATTCAAATATAAAGGTTTTTGATAATCAAGACAATGTTATTGACTTTTCCGACTTAAAAACAGGGGATATCATTACTGTTTGGTATTCCTGGAAGATTCCAGCAGATAAAATTGACAATATTGAAGATTTACTTTCATTAAATGATAATGAGAATATTCCAAATGTATCTTCCATCAAGGTTAATGAAGAATAAGAATGCCTGTATCCATGTGATATCAGACATTTTATCAGAAAAGTATAGAAAGATTTCGCCAAGAGAACTATTGTCGTTTGATTTACGGCTCTCCGGGAATAAGCTCAAGTAAGAGCTAGGATTACTGAAAGATTAGGAGCTGAAAATGGGGGTGTTGATCTAGGACAGCTTGATCAGAAGATTAACGGAAAAACTGCCTATAAAGAAAAAGGTGGCTGGACAGTAGAGAAGGATTCTGCAGGACATGGTGGTAGGGAGTGGACCTTAAAATGGATATTCCGATACAATAGTGCATACTTCACGGAAATTCAGAGCACTCCTTTCCGGAAAAGCAGTGCATGCCTTTCCGGGGTGAGTGCAGCAATTTAATTATTCTTCTGGCGGATATGCAATGCTATTTTCTTTGAGAAGAGCTTGTAATTGTAAGATGTACTCGTGCTGCTTTTGAATTTCAATCCAATTGCCATGAAACAACTCATCTGCCTCCTCCAATTCATGGCGGGTTATTTCATAATCCTGCCATTTGATGCACTTATGGTTTTTACTGAAAGCACAGTAATCAGTCATGGGAACCTCCCTTCTGAGAGGCTTTAATTCCATGACGCTCTCTCATAGATATACGTCCTTCAATTGATACCTCATAAGAGTTATGGATAATTCGGTCAATAATTGCTTCGCAGACGGTAGCATCACATTCGTTTCCAATACGTGTATACCAGCCTTCCGTTTCGAATTGAGTGCAAAAGATTACTGAGCCTTTGATGTTGCGTGATTCAATGATTTCCAGTAGTTCGCGTGCCTGCTCACTGGATACCGGACTTAACAGAAATTCATCCAGTATCAATAAATCGACCCTCTGGTACGCTTTGACAGTCTTTTCAAAAGTTCCATCTCCATGAGCAACAGCCAGTTCATTTAGTAAATCTGGAAGCCGTACATAACGAACCTTAATAAAGTTCCGGCATGCTGTGATTCCAAGCGCACAGGCGATATATGTTTTTCCATTACCGGAAGCACCTTTCAGAATGATATGATGATCCTCCGAAATATATCTGCAGGTTGAGAACTCAAGCATCTGAGCTTTGTCAAGCTTTCGGTCTGCATGATATTCGATGCTTTCCACACATGCATTCGGATACCGGAATCCGGCTGAGCGAATGAGTTTATCAAGCTTTGTGCTCTTACGCTTGTCCCATTCCTTATCGACTAACATACCGAAGCGGTCTTCAAATGAAAGTCTGTCATAGGTAGCTGGATTATTACACTGATTTTCAAAAGCATCTGACATAGCTGAAAGATGCATTTCATGAAGTTTATCTATGGTTGACTGACGGATCATTTGCGCTCACCTCCTTTGAAGTAGGAGGCACCTCTGGTAATGCCAAAGCGAGCGCTTTCTGTATTAGCCTTAATCTTGGTTACAGAAACTTTATCCTGTCCGTTTTTAAGGATGGTGGTGATGTTTTTTAGGCTTGGATTTGGTGTATAGCTCAAAGCTTTCATACAGGCATTCTCCAGGCGTTCTGTTCCATAGCGGTCAGCCAGGCGCATGAGTGATGCACACGATTTATAACCCTGCTGTTCCACCTTATGCATGTATAGAAAGTTCTTTACGACAAGAAGCGTTGAAGAACCAACACCTTCTCCCCACTTTAGGAAGCTGTCCGTGTTGTATTCAAGATACTTCCGGTGATTCTCCGGCATATGCTCCGGGATATAAATCGGATCAGGTAAATAAGTTTTTCTTACATGCGAAGCAATACGATTGTTATGATAGAAGGCTTCAATACAGTTCTCTGTTGTACGAATGTCGACTTTCTTACCAATAAATTCATATGGAACTGAATATTTGCAATCCCCGACAGATATGAGATAATCAGGTTGTATGGTGGCAGTTGACCAGACAGCCGTTTCATACGGGGAAGCAGGCAGCGGCATGAGGAAGTCCTTTTCTTCTTCAAAGAATGCACTTGATCTGCTTCCTTTCTTTTTCTGAAAGGATCTGTCATTAAACTCCTTCAGTTTCTCTTTGATTGCCAGGTTCAGTTCGTCAAAAGAAAAGAACTTTCTATTTCGAAGAGCAGCAAGAATCCAGGTTTCAATAACCTTGACACTGCCCTCGGCTGTTGGCTTATCCTTTGGTTTGAGCGGTCTTGCAGGGATAATGGCAGTGCCATAATGCTCAGCCATTTCGTGATAAGAGCGGTTTAATATCAGCTCGGTGCGTGTATTCTTGATTACGCCGGTTTTTAGATTGTCAGGGCATAAAATACGTGTCACACCACCATAAAAGGAATAAGCGTGAATGTGAGCCTCAATCCAATGGTTGGACTTCATATCTGGAAACGCTTCTGCATATCCGTACAGACTGCACGGAAGACATGAAACAAAGATATATGCAGGGATTTTGCAACCGGCAGCGACATCATAAACCGGAATGGTGTCACCCACCCAGTCTACTTCCATTACTTCACCAGGCTTACGTTTGATTCTAAGCGTTGCCTTTTTCGCTGCGGCATAAGCATGATACTTCTCATTGAATTGCGTATGCTGGTAGGGTATTGTGTGCTCTGCTTCACACTGGGTACAGTATTCAGCCCAAAGCAGTGTTAAAGTGACTCCCGGCTTAGCAAGTTCATTATAAATGTACTCATAGTCAGGAAGTTTACGTCCCTCGTTATTGCCACGATTCGGATAAAACAGATGCTCAATATCTTTGTTACTTAAGGCATCCGGAATCGGCCATCCAAGGGAATGTGTTTCTGCAAGCGATAGTACTTCAGAAACGGTGTTGCGTGAGCAACTAAGGCTGTTCGCAATCATAAGATTGCTAAAGTCCAGGTTTTTAAGCCTGATGATTTCTCGATAATCAACCATAATTATCGACCTCCATAATGTATTTACACATTTGCATGTGCATGAATTCATTATAGAGGACTGCACTCTGGAGCGGAAATATATGCTCTGGAAAAGCGGATTTAGGTGCTCTGAATTTCCGAAAAGCATGCACTATTCAAACGGAATATCCATTAAAAGATAAAAGTGGTAATAGAGTTGCTTCGATGGGAGAAAATGGAGAGGTACTAGGAAAGTAAAGAGGTATATTTTTATGTATGAAGTAATAGATTCAATGCAGGAGTCAGATAACTATTATTATATCGATTATATACCATATAATATAGATGATCCTCAATTTTTAGAATTGGAAGAATTCTTTGAGGAAACTTATCTTCCTGAATATGCCAAGAAAATTTCCCGCATTGCTTTAAAAATGGTTTACTTTTATCCATGTGAGATATTTTTGACGAAAGAAACTAAAAATGTGTCTTTAAAATATGATATTCCTTTCGATATCAACATCAGAAGTAGTTCACCGGAAAAGCTGACGTATATAATAGAACAAGTTATATTAGAGGATTTTTCGTCAGTACAGATACTTTTTTCAACTCCTCTGTTCCTTATAAGCATAAGCGGAGGTTTTTCTGTTACAATATATCAGCCCTCTGATGAAGCAATACAGATATTACAGCAATTAGCTATTCAGGAAGGCTTATTTTTGAAACAGAATAATAAAGTTGGATAAGAAGTTTGCAAATGCATTGTAAAGAGACGGAAATGCAGGCGTAAAAGTGCCTGGATTCCCGTCTTTTTTCATATCTATTTCCTTATTTAAAATAATCAATATTTCTCTGCCGTATCATACTGAACTGAATCAATTCTGTATCAATATACTCCCTTGCATATAAAAGCGGATTATCATTGTCATCGTAATTGACACCTTCCAGCAGCAGAAAGGGCTTATTCTTTATATTCTTATCTGAAACATGGCTGGGCAGGTTTGGAATGTCGCTGCCTATGGCTGTCTTTATATTCACCTTATCCCAGATGATCTTACGCCCGGAATGGCTGTGAATGTAGGTGAAAACAGAGTTCTGATAGTTGGAAAAGTTATCAAAGGCCTCTTCTCCCCCAATTGCAGCCAGAGGAAAGTAATCGATGCAGTAAGCACAAAGGCGCTCGTCGGCAAGAAATATCTTATCACACATGACCAGCTTATCATTTTCAGAAAGCTGCAATATATTTTCAATGGACTTGGAGGGCGGCACAATCCGGATTCCCAAAAGCTGTACGGAAGGAGTATACCCGCTGTTGGAGATCATACGGGTGAATTCCATAACAGGGTTAAAGGTCACATTGATATTCAGAGAATCTACATTTACAAAGGTGCCCTTTCCCTGACGCCGGAAAATAAGGCCTTCACAGGCCAAGTCATTTAATGCACTGCGCAGAGTGATTCGGCTGACGCCGATAAGGCTTGCAAAAACCTCTTCCCTGGGCAGCTTATTGCTTTTTGCAAGATCCATGGAAGAAATATACTGTCTTATTTTGCTTTTTGCCTGTTCGGAAAGTGATGTAACATTGATATGGAGATCTTCCAAAGTCCTGGCCTCCTTAGGGTAATCAAGGTCTTAAAAGCCCTGAAAAAATGCCACCAGTCCTGTAACATTGTGACTGGTGACATTAGTATAGGTGATTTTAAAATAAATGTCAATCGCTAAGGCTTTTCTGGGAAAGGCCCTTTTTTCCGTTAAACAGCAAATTCAAAAGAATTGCAGATATGCTGACCATAAACAGGCCGTTGCTCAGGATCATGCTTAAGGTAGAAGGGAGCTGGGTGAATATTTCTGATGCAAAATTTCCGCCCACTCCAATTGCCAGGCTGGTGCCTACAATGGTAAAGTTATTATCCTTTGAAAAGTCCAGCCCTGACAGCATGGAGATTCCGGAAGCCGTGATGATTCCGAACAATACCAGGGTGACGCCTCCTAATACGCTTTTGGGCACCATGGCGACAACGGCTGAAAACTTAGGAAATATCCCCAGTGCGATCATCATGATTCCTGATGTTACGATAACCGACCTGCTTTTTACCTTTGTAAGGTCGAGAAGACTGATGTTTTCGTTAAACATGGTGGAAGGAACCGAGTTAAAAACACCTGAAATCATCTGACCTATGGACTGGGCCCGGATTCCATTGATACGCTGTTCATTGGGAGTTTCCGTTCCTGAGATTTCGTCAAGCACAGAATATACTCCAATACACTGAATGATGTTAATAATACAGAAAACAGTCATAAGGGCAATGGGAACCAGCTTAAATTCAGGAGCACCGAATCGGAAGGGAGTTACCATCTGGAACCATTTGGCCTGCTCCACAGAAGCAAAGTTTACCATACCCAGGAAGGAGCCGATGACAGTGCCTGCCACAATGCCGATAAGCAGAGAAAATGCACTGACAAAGCTGTTTCCAAAGCGCTGCATCAATAAGATGGAAACCATGACCAGGGTTCCAAGAATAATATTTTCAACAGAGCCAAAGTCAGCGGTACCGGGGCCTCCTGCAAGATCACGGATGGCTGTAGGAGCAAGGCTGATTCCCATTAAAGCAACAAAGCAGCCGATTACATTTCTGGGGAAGAGCACCAGAACCTTATCCATGAAAAAGGTCAGGATAAAAATGGCGGCGGCTGATGCAATAATGGAGCCAAATACGGCAGCCAGGCCGTAATTCTGTCCAATGACAATCATGGGGGCCAAAGGTGCAAAGGAAGAGCCTAATATAATCGGCAGTTTGGCACCAACATGGCTGCCGATTCCCAAAACGTGAATGAGTGTCAGAATTCCGCTGGTTAAAAAGTTTGCGGAGATTAAAAATGCGGTAGTTTCTGCATCCAGTTCCAGTGCGGATGCCATAATGAGAGGCACTGCAATGGTGCCCGGACACATAACCAAAAGATGCTGAAGACCTAATATGATATTTTTTCCAAGACTGATCTTTTCCCCAAATGCATCACCGGCCGGTGTATGATCTGATTTCATTCTTATCCTCCTCCAAGTGAATGTCAATATGTTTAGTCCCAATAACCTTCATGTACTTTAGCAGCTTCTTCTTCAATCTCAGGGAAAGGCCCGAGAACTGTGATTTCCTTCTGTCCCTTTGAAAATACGTCCCGGCATGGAAGATCAAAGGTAGGATTCTGCTCATTGCTTCCTGTAAGCTGCAGCAGTCTGCGCTCTGTCATTCCGTAAACCACACGGCCGATGTTAGCCCAGTAAACGGCTCCTGCACACATGGCACATGGTTCAGCCGTTGTATAAAGGGTGCAGTCCCATAAGAAGTCTTTGGAATATTCATGGGAAGCGCGGGCCGCCAGTGTGGCCTCTGCGTGACCGGTACAGATTTTATCTGTAATTTCGATATTGCCCTGTTCCATGATGATGTTTCCATCCTTATCCACTAAAAGTGCTCCGAATGGGGTATTTCCGTTTTCTCTGGCTTCTTTTGAGATATCAACAGCCCTTTTTAAGTAATCAATGTGATTTTTGTAAGCCATAATCAAATTCCTCCGTTTTTTTTGTTGTTTTGGTAATAGGTAATACCTATTACTTATTAAGTAAAAGATATCATTAATCAGAAAAAATGTCAATAGCTAAAAACTAAGAACATTCAGCCCTTTTCTAATCAATGGGAAAATGGTATACTATTTCTATCTTTAATTTTGAGGTGATGACGATGAAAAAAATGATTTCCTGGAATGTAAACGGCCTTCGTGCCTGTGTGGAGAAAGGCTTTTTGGATTATTTTAAAGAGATGGATGCAGATGTTTTCTGTATTCAGGAAAGCAAGCTGCAGGAAGGACAGATCAACCTTGACCTGCCGGGCTATCACCAGTACTGGAACTATGCGGTGAAGAAAGGCTATTCGGGAACAGCCATATTTACAAAGGAAGAGCCTATATCAGTGGCTTATGGAATCGGTATTGAGGAACATGATCAAGAAGGAAGAGTCATTGCAGCGGAATTTCCGGAGTACTATGTGGTTACCTGCTATACTCCCAATTCCCAGAATGAATTGGCCCGCCTTCCCTACCGTATGACATGGGAAGAGGCATTTCTTTCCTATTTAAAGAAGCTGGAAGAGAAAAAGCCGGTAATTATCTGCGGCGATTTAAACGTTGCCCACAAGGAAATTGACTTGAAAAACCCCAAGACCAACCGGAAAAATGCAGGCTTTACCGATGAAGAGCGGGCGAAGTTTACCAGCCTTCTGGAAAATGGCTTTATTGATACCTTCCGCCATTTCTACCCGGATCAGGAAGGAATCTATTCCTGGTGGTCCTACCGGTTCAGCGCCAGACAGAAAAATGCAGGGTGGCGCATTGACTATTTCTGCGTTTCAGAAAGCTTAAAGGACAGGCTGGAAAGCGCATCCATCCATACGGAAGTACTGGGCTCCGACCATTGCCCGGTGGAGCTGGTAATCCGGTAGAACTGGTAATCCAGTATCATTGGTAATCCGGCAGAACGAGACAGGAGAAAAAGAGAAGCAATGAATTTACTGACTATTGACCATTTGACAAAATCATATACAGAACGGTTACTGTTTGACGATACCAGCTTCAGCATCAACGAAGGGGAGAAGATCGGCTTAATCGGCATTAACGGAACGGGAAAATCCACTCTGCTGCGGATCGTGGCGGGACTTGAAGAGCCTGATGAGGGAAAAGTAGTAAAGGGCAGGAACTTAGATATCCGCTTCCTCTCCCAAAACCCGGAATTTCAGGCGGGAGATACCATACTCCAAAGCATTGTCCGGGAAAATGAAGGCCATGGGCATGTTTGGGACATGGAAAGCCAGGCCAAGACCATGCTGACCAAGCTGGGTTTTACAGACTTTGACTCCAAGGTGGAAACCCTTTCCGGAGGTCAGAAAAAAAGGGTGGCATTAGTCAGTGTTTTGCTGTCCACTGCAGATATATTGGTTCTTGACGAGCCTACCAACCACTTGGACAGCACCATGGCGGACTGGCTGGAAGATTATCTTCGCCGCTTTAAGGGAGCCCTTTTAATGGTAACCCATGACCGGTATTTCCTGGACAGCGTTACCAACCGGATTGTAGAGCTGGATAGGGGAAAGCTTTACAGCTATCAGGCGAATTATGGAGGGTATTTAAATCTGAAGGCAGAGCGTCTGGACATGGCAGTGGCGGCGGAGCGGAAGCGCCAGTCCATTCTCAGGGTAGAGCTGGAGTGGATGCAGAGAGGGGCCAGGGCCAGATCCACCAAACAGAAAGCCCACATCCAGAGGTACGAAGCTCTCCGGGACCAGAAGGGACTGGAGTTTGACCAGACCGTTGAACTGGATTCCGTTGCAAGCCGTCTTGGGCGGACCACTGTGGAGCTGGAGGGAATCTCAAAGGCTTATGGGGAAAAGGTGCTGATGAAGGATTTCACCTATATTTTCCTCAAAAATGACCGCATTGGAATTATTGGGCCTAACGGAACGGGAAAATCCACTTTAATGAAGATCGTTGCAGGCTGGCTGGAGCCGGATTCCGGGACTGTCACCGTGGGACAGACTGTGAAAATGGGATATTTTTCCCAGGAAAGCGAAGACATGGACGGCAGTCTGAAGGTCATTGATTATATTAAGAATGCGGCTGAGTATGTAAAGACAAAGGACGGAAGCATCAGCGCATCCCAGATGCTGGAACGGTTTTTATTTCCCCCGCAGGTTCAGTATACCTTGGTGGAAAAACTGTCGGGAGGGGAGAAGAGAAGGCTTTACCTCCTTCGGATTCTGATGGAAGCACCGAACGTGCTTTTATTGGACGAGCCCACCAATGACCTGGACATCCAGACCCTGACTATTTTAGAAGATTATCTGGACAGCTTTCCGGGAATTGTGGTTGCCGTTTCCCATGACCGGTATTTCTTAGACCGGGTGGTCCGGCGGATATTTGCCTTTGAGGGACAGGGGGAAGTAACCCAGTATGAAGGCGGATATACGGACTATCAGGCGGCCTTTCAGGCCAAATATCCCGATGGACTTCCAGGGCAGGAGGAACCGGGGAAAAAGTCTGAAGAAGAGGTGAAAAAGAACCGGGAAAAGCCAAGAGGAGAGCGGAAGCTTAAGTTTTCTTATAAAGAACAGAAGGAATGGGATACCATCGAAGAGGACATAGCTGCTCTGGAGGAAAAGATCCAGGCGCTTGACGGGCAAATAGCAGAAGCTGCCTCCAATTACAGCAAGCTGAATGCTCTGATGGAAGAAAAGACAGAGCAGGAGCGGCTTCTGGAAGAGAAGATGGAGCGGTGGATGTACTTAAATGATCTGGCAGAACAGATTGAAAATCAGTAACTGATAACAAAGGCATTCCCTGAATCGAACCAAAGGCGGAGGTAAGAAATATGGAACAGTACAAGACAGCAAAACATGAGGTACGGGGGTATCCCATGGGACTTTCTAACATTCATGGCGGAATTCATTTCTGCGTCGCCGCAGAGGGAGAGGTGTGCCGGGTTCTTTTATTCAAAAAGGGAGGGGAAAAACCGGTTCAGGCTCTTTCATTTCCCAAGGAGTACAGAAGAGGCGATGTGTGGAGCATGGCCCTTTTAGGAGATAATTTTGACGGCCTGGAATACTGCTTTGAAATTGATGGAAAACCATTTGCCGACCCTTACGGAAGACGGTTTACCGGGCGGGAGGTCTGGGGAGATTTGGAACAAGCTTCCAGGATATTAAGGTCTCCCGTGGAATTTCCGGAATTTGACTGGGGAGAGGATAAGCTTCCTCAGATTCCTTATGAAGACAGCGTGATCTACCGTCTCCATGTGAGGGGATTTACAAAGCATTCCTCCTCCGGGGTAAAGAATAAAGGGACGTTTCAGGGTATACGGGAGAAGATTCCCTATTTGAAAGAATTGGGCATTACGGCAGTGGAGCTGATGCCGGTCAATGAGTTTTCCGAGGTCATTATGCAGGAATACACACCTGGAGCCCCTTATCATGTGGATAAGCCTGCAGGAAAATTAAATTATTGGGGATATGGGCGGGGATTTTACTTTGCTCCCAAGGCTTCCTATGGTTCAGGCAAGGAAAAGACTCCTGATCTGGAGTTTAAAGGTCTGGTCAAGGCGCTTCATCAAGAAGGAATTGAGGTGATTCCTGAGCTTTTCTTTACAGGAAATGAATCTCCGGCATTTGTTCTAGATGCGGTCCGGTTCTGGGCGGAGGAATTTCACGTAGATGGACTGCGGCTTACAGGGGCACCTCCCCTGGAGCTGCTGGGCCGGGACCCTTATTTAAGCAGAATCAAGCTGCTGGCAGATCACTGGGGTGAGATTCCAGGTGGAAAAGTAAAGCATTTAGGGGAATATAACGACGGGTTCATGATCGATATGAGACGGGTGCTTAAGGGAGATGAGGACCAGATGAAGGCCCTGGCCTACCGGACCCGGAGAAATCCTGCTGATTTCGGCGTCATTCACTATATGGCCAATACCAATGGCTTCACCATGATGGACATGGTTTCCTATGATATGAAGCACAATGATGCAAACGGAGAGAACAACAAGGATGGAAGTGACGTAAACTATTCCTGGAATTGCGGGGTAGAGGGTCCGACCAAGCGGAAAAAGGTGGTGGAGCTTCGGAAAAAGCAGCTTCGCAATGCATTTTTGCTCCTGTTTTTAAGTCAGGGAACTCCCCTTATTATGGCAGGAGATGAGTTTGGCAATTCCCAGTCAGGCAATAACAACGCTTACTGTCAGGATAATGAGGTGTCCTGGATCAACTGGAATTTAAAAAAGACAAATAAGGATCTCTTTGACTTTGTAAAGGCAGTGATCGCTTTCCGAAAGGCTCATCCTATATTTCATAGACCTGAGGAGCCCAGAATCATGGATTATCTGTCCTGCGGACTTCCTGATATGTCTTATCACGGTGTACAGGCATGGCGCCCGGAATTTGAAAATTTTCGAAGACAGCTTGGGGTTTTCTACTGCGGAGACTATGGAAAAAAGGCCGATGGGACCAGGGACAGCCATTTTTACGTGGTTTATAATATGCACTGGGAGCCTCACGAATTTGATCTTCCCACCGTTCCCAAGGGGGAGCAGTGGCATGTGGTTTTCCATACGGACAGAAATGAAGTCAACGGCATGTATGAAGAAACTGCGGGGCCTGCAGCAGAAGGGAAACGGTTTATGGTGCTTCCCAGGACGATTGTGGTATTTAAGGGGCTGCCGCAGAATAGAGTTACCGGAAAATAGTGCACAAAAAATGCGTCTTGACTAAGCTTTAGAAGCTGTTTCAAGGCGCATTTTCATGCTGTTTATTAGGAGGATTTTGTATAAAATGCTATCACAGATTTACTTAAAACTTATTTGATGACGCAACAGAAGAAAGTGCCTGCCGGATACTGTCAAAATCCATTCCGGCGGCCGCATCAATGGTCGCTACCACGGCCCCCTCAACCAGCGGGCAATCCACCATTGCCACTTTCATGTCCTCCATGGTCTCTATCACCATCTCGGTGGTCATTACCGCACTGCCCATATCCATCAGCACCAGCACTCCGTCATCGGAATACACCGACTGGATGGCTGTCTCAATCTTCTCAAAACTTGTGCCGAAACTGCCGTCTTCCAGACCACCCGCCGGCGCAATTTTTGCATCCGGTGCCATCATGGTGGTCAGTCCCACCACGCTTTTTGCCAGCTCTTCACTGTGTGAAACAATTACAATCCCAACCATTCTTCTTATCCTTTCCACCGGGCAGCCGTTTCAAGCATATAGGAAAATGACGTTGCACCGGGGTCCTGATGCCCCAGCCCCCGTTCGCCCACATAGCTGGCCCGTCCCTTGGTAGCGATCAGATCCTTTGTGTGGTTCGTGCCGGCCCAGGCAGCCTGCACACCCGCATCCAGCATATCCTTAGCTGAGGCTCCGGCAGCGTCGGCTTCCTCCATGGCTTTCAGTGCCGGAAGCATGGCGTCAAGCATGGTCGCCTCTCCGGCAACCGCCTTGCCCCGCTGCATTACGGCATCGGAGGCCGCCTTCATCATTTCCAGAAAATCCTTCTGATCCATTTCGTTTTTTCCCGCCAAAGCCATACCGGCCTTCATATAAGCTGAACCGTAAAGCGGACCGGATGCCCCTCCAACGGTGGAGACCAGGGTCATCCCCACTGTTTTTAAGATGGTTCCGATGTCTTTCCCGGCCAGTTCCGGAAGCTTCTTTTCAACCGCTTCAAAGCCCCGGGACAGATTAATGCCGTGATCACTGTCGCCAATGGGCTGATCCAGCGCCGTCAGCTCCTCCTTATGCTCCGCCATGCAGTGCCCGATTGCTTTGAGAATCTCGATTACTTTACTGCTGTCTGCCATGCTGCATCACCTTTCCGTATATATTATCTCCATGCCGGTGTATCGGCCGGGGCGTCTAAAAGCTCCTTTAGCTGATCATCCAGACGGAGCAGTGAGATGGAAAAGCCCTGCATCTCGATGGAAGTCATATATTCTCCCACAAAGGTTTTATACACATGGATATTCTTCTCTTTCAGGACATCTGCAACGTGGTTATTGATAATAAACAGTTCCATAAGCGGAGTTGCTCCGGCCCCGTTGATCATTACTGCCACTTCGCTGCCGGTGTAATCAATATCAGCAAGAATTTGTTCTAAAAGGAGATCTACAATCTCATCCGCCGGTTTCAGCCCTTCCCGGTGAGTTCCCGGCTCGCCATGGATACCGATGCCGATTTCCATCTCATCCTCTGCCAGTTCAAATCCAGGTTTTCCTGCTGCCGGCACAGTACACGGCTCAATTGCTGCACCCATGGTACGAACCTGGTCAATCACCTTCTGTGCTGCGGCCTGTACTTCGCTTAAGGAAGCTCCCTGCTCAGCCAAGGCACCGGCAATTTTATGTACGAAAACAGTACCGGCCACGCCCCGGCGTCCAACCGTATACAGGCTGTCCTTGACAGCCACATCGTCGTTGGTTACCACGTATGCCACCTGAATGCCTTCCATCTCCGCCATCTCGGCAGCCATCTCAAAGTTCATGACATCGCCCGTATAATTTTTAACTACCATCAGCACACCGGCATCTGTAGCGATTGCCTTGATACCTTCATAAATCTGATCAGGAGTCGGTGAGGTAAAGACTGCTCCGGCAACTGCTGCATCCAGCATACCTTTGCCTACAAAACCGCCGTGAGCCGGTTCATGACCGCTGCCGCCGCCGCTGATTAAGGCAACCTTGTCTCCCTTTTTATGGGCGCGTACTACCACATTGCCGCAATCCAGTTTCTTCAAATACTGAGGATATGCCTTTACCATTCCCAAAATCATCTGTTCCTCAACCAGTGCCGTATCATTGATGAATTTTTTCATTGTGAAACCCCCTTCTCATAATTTCCTGATATACGGTTCAGAGACTTCTATCATAAGAAGTCTCTGAATGTTAGCATCTCTTTATTTTTTTTCTTCTTTTTCTTCTTCTTCCTCATCCAGGCAGTTCATATCATTCAGCCCGCATGTTGTATCGTCATCTTCTCCCAGACAGTTCATGTCATTCAATCCGCAGGTGTTCACCTCATCTTCGCCGACACAGTTCATGTCATTCAGCCCGCAGGTTGTGTCTTCATCCTCCGTCACACCGTTCATATTGGTGATATCCAGCTGTTTTTTTTCCATGCATTGTCCTCCTTTCTTGGTTTCCCGATTCAACTTAGTTTCATTCATTTTACCAGATGCCATGACCGGTGGTTTGCGGTGCCGGATTTATTTGCCGCCGAAATACACACAGATGCCGGTTGTATCTTATTGCCAGGGAATCGCGCCATACAGAAGCACTGCTGCAATTGCCCCGAGAACCGGTCCGATAATGACAACCGGTGCATAACCCCAGTTGGAATCACCCTTATCCTTGATAGGCAGAACTGCATGAGCCAGACGGGGGCCCAGGTCACGGGCCGGGTTGATGGCATAACCAGTCAGACCGCCCAGAGACATACCGATGGATACGATAATTCCAAAGACCAGAAGGTTGCTCACTCCGGGAGGAACTGCGCCTGCCTGAGCAAGGCCCTTAATGGCAAACATCAGGACAAATGTTCCAATAGCTTCACTTAAAATATTGCGGCCCATGTTGGGTATGGAAGGTCCGGTTGAGAATACGCCCAGCTTTGTACCTGCGGACTCCGTCGCGTCGAACTGATCCTTAAACAAGATGTAAACCAGGCATGCGCCTAAAAATGCACCTGCAAACTGTGCGATGACATAACCTGGAACCAGGCTCCAGGCCAGGCTTCCATCCATCGCCAGAGCGATGGTAATAGCCGGGTTAAAATGTGCTCCTGAGGAAGCTCCGAAGATAAACGCCGGAAGCATAACCGCAAGACCCCAGGCAAAGGTGATCTGAATAGAGCCTGCCCCTTTCATACCCGATTTATTCAGAGTTACATTGGCAACAACTCCGTCACCTAACAATATCAGCAAACAAGTTCCAATAAATTCAGCAATATAAACTAACATAATAGTAGTCCCCTCTTTTTATTATTGATTTATGTGAAACATTCTCGTTGCAGCAATCAGTCTTCTTTAGCCCATCCGTAAGAATATTTAACTGCCTTATTCCATCCGCGGACCATGGAGGTTCTCTGTTCTTCTCCAATCTCCGGCTGGAACTGCCTGTCGATGGCCCAGTTTTTGATTACATCTTCCTTGGTAGCCCAGTAACCAACTGCCAGACCTGCCAGATAAGCAGCGCCCATGGCTGTTGTCTCCACACACTGAGGACGGTGGACAGGAGCATTGATAATATCGGCCTGGGTCTGCATCAGATAGTTGTTGGCACTTGCACCGCCGTCGACTTTAAGAGCAGCCAGTTCAATTCCGGAATCCGCTCTCATAGCCTGCAGGACGTCGTTGACCTGATAGCAGAGTGAATCCAGGGTGGCACGGATAATATGACACTTGTTGACACCGCGGGTCAGTCCCACAATGGTTCCCCGTGCGTACTGATCCCAGTGGGGTGCTCCAAGACCGGTAAATGCGGGTACGACATAACAGCCGTTGGTGTCTTTTACTCTCGTTGCCATATATTCGGAGTCAGGTGAGGAGTCAATGATTCTCAGCTCGTCACGCAGCCACTGAATGGCTGCACCGGCCACGAATATGGAGCCTTCCAGAGCATAGTTAACTTTGCCATCCAGACCCCAGGCGATGGTAGTAACCAGTCCGTTCTTTGAGAAGACGGGCTTCTCACCGGTATTCATCAGCATGAAACAGCCGGTTCCATATGTATTCTTTGCCTCGCCCGGATTGTAGCAGGTTTGGCCGAACAGTGCAGCCTGCTGGTCTCCTGCAGCACCGCCGATAGGAATCGCACCGCCCAGGAACTGCGGATCTGTCTCCCCGTATACACAGCTTGATGGTTTGGCTTCGGGAAGCATGGATTTTGGAATATTGAGTTCTGCCAGTATTTCCTCGTCCCATTCCAGAGTATTGATATTAAACAGCATAGTACGGGAGGCATTGGAGTAATCGGTCACATGGACAGCCCCTTTGGTCAGCTTCCAGATCAGCCAGGTCTCCACGGTACCAAACAGAAGCTCTCCTCTTTCGGCCCGCTCCCTGACACCAGGTACCTCATCCAGAATCCATTTCAGCTTGGTTCCGGAAAAATATGCGTCGATGACCAGTCCGGTCTTCTCGCGGAACGTGTCAACCAATCCCTTTTCTTTTAAAGAGTCACAATATTCGGAAGTTCTCCGGCATTGCCATACGATTGCGTGATAAACCGGCTCACCGGTCTCTTTATCCCATACAATTGTAGTTTCACGCTGGTTTGTAATACCAATTGCAGCGATGTCTTCAGCCGACGCACCGATCTTGGACATTGTCTCTACCGCAACGCCAAGCTGGCTGGACCAAATCTCATCGGCATCGTGCTCAACCCAGCCGGGTTTTGGAAAATACTGTGTAAATTCCTTCTGAGCCACACTGCACATCTCACCCTTTTCATTGAAGAGAATACAGCGATTACTTGTTGTCCCCGCATCCAATGCCATTACATACTTTGCCATAAAAGACCTCCTTAATAATTTGGTTGTTGTTTGTCTCTATTGTACTAACTGTTCTCTCTAAAAAGAACAGTATAGCTACCTCATTTATTACCGTTAAAGCCTCCACACATCCTGATTTGTAGACGATACGGAGATGGCTCCCGCCAGCAGTGCGGCCATCACATCTTCTTTCTCGGAAATCAGACCGCCGGCAATCACCGGAACCTTCACCAGCCGGCTGACTCGCCGGATTATCTTAGGCATCAGCCCCGGCAGAATTTCAATCATATCCGGGCGTACCATATTTACCTGTTTTTCAATATTTTCAAATGCCATGGAATCCAGGATAAAGATTCTCAGCATGGTGTACAGCGACAGCTCCTTGGCACGCTTAATCATCGAAGGCTTAGTGGAGATGATTCCGTACACTTCCGTGTTATTCTTGATAAAATCCACAGCAATCTCCTTGCTGCTAAGACCCGTAATCAGATCAATATGTACCATCACAACCTTTCCTGCCTGCTTGATCCTTTTTACAATGGAACCTATATTGCAGATATCGCCAAACAGGACAAAAACTACTTTTACATCCTCCGCTCCGCAGCAGGCATTTAAGCCCTCCATATCCTTGACGGCTGCGATCACCGGGCTCGCCTCAATTAGGTCGTATAATTTCTGATCCATGGAATCTCCCTTTCCTGAACTGAATACAATGCACCCCCTAAGAAAAAAAGAGCATGGAATATAACCAACATTTCTGTTGTTATCCCATGCTCTCAATCGTCTCTGCACAATGTATTAACCTTACTACAATATAGCACATTGCACACATATTTTCAATAGCCTCAATTTATTTGTTGTGATTTGTACATATTGTTGACAAGTTTGATGCTAAAAATTGTTGAGTTTTCATAAAAATGGGTAAATTTATCGCCTGTAATTAGTTAAAATTTTAACAGATTAACGATTTCTTCAATGGTTTTACTGCCCATATAGATATCCTGGTCATTGGTGATTATCATGGGCACCCTTGAGATGTTGAATTTCTCTACCAGATCCGGATAAAGGGCCGCGTCAATCATCTCGGCCTCAATGCCTGGGTTTAACATGGCGATTTGCTGGCATGCCGTTACCACCGACGGGCAGTGATGGCATGACAGGGATACACAGATCTTGATATTGGCAGCTTTCTTCAGCTTGCCAATGCGTTTTTTTAACTTTTCCGGTACTTCCTGACAGCCTCCCGACAGATTCAGGACCGCAAGAATAAAGGAATTTATTTCCTTTCCACCGGGCACTCCATGAAAGGCGACCCGCTGGTATTGGCCGTTTTTGTAAAACCCGGTCACCGGCAGATAAGCTGTATCCAGGTCAGGAACCTGAACGGCGGCCTCCGCCGGGGTGTAGAGTTCCACACTCAGCTTTTCTCCCAGCTTTGAAATAACATGCAAAAATGAAGCCATTTCAGAATCCTTTTCCTGTTTCGTATCAACTACCGCCTTTAGCACCACTGGTTCCGGCATCTTGGAAAAAATGCCTGTGAGCTGCTCCTTTAATGCTTCATCAATCAGACTGCTGGTCTTAGGTATTCCTGATAAATCAATCATTTGAAATCCTCCTGTCCGGTTTCTCTTACGGCAAACTTCTTCTTGGATGATTTACGGGAAACTCCGGCTCTTCCCCGTTTAAAACCCGCCAGATATCTTTTGCCGCATACAATTCCATGTTCTCCAGTGCCTGAACCGTATTGGCGGCACAGTGAGGAGAAATAATAATATTTTCATATTGGAACAGCGGGCTGTCAACAGGAAGGGGCTCCTGCTCAAACACATCAAGCCCTGCTCCGCGGATTTTCTTTTCTTCGATTGCTTTGATCAAATCTTCTTCCTTAATAATTCCGCCCCGTGAAACGTTGATGATGTAAGCAGAAGGTTTCATCAAATCAAACTGTTCTTTGGAAACCATATATCTGGTTTTTTCTGTCAGGGGCACGTGGAGGGAGATAAAATCCGCTGTTTGATAAATCTCGTTCTCGTCAGATGCAAGCCGGACGCCGTCAGGCAGTTGTTCTTTGGCCAGGCTGGGCGAATAGACGAGAACCTTCATCCCAAATCCATGGACAGCCTTCTCTGCAACCCGCCGGCCAATGTTTCCGAAGCCGATGATTCCCAGAGTCATTCCCCGAAGCTCTAAATTAAACACATTTGCCCTGATGGAGAAGCTGCCTGTCCGGGCCGCCTTTGACATGATTTCATGATTTTTGGCGCAGGCCAGCATGAGAAATAAGGTGTGCTCCGCCACAGCATTGGAGTTGGCGGTTCCCGCATTGGTGACCTGAATTCCAACCTGTTCCGCATATAAAGTGTCGACGTGCTCATATCCGGCGCTGAAATTGGCAATGATCTTGCAGTTTCTGCACTGGTCCAGAACATCCTGATCGTATTTGATCTTGGACTTTCCCCCTGGCAAAATGGCATCACAATCCTCTAAACGGGGATCGTCAGGGGAAGAGGGCGCTCCGATGATGACCTCGCAGCCTTTTTCCAGAAGATATTCCACACCGGTGTTGGAAATGGTTTTAGGTATTAATACTTTATACATCTCTGCCTCCCTTCGGGTTCATTTTAGTTTTCCGGATAAATAAGATTCTTATCATCGATTCCGTACAGAACCTGATCCAGGTATCTTCCGGCCATATATTTTGCCATCCCCAGGTTCATGTCCAGATAATTGCCGCAGTCTCTTGGTGCAGCGCCGGGAACCTCTCCTTCAAAATCCCGGATGAATTCATACATTTCCGTGACCAGGGAAACGATATCCCTGGAGCTGTAATCTCCGGATAAGAGAAGGTAAAAGCCGGTACGGCAGCCCATGGGGCCGAAATAGAGGATTTTAGAGCCAAAGGTTTCATGGTTTCTTAAGAAAGTGGCTCCTAAATGCTCTATGGTGTGAAGTTCCCCGGTATTGATGACCGGTTCAAAATTAGGCCGTGTCATCCGCAGGTCAAAGGTGGTGATGACAGCATCTCCGGCCTGGTCCTTGCGGGAAACGTAGATGCCGGGAAGCAGTTCTAAGTGGTTTATGGTAAAGCTTGTGATTTTCTCCATAGGAATCCTATCCTTTCTGTTGTATCATGTCAGCCTGAAGTTTCAATGTCATATGGAAATTATAATAAAAAATCTGCTTTCCTGCAATAGGCAAAAAGAACGAAGCCCAGTTCATGGCCCGGTAAGATTCATTCATGAAATCCCCTGCCCGCTTCATACCATAGTAGGAGAAATGGGAAGGAGCGTCAGTATGGAAGAATGGTTTCGTTTATCAGAGGAAGAGGTCCTGAGACGGCTGGAGGCAGGCCAGAATGGGCTGAATTCTGAGGAAATCTTAAGGCGCAGGAAAATCTATGGACCCAATATGTTAAAAAGGGCGGAACGAAAAAGCGCTTTTGAAGTATTTTTAGACCAGTTTAAGGATCTGCTGGTCATTATTTTGATTATAGCGGCGGTCATTTCCATGATCTCCGGTGATGTGGAAAGTACAGGAGTTATATTTGCAGTGCTTCTGTTAAATGCAATTTTAGGAACCGTACAGCATCAGAAGGCGGAAAAGTCTTTAGACAGCCTGATGGCCCTGTCAGCGCCCATTGCAAAGGTAATCCGGGATGGAAAAAAGCAGGAGGTTTTATCGGCTGAAATCGTACCGGGGGATATTTTACTGCTGGAGGCCGGAGATATGGTTGCGGCTGACGGCAGGCTTTTGGAAAATCACTCTCTCCTGGTCAATGAAAGCTCCTTAACCGGGGAATCGGTTCCTGTGGAGAAGAGGACGGGAAGGTTAAGAGGGGAAAAGGTGCCTTTGGCGGAACAGACCAACATGGTGTTTTCCGGTTCCCTGGTTGCCTCAGGCAGAGCCAGGGCAGTGGTGTCGGGAACCGGGATGAATACGGAGATAGGCCGGATTGCCGCCCTGATGAACGATACGGGGGAGAAAAAGACTCCTCTTGAAGTGAGCCTGGACCAGTTTGGCAGCAGGCTGGCGGCGGCAATCCTCATTATCTGCGCCGGAGTCTTTGGCTTAAGCCTTTACCGCAGGATGCCCATTCTGGACTCTTTGATGTTTGCCGTGGCCCTTGCCGTAGCCGCCATACCGGAGGCATTAAGTTCCATTGTCACCATTGTGCAGGCTATGGGAACCCAGAAGATGGTTCGGGAAAATGCCATTATAAAGGACTTGAAGGCAGTGGAAAGCCTTGGCTGCGTTTCTGTCATCTGTTCCGACAAGACGGGAACCCTGACCCAGAACCGGATGACCGTCCAGCAGGTTTATGCCAATAACCGCCTTTACGTGCCGGAGCTTTTAAATACTGAAATTTCCGTACATAAATATTTGCTGTATGATGCTGTGCTAAACAATGACTCTGTCTATGGAGAAGGAAAGCTGCTGGGAGATCCTACGGAAGCGGCTTTGATCCAGATGGCAGAGAGAACAGGTCTGCAAGAGGAAGAGGTAAAGTCCTGGTATCCCAGAATCGGAGAGATTCCCTTTGATTCAAGGAGAAAGCTGATGAGCACCCTCCACCGGATTGAAGGAAAACGAATTCTCTTTACCAAGGGCGCAGTCGATGTTCTCCTTCCACGGATCACTGAGATCTGGACCTGGGATGGGGTCAGGCCCATAACAGAGAGTGACCTCCGGGCCATGACAGAGCAGAATCTGGACTTTTCCAGACAGGGCCTTCGGGTCCTCACCTTTGTCTGCCGGGAAATGGGGGAACAGGAGGAGCTGACGGAAAAGTCAGAGGACGGATACATCTTTCTGGGCATGGCGGCCATGATGGACCCTCCCCGCCCGGAAACGAGAAACGCAGTTTTAAGCGCCCGCAGAGCAGGAATCCGCCCCGTCATGATTACGGGAGATCACAAGGTGACGGCGGCTGCTATTGCAGAAAAGATCGGAATTTTAGACAGAAACGGAACCGCAGTCAGCGGGCCGGAGCTTGACGATATGACGGAAGAAGAGCTGGACAGAAGGCTGGAGAACATCAGCGTCTACGCAAGAGTTTCCCCGGAACATAAGATCCGCATTGTCCGGGCCTGGCAGAAAAAAGGCTGCATCGTAGCCATGACAGGGGATGGGGTCAACGATGCCCCGGCTTTAAAGCAGGCTGATATCGGCGTTGCCATGGGAAAGATGGGGACCGAGGTGTCAAAGGATGCTTCCGCCATGATCCTTATGGATGACAACTTTGCAACCATCATAAAAGCGGTTGCCAACGGGCGCAACGTTTACCGGAATATCCGCAATGCCATCAAGTTCCTTTTATCGGGAAATATGGCAGGAATCCTCTGTGTTGTGTATACCTCTTTTTTGGCCCTTCCCACCCCCTTTGTTCCGGTGCATCTGCTGTTCATCAATCTGCTGACAGACTCCCTCCCTGCCATCGCCATTGGCATGGAACAGGCGGAGGCAGACCTTTTGGCCCATCCGCCCAGAAATCCAAAGGAGGGGATATTGACAAAGAGATTTGTCATTCAGATTCTTTTGCAGGGCACCTTCATCGCCTTTTGCACCATGGCGGCTTACCACACAGGGCTTGTCACGGGAAGCGAGCAGGCTGCCAGCACCATGGCATTTTCCACACTGACCCTGGCACGGCTCTTTCACGGCTTTAACTGCCGAAGCAGCCACTCTATATTAAAGATCGGGCTCAGAAGCAATTTGTGGACCATCATGGCTTTTGAGGCAGGGGCGGTATTATTGGCGGCAGTGCTGTTTGTGCCCGGACTTCACGCATTTTTTTATGTAGCCGATTTAACAGCCAGACAGTTTCTCACCATCTTCATATTTGCGGTTCTCCCTACTCTTGGAATTCAGTCATTTAAGACCATACGGGAAAGCCTTCATTGACTATGCTCTTTGCCTGTATCGGCAATGGCCTTGATGATATCTTCGTAATCTGAACAGTATTTTTTATACAGGGGAGCAACCGCTTCCCTGAAACGTGTTTTTTCCTTTAGGGGAAGTTCTGTTACCACGCAGCCCGCTTTTCTGGTCCGCTCTTCGGAGAGCTGTTCCCGGTCTGCCCACAGGTCCCGTTCATACAGTGCAGATTCTCTGGCACATTGCCCGATGATCTGCCGGTATTCAGCCGGCAGCTTATCCCAGGTGGACCGGGACACCAGCTGAATCTCCGGCACCCTGGTGTGCTCATCTCTTGTAAAATACCTGGCTACTTCATGATGGCCTGTAGACTCATAGGAAGGCCAGTTATTTTCCGCTCCATTGATCTTTCCTGTTTGAATGGCAGAGTAAACATCTCCGTATGTCATAGGCACCGGAACAGCTCCCAAAGCCTCGATGGTGTCCATGGCAAGTGCGGATTCCTGAACTCGTATTTTCATTCCCTCCATGTCTTTCAGGGACTCTATGGGGCGGGAGGAGTTATAAAAGCTTCTGGCTCCTGCGTCGTACCAGGACAAGGGTACCAGACTGGAATCTCCAAAAGAATTCATAAAATCGTCTCCGATGGGGCCGTCCAGCACCTTCCACATATGTTCCCGGTTTGTATACAGGTAGGGCATCTGGAGTATATTGAGCTTTGGGACAAATTCCGCAAGAGGAGACAGAGACACGCGGGCAAAATCCACTCCGCCGAACTGAAGCTGTTCAATCACGGTTCTTTCATCGCCAAGGATGCCGCTGGTGTTTACCTGAATTTCGATCTTTCCGCCGGTTCTTTCATACACCAGTTCTTTGAATTTATATGCTCCCTGAGTGGTGGGATAATCTTCTGCCTGATTTTCGGCATAAGTCAGAACGAATTCAGGAACTGCTTCCTGGCCTTCATTGCTTTTCCGGACTCTGGTACAGGCGGCGGCAAAAACAACGGCCAGCCCCACGCCCAGGTATAAGATATTCTTTTTCAAATGGCGGTCCCTCTTTTCGCTTTAGAAGCGGCATCGTTGTAAAACTGTTCTTTTTTATCTCCCAGCACCTTGTTTGTAAATACAAAGCCGTGGGTAGTGTTGCAGAATATGATGATCATGGTGGGCTTTTTAGAAATCTTTTTAACCTGGTTCCATGACAGCTCTGAGGTCCGGCCGCTCATCCGGATGTGCAGTCCCTTATCATTCAGGGTCACTTCCGGTGCCTCTGTAATAGCAGCAGCCTGTTTGCCGGCTTTTATATAAATCAAAAGAGGCTGTATGACTGGAAAAAGACAGCAGGCAAGAACAATAAAGAATCTGACCAGACTTGTGGACTGGTTCCATTTTGAAATCCCCAGGGCCAATGCAGCAGCTGTAAAAATCACATTGCATACCCCTGCCAGAGAACCATAGACGTAGTACATGGAAAGCTGCCAAAGATCAAATGCCGTGGTTTTGCAGGTATATTTGTAATTCATCTTTTCTCCTTAAACTTTAACAGAGTGGCGACAATGCCGCCACTCTGAAATAATACCGGATATGCTGTGATTCCTGTTCCGGCATGGCAGCCTGGTCCTTAACCCAGTACGGTAGGGAGCCACAGGCTGATTGCGGGAACAAAGGTAATCAGCAAAAGGGTGATAATCATGCACAGGTAAAATGGAAGAGTCGCTTTTACAACCCGCTCCATAGGCACCTTGGAAACAGCAGAACCGATAAAGAGCACGGCTCCTACAGGAGGAGTGAGAAGACCGATTCCACAGTTTAATACCACCATGATACCGAACTGAATGGGGTCCAGACCGATGGAGGTTGCAATGGGCAGCAGGATAGGAGTGGCGATCAGAATGATAGGAGCCATATCCATGATGCATCCAAGAACCAGAAGAATCAGGTTTAAAAGCAGGGCCAGCAAGATAGGATTGTTGGTCATCCCTGTGATTGTACTGGCGGCCAGGTCCGGAACGTGGAGCTGTGTCAGACAGTAGCCGAAGATGCTGGAGGTGGAAATCAGAATCAGGACGATGGAAAGGGTATCAACACATTCCCCCATAACTCTCCAGACGCCTTTCCAGTCCAGGCCCTTATAAATAAATACGCTGACGATCAGGCTGTAGATAACTGCAATTGCTGCAGACTCTGTAGCTGTAAATACACCGCCCACAACTCCGAATACCACGATCAGAACGGCTGCCAGAGCCCAGAAAGAGATGGACAGCTGTTTGAAAAGAACGATAATGCTGAACTTGTCGCCCTTTGGGTAATTCCGCTTTACCGATATGATATAAGAACCGATCATAAGGCTTAAGGCCAGCAGTGCTCCCGGTATGTATCCGGCCAGGAACAGGCTTCCAACGGAAATGCCTCCTGCTGTAGTAGCATAGATAACCATGTTGTGGCTGGGAGGAACCAAAAGGCCCTCGCAGGAGGAGGTAATGGTTACGGCTGTTGAGAAATCATCATCATATCCCTGATCAACCATCATGGGAATCAGAATAGAGCCGAGGGAGGCTGTATCAGCAGAAGCAGATCCGGAGATTCCTCCGAAAAAGTAAGAAGCAACGATATTAACCATTGCCATTCCGCCTCTCATCCAGCCAACACAGGCGTTGGCCAGTGCGATCAGCTTTTCAGAAATACCGCCTGAGCCCATGAGACAGCCCATGGCGATGAAGAAAGGAACCGCCATCAGGCTGAAGGAGCTGATTCCCTTTACCATCTGCTGGCAGATGGTGGTCAGGTTATGTCCCTGGGCCAGAAGACAGAGAACAGATGAAAGCGCCACTGCATATGCAATGGGAAAACGCAGGAGGATCATAAGGAAGAAGCTTCCAAGTAAGACGAGTATTGCCAGAGTGTTTGCATCCATTACTTATTTTCCTCCTTTATATAAAAGCTTTTTATATGGTTATACAAAGATTCCAGCTCAAAGACCAGCATGGCTGCTCCGGCAAGGGGAACAGGAAAGTACATCCAGAACCGGGATACCATAGGCATACTGACATAGGTACCCTTTGAGCCGAGGCCGATGGCATATTTCCAGCCAACGGTTATCATAATAATCGCAAGAATCAGAATTGCAATATCAGAAACAATATCCAGAATTGTCAGAACCCGCTTGGGCAGATACTGATCAAAGGCGGTCATGCGGATATGGGCTCCTCTGCGGATGGCAAGAGCAGCTGATAAAACGGCCATGTAAGCCATACAGGTCAGGACTACCTCCTCGGACCATGCAGGATCGGGAATAAAAGGAACATATCTTCCTACGACTGAAAATGAGGTAATAAGAATATCCACAATCAGAAGCAGTTTACATAAAAACATAACAAAACGGTAGGTCATGTCGTATGCAGGTTTGATTTTATCAATCTTTACAAATATTGAAGGCATATAAACTCTCCTCTCTACTACAATATATTTATGGT
>DGRE01000054.1 GCA_002389905.1 Hungatella sp. UBA4396 | reverse complement strand
GAAGTCTCAGAGGAAGAATAGGCGGGTCAAAGTATTCCAGAATGCCAAGAAGCTAATGGAAAATTATAACCGGATTTGCCAGAGTGTTCAGGAGGGCGTGTCTGAGATATCGGATATGGATTGCGCCGATGAGCTGGAGGAATTCTCGGAAGAGGATATTTACATAAACAGTATTGTAAAAAGCAAGCTACGGAGCATTGTTATGATTGCGCACATAGATAAATGCCTGAAGCTTCTGGAAGAGGAGATGATCCGGAAGGGCGTACATGAAAAGTACCTGGCATTTAAGTATTACTATTTGGATGATATGACGCCGGAATCTATCGCAGAGATACTGGGTAGCTGTTCAGAAAGGACTGTGTGGCGTTGGATTACGGAGCTTACGAACATTTTAAGTATTTACCTGTTTGGAGCTGATGCCATCATTCTGGATTAGGAGCTTGACAAGCGTGTCATAAAGCTGTCATTGACGGGGCAATATAGCCGGGTTATAATAGTATTATCCAAAATTGTATAAATTTGGAAATCCCCCTGAATTCCTGATTTTCTCCTTTTTGAAAACGCCTGTCGATTTTTAGTCGATGGGTGTTTTCTTTTGGTAAAATATGGTGTAATATAAGATAAAATAATATGGAGTGGGGGACACAAGCGTGAAAGAATTTACATCATTCATAGCAATATTGGGATTTAGATCGTTTGCAGATTTTCTTTTGGTGATTGGAGCATTAGGAGCATTCTTAATATATTGGTGGCAAAAGCGTGCTGAAAAGAAAACTGCATGTACTTTAATCCTTACCCAAATTGATGAGACTGAAAAAGCGGTTGATTCGTTGAGAAGAATTGAAAATCGGCAAGGTTATCCTATATACAAAGAACCGGATTTACTTAACCGAAATTTTTGGGAAGAAAATAAAGTCTTATTAATAAGATCATTAAAAGGTTCTGATATAGACGTTTTAGATAGGTACTATTCAAATATTTTTCAAATTCAAAAAGGAAAAACGGAATTGGTTGAGGCTTTAAAGAATAGTTGGAAGTGGAGATCATTAGGGTACAATTTAATACTTAAAGAATTGGAAGAGCTAACTGAGGAAAAAGCGATAAAAGAAAAAAGAGAATGCATAAGCAAATACGAGATGGAAGATGGCTTTTTTAATCCTAGTTTTGGGATACATGTTTTAACTGAAGGATTAAATAATTTTGCATCTATCAAAGGCTCTACTACATATGAACTATTAGAAAAAAATTCTTATAGAAAGAATTGAGAGACGGGGTTGACCGTCTCTTTTTTAATACCCAAAACGACACTTATCCACAATAATGTGGAAACAATTGTGGATTGAGTGTTAATATCTGAAAATGTGACAGGAAACTGCAAATTGTTACAGCCTATTTATACACAAACCAGAAAGGACGTGAGACTGATGGCAAAAGGAAAATACGAATACTGGTTGACGCCTGATGGCTTGCTGCTACTGGAGGCCTGGGCAAGAGATGGACTGACAGATGAACAGATAGCCCATAACATGGGAATCAGTAAAGCAACGCTATATAATTATAAGCGTGATCACTTGGACATTTTAGAGGCCCTAAAAAGAGGGAAGGAAGTTGTTGACATTCTTGTGGAGAATGCTCTTTTGAAAAGGGCTCTGGGCTATTCCTTTAATGAGGATAAATATGTGACAGTTCCTCTGGAACAGGCGGAGTACTTTGAAAAGCTCGATGAGTTTATGAACAAGTATAAATATGAACACCCAGAGGCGACGGATTCAGAGCTGATGTTGATCAGGGAGCAATTCCCCAAAACCAAGACTATGTTGGTTGAAAGAAAAGTGAAAGATGTGGCTCCTGATACTACGGCTCAGATATTCTGGTTGAAGAATCGCAGGCCTGATGTGTGGAGAGATAAACAGAATGTGGAATTATCCGGAGAGGTTAAAGCTGCCAATCCATATGCAGATCTTACTACAGACGAACTAAAGAAGCTGATACGTGATGGATAGAGAGACAATAATCAGGGGTGCAAAAATAGAACTTGCTAGGCGTGAGTTCTTTTTTTATTGCAATCTAAAGGCACCGGACTTCTATAAAGAGGATCGAGAGTACTTAATAGAGCTTTGCAATGGCTTCCAAGACTTTATCCAGTCAGACGATGAAGTCATGATTGTAAATGAACCGCCTCGTCATGGAAAAAGCCGTACAGCCGGGCTTCTGGTGGAGTGGGTCCTTGGAAATGATCAAACACAAAAGATTATGACCGGCTCCTACAATGAAACGCTTTCCACGATGTTCTCCAAAAACGTCCGCAACGATATACAGGAAGCAAAAGCCGACCAGGATAAGATAATCTTTTCGGACGTGTTCCCAGGTGTCCGTATTAAGCAAGGTGATGGAGCCATGAACCTCTGGAGCCTTGAAGGAGGATATAATAATTATCTGGCCACTTCCCCTACGGGAACGGCCACCGGTTTCGGTGCAACGCTGCTCATCATAGATGATCTGATTAAAAATGCAGAGGAAGCCAACAATGAGCTGACAAAGGAAAAACACTGGTCCTGGTTCACGGACACCATGTTATCCCGTCTAGAAGAGGGCGGTAAGATCATAATCATTATGACCCGGTGGGCCAGTGATGATCTGGCAGGCAAGGCGCTGCAGCACTTTAAGGATGCTGGCGTAAAGATCCGCCATATTTGCATGAAGGCGCTGTTAAATTCGGAAACCCATGAAATGCTTTGTCCGGAGGTATTGTCCTATAAATCCTATCAGGCCAAAATAAAAGCCATGGGTGCAGACATTGCTTCTGCCAACTATCAGCAGGAACCGATTGACTTGAAGGGAAAACTGTATACCAGCTTTAAAACCTACAGCGGGGAGCTGCCAGAATTGAAAGAGATCCGGAACTACACCGATACGGCTGATACCGGGGAGGATTATCTTTGCAGTATTGATTATGGAGTTACCTTTGCCAATGAGGCTTACATCCTTGATGTTCTTTATACCAAAGAGCCCATGGAGGTAACGGAGCCGGCAACGGCAGAAATGCTTTATAAAGATGGCGTGGACGTTTCCAAGATAGAATCCAATAACGGCGGCCGAAGCTTTGCCCGTAACGTGGAGCGAATCCTTCAGGAGAAGTTTGACAGCAATCATGCCACAATCAAATGGTTCCACCAAAGTAAGAATAAGCAAGCCAGGATCTATTCCAATTCTGCCTGGGTCATGCAGCATATTTATTACCCTGAAGACTGGAGAAACCGCTGGCCAGAATATTATAATGCCATGAACCGGTACCAGAGAGAAGGGCAAAATAAGCATGATGATGCTCCTGATGCAACAACGGGAATTGCGGAAAATTGCGGTAAGAAATCCGGAATGTCCATTTTTAAATAAGGTAGGTGAGAAAAGTGAATGAAGAGAAGCCCAACATTGATGTGGTGAAAGACCTGATAAAGAGCCGGGCCAGCTGGCACAGGCGGCATGTGAAGCGCTGTCAGGAGGCGGATCGGTATTACAGGAATGAGAATGATATTTTAAAGCAAGGAGTTAGGGGACAGGATTACGGTCCGCTGAGAAATGCAGATAACCGGATTCCCCGAAACTTCCACGGTCTTCTGGTGAATCAGAAAGCAGCCTATATGTTTGCGGCGCCTCCGCTGTTTGATATTGGGAAAGAGGAAGCAAATAAGCAGATTGCAGATATATTGGGGGACTCATATGCAAAGCACTGTAAAGATTTATGTGTGAATGCATCTAATCATGAATGCTCCTGGGTCCATTACTGGCGAGATGATAAAAGGAATTTCTGCTATGGCATTGTAAGCTCGGAGCAGATCATTCCCGTTTACAGCAATGACCTGGATAAGGCACTGATTGCTGTACTAAGGACTTACAAGGACATTGACTTTTCAACGGGAAAGGAAATCACCGTCTGGGAATATTGGGACAGAGAAAGATGCTACAGTTATTACCGATCCAGCAATACCGTCTCCACTGCAGGCCTTTCGGAATATAACGTTTTCCAAGGTGTCCCAGAAGATGGAACCGCTGGAAAAAGCAATGTCTTTATTCATGGTTGGGAAGAGGTTCCTTTTATTCCCTTTTATAACAACAACATATTTACCAATGATCTGGTAAACATTAAGCCGCTGGTAGATGCCTATGACAAGGTATTTACCGGCTTTTTAAATGATCTGGAGGACATTCAGGAAGTTATTTTTATTCTTACCAATTATGGCGGAGAGGATAAAAAGGAGTTCATTGATGATCTGAAGAAGTATAAAATGATCAAGCTTGATGATGATGGAGACGATGGTGGGAAAACCGGCGTGGAGACTCTTACAATCAGCATCCCAATTGAAGCCAGGGAAAAATTCTTAGAAATGACCAGGAAAGCAATCTTTGAGCAGGGGCAGGGTGTAGATCCGGATCCGCAGAAGTTCGGGAATGCATCGGGAGAAGCCCTGAAATACTTATACTCTCTTCTGGAGCTGAAAGCTGGTCTTATGGAAACAGAATTCAAACAAGGGTTTGGCCGTCTGATTCGTGCTATTTGTAAATACCTGGGGACTGAATGCGGCCAGATCATACAGACATGGACCCGTTCTGCCATACGGAGTGATTCTGAGCTTGCTGATATATGCGAGAAGAGTGTGGGAGTGATTTCCAATAAGACAATTCTTAAGAATCACCCATTTGTAGAAAATGCTGATGAGGAAGAGAAACAGCTGGAAAAAGAGAAGGCAAATGCTGCGGAAGAAGCTGACGAATACCGAAAGGCTTTCCAGAAGCAGGCAGGGGAAAATCCGGGCGGTGAAATAGATGGCGAAGAAGAATGATTCTTACTGGAAGGAACGAATGGCGGCGCTTGAAGATGAGCAGTACAGCAAAAGCACGGCATACTACCGGGATCTGGAAAAGCAATTCCGTGAGGCTTCCAATAGTATACAGATGGACATTGAGCGCTGGTATAACCGTCTTGCAGATAACAATGGAGTCAGCTACGCCAAGGCCAAGAAGATGCTTACGGCCTATGAACTGGAGGAATTTAAGTGGACAGTTCAAAAGTACATAAAAGCCGGAAAAGAAAATGCAATTGATGAGCGCTGGATGAAGGAATTAGAAAATGCTTCTGCCAGATATCATATTTCCTACTTAGAAGCCATGAAGCTGCAGATCCGGCAGCACGCCGAACTTCTTTTTACAGCTTATGAGGGGGGCTTAACAGAGTTTCTCCATAACGTCTATTCCGAAAATTATTATCACAATGCTTTTGAAATTGCCAAGGGAACGGGAGTCGGAAGCAACCTTGCCCGTCTGGATCCGAAAAAGATAGATATGCTTATTTGCAAACCTTGGGCACGGGACGGCTCCAGCTTCTCAGACCGCATTTGGTCTAATAAGGAAAAGCTGGTCAATAAACTGCACACGGAGCTGTCGCAGAGCATGATCCGGGGATCAGATCCAAAGAAAGCTATCCGTAACCTTGCACAGGTGATGGACGTGAGTCGAAGCCAGGCCGGGCGCTTAATCATGACAGAATCCGCAGCCATAGCCTCCACGGCCCAGAAGGATTGCTTTAAGGAGCTTGGAGTAGAGCAGTATGAGATCCTGGCCACGCTGGACACCCGTACCTCAGAGATATGCCGGGGTATAGATGGAAAAGTTTTCGATATGAAGGATTATGAAGTTGGAGTTACAGCACCTCCCTTCCACCCACGTTGCAGGACAACAACGGTTCCCTTTTTTGATGATGAGTTTTCTGCTATGGAAATGCGGGCGGCCCGGGATCCAGTGACTGGAAAGTCCATCGAGGTACCGGTCAGCATGGACTATAAGCAGTGGCACGAAGAATTTGTAGAGAATGATCCTCGGGCAGCCTTACTGGAGAAGCTACAGAGGAATGAAGCGGCAGATAGAAAACAGTATGAAAAATATAAAGAAGTTCTTGGAAAAAATTATGCTCCTGAAGGATTTCACGAATTTCAAAAAACAAAATATAATGATAGCGATGAGTTTGGCATATTAAAGGCCCAAGTAAAAGGAATGTCGTACTATAACAAAGCTATAAAAAATGAACCAGAAATAACTGCCCATGTCAAACAGGCTGCAGAGCAGCTGAGTATGGGGGCTACAGGACTCCAATATCGGGTTAAGTCGAAAGATTCATATCTTACAAAAATACGAAGAAAGTATAGCCCATCAGGGAACCAGTATGAAGTCAAGGATATTTTGAGGTATACATACACAGATGCTCCGGAATCTCTTGCAAACAAAACATTGGCCTCCCTTGATAAGCATAAGCAATTAGGATATAATACAGTTGAGGTAAAAAACTATTGGCTGGATAGCCAGAACCCATATAATGGTATCAATACAGTCTTAAGGGCACCAAATGGGCAAGCTTTTGAGCTACAGTATCACACTCCCGAAAGCTTTAAAGTAAAAAATGGTAAAATGCATGAGTTGTATGAAAAGCAACGCCTGATTAAAGATACAAGCAGCAAAGAGTATATTAATTTGGTTGATGAGATGTTTGAGCTATCGGATTCCATGGTGGTTCCGAATGATATTGAAAGGGTGAAGGATTATGGATAATGTAAGGTATCTAAAACTAACCGATTACGACAATCGAGGAACGATAATCAAGCAGGATGGGCGCAAGTTCTTTGACTATAAAAACGGGGAATGGAGGCGACGGGGCTTGTCTTTGGGATATTTTTATCCAGATGCACCAGAGTTTGATTGCTATGAAGTAGTCAGTGAAGAGGAAGCTTTGAGAATAACAGGATCATAATACCATCAGTCAGTAAAATGTCCGGTGGTATTTTTTATGTTCATTTTACCGTTGCGACGGTCGCAACAGAAAGGAGGCGTCATGTGATTCAATGGTTAAAACAAAGATTCTGTAGACATCAATACCGTAAGCATTGGTCCCGGTCAGTTGGTGGATATGTGAGGCGGTGTGCAAAGTGCGGAAAGGTTGAGTGATCCGATTATCTCCCTCCGGGTGGCGGGGTGAAGCCTCCTACTGAAAGATATAGATGATGTGAGCACGCAGGAATCTCCTGGGTGTTATTTTATTGCAAAGAAAGGATGAGATCATGAAAAAAGAAGAATTTGTTGCTCTTGGAATCAGTGAGGAACAGGCGGCAAAAGCCGCAGAAGCGTCTAAAAAGGAACTGGAAGCCTATGTCCCTAAAGCAGACTATGATACTGCCAATCAGGCTAAGGGACAGTTGGAAAAGGACATTAAGGACCGGGATAAACAGCTGGAAGACTTAAAAAAGAACAGTGGGGATAATGCAGAGCTGAAAAAGACGATTGAGATCCTGCAGGCAGAAAACAAGGCTACTAAGGAAAAAAATGAGGCGGACATGAAAGAACTGAAGCTTTTCACTGCCATTAAGGTGGCCCTTGCCGGCACCGTACACGATGTTGATATTGTGACGGGCCTTGTGGATAAAACCAAATTAATTCTGGCTGATGATGGAAAAGTCTCCGGTCTGGACGAACAGATTAAGTCCATTAAGGAATCCAAAGCATTCCTGTTCAAAGAATCCGATCCGGGCAGGGGTGGTGCAGGAAGTGGATCAGGTACAGGGGGCTACAAACCCAGAGCCGGCAGCACCAATGAAAACGGTTTTGGAAAAGGGATTGCGGAAGCTTTAAACAAGTCAACAGAAGCAGCAGAAAACCCTTATGCAAAAGCATGGGGTTAACAAAAATGAAAGCGAGGAAATAAAATGTTTTTATCAAAAAAGACCTTTGGAAATACCCCGGAATTTTTAAAAAGTGAGAAGTACCAGAACATCAGCTGCACGGTAAATGATACCGGCATCACTTCTGATGAGCATGGAAAGAAATTTGTTCCTGCCGGGACCTTTCTGGACAAGGATGGAAAGGTGGTAAAAGTGACAAGGAGCGGATCTTCCGGTTCTTATACTTATGCCTTGTCGGCAACGCCCTCAGGCATTCTTTTCGATACGGTAGAGGTCACCCCTGGCCCGCAGCCGGGAGCGCTTATGATTGATGGATCCGTTAACGCCGAACGCCTCCATGGAGATTATATCGTGGAAGCCATACAGCAACTCATTGTAAAAATGCCGTACATCAAATTCTTTGTTGATGGACAGTTACAGATTAAGGAGGACTAAGACATGCCCAGAGTAGAAGAATTATTAACGCCAAGAGATTTGATTGATTACACGAAGGAACGTGCCCAGGAAGCTTATATGGGGGAATATTTGTTTCCGGAAGATAAAAAGGAAGCACTAGAAATTGACATGGTAAAGGGTGCCAGTAATTTACCAGTATCCGCAAAGGTTCATGCTTTTGACACCGAGGCAGAGATCGGATCCAGAGAAGGTGCTGAAGTATTTACTCAGGATCTGGCTCTGATCAAGAAGAAAATCAAGATCCCGGAGAAGACAATCATTGCTCTGGAAAGCCCCAGAAATGACCGGGAAGAGGAGGATATGATCAAGAACATTTTCCGTGATGTCGATAACCTGGTGGCATCTGTCCGTACCCGCGTGGAGTGTATGAGAATGGAGGCTCTCTCCACTGGGAAGATCGTGATCAATGAAAACGGTGTAAAAGCCTCTATTGATTATGGAATGCCGGCAGAGCATAAGGCAAGTAAGACCTGGCTTTCCGGAAGCCCCACAATTCTGGAAGATATGGAGCAGATGGTGGAAACCATTGTGGATGATACCGGCTTTACTCCTGTTAGGGCTCTGACTTCCAAGAAAAACTTAAGCGCAATCCTGCGTGATGAAAGGATCCGAGCGGCGGTATTTGGCGTAAACAGTTCCAAGCTTTTGACTGTAGCGGAGCTGAATGCATTCCTTGCCCAGCAGAAACTTCCCCAGATTGCCATTTACGATAAAAAGTATCGTATTCAGGATGCAAAGGGGAAATACATGGCAAAGCGTTTTCTTCCGGAGAATGCCTTTGTTATGATGCCCGAAGGCAAGATGGGAGACACGTTCTACGGCGTGACCGCAGAGGAGCTGGAGCTTAGGAGAAACGCCGATGTTGAGATTTCTGAGGTGGGAAAGATCATTGTCTGCCAGTACAATACCATTGACCCGGTGGCTAAGTGGATCAAGGCCGTGGCTACGGCGCTGCCATCCTTCCCTTATGCGGATCAGGTATTTGTAGCCACCATTTCATAAGGAGGATTCTATGGAACTGGGAAAATTAAAAGAATTGCTGGGGATATCCAAGGAAGATGTCTCCCAGGATCCCCAGCTTACCTTTATCACGGAGGATGTTGAGGAGACGGTAAGGAATTACTGTCATATCAAAAGCGTCCCTGAAGGATTGATAAACACCTGTTATCGTATGGCGGTAGATTTATACCGTCATGAAAGGCTGGGAGAGGGGGAGGCGCCGGTTATGGTCACCTCCATCTCTGAAGGGGATACCAAAACCAGCTTTTCCAGCACTGCTGGGGCTTTACAGGGAAGCATTTTAAAGAATTACAAGGCCCAGTTGAACCGATACAGAAAGACAGGGTGATTACAGGTGATATCGAACGCAATGAAGCAGGCAAGAAGGATGCACCGGGCAGCTATTGAATCTACTTATGAGGGAACCAGCAATATTTATGAAAAACAGCCCTATAAGGATCCGGACACAAAGGTAACCAGTCAGAGACTGGTGAAGGTGGTGGAAAATCAACCCTGTTACCTTTCCTTTTCAAGTACTCCTGCCACCGATGATACGGAAACTGTTTCCGAGCTACATCAGGTGATCAAGCTGTTTCTTGCACCAGAGATCGTGGTGAAGCCTGGAAGTAAAATAGAAATTACTCAAGCTGGCCGGACCGAATTCTATTCCGGAAGCGGCCAGCCGGCAGTATATGGCAGTCATCAGGAGATTGTTCTGGAGCTTTGGAAGGAGAAGGCATAATGTCTGGTGGAAAATTTGATTTTAAAGAAGTGAGACAGCTTCAAAAGCAGATCGCACAGCTTGATAAGGACCGGGATAAGTTTTGTGAAGACTGTGCCAGATATTTAGCGGCCCGGCTGCTTGCCAAGGTGATTAAACGGACTCCAAGTGACAGTGGTAATCTAAGGCGGGGGTGGACCACACAGGGAAGCGGGTCCGGGTCGGAAGGGTTAAAGACCAGAGGGGCAGCCCAGTATGCGAATACTCTAAAGGTCAATCATTTTGGCGACACCTATGTGGTTGAGATCATAAATCCTGTTGAGTATGCCTCCTATGTGGAATATGGGCACCGGACAGCTAATCATAAAGGCTGGGTTCCTGGACAGCTCATGCTGACCATTTCAGAGCAACAACTGCAAGAGCAGGCTCCCAAGATGCTTGAGAAAAGAATATCCGATTATTTAAAGGGGGCATATCATGTATAATAATATCATGACTGCGGTGACCAGGAAGCTTGATGTACTCTTTCCGGATGTCACCATATATGAGAGCGGAGTAGAACAGGGACTGATTGAGCCCTGTTTTTTTGTTGGCTTTTTAGAACCGTCGGAAAAACCTCTTCTTGGTGCGAGGTATTTCCGCAGCACAGGAATGAGTATTCAATATCTTCCGGGAGAGGTAGAAAAGCCCGCCAGGGAGCTGAACAGGGTGCTTGATATACTGATGGAGTCCATGGAATACCTTTCCCTGGCTGATGGTTCTATGATGAGAGGGACCAAACGAAGCGGAGAACCAAAGGACGGAGTTTTAAATTTCTTTATTAATTATGGCCGGTTCGGATTGCGGGCTGGCAAAACAGAAGACCCGATGGAGAACATCACGGTAAAGTGAAAGGAGTGAAGTTATGGCAGGAAGAACAAGTAAACACGCAGAACCGGAAGGAGCTGCCCGTTATATCAAAGAGCAGTTAGTAAATGCGAAACGGTACCGAGGGAAAAAAGATCTGATCAATGCTCTTTTGGAGCCTGGAAAGGCCTATACAATGGCAGAGGTAGATGAAATGCTTGAGAAATTCATGAAAGGAAAGGTGAGTGCATGTTAGGCGGAGGAAGCTTTACGACACAAAATAAGGTACTCCCAGGTGCCTATATTAATTTTATAAGTGCCGCTTCTACAGGGGCTGCCATGGGGGAACGTGGAGTTGCGGCTATTCCCATGGTGCTTGACTGGGGACCAGAGAAAACAGTGTTTGAAGTAACTGCGGAAGAATTCCAGGAAAAGAGCCGGGAGATATTTGGATATTCTTATGATGATGCAGCCATGATCCCAGTCAGAGAATTATTCAAGAATCTAACAAAGGGAATCTTTTACCGGCTGAATGCAGGCACAAAGGCGTCAAATGATTACAGTACTGCTGTTTATGGGGGTGTTAGAGGAAATAGCTTAAAAACGGTGATTACTAAGAACATTGACGATGAAACAAAGTTTGATGTAAAAACCTTTTTTGCAGGAAAAGAGGTTGACGCTCAGACGGTGGCCGGTGCCAGTGGTTTAAAGGATAATACCTACATAACCTTTAAGAAAACTGCGATACTTGCGGAAACAGCCGGAATGCCATGTACCGGAGGAACCAACGGAGAAGCGATAACCGGTGAGGACTATGCAGATTTTCTTGCAAAGATAGAGAGTTATTCTTTTCAGATTCTCTGCTGTCCTTCGGTTGATGAAAATGTAAAAGCGCTCTTTGCGGCATTTACCAAGCGGATGAGAGACGAAAATGGAATTAAGTTCCAGACAGTTTTATACCGATATGCCAAAGCTGATTATGAAGGCGTCATTTCCGTGGAGAATGAAGTGGAGGAACTGGAGTCAGGCTTGGTTTACTGGACCGCTGGTGCAGAAGCGGCCTGCGCTGTCAACAAGACCACAGAGAATAAGACGTATGATGGAGAATATTCCGTTAAAGCTGATTACACCCAGATCCAGCTGAAAGAGGGAGTTCAGTCAGGGAAGTTTATGTTCCACAAGGTTGGGAGTGAAATCCGGGTACTGATGGATATCAATACTCTGGTAACTTATACAGAGGAAACGGGAGAGGATTTTTCCAGTAACCAGACGATCCGAGTCCTGGATCAGATCGGGAATGATATTGCCTCTCTGTTCAATACCCGTTACCTTGGCAAGATGCCCAATGATGCCGCAGGCCGGGTAGGGCTCTGGAATGACATTGTAACTTACGGGAAGCAGCTGACAACGCTCCGGGCCATTGAAGCTGTAAGTGCTGACTCTATCACGGTCAACAAAGGTTCCAGCAAACGGTCTGTTGTGGTAAACTTTCCGGTAGAACCAATTAACTGTATGAGCCAGCTGTATATGACCGTAGTCGTATCGTAGGAAGGAGTGGAGGAATATGAACCAGAACACCATGAATGCCTGGGAGGCGATCAGTGCTTCTCTTGCAGAGTGTTATATTACAATCGGGAGCAACCGGTACAACTTCATGCAGGCCCTTAACCTGGAAGCTAAGATTGAAAAGACCAAAACGGAAGTTCCGATTTTAGGAAGAACCATGAAAGGGAATAAGACCACGGGCTCCAAAGGAAGTGGATCGGCAACCTTTCATTACAATACCAGTATCTTTCGAGAACTGCTATATCAGTTTCAGGAAACCGGGAAAGATGTTTATTTCGATATCCAGGTGACGAATGAAGATCCGACCTCCAGTGTGGGGCGTCAGACCATTATTTTAAAGGATTGTAATCTTGATGGAGGAACCATTGCTAAATTTGATGCAGATGCTGACTATTTGGAAGATGAGTTTGATTTTACCTTCGAGAGTTGGGAAATGCCAGAGAAGTTTAGCAACCTTGCAGGAATGCAGTAAAAGAAAGAGAGGATAAGAACCTATGGGAGATTTAAGTTGTTTTTTAAGCCAGAATACAGTAACAGTGGAAAATGTGAAGTATGCAGCAACCAAGCGTATTAAGGATAAAGCCGGAAAACCGGCAGAGTGGGAGATCAAGTGTATTACACCAGAGCAGGATGAGTTGATTAAAAAAGAGTGCACAAAAAGAAAGCCCATTCCTGGAAAGAGAGGCGCTTATATGCCGGAAACTGACTATGCCCAGTATGTAGGCAAGCTTGCTGTAGCCTGCACGGTATTTCCGGATTTAAACAATAAGGAGCTTCAGGATTCCTATCAGGTGATGGGGGCAGAATCCCTTCTGAAAAAGATGCTTACCCCGGGTGAGTATCAGGATTACTTAGCCAAGGTACAGGAGATTAATGGCTTTGATATTGCTTTGGAAGATCTGGTGGAAGACGCAAAAAACTAATGGAGGGGGGCGATATGGAAGCCAATATTGCTTACTATTGCCTCCATAAACTTCATAAGTGGCCCCATGAGTACCTGGAACTTCCACGTTATGAAAAAGCTGTTGTTATAGCAGCGGTTCAGATGAAACTTAAGAACGACAAGAAAGAGGCCGCCAGGGCCAGAAGGAAAAGGGGATAGGAAAAATGGCAGGATTACAAACATCTATTCAGTTACAGGACAAGATGTCAGGGATATTAAATAACATCACTCAGTCTATGTCTATTATGCTCTCTGCCTTTGAGCAGGCGCAGGTGGCGACTGATGCGGGACTAAATGCAGCTTCTATGGATGCTGCAAGGCAGGGAATTGCAGATGCTTCAGCAGAAATGGCCAGATATCGGGAAGAGATGGAAAGAGCCGCAGCCACCCCTTCGCCCTCCCCTCCGGAGCCGAGCTGGAACACCGGGGCAGTTCCGGAGGTCTTTATGAATTCCGGCGCTGATCGATTCCAGGCGGAATATCAGGCTGCAGACCAGATGGCAAGACAATTATACGAAAGCCAGAAAGTCATATCCGCCCAAGCCAGGAGCATGAGGGTGACGCCGCCCGGAATGTTAAATGATGTAGCAGCAACGGAAAACCGGATGCAGGCGTTATCCCTCCGGATCCAGCAACTCAACAGTATACCGGTAGATTTACGAACAGAGCGGACTAATAATGAATTGGAAGCTCTCCGAGGAAAGCTTAGCCAGGCAACTTCCGTTCAGGAAACATTAAATCAGGCCATGGGGCGGATGGATATTAGCGCAGCCAATACCGCTTATCAACAGCTTAATTCCGTAATGGATTCTGCTGAGCGTAATATTCGGGATAATTTAAATGCCCAAAACCAGTTTAATAATTCCATCAGAGATGGAACCAGCGCAGCTACCGGGTTATGGTCAAAACTGAAAGGGTTGGCAATGAGTGCTGGACTTGCTTTTAGTGCCCAGAAAGTCATAGCGATGTCTGACAGTGTAACTCAGACGACCGCCAGACTAAATCTGATGAACGATGGTCTTCAAAGTACGGAACAGTTAAATCAGATGATATTTGCTTCAGCGCAGAGAGCAAGAGCACCCTACATGGATACGGCCAGTGCCATTGCTAAAATGGGATTGAATGCGGGAAATGCTTTTAATAGCAACAAAGAATTAATTGCTTTCATGGAGCAGGTAAATAAACAGTTCGTAATCGGCGGAGCTACAGCACAGGAACAATCCAATGCCATGGTTCAATTATCTCAGGCAATGGCTGCCGGTGCCTTAAGAGGTGAGGAGCTGAATTCTATTCTTGATGCAGCACCGGGAATTGCCAGGACCATAGAAAAGAATATGGGTTGGGCAGAAGGTTCTATAAAATCATATGCGGCAGACGGTGCGGTTTCAGCACAGGTTGTGAAAGCTTCACTTCTTAACATGGCAGAAGAAACAAATGAAAAATTCAATTCTATGCCCATGACATTTAGCCAGGTCATGACGAGCATACAAACGACCCTGTTACAAGCATTTTTCCCCGTGATACAGGCGATTGGGCAAGGAGCCACTTTTATTAATGATAATTGGTCTACTATAGCCCCCATTTTTTATGGTCTGGCCACCGCAATGCTTGCCTATGCCGCAGCCCTGGGTATTCAGGCAGCGGCGACGTGGGTTGCAGACGGGGCCGCCAAAGCATTCTTTACAACTCTTATGGCAAATCCACTTTTTTGGATTGCCTTAGCTATTGGCGTTGTTGTAGCGGCCATTTACAGGTGGGTACAGTCTGTAGGTGGATTAAAGGTGGCTTGGCTGATTTGTGCCAATGCAGTATTGAAAAAATGGGATGAAATGAAGCTGGGAGCCCAGGCATGGTCGAGCATTATTGCTGACAACATTGATAATATGCTCTATGGTTTTGAAGCGTTTAAGGTGGGAGTGCAAAACTCCATTGGAAATATGAAAGTAAATGTGCTGAATAACTTGCAGTCATTAGTAAACGGTGCCATCGATCGAATTAACAAACTAATAAATGTCGCCAACAGCGTAGGGGGCTTATCAATTCAATTAATCGATCATGTAGAATTTGCAGCGGATGCTGCAGTGAAAGAGCAGATAAAGCAGAGCCAGAGAGCAGCGGAACTAATGGCCAAGAAAGATGCAAATGCGGCCGCAAGAGAGAGCAGACGGAGTGATTATGACAGGGCTGTAAGGGCCGCAGATGATGCCAGAATGCAAAGACAGGCAACAATAGAGGGGGCGAAAGCAGATGCGGCGGCCAAAGCTGCAGGAGATGATTCTGCTGCAGGGGCTTATGGATCTGATATAGCGGGCAACACGGGGCAGACTGCTGGTAATACGGCAGCTATGGCGGACACTATGGACGCTATGGATGAAGAACTGAAATTTATGAGAGATGCCGCAGAACAGGATGTCATTAACCGGTTCACCCTGGCAGAACTTAAAATTGACTTAACCAATAACAACACCCTGAAGACCGAAACCGATTTTGACCGGATGAATGGAATGCTAAATGATCTGACGGATGAGATTTTATCAACAGCAGCTGAAGGAGGGCATTTATAATGGCTTATGAGGTTTACATTGATGATATGCTCCTTCCCCTGCCTCCGGAGAAGATTCCAATTAAATATACCGGTCAGAACAAAACGATCACATTGATTAATGGAGAAGAGATTAATATGATCCGACCTCCCGGTCTGGCAGAAATCAGTCTTGATGTGGTGATTCCCCAGATGGATTATCCATGTGCAGTATGGGACGGAAGTATTGAAAGCGCAGAAGATTTTCTGGAGAGACTGAAAGAACTGAAAGAGGACGGAAGTTCCTTTGAGTTTATTGTGATCCGTGATGGTCTCGGAAGAAGTAATTTCTTTGATACCAACATAGACGTAACTCTGGAAGACTTTAAAGTGTCTGATGATGTGAAAGAGGGATTGGATCTTGTGGTGTCTCTTTCTTTGAAAGAATATAAAAGCTACGGAACAAAAGTCATGAATTTCGTTATTGTTGAAGAACAGGCGGTTCCCGCCGCTTCGGAACCTGAGCCAGAACGTCAGGGGGCTCCGCCTGCAGTTAAATCTTATACAGTTATAAAAGGGGATAGCCTCTGGGCTATTGCAAAGAAACAGTTAGGGAACGGAAGCCGCTGGCAGGAGATATACAGCCTCAATAAAGACAAGATAAGCAGTCCCAACCTTATTTATCCAGGACAAGTATTAAACATGCCGTAAGAGTTTAAGGTCTGGCCTGGAGCTTTTCAATTAAAGCTTCCTGAAGAACCTGAGAGAAATTCACCCCCATGGCGGTAGCTTCTTCATTTAACCACTCCGGAATGCTTAAAGTCTTTTTTACGGCTCTTGAGTTGGTTTTCTTTTTGTAGGCAGCCATATCAAATTCAATAATTACAAGAAAACTGCCTGGTTCTACAAATACGGTATCAGGAGTTGATGGAGCGGGGAGGGGGGATTTTTCTCCTTCTCTGCTGGTAAGTGCAAGGCCCAGGGCATCTACTGCCATTTCATAGGCCTGCTCCATATCATCGCCATCTGTCAGACACTCCGGCAGATCGGGAAAGGAAACCCAGAATCCGCCTTCTTCTGCTTTATGAAAAAGTGCGGGATAGAAAAGTTTTTTCATAGAAATACCTCCAGTTAAGTAAGTTGGGTGGGGCTTATTTCAGCCCCGCCTGTTTTAATATTGCCTGTTCCAGACCCTTTTTTAAAGGTTTGGAATGATAAGGAACAATGGTCTGTTTGTCAGTTTCAGGATTCCTTAGTTTTACATGGGAACCGTTTTGACTGATTTCTTCAAAGCCATTTCTTTTGAGATGTTTAATCATCTCTCGCGGTGTCATAGGCATCTTTTGTAGCTCCCTTCCTTATCATGATTTTATTATAACACGTAATAATACGTATGTCAATAAAAAATACGTAATATTACGTAAAAAAGGCGGTGAAAATTTGGAAGTACGCTTATATATACAGAACGGACATACGGTTTATGAACCGGTAGTCCAGGGAAGTATCACCTGGGAGACGCAGCGCAAAGGGCAGCCGGGGAAATGTTCTTTTACACTCATTCCGGATGAGAAGCTTCAGGTAGAGGAAGGTAATGCTGTTCGTCTTGATGTAAATGGGAAGTCAGTGTTTTTCGGCTTTATTTTTGAGCGGAGCTGGAACAGTGGCGGACAAATGAAAGTTTCTGTGTATGATCAGCTCCGGTATTTAAAGAATACAGATAGCTATAATTATTCTAATCTATCTACCGGAGAAGTGATTCTTATGATTGCCCGGGATTATAATTTACAGACTGGCGCGCTCATTGATACTGGTCATAGGCTATCCAGGAACCGGCCTGATAAGACTCTGTTTGATATTATTCTGGATTCCTTGGATTTAACCCTAATACATACAGGTAAAATGTATGTCCTATACGATGATGCGGGGAAGTTAGTTTTAAATGATGTGGAGAATATGAAGCTTGATATCATGATTGATGGCAGCACTGCCCAGGATTACGATTATAAAGTCAGTATCGACAGCAATACCTACAACCAGATCAAGATTTATTATGATAATAATGAAACAAAGAAACGTGATGTTTACATGGCAAAAGATACCGGAACAATCAATAAATGGGGGATTCTTCAAAAGGATGAATCCATTGATAAAGGTGTGAATGGTCAAACGGTAGCGGAAAGGTATTTGAACCTTTATAACCGTCCCTCCAGAAGCTTAAGCGTCAAAGGAGCTTTTGGGGATATCCGGGTAAGAGCTGGCTGTTTGATTCCGGTATTTTTAGATATTAAGGAAATGGAACTGAAAAACTATCTGTTGGTGGAATCTGTCACCCATAAGATTGATGAAGGGATACACACAATGGATTTAACCCTGAGAGGAGTTGGTATCAATAGCTGATGCAGTTTGGGTAGAAAATATGAAAAAGATTGTCCTAAAGGCCATGGAGGAAGGTGATCCGTGTGATATTATTCCGGGCATAGTAACAAAGGTTTCTCCTCTGTCAGTGCAGATTGATCAGAAGACTACTCTTTCCGGTGATCAGATCCTTGTGCCGGAACATTTGACCGATCATGCAGAGCAAATGTCCATTCCAGGAATAGGGGAGGTTTCAGTGACAGTAAAAAGCGGCTTACGGCCTGGGCAGAGAGTTCTTATGCTGCAAAAACGAGGTGGACAGCAATATGCCATGATTGGTCGGTGGTAGGAAAGGAGATGACGTTATGCTCCCTGAATCAGGAAGTATTTTAAAACAGGATTTTAATATTGTGCAGCAACCGTCAAAGACTTTTTATCTTGATATTGAAAATCAGCGGGTTGCTGGCACTGTAGACGGTCTGGAGGCGGTAAGGCAGGCTATAAACTGTATTCTTCATACAGAACGATTCAAATGGCTGATCTACAGCTGGAATTACGGTGTGGAGTTGGATCAGTTGTTTGGCCAGCCTATGGGGCTTGTGAAATCAAAACTGAAAAAACGGATAAGAGAAGCGTTGATGCAGGATGATAGGATTCTAAGCGTTGATAATTTTTCTTTTGATATATCCAGGCGGAAACTTCTTGTGAAGTTCACCGTTCATACTTCCGTAGGAGATATCAGTGCTGAGAAAGAGGTGAGTGTTTAACGTGTATGAAAATATGACATATGAAGTTATTATAAAAAGTCTTCTAAGCCGAGTACCGCAGGAATTTGATAAAAGGGAAGGCTCTATCATTTATACTGCTATTGCTCCGGCTGCAGCAGAACTTGCCATTATGTATATAGAACTGGATACTGTTCTAAAGGAAGCCTATGCAGAAACCGCAGGGAATGACTGGCTGGATATGCGAGTAGCTGAGAGAGGAATTGAAAGGAAGTCTGCAACTCATGCAGTGAAAAAAGGCATCTTTAATATCCAAGTTCCAGTGAACTCTCGCTTTTCTGCACACACCAGCAGTGGCTATTTGGTATATAAGGCAACAGAGCTTATTGCGCATACAGACATTGGATATTCATACAAAATGGAGTGCGAAATCACAGGAGAGGTTGGAAATAACTATTCCGGCCCCCTGGTCCCCATTGATTATATAACCGGATTAACATCTGTGCAGCTTACAGATACCCTTTCTGCAGGAACAGAGGAGGAAACAGATGATTTCTTGAGAGAGCGGTATTTTACCACATTTGATGTTGTTTCTTTCGGGGGAAATATAGCTTCGTATCGAAACACAATACTTGCTATTGAAGGGGTGGGGGCTATACAGATATATCCTGCATGGCAGAGTGGAGGTACCGTGTTGTGTAGTATTCTTGATGGAAATTATAGGCCTGCTGGAAGTGCATTGATCGATCAGGTTCAGAAGGTGATTTGTCCTAAGGAAGATGGAGAAACAGCGCCCTCAGCCAATGGATATGGGTTGGCTCCGATTGGAGCATCTGTCACAATTGGAACTGGTGAAGAATTGCAGCTTGACCTTTCTCTCACGGTACAATTTCTTTCAAGTATACAGAATGGTGAAATACTCTATAAGACTCAGATCGAGGAGAAGATCGAAGAATACCTGGCATCGGTTCGGCAATCTTGGGGAGCAATGCTGAAAGGTCAAAAAATAGAATATGCCGTGACGGTATATGTCTCCAGGATTATCTATGCGATTCTTACAATTCCGGAGATTGTCAATGTGACTGATGTAACCATAAATGGATCTGCATCGGATGTAGTGTGTGTGGAGACTTCGGCAGTTCAACAAGTGCCAGTATTAGGGACGGTGACGATTAATGGCGGTTGATTTAAAGATGCTCCTTCCGGAATGGTTTAAGGAAATCCTGGAGTTTAACAGGCTCCTGGAGGCAGAGGAGTTGGAGCTGGAAGAGGTTGAAAATAGCATTCAGTCGGTGAGAAATAACTGCTTTATTCAAACAGCAGATGAAAACACAATTCTCCTTTATGAAAAGCGCTTCGGGATTACATATCAATATGGTGAGACGTTGGAATATCGGAAGAGCCGCATCCTGCAGAGATATAATACTGTTGTTCCTTTTTCCATTGGATTTTTGAGAAACCGTTTGACTGAGCTTTACGGAGCTGATGGCTACGTTCTGACAGTAAATAGCAAGACCTGCATCCTGACCATTAAAGTTACCTCTGACCGATACGGAGCTGTTAATCTCCTGTATGACCTTTTGTGGGATATTATACCCGCGCATATGGAGATAATAGCCAATCAGCAGGTTACTAATTATATTTCAAGCAAGATCTATGCTGCGGCAGTGGTGTCGGGAGCTTATACACAAATTATATAAGGAGGTTATCGTGGGAGTATATAAAAAAGCAGTTATTACAGACGCCGGACGCGCAATGATGGCCCGGTCGATTGCTGGTGAGGCAGTCATGCAATTTTCCCGAGCAGTCACATCAAGTTATACATATCCGCCTGATACGGATTTTAAGGGGTACATATCGTTAGAAGGGGTAAGGCAAACTGTTATCCCGTCAAATGTTCAAGTGGTGAATGACACACTGATAAGCGTCAGGGGCCTGTTTGGAAATGAGAGCATACCAGAATCGTACTTGATCCAAAACATCGGCTTATACGCTACAGACGGCAATGAAGAGATCCTGTTTTCCGTGTCGCAGGCTACGGCTCCGGACGAAATGCCGGCTTATAACGGCGTGGCCCCGTCCTCATTTATCTATACGATCCAAGCTGCGATTTCGCAAGCAAGTTCATTGTCTTTAACGATTAACCCTGCGGGGACCGCTACGGCGCAGGACATACAAGATTTGGCTGGAGCGAAGCTCGACAAGCACGGAGACATCTCAGAAACAGTAGTAGAGACGTTGGAGCCTATTGAGAATAAATTTCCTATCCCGGCGGCAGGAGAAAAGGTTAAGACTTTCTTTGGAAAAATTCTTACATTTTTAAGGAACATAAAACCTCTTGAAGCGGATGTGACCTACTATATAGCGTCATCCGGTTCTGATGTGACAGGTGATGGAACTCAAACGAAACCATTCAAGTCTATTACTAAGGCATTAAATACTTCACCTAAAAATCTGAACGGATACACAGCTACAATAAGTATTGCAGACGGGACATATACAGAGGACGTTTATATAAATGGTTTTGCAGATGGACATTTAATCATTAATGGAAATGTCTCTACACCAGGAAATGTGATAATTCAATCCGTTAGTTCATCAGGAATCAAGATAAACTTGAATACGTGTAAGATAACCGTACAGGGTATATCGCCTAAGAATGTGTCTGGTGGTAATGCCGTATATCCTATGGATATCTATGATACAAATGCAGTTTTAATCATGTGGTGTAACATTGATGGGCAGGGCGTAATAGATGGTATAAAGTTTCAAGGTGTTGACTTATGTATATCTGAAACTACATTTAATAACTGTATGGCTTGTATTGCAACTTGGACAACTGGAAGAACGATGTCAACGTGTAGGATTGGTAGCTGTTATGGAAATAATAATATAAGGGTAGCTTACGCAACTTCTGGAATTATCCAGTATACAAATAATATCATTCCAGAAATACTAAATCCAGATTTATTAGAATCTGGAGGTGTTGTTATTAAATCGTCCGGTGGTGTTATTGGAACATTACAAAGAGAAACCATATACTACGTAGCGACGACTGGATCAGATGCAACGGGCGATGGCACGAGTGCGAAACCATTCAAATCTATTCAGAGGGCAATAGATTCACTACCAAGGGATTTGGGAGGCTTTAATGCAACTATATATGTATCAGATGGAACTTATGCTGAAAACGTAGTAATTGTAGGATTTAATAATGGACATTTATTAGTATTATCTGATTCACAAAATACACTAAATACAAATTGTAAGGTAAAATCTATCGCTGTACGATATTGTGGAGGGTATATAACTGTTAATGGATTTGTTGGAACATTAATAGAAGATGCTCCATTTAGTGCATGGGGAAGCCAAGAAGTCAGATTTAGATATTGTCAGGTATCTGCCACGAATAATAATATGCCAGCCATATATTTTGGCGAAACTAATGGGCAAACTATCAGTTGTAGAGTTGCTAATCGTAAGTGGGCATTGTCGGTTCAGAATGGAAATGTTACATCTACGGATTGGGATAGACCTAATTCGATAAACAACCTATATGGAATTTATGCTTCTGCTGGTGGCAAGATATCTAAAAGTGGAAATCAGCCATACGGCACCGCCTCAGATGAACTTACGGTACATGGTGGGAGTATAATTAACCAGACTGGCACACAGATAACTCATATTATAAACACTGGATTATCGTGTACGTGGGGGGCAATACAAGCGGGATATAATCGTCATGGAAATTCAAATATGGCAATGGTAACAATACAGGTACGAATAGTAACTACAACTACGTTAACTAGTGGTGCTGAATATACAATAAATGGATTTCCTGCACCATTTATCGATACTGCATGTGCTGTAAGTGATCAACCAAATGTCAGAAACTGTTATATTCGTACTACTGGTCAGATTGTTTTCAAACCTAATAATAATATAGTTGCGTCAACAGCCATTGCATTTAATTGTACCTACCTAACAGCTATTTAATTCTTAAGGAGGATAGACATAATGAAAAATGAAAGTATTAAAGTCGGAGATAAAATCTACAATATTGCGAATGGCAGTTGCAGTTTAAATGATTTAAGTGGATACAATGCAACTGTCGCAATTATTATTGGGGCTGGTACTGTTGAAGATATACATAGAAATCTCTCCGAAAATCCTACAGTTATCAAATATTCGGCAGATGGCGTGGAAGAGTGGAGAAGAGACAATTTAGTCTATACGGGCAAGATGAAGATCGATACTGAATTCCCCGTCAGAATTGATGCCACAACGTACAGCGAGGTTATGGACGCTGTTGTGATCGTAGAGTATCGGGCCTCCAATATACAGGATGAGATAATGGCCCAGAGAGTACAAATGACGGGCTTGAATGCAAATATCAATCAATTAGCTGCTGTAACCGGAGTTAGTGTTAAGGCAGTTGCCTCTGGTCAGTCACTGGACGAGTTAAAGGAAGCAAAGAGGGCAGAAGTAAACGCAGCCTGTGGCCAGACCATTTGCAACGGAATTACCGTGGAGCTGTCCACCGGCTTTGAGCATTTCAGCCTCTCCCAGACCGATCAGCTAAACCTCTTCGGCTTACAGGCTCAGATCGCCTCCGGAGTGACGCAAATTATCTATCATGCAGATGGACAGCCTTGCCGGTTCTACCCGGCCTCTGACATAGCCCTGCTGATTGAGAAAGCCATGTTCCATGCCTCATATCATACTACTTATGCGAATAGCTTAAGATCGTGGATTGATAATGTAGAGGCAGCGGAGGAGCTGCAGGAGATCTATTACGGCGCCGACATTCCGGTGGAGTATCAGTCCGATGTTTTAAAGGCCTATCTGGAGCAGATCGCCGCCATGGCCGGAGGGGAGAACAGTGAAGCAGATACTTAAATATTTATTCTTGTGGTTGGTGGGAGGAGTGATTTACATAGGCTTGGAGCTGGCATTCCGTGGCCGTTCCCATTGGACCATGTTCATATTGGGCGGGATCTGCTTCGTGGCCCTGGGGCTGATTAACGAATGGCTGCCCTGGCAGATGTCTCTTTTCAAGCAGATGATCATAGGTATGGGCATCATTACATACTTTGAGCTGTTAACCGGTTGCGTGGTCAATGTTTGGCTGGGCTGGGGAGTCTGGGATTACAGCCACATGCCTGGAAATATCCTGGGACAAATTAGCCCGGTATTCTCCTTCTTATGGTTCTGGATTAGCGGAGCCGGGATTATACTTGATGATTGGCTGAGGTACTGGCTGTTCGGTGAAGATCGACCCCATTATAAGCTACTATAATTTAAGAAAGAGTGAGGTATAAAATGTGACTGATGAGGAAATTGCAGTAAAACTCAATTCTCATGAACATGAAATTAAGTCAGCCAAGCATCGGTTAAATGACTTGGAGATACAGCACAAGACTCTCCAGGAGCTGGCTCTTTCCGTCCGGGAGCTTACCCTAAACATGGGGATCATGATGGAGGAGCAGAAGCGGCAGGGGTGTGACATCGAAAAGCTGAAATCTGAACCAGGAGAGAGCTGGGGAAATATGAAACGCACCATCATCAATACGATTGTTGGAGCAGGAGCCGGGGCAATAGCTACCGGTATTTTTTATGCCATAGCACAAAATATCAGATAAGGAGATTAACATGAATAGAGATTGGACAAAGTGGGTAAAAGCGGCAGGAATCAGAGCGGTAAAAACTATGGCACAGACCTTTGTAGCCACTATTGGAACAGGAGCAATTATGGCTGATGTCAACTGGCCTGTAGTGCTGTCAGCATCTGTTCTGGCAGGGATTCTGTCCTTGGGAACATCATTAGCCGGGCTGCCGGAAATAAAAGAATAATTCTGTTGCGACCGTCGCAACAAGTTGTGATATTACAACTTTTAGGCCTGGGGTATCCTGGGCCTTTTTTCGATTAGAAAGGATAAGGTGAATTTATGAGAGACATCACATTATGCCACCCACGCCTGCAGGTACTGGCGGCCAAGCTGGTAGATGAATGCAGTAAGCAGGGATTGAAAATTAAGATCGGAGAAACCTTCCGGACCGTAGCAGAGCAGGATGCGCTTTATGCCCAGGGCAGGACAACGCCCGGCAATATCGTAACCAGTGTTAAAGGCAGCACATACAGTTCTTATCACCAGTGGGGTACTGCATTCGATTTTTTCCGGAATGATGGCCAAGGCGCATATAAGGATACTGACGGTTTTTTCAGCAAAGTCGGAGCCATTGGTGTCAGTGTGGGCCTCGAATGGGGCGGAAACTGGAAGTCCCCGGTAGACAAGCCTCATTTCCAGCTCCCGGACTGGGGCAGCTCCACCTCTGGAATAAAGAAACTGTATAACAACCCGGAAGAATTCATGAAAACCTGGGTAAAGGAAGAAATAAAAGAAGGCTGGATCCGGGACAGTATCGGCTATTGGTACTGCAGGCCAGATGACAGCTATCCTGCCAATAAATGGTGCCTTATCAATCAGCACTACTATTTATTTAATCGTGATGGCTATATGGTCACCGGCTGGCATCGCTGGGACGGGAAGATATGTGATCCTGATGATGGATCTGGAGATTGGTATTTTCTTGATAATACGAAAGATGGGCTGCTGGAGGGGGCCTGCTGGCATACCAGGGATAATGGGGCGCAGGAAATATGGCATGTGAACAAGGTTGATGATATTTAGGATGTTTTAAAGTTATACAAATTTAGTTATAGTTACCGAGCGTTACAGCTTGGTGCTTGATTAATCTTTATTCATTATTCACTTTTTCGAGGGTATCAGTTTCTGATGGACAGTGATTTATATAAATTTTAGATATAAAGGTATTGCACAACGTTGATACTGGGAGTATGATATAGGCAATAAATACTTATCGGAGGAACGAAGATGACGAAGAACGATATGATTGATTTATTAGTTGGAAATTATCGCGAAGATAAAAGCGAGATGAAAAAACTAAAAAAAGTTGATTTAAAAGAGTTGTTAGAGGAGTATAACGATGGTGCTGATTTATTTCCTAATGGAAGAGATTACGATGCGGAAGGTGAAAATGGACCATACTAACTTTACAAATTAATATAAATCCAACACAGAGACGGTCAACCCCGTCTCTTTTCTTTGAGAAAACTATAGCAAAGTGGATCATATCGAGATCGGGAATCACTGCACTTCAGGGCTAATTGGAATAAATAAAATAAGGCGGGTATCCTTTCGGACCCGCCGCATTTTATCTCATTTTTAGTTGTACTATTTGACCAGAGGATTTAGGTGTTAAGGTCCCTTTTTCAAGGCAACAATAATTTTCTAGTTCTTCAGGTAGACAGCCAATTGCATTAACAAAATCAATTGGATTAATTATATCATTATCTAATAATAAGTTTATTGCTTGCTTATGTGCAAAAGGTCTCTCTATAGGCATTTCATTGTCCAAAGGCTCGTGGTGCCAATAAACTCTTTGAGTCATTTGATCGTTTAAATATTTTAGTTGGTTTGTTGTTAAGAGATCTAATGCATTACATCTATAGATCATAGCGGAAAGAGAAACTTTCCATTTTGCCTTTAATTGAATGAAATGATCAATAGAGGTTTTAAAAACATCATACCGGAATGTTTCTTTAGGAAGTAAGAAAGCACCAGCAAATCGATTTGCTTCGTCTTCTAATTTTTTATGAACCGCATCTTTTACTATATCTTCTGGTGGAATATTTCCTGCATGCATTAATAGATGTCCAATTTCATGAGCGATACCAAATCTAATCCTACAATTAGTATCTTTATCCCTGCTCATAAATATATATGGTGTATTATTGTACCATTCGGAGAGCCCATCAAGTTTTTGTAATTTTAGTTTTGTTGAGGACACCACTATTCCATTACGTTGAACTACATTCATGAGATTATCAATTGGCCCATAACCTAAATTCCAATACTCTCGTAGTTGTTTTGCATAATTTTCTATAATATCATTTCCGATAGGTTCAATCCCGTTATAATCATAATCAACTCTAGGGAAATTAACCTCGGGAAAATCAATATATTGGGATAGATAATCATCGATTTCTCTTAAAATTTCTATTTTCATTTCAGCGGATTTCAAATCCTTTTGTCTGGCAGTCCTTTTACTTCTAAAAAACACTCCACTTGCCATAGAGCTGTTAGCTGGAACAGGTTTTCTAAAAAAATCTGCAGAATATCTTAAAACAAAAGCAATTTGGTTTAATGTTCCATCTGTAGGTTTAGTTTTCCCGGTTTCATATTGAGATATGGCTTGTTTAGACACATCAACTAAGTCTGCTAATTCAGACATTGACAATCCACGCGACAATCTTGCTTGATTGATCCTATATGGAATAATTTCTTTATTCACTATCATAAAATATCACCACTATTGAATTATATTTTGTTTTTTAGCTTGCTTAACTATGTCGGTCTTCAGGGCGGCGACGCTTTCCTCTACAATTTCTTGAGGAACATAATTATAATATTCGTTTATTTGGTCAAGAAGATTTATATCATATAAAAAACTTTTGAATCTCCAATCAGGAACAATAATATTTAAATGACGTAGATCCCCATTAATATATCGGTAGCCAATTATTGCATATTTTTTTGGAATGCTTGGAACTAACTGATCACCTCCATGTTCAGGAAATAACTCCATCTGCTGATTGTCTTCCCTGTTTCCTAAAGATAATTTCAATTTATAATTAGCTTTACACGGAAGTTTACGAGGGGTATCTGTTCTACAGATACTTGTTATATAGTCTTTGGTATTGAGGAATACAGCTTTTGCTTTGTATGTATTAGTCTCTTTTCCAGAAACAAGGTATGCCGAGGCAGTATCGGTAGAAGAACCACGAAATTGCTTGTTAACTGCATAAGTCAAAATGCGACCATATAGATCATCGGCTTCACATAGGAATTGTGAATTGCTTTCCCAAAACTTGTCAAATGCTTTTGTAGCAATGTGCATATTATTAGCAACAGTAGCCCTAAATGAAAAAGTAAAGTTGTCATTAAATAATGATTTGTCAAATGCCATGATTGGTACTCCTTTACAAAAAGTCATACTAGTATTATATACTGTTGTACCTTGAAAGTCAAATTCTTTATATAAAAACAATAGAAACGTCTAGTGGCTTACATTCTTAGTCCTCTGATGTCTCCTGTTTTTTGGATAATTCCTTGAAGAACCGTATGCTTTATTATTGATAGCACAGCTTACCGTATAAGCATTATTATCACCTCCACTTTTTAAGAAGATTATAAGAATTTATGTTCGAAAAGTCAAAAGAAATTACTCGGGGAAAAATTACCTATGGCCTATTGGCCCATATACTTACGGACCACCCATGG
>DGRE01000051.1 GCA_002389905.1 Hungatella sp. UBA4396 | reverse complement strand
GATGGAAGAAAAGGGCATCCCCAAGTCATTTCATGACTTTTGGGATGCCCTCTTCTTCTAAACATACACGTTCTTATGACCGACTGCCCTAAAGCAGCTTCTTTTCTATATCCGTGAGGATTATAAATATTCTTTTAAAAGAGAAACCTTGTCAAGCTTTTCCCATGGCAGATCTAAGTCATTTCTTCCAAAATGGCCGTAAGCGGCGATCTGTTTGTAGATCGGACGGCGTAAATCCAGCATCTTGATGATTCCTGCCGGACGCAGGTCAAAGTTCTGGCGGATGATTTCCACCAGCTTTTCATTGCTTAATTTCCCTGTTCCAAAAGTATCCACCATGACAGAGGTAGGGTGAGCCACACCGATTGCATAGGAAAGCTGAATCTCGCACTTATCTGCCAGTCCTGCTGCCACAATATTCTTTGCCACATAACGGGCTGCATAAGCTGCAGAACGGTCTACCTTAGTGCAGTCCTTGCCGGAAAATGCTCCGCCGCCGTGACGTGCATAGCCGCCGTAGGTGTCTACGATGATCTTGCGTCCGGTAAGCCCGCTGTCACCGTGAGGGCCGCCGATCACAAAGCGTCCGGTGGGGTTAATAAAGAACTTTGTATTCTCATCCACCAAATTTGCCGGGATAATCTGGTCAAATACATATTTTTTAATATCCTCGTGAATCTGTTCCTGACTTACCTCTTCGTCATGCTGGGTGGATAAAACCACTGCATCTAAGCGGAGAGGTGTTCCATTTTCATCGTACTCTACTGTAACCTGGGTCTTTCCGTCAGGACGGAGATAGGTCAGAGTTCCATCTTTACGAACCTTTGTAAGCTGGAGAGCCAGCTTGTGGGCAAGGGAGATTGGGTAAGGCATATATTCTTCAGTTTCATTGCTGGCGAAACCGAACATCATTCCCTGATCTCCTGCTCCGATGGCATCGATCTCTTCATCAGACATCTTATTTTCCTTTGCCTCTAAGGCACGGTCAACGCCTAAAGCAATGTCCTTGGACTGCTCGTCAAGGGCTACCACTACGCCGCAGGTATCACAGTCAAAGCCGTATTTTGCACGGTCATAACCGATTTCCCTTACGGTTTCTCTCACTACCTTCTGGATGTCCACATAGGCATGGGTGGTTATTTCTCCCATAACCATTACAAGGCCGGTGGTTATAGCGGTTTCGCAGGCTACGCGGCTCATTGGGTCCTGCTCTAACATCGCGTCAAGGATTGCGTCAGAAATCTGATCGCACATTTTATCCGGATGTCCTTCTGTAACGGACTCAGATGTAAATAATAATTTTTCCATGTTGTCATTTCCTCCTTAATTTACATGGGGGAATAACAAAAAGAAAAGCCCGCAGCAACGCGGACTTGATTCAACAATGTATCAAATCCTCTTATTGCTCGATTTCTCGCTCAGGCTGGCACCTTCCCACCGCTCCTTCTGGCTTAGTGCCATCATTCCGGTCGGGGTTGCCGTGACTTCATAGATCCTTTGTATCTCCATCACTCTGAATAAGGGATATTACGTACTTTTCATTTGTTATTCAATTATAAATGTAATTATTGCACTTATATTTTAGCGTATTTAAAAATGGCTGTCAAGAGAATTCTTAACCTTCTATTGTCTTCGGAATACCGTTAATCCGGCTCAGCTGAAACGCCTGGTTATCGCTGCGCGATCTCTTATGGTGTGGGAGGAATTAAGGTATTTTGATGTCTGAAAAGTCGGAAAAAATTCGTATCCATAATAGAAAGGCATAGATTAAAATGGAAAAATATCCTCCTTTAAATGATAGTAATTTAAGTGAAAAAGTGTTAATCCGCCGGATCGCATTCATACAATTATGGGCCTTGACGGTGGAAAATGTCAGATTTTTTCTTTTGGAATATAATAGGTTAGGCACTAAATTTTGCTATTTAATAATTTATAGGAGGAAGCTTTATGAATCCTGAAGAATTTCAAGAAATGAATATTTGCAGCTGTAGTTGCAATAGAAGATGTTCATGTGATAGATGCTCTAATGATGAAAACACTTGCTGTAAACCTTGCACATGCCATTGCTGCCGCTGTATAGGACCAACAGGGCCCACTGGACCTGCCGGTGCCCAAGGACCTACCGGACCTGCCGGGCCTGCTGGCGCTCAAGGACCTGCCGGACCTGCTGGTGCTCAAGGACCTACCGGACCTGCCGGACCTGCTGGCGCTCAAGGGCCTACCGGACCTGCCGGGCCTGCTGGCGCTCAAGGGCCTACCGGACCTGCCGGGCCTTCTGGAGCTCAAGGGCCTACCGGACCTCAGGGACCTATCGGACCTACCGGACCGGATGGTGAGCAAGGGCCTACCGGACCTGCCGGACCTGCTGGCGCTCAAGGGCCTACCGGACCTCAGGGACCTATCGGACCTACTGGACCGGATGGGGCTCAAGGGCCTACCGGACCTACCGGGCCTGCTGGCGCTCAGGGACCGACTGGACCTCAGGGGCCTATCGGACCCACCGGGCCCGACGGCGAACAAGGACCTACCGGACCTACTGGACCTGTTGGTGTCAAGACAGGACTAAAAAATATTTGATTAAGATAATCCTTTTATGTAGCTATTTACAATGGCATCTTCTAATAAATCCATGTCAATTTTGCCGTCTGTCAAAGAAAAACTTCTACATCCAACGTATTGAACTTTTTCATGTAAGCATAGTTTTCAATGTATCCCGATCAATGCGAGATACATTGAAAACTAAAACATTTGCTTTCTTTGGGCAGGTGGCTGGCTTGGGTTCAGACAAACCTTTTCGGGAAAATTCATGACCGCTACCAATATCCTGGGAACTCACGGCGACATTGAACCCGTACGCAGTTGCAAAGTGGATAATACCCCGCAATCAGTTCAAGGGACAGACTGACTCTACAATAAGGAAGTCAGCCCCTTCCTTGTTTTTACATCCCCAAGATTGTCCAGAGTATCCTGCAAATAGATAGTGAGAGCGGTTTCTGGTTTTCATCTTGTTTCAATCCTTTCTGCCGTGGTTGAAGTTAATTCTCAACTATGGTAAAATTTTTAATACGCATAATGAAAATTTTTCTTTGAAAAGCAAGGGGGAATAATTTGATTATAAAAGATAACAAGCAATTCAATATGTTTCCCTCACATGTGGGGCTGAGAAAATATATTCAATATTACAACATCGTATTTCCATCTAAGGATGTGTTTTCAGAGCATTATATGCTTATGCCTAACGCTTGCGGAACATTGTCGCTTGCTTTTGATGGAAATACAGTCATTGCTGAACTATGGGGAGCGTCCCTCACCCCCATATTGTTAGGCACGGAGCCAAATAGTTATAATGTTTTAATGCTTATCCAGCTTTCGCCCTATGGGTTGTATCAAATCACACGCCAAAACCAAGCGGAATTTGCAGATAAACGCCTTTCGCTTGTGGACATCGACAACGAGTTGTTCCGTTTATTGCATCATGCTTTTGCAGTATCAAAAACTGTAACCGACTTAGCGAACGCTTGCGAGGAAATTTTATACAAACGTATGGAAAAGCATGTTGTTTCAGATGCTTTGCTATTGGCAACCAAAGCGATTTCTGATAATCATGGACAGTTACAAGTGAAAGAGATTGCCAGACTATCTTGTTATAGTGAACGGCAGCTAAACCGCTTGTTCCGCACACAAATTGGAATGAATGTTAAGGAATTTGCACGTTTAACCCGCTTTAATTATGTATTAAAGCACATTCAAAAATCACCTTGCTTTTTTGCGGCATTGTCACAACAAGCTGGCTATTTCGACCAAGCCCATTTTGATAAAGATTTCAAGGCTATCAGTGGTGTGTCACCCCAAAATTACTTGAAAACAATGTCGGATTTTTACTATGACGGCACAGAGATATACGATACACTATCCTCAAAGGAGGATTGAAAAATGAAATATCAAGGTTGTCTTTTAGCGGTTAAGGATATAGCCGCATCGAAACACTTTTATGAAAAGGTGCTTCATCAAAATGCAGTCATGGATATTGGCGTACATGTGACTTTTGAGGGTTTTTCTCTGCAACAAGGATATGCCGAACTCGTTGGTGTGGCAGTCAATAGCGTGAAAGAGCAGTCACATAACTTTCAAGTCTATTTTGAAGTGGATAATTTAGATGAAGTGTATGCCGAATTGAGAAAGATATCCAGTTTGCAATGGGTACATGAAATCAAAGAATACCCGTGGGGGCAGCGTGATATTCGGGTATATGACCCCGACAAGCACATTGTAGAAATTGCAGAGGATATGACCACGGTTATCAAACGCTTTTTTAATCAAGGCATGTCGGCAGAAGAAGTTGCTACACGCACAATGTTCCCTCTTGAGGTTGTAAAACAGTATGCGTTAGGCTTCGGTATGTGATACACGGCGGCTTTGGTAAATCAAAGCCGCTATTTTATTCCAAACAAGATCGGAGGAGACGGACAATGAGTAAATATGAGCCACTTTGGAAGGCGATAGGTCAACGCGCGGAGAACAGCTTTGCGCTGACCTATGCCGAGATTGAACAGATTCTGGGCTTTCCCATCGACCACGCCTTTTTAACCTTCAAGAAGGAGCTGCCCGCCTACGGCTACGAGGTTGGTAAGATCTCCATGAAGGCACAGACGGTGACGTTCAAACGCTGCGTTTGACAAGCGGCTGCGTTTCTGCTATCATCGGCTTCACCCATCCAAGAGGAGGAACACTATGAACTGGGAGCCATGGACAGGCTGTTACAAAATAAGTGATGGCTGTACAAATTGCTATTTTTATGGTCCGTATGCAAAACGCTATGGTCAAAGCACAATACAAAAAACAGATAAATTTGATTGGCCCGCAAGGAAAAATGCAAAGGGCGAATACAATATCAAAGGCAACAAAATTCTTCCAACCTGTTTTGCGACTGACTTTTTCCTGCCAGAAGCAGACGAGTGGCGTAAAGACATTTGGGCTATCATCAAGGAAAGAACTGATATTGATTTCTTGATTTTAACAAAGCGAATTGATCGTTTTCTCGTATCACTTCCACCCGATTGGGGTGCAGGCTATGACAATGTGAATATTGGTTGTACTGTCGAAAATCAAGCATTAGCTGATTACAGACTGCCACTCTTTTTATCTTATCCGATAAAGCGGCGGTTCATCGCTTGTGCCCCACTCTTAGAAAAGATAGATTTGACACCGTATCTTCGTGGAGTAGACCATGTGACAGTTGGCGGTGAAACGGGTCGAGAAGCTCGTGAATGTGATTATGATTGGGTACTTAATATCCGTGAACAATGCGTAAAAGCAAATGTAACATTTTGGTTCAAAAACACAGGCTCACTTTTTAAACGTGACGGTGTAGTGGAAAAAATAAATCCATTTAAGCAAACCAGTATAGCAAAAGAGCTTGTTATCAATATTTCAGATGGAAAAAGGTTGTTTTGACAGGAACAGAATAGCATAAAACATTATTGCCTGTTTTGTTTAATGAATGTTCTGAACGATCCAAACGAGGATACCCTCCGAAACTGATTTAATTCGTCCACCAGAGAAAAACTCACTAATTATGAAATTAAGCCGTTGCACCTCTACTCTGATGCAACGGCTCCTTGTTGGTTATATGCCAAAAATAGTCCAAGCGTTCCTCGAAACGCTCCTTTTATTATCTGTTTTCATCTACGCACACCTCTTTTTCGGCACATTGGACAAGTCTCATATACTCATCCATATGGTTCCACACAATTTCAATCGCTTCACTTCCGTAGATATAAATGTTGTCAATCAACTCATCTGCCATTTCTTTTGAAAGCTCCGTAAATTCCTCATATCGCTTGAACTTCTCAATAATGGAGATTGGCTGTCCGTTTTCCTGATAGCGACATTGTAATGCCGTTTCAAGTTCAGCGATTTGGACATCTGTTTCTGCAATATCCTTGCTAATATCCGCCTTTTGTCTTGCGTAGCTGTCCCTGTCCAAAGCCCCATCTTTGTATCTTTCGTATGCCTTAACTTTGGATGCTTTCAACTTGGCGAGGACGGCTTGGAGTTGCCTAATCTGCTCTGTCAGAGTGGTTATATCATTATGGCTTTGTGTTTTCACTCTGTCAAAGAGCTGTTCCATATCAAGCATAACCTTTATCTGTTTATGTATCACAGATAGGACGGTCTGTATCAAACTGTCTTCGGAAATTCTATCCTTTGTGCAAGTGCTATCAGCCACATACTGATGGCTTCCACAATAATAATATGCCGTAGCCGAGGGACTATTGCTTCTTCGCATAACGTGCCGACAAACCCCGCATTTCACTTTACCCATCAATGGTCTGATCTCGGTCGGTTCTGTCCTTATCTTCGCAGGGGCAGAGAAACGCTCCTGAACCGAAGCAAATAATTCTTCCGAAACAATAGCCTCATGGGTATTGGGTACGACAATCCACTCACTTTTTGGGATGCGTTTTCCATGCTTACTCCCGACAAAAGGACTGCGATTTTTCCCGTTTACCATTTTCCCTGTGTAGCGTTCGTCACGGATAATGGTCAGGACAGTTGTATTCATCCAGTGGTTTGTATTCCCAACCACATTGTATTTGCGGTCACATCCCATAAGCCGCTTATAGACATATGGCGTTGGAATGTTATCTACATTCAGGACATTGGCAATTTGGACTGCGTTTTTACCCTCATCCGCCATTGCAAAGATACGCCTGACAACGTTGGCAGCCTTTTCATCAACCACAAGTTTTTTGCGGTTTTCCGGCGACTTCGCATAGCCATAAGGAGCATGGCTGCCGATGAATTCTCCTTTCTCCATGCGGGTCTTTTTTGCACTCCGTACCTTTTGTGAAAGGTCTTTGCTGTAAAGGGAGTAAATCAGGTTCCTGAAACCCACATCAAGCCCGCCGGTCGTACCGTCAAAGTCGTTGCTGTCAAAATGGTCGTTTACGGAGATAAAGCGCACCCCTAAAAAGGGGAATATCTGCTCCAAATAATCTCCAATATCAATGTAGTTTCTTCCGAAACGAGATAGGTCTTTCACGATGATACACTGTATGTTTCCCGCACGCACTTCATCCAGCAGGGCTTTCACGCCCGGACGGTCAAAATTTGTACCGCTGTAACCATCGTCGCAAAACTCAACCACTTCATACTGTGAGAGGTCGGGGGAGCTTTCCACAAAGGCATTCAGAAGCTCCCGCTGGTTTCTTATACTGTTGCTTTCACCCTCGTTCTCGTCCTCTTGAGATAGCCGGATATACTCGGCAAGGATTTTCTTGATACTCACGAAACCCTCACCTCACTCTCTGCCTCAATAAAGCCGAGCAAACTTTCAAACTCATCCCGATACCGAAAGCAGATGGACACGCTTTGATCACTGAATATTTCCACCCGTTCTATCAACTCGGCAATCATTTCTCCCGTTATGGCTTTGTTCCTCTTAAATTTCTTCAAGGCTGTTATCCATGGGTTTTGAGGGGTCAGCATGGTATCAAGACGTTTTTTTTGCATGGATAGTTCATCCAGTCGACTCCGCAAAAGGGTAACATCTTTCTCATACTTTGCTTTTGTAAAGAGATATTCCGCTTCATCAAGGAGCTTTTCCTGATAATCCTCGTACAAGGAGCTTCTGAGCATGGACAGTCTGGATAGCTTTTTTTCCGTTTCGGAAATCTCCGTGTCAACCTCACTCTGCTGCTGGCAGAAGCCGTCCTTTGCATTGAGCTGAGACAACATTCGGTCTATGTCAACGGCAAGGTCAATCTGCTTACGGATCGCTGTATAGAGAACAGAGAGTAAATCCGGTTCGTCCATACGTTTTTTAACACAATCATTTTTGGCAATATCCTCATATGTGGCACAGCTAAAGTAATAGAGTGCCGAACCGTTTGACTTAGGCATTTTTCGACGGTTCATGCTTCGCTTGCAATCGCCGCAGAAAACAAGCCCTTTCAGAAGATTTAAGCCTCTCGGCTCTACTTCTTTTCTCTCGCTGGACTCCCGTTCCTGCTTGATACGCCGTACCGCCAAAAAGGTTCCTTCATCAATCAAGGGTTTATGGGTGTTCTTTATTTCTACCCATTGCTCCTGCGGCAGTTCTACGCAGCCGCCCTTGCCCCATAAGTCAGATTTTGTCTTACCTTGAACCATATGTCCGAGATAAACCGGGTTGATTAAAATTCTGCGGACGGCACTTTTGTACCAATACCGCATATTGGCATAACGCTCACTTTTTAAGATGCCCTTTTCGTAGCGATACTGGCTTGGGGAGGGAATGCCCAGCTCATTGAGCTTTTGAACGATACGCATATCGCCCATGCCGTCCGCTGCCCACTTAAAAATATCCCTGACAATCGGTGCGGTTTCCTCGTCAATTATCAATCTGCCGTTATCCGCCTTTTGATAGCCGTAGGCTGCAACACAGCCGGTAAATTCCCCTCTGCTTCTCTTGACTGCAAGCCCGGATTTTATCTTTTTTGATATATCTCTGGCGTACACATCATGGATCAGGTTTTTCAGAGGAACGGCATATCCTTCATCCTGACTGCTGGCATTCATACTGTCATATCCATCGTTCACGGAGATAAAGCGAACATGAAAGAATGGCAATATTTTTTCAAGATAAGTTCCAGTTTCAATGTAGTTTCTGCCGAAACGGGACAGGTCTTTGACCACAATGCAGTTGATTTTTCCACCCTTGATGGCATCCATCATTTCATTGAAGCCGGGACGGTCGAAGTTCGTTCCTGTCTGATTGACATCCTTAAAAACAGATATGAGCTTCAGGTACGGCCTTTCCGCGATATAGCGTTCCAACATGGAAACTTGATTGCCGATGGAATCACTTTCTTTTTTTCGCTCATCTTCCTCCGACAGTCGCCCGTAAACACAGGTGTTCCATATCGTTTCAAGGGGAGCCTGGGCAAGATTATCTATTTGTTTTCTGCTTGTTCTCGCCATCTTACACCACCCCCCTTATGGGAATCGGTGAAGCTGATGCAATGAGGTCTTTTGCGTTCTCGGCAAAGAACAAAGTTCTTTCATATTCATACTGATAACGGAATCGAATTTCCACCCGGCTGCCGGAATAGATATTGACCCACTCAATCAGGGAAACAACTACCTTTCGGGACAGCTCAGTGATGTTCCGATTCTTCTTAAAGGCTTCGATCCAAACGCTGTTTGCTCCCTTACCCGCAAGGATCAGGGCAATATCCTGTTTCAGCCGTTCGGCAGCTTTCTCCGCTTCCTCACACTTTTTTCCGTATATGACCTTAAATTCCCGGTACTCATCTGCATCAATGACACCGCTTTTCAAGTCCTCATAGATAGACACTTTGAGGTTTTTATACTTTTCGATTTCATCCTGTTTCATCAGCAGTTGAGTATCAATTTTTCGGATTTCCTCCTGTTGCATAGAAAGGGTGTCGATAAACGAGAGAATCCGTTCAATTTCAAGAATAGAAGCGATGTGATTTTGAAGTGCTTGCAGGACCGCCTTCTCCAATACCTTTTCACTGATGCAGTGGGTGGAGCAGCCCTCCCCGGCTTTATTCTTTGAGCAATAATAGTAGGCGTACTTCTTCCCACCTGCGGGTACAGTCTTTCGCACCATACCGCTTTTGCAGTCAGCACAAAATAGCAGGCCGGAGAACGGATAGACAGCTTCTCCATCTGGAGCGATACGGGTGTCCTGTGCCAGCACACGGTTTACTGTGTCAAAAACTTCTTGGGGAATAATAGGCTCATGGGTGTTTTCCACCCGAACCCATTTATCTTCCGGTTTCATAAACCTCTGTTTAATTTTGTAGTTTGGTGTGCTTTCCTTACCCTGCACAAGATGCCCTGCGTAAATCGGGTTTTTCAAAATGCGGCCAACCGCCACAGCAGTCCACTTTGCCTTGGGGTTTACCTGAAAGCTGGTGGCAAAGTTAAGCCCTAAAAAGCGTTTATATTCCATGGGGGACGGCTCGCTGATCTCATTCAGCCTGTCAGCTATTCCTTGCTGGCTGAGTCCATCCAGCTTCCATGCAAAAATATCCCGCACAATCTTTGCGGCATAGGGGTCTATCACCAGTTGATTTTTGTTCTCTGTTGATTTCATGTAGCCGTAAACGGCAAAGGAACCGATAAACTCGCCATTTTTGCGCTTTACATCAAGCTGGCTCCTGATTTTAACGGAGATGTCCCTGCAATACGCATCATTGACGAGGTTCTTAAACGGAATGATAATATCGTCTGACGGTGATTTTTCCTTTGCACTGTCGTAACCGTCGTTGATGGCAATGAAACGCACACCTAAGAACGGAAAAATCCGTTCAATGTATCGTCCAGCTTCGATGTAGTTTCTGCCGAAACGGGACAGGTCTTTGACGATGATGCAGTTGATACGCCCAGCCTTTACATCCTCCATCATCAAATTAAAAGCAGGACGATTAAAGTCAACACCACTAAATCCGTCATCTATTCTTTCGGAACAGAGGCGGATTTCGGGCATTGACTTCACAAAATTGGTTATTAAATCTCTTTGATTGGCAATGCTGTCGCTTTCTGCTTTATCGCCATCTTCTTTTGACAGGCGTAAATAGTCAACAGCATTGTATATGATTGTATCCTTATTAAAAGGCATAACGAAACCTCCCGATTGAAAAAGTCAAGAAGCAAAACCTGACCGAATCAATGGGCGTTCGCTAATATTAGTCCATGTATAATTATAGCACCCCTTTCAGGATGCGTCCAGACAATATTGCCATTTATCCGAACCCACACGGTCAGGCTCTGCCCGAAGCAACTCACCCATATCACATCATCCTCAAAAAACTTTCCATCCTGTCCTCCAGCGTGGCATCGGTATCATTAAAGCTAATTTTGACTACTACTTTTCCGCACTTGTAGCAATATGGATTTTTAATCTGCTGGATAAAATCCAGTATTCGTTCCTCCTTGGGCAATTTCGCATTGACTTTCGTATCGTTAATGTCAACCAGAGTATCCGGGTTGACTGTTCGGATGTCTATGTTTTTCATAGCTTCAAGGTCTATGTAGTGTTAGTATATAAGTATGG
>DGRE01000065.1 GCA_002389905.1 Hungatella sp. UBA4396 | reverse complement strand
CATACTTATATACTAACACTATCTCCATACTCTCTGTTGAGACATTCATCATCCTTTTTTAAAAATTTTACATATTCATTGTCTGATAGTTTGGCTCTTTCAATGTCTAAAAACTCGTTCGTTCTAATATGGGCAATAGATAGCCCGTGAATATGGTGCATTCCAAACGTATGATCCCAATGCCAATGGGTTATAACTGTAAAATCCGGTTTTTTTAATCCCTTAGACTCTAACGCATCATAAAACTCATCAACATGATCTGCTGAATTACCTGCATCAATGGCCATCATGATTTTTTCACCTTTTAAATAAACCAGCATAGGACGGTCTGTTTCCTGCTGATGTGGATAATAAAATATCCTGTCATTTAATTTTTTAAGTTCCACTTATCCCCCCACTTTTCCGGCAGTAAATCATTAAAACTGATAAAAATTACAGTTAGTTGCAAAAATCAATTTCATATCGAGTTCCATGTGACAGCAAAACGCCATCTGTGAGTTTTATACAAAGAATACAGGTATTTACATCATCAAAATTGTTATGCCCATTGTCAATCCATTCAGCAAAGGATTTTCTCAGTTTCTCCGCAATATCGCTATTTTCTTCTTTGCCAAAATAGCCTAAATTAACGCCCTTTCCATGTGAAGTAAACCAATCCCCTGAAATAGCAACAACCGGATTATTCTCAATCTGCTTCATTTTATTAGAAAGTCCGTACGTAATTATATAAAACGCTCTATCTTCATAGAATGCGTTTACACTACGCACATAGGGAATACCATTATCTGTTGTTGCTAATGCAATAACATTATCTTTGCCAAAACGTTCAATCATTACTTTTTCAGCTTCTTTTGTCATTTTCTCCATCATTATGTTCCCCCGTTAAATTGGGATTTACAGCTTCGTATTATGCTCATTCTATCAATGTATAAGGGTTAGTGATATCAGATTTACTGTTCACTTGAATTTATCCGTTCTATAATCTCCTCTATAACTTCAGTTTTTGCATCCGCATAGTTTTGTACATTCCGCCAAACATGCTGAGCAAGGTCACTTTTAACGCGTGCATAGTTTTCCCGGTCGGTGACGTTGGTCCTCAGCCAATCACGAAAGCGAAGCATTCTTTTGACCTCAGATGCTCCCGCACTGAACACATGCAAGTTGATATCGGTATCAGGTCCTTTAAACAAACGGTGCTCAAACCAATCAGGCTCTCGTATTCGAAGCGTATAGCCGGCTGTTTCCAAAGCCGGAACATAGGACGGTTCGTCTGAAGAATCTGCCACGGTCAGCAATATGTCAATGATTGGTTTGGCACATAATCCCGGTATCGAGGTTGATCCCACATGTTCCAACTGTAATACCCTGCTGCCAAGTATGGACTGAATCCTATTGGATTCCTGGTTAAATAACTCTGGCCAATGCGGATCATACTCGATAAGCGTAATAGGGGCATTGTGCAGTTTCACCCCACCTACCGTAACCTTTTGAAGATATTCATCGTTTGCAGATGCAAAATTGTGGGCATTCTCAATGGATTTCATTTATTCATCTCCTCGTTGACAAGTTTTCCTGATATTAAGAACCTTCAGATCAAATTTGCTCCATAAGTTCCTGTTTATCCCTTATGATGTATTCACCTTTGAATTCATAATACCATATTTTTTGCATAGAAAAAGGCATCATTACGCTCATAACAGTTAGTTATGAATATTTATGTAATAACTCTTTAGGAATATGACAGTAGTCATTAGGGCACCTATCCAATCTGTCTTGATGTTCATCTGCACTTTTAACGTAATTCATAAGTGGCAGGACTTCCACTACAACTTTTTCCCTATCTGCTCTTTCTGCTATATAATTCTTGGCATCTTCCAAATGTCGAGGCACTTTACTGTATACGCCTGTGCGATATTTTTCCCCCACATCATTCCCCTGTTTATTCACACTGTAAGGATCTATAATCTCAAAAAAATAATCCATTAGTTGAGAAACAGTTACAATTTCAGGGTCAAATTCTGTTTTTACACATTCAGCATAACCATCATACACGCCTTCGAGAGTATTTGAGCGGCCATTTGCTCGTCCTGCTTGAGTATTAATAACACCTTTTAGCGTTTTGATAAATGCTTGTACACCCCATAGACAGCCACCTGCAAAATATATAGTTTCAACCATAGCATTCACCTATTTTCTTTCGTCAAATATGAATAATCTGTATTTCACATTGGAATTTGTTATTTTCGTACACATCAGACACATATAGCATAGTCTATATTTCCTCAACTTTGTATAGGTCTGTTCTTCTGGCACTCAAAAGAGGTAATTGATTTCGGATACTTATGTTCATTTCCAAATCAATATCGATTACGGCTGTTGTTGGCTTTTCATCAGCACGGTAGACAACGTCTCCCCATGGTGATACCACAATAGAATTTCCATACGAAATATAAGGACCATTTTCATCCCTGGCAGGAGCCACACCGATAGTATATAATTGGTTATCAACTGCTCTCTGGCGGAATAGAAGTTCCCAATGGGCAGGGCCTGTCGTCATATTAAAAGCAGCAGGAACAACGATCATTTGCGAACCATTCAATGCCATAATACTGCTAAGTTCAGGGAATCGCATATCGAAGCAGAGACAAAGACCTATTTTAATACCGAAAGCTTCAAACATAGTAATGCTGTCTCCTGCGGAAAAAACATCAGATTCTTTAAAGCTCTGACCGCCTTTGACGTCAATATCAAAAAGATGAATTTTTCTGTGTCTTGCTATCTCATTTCCGTTAGGGTTAAATACAAACGAAGTATTGAATATCTGGTTTCCATCTGTTTCTGGCATGCTTCCGCCAATAAGAAATATTCCGTTATTTTTTGCCGCATCAGACAGCGTTTTCCATGTCTGTTCTTCTGCTTGTTCAGCATAGACTGGAAAATCCTTATTGGAATAAGGGCACATAAACATTTCAGGAAGTATGACCAACTCTGCACCTTGTTGGGTACACTCGTAAATGCTCTGCACAGCATATGAAAGATTCTTTTCTTTATCCCTTGTAACTGGCATTTGTATTAATCCGATTTTCATATTGGACTCCATCATATTTTTTCTTAATCTCGTTTTCCGAATCCGGAATATCCTCCGGTATTTGTTTTGTAAAATCAGTATTCACCAAAAAATCAGCGGTTTGCGCCTTTCAATATCAATAAATATATCATTTGCTATTTGCAATTTTTATCATGGCCGTTAATGCCCGATAGATATCAATAATTGTTTTTCCACTATATAATACAATATTGGGACTGATAAGTTCTGTTCCAGGTATTATTGATGCGGATTCGGCCTGACCGCTGTTAAGGAAAGTAACTCTCATTTCAAGCGGCCCTTGTATTTTCACAGGGTCAATATTCCTTGCATTTATTAAAGCAACTTTACTTTTTTCTTTTATTTTTTCAAATGCTACGGATGATGCTAAACATTTTGCTGCATATCTTCCATATGAAATTTTAACTACAACTGTTTCAATTGGAGAATTTACGTCTTTTACTTCCTGCTCCAGAATGTTGTCACCTGATACTAAAACAACTGGAACGTTAAAATGACCTGCAACACATGCATTCATATAAAACTCTCCAACATCTTTACCATTTATATTTATATCTGAAATAACACCTCCATGAAAAGAGTGACTCAAAACCCCACTTGTATTCATCCTGGAATGATAGCCTATAAATATTGCTGCATCAAACGATGAATCTAAGCCTTCCAACATTGCGCCCTTATGAGATGGCCCCATAATTAATTGAGCTTTACTGTTCAAAGATTCTATAAGTATATTAGTTCCGGCACCATGAAGATCATTTACAACAATTTCTGTTGCACCAATCTCAATTGCTCCTTCGATAGCGGCATTAACCTCTTGAGTCATAAGTTCTCTTGATCTCTCATAATCCCGCTCCCCAGGTAATACCTGATTAATAGCAGTAATTCCGCTTATGCCTTCAATATCTGATGAAATATATATCTTCACAATATCACACCTTTCAAATGGTTCTTTAATAAAATATTAAACTCACTCAATAACTTCTTTTCCGAAAAATACTTGCAAGGTTATACATGATGGCTAAACTGTCTTATCCCCTTTTGAACACAATATCTCATCATTGCAACCATTTCTACATTTATTGCTTTCTCCAGCATAACACATCCCCTATACTAATTTTCCTCCATAAACGGAATAAATGTTGGATGTTCGTAAACATACTTTTCAATAATTTCTTCTGCCTGTTCCTCACTGATTGGTTCTGCATTTTCCGCATCATCTTCCGACATCGTTGAATAAAACCATGGATTAACCCTATCTTTCGTCCCATCATAAATAACTGATTCCACTAATTGAAGCTCTGATCCATAAAAATTAAAATAAGAATAGCTAAAGTTCGCAGCACCGCTGGCACCTTCATTTGCAATCATCCCATTCTCACAGAAGTAATATCTGTTACGCTCCCATCCATTTAATACATGAATAAGCTCTCCGTCAGAAATTGTATACATGCCATAGATAACGCCATTCCACGTACCACTAAGTGATGGATCCGTTGTATTTCCTCCCCAAATCAGCTCATCGACTCCGTCACCATCTACATCTTCTATTAAATACCCCAGTGTCTCATCAGCCCCACTTGTTTTTATAACAGTGCTAAAACCATACTCCAACGGTATTTCTTCCTCTTTCTTTACAATGCATTCTCTTGCAGCTGATATCACTTTCTCATAATATTCATTTTCTTCTATACGTTCTTCCTGATTATCTTCGGATAAAACAGTTGTTTCCATGTTATTCTCAGATTGTACCTTATCGTCTGCGTCAGCGCTGCATCCTGCTGTCAATAATGGTGCACAAATGCACAAAATACCAACAAGAATCGCATTCTTCAACTGAACATAACCTTGTCTAACACACGAATCAAAAATATATGTTGGTCTTCCAAAATTAAACATCACAACTCACCTCAACAAGTGTATTTAAAAATCCCTTCCATTCTGCACTGGAAAGTTCGTCTCTCTGCATCGAACTAACCTATTTACGAATTTTTAGATGACGCTCATATTATACAAAGATTAACTCCGCAAAAGTATTTCCAAGTCTGATACAGACACATCCATGCGTTTGGAAGTTTCAGACAATGACATTCCCGAATCAAGAAAACGCTTTACAACCATTTTCATATTCTCTCCAACTTCAATAATGTGTCCGTCCAAATCATAAAAACGTATGGTGCGTTGTCCCCATCCTGCTTCTTTAACGCCGTCCCCTATGTACCTAATGTCATTGCGCTTCTCTAATTTTGCAATAAATTCATCAAACTTATCTTCCTCAAAATACAACTCCATATTATGAGATTGCTTCAATACGCTTTCTTCCGGAATATCTAACAGACAATGAAACCTCTGCTGCAAAGACAATTCTCCAAAAGAAAGATTCATACCATAGTCTTGAAATACTTCAAGTTCAAACAAATCCTGATAAAACTTTTTAGAAAGGTTTACATCTTTTACTGCTATACACACACCTTGATATTTCATTTGAGTTACCCCCCATAATATAAAAAACTTACAGCACGATACTGCCCGGCAAATACTTATTTTATCAATATGACTATATCTTACAAGAAAATGTACTTATGCAATAATAGAAAATTTATTTGAAATATATTTAGAATTAAGATACCAAGTAAACGATAAGCAAAAACCTATTATAGGTGATACTCCATATCCCATCAAAGGAACCGGAAAGTTTCCAATTAATGTTGATATTATGATGATTATATAATAACAGCCAATGCACCTTGAAGTTATTTTCGCATTTCCAGGTGGAAAAAGAAGAAAAGGCATTGGCAATATTGCTAGAGATAAAACTCATTAATAAAAAGCAAGCAATATTTTGTCCCCAAATCATAGCGGAAACATGATTTCGACACATCGCAATCCCACCTATTACAATAGAAGGTATCATGATTGTAATTGGTATAAATTTCCGGAGCAAGAATTGATACCCCTTTCTTCTCAAAAACTATATATATTTCAATATTCTCAGCATAAATTTCTGTTTACATGCTTAAGATTCTTCCTTTATTGCAGCATGTGCAGTTATAATTGCAAAATTTCCATCTAAATATACTTCTATATAAAAGGTATACTAATTATAACATGACAACCTGTATTTTTCGATGCCTAATTTAGTAAGGCTAATATCCCCACCCTCCTGAAAATCTTAGCTTTACCATTTTCAGCAGGCAGCTCTACCATTTCCAAAAGTTCCTTTGCCTTTACCTTTGCCTTTTTTACCTTTTTCAGCCTCTTGCACTTAATCAGCGGTCCTGTAGATTGCTTTGTCAATTTTTTGCAATTGTTAGAAATTTGATATTGACCACACTGGTCGGTTGTGTTATATTGAAATCACCGACCAATGTGGTCAATTCATATATAAGGAGTGTGGTAACGATGCATAAAAATTTCATGGGACTAAAAGAAGAAAAGCGGGATATTATCATAAATTCGGCGCTGCTGGAATTTGCTGCAAAAGGTTATGATCTGGCTTCCACCAACGAAATGGTAAAGGCGGCAGGCATCTCAAAAGGAGCTCTGTTCCACTACTTTGTGAGCAAGAAAGATTTGTTCTTCTTCCTTTGTGACTTTGTATTTGAGGTGGTCAGCAAGGAATTTTACGAGCAGATCGGCCCTTGCAGCGGCGACCTGCTCATTCGTTACCGCCGGGCCGCCATGCTTAAAGGAGCGGTTTATCAACGTCACCCCCCGATGTTCGAGTTTATCAAGCGGCTGACCGTGGAAAAGTCACCCGAAATCGCTGCAGATCTGAAAGAGCTGCTTGAAAAGATGATAAATTATGGCTACGAATGTCTGCTGGGCAATTTAGATACATCTTTGTTCCGGCAGGACGTTCCGTCCGACAAAATCCGAGACCTTATCTCTTGGGCGCTGGAGAACTACGGCAACCGTTCACTCGAATTGATTGGAGAGAAAAAGGTGGTAGACATCAACATTGAAGCGCTCAACACTGACTTTAACGAGTATCTGGAAGTGCTGCGCAAATGTTTCTATAAACAGTAAAGGAGGAAAATGATATGTCTGCTATCGAAATACATGGCTTAATCAAGCGGTTTGGCAAGACCTCCGCTCTGAACGGCCTTGATCTTTCCGTACCTCAGGGCAGTATTTACGGCTTTATCGGCCCCAACGGTGCGGGAAAATCCACTACCATCCGTATTTTGCTTGGCTTGCTGAAAAAGAACGACGGGCAAGTAAAGCTGCTGGGCGGCGACCCTTGGCAGGATGCGGTGGAACTGCACAAGCGTTTGGCTTATGTGCCCAGCGATGTACAGCTCTGGGATAACATGACCGGCGGTGAGGTCATCGATTTTCTCGGCCAGATGCGGGGTAACTATTCCAAGGAACGCCGGAAGCAGTTTATTGAACGGTTCGATCTCGATCCCACAAAAAAATGCAAGACCTACTCCAAAGGCAACCGTCAGAAAGTGGCGCTGATCTCAGCCTTTGTATCCGATGTGGAGCTGCTTATCCTCGATGAACCCACAACCGGTCTTGATCCACTGATGGAGGGCATATTCCAGCAGTGCGTCAAGGAGATGCAGGATGCTGGAAAGACTGTGTTTCTCTCCAGCCATATTCTTTCGGAAGTGGAAGCCGTTTGCGACCAAATCGGCGTCATCCGTGGAGGGAAAATGATCGAAGAATGCAGTATGGAAGAACTAAAAGCACTTATCCATCAACAGGAACCACCTACATTGGAAGCATTATTCTTGAACTACTACAAGAAGGATTGCGAAAGGGGGCGATTAACGTGAAGAAATATTTTCACGGAACACTTTCTCTTACCAAGCTATATCTGCGTCAAAACCGCATCTTCACACTTGTCTGGCTGCTGCTGCCCGGAATATGGGTGGCCATTAATACCATATCGTCACTAGTGCTGTTCCCTACGCAGAACGCGTTGGCAGAGATGGGTATCAGTCTCATTGATCCATTGACAAATGCTATGCACGGGCCGTTGCTGGATATTTCAGTGGCCGGATTTGTCGCTTGGCGTACCAAAGTGTTTTTAGTGCTGTTAGGCGGGATTTTCAGTATGATCCACATGATTCGCCACACCCGGCTGTCCGAAGAACAAGGCAAGCGGGAGCTGCTGGAAGCCAATGTTACCGGCAGCCTTGCAACCTTGACGGCGGCATGTATAAGTATGATCGTCACTAACGCCATCGCGGCACTGCTGACCATATTTACAATGGTTGCACTTGGTTTAGAGGTTATCGGTTCACTGGCCCACTGCTTGGGTTTCTTTGCTTCTGCTTCTGTGTTGGGGATTCTGGCAGGAACAGTTGCGCAGTTCTTTGTAAGTGCCACGGCGGCACGGGGGATGTCTTTTGGACTGCTTGGAGCACTGTTTGGACTGCATATTATGTGGAATGTGAGCGGCGGACAAAATCTTCTTGCTTACTTCAATCCGCTGGAATGGCCGTTGTTGGTGCGGCCCTTTGCCGGAGAGCATTTCATAATGCTTTTAATTCCGCTTGTGTTGGGTGCGGCGCTGGCGGCCCTGTCTATGTGGTTGATGGCGCATCGGGATGTTGGCGCGGGACTTGTGCCCCAACGGACGGGCAGAGCTTTCGCAAAGCCGGGGCTTTGTAATCTTAGTGCTCTTGCCTGGCGCACGCAAAAGAGCCTGTTTCTCGCATGGTTTTGCTTTTACGGAATCTTTTCCTTCGCCATGGGCTACGCCAGTTACTTAATGGTGAACGCCGTCAGCTCAGCGGAGGCTCTGACAAGTCTGATTAAGCGGCTGGGCGGTATAGACCGGGCGTTTTTATCTCTGATGTTGTATATTTTCGGGATGCTGATTTCTATTTATGTGATGATGTCGGCAGGTATTCTTCGCCGGGAAGAGACGGCAAAAGGCGAAACATTATTGTCTTTGCCAGTGCAGCGGGAAAGGCTGGTCCTGAGCCATATGGTCTACATCTTCGGTGGTTCGGCGGCTATCATGCTGATGTCTGGATTCTGCGCCGGCTTGGGTGCGGTAATCGGTACTGGGGACGGCACAGCGCTTTCCAGGCTTTTCTTTGAAATGACAGGGATGATTCCGGCAATCTGGACTATTGGTGGTATCGCACTGTTACTTTTCGGTACGCTGCCAAGATGGATGAGCGGAATCAGTTATGGCGTGCTCACTCTGTTTCTCCTTATGGAGATCTTCTGGGAGCAGCAACAGATTCCCGAAGTCCTCTACGCCCTTTCCCCCTTCTCCTGGATTACACCGTTAAAAGCCGTCCAGCCAATGGCCGCACCGCTGGCGCTGTATATTGTGACAATCATGCTGGCTGGAATCGGAATTAGCCTGTTCCAGCGAAGAGACGCGGCGCTGTAATATCGGAGCATCTGAAAATATTGTGAATGAAGATAAGGGATTGATATTGTTTCTAGTATCAATCCCTTATCTTTTTATTATGATTCTAATTTTAGCGGTGATAAATAGGTGACATTCTTACCAACTACTCTATTATCTTCATTTAAAATACTAATTAATTCGGGATAGTAAGCAAACAGTTTCTACATTTGTTGATGCTGTGATTCTGATTCCTGGAAGGCATAATTTGTCCTTGGCGGAACGATTATTATTCCAGCCAAAACAGACACTAAGTCTCTTCAATGATATATATGAATTTCAGAAATTTATCATAAAATCTTGTTTAATTGCATAGAAAACCGCACAGAACCATTTCCATTAGAATAAACTGAACTGAGAATAAAAATGCGTTGCTATTTAAGCAGTCTTCAGGAGACCAGCTATGAAAAGTCAA